>NZ_CP031946.1:655000-1310000 GCF_003443535.1 Ruegeria sp. AD91A | reverse complement strand
CGCGGTGATGCGGGAATTCGGACGGGACAAGGGGGCTGACATTCCAATCGCGATGGATTGGGTTACGGGCCTTGAGGCGCTTTTGAACCGGGTTGGAAACACGGCGGATCTGCGCGTCATCCTTTTCACACTGGACGAAGGCTCCTATGCTCGTGAACTGGCTCCTATGGCGGGACATTGGCCGTGCCTTCGGATCGGGCCGCCTTGGTGGTTCCATGACAGCCCAGCCGGGATTGCGCGGTATTTCGATCAGGTCGTTGAAACGGCCGGATATTACAATCTGGCTGGATTCAATGACGACACGCGGGCCTTTTTGTCCATACCGGCACGTCACGACCTGTGGCGACGGGGTGTGGCGCTTCATCTGGTCGAGCAGGTTGCGCGCGGCTATTTCGGGCGGGACAGTGCCGAGCATCTCGCGCGGTTGCTGGCGGTCGATCTGGCGAAACAGGCTTACGGATTGCAAAGCTAAATGGGTACAATTCTTCACTTCGGCCTCGGAAACTTTGCGCGGGCGCATTTGCTGGATTACACCGATCAAGCGGGCGGATGGGACGTTGTCGGCGTCAGCCTGCGTTCATCCTCGGTTCGGGATGGATTGGCCCGACAGGGCTTCGAATACGATCTGTGCGTACAGGGGCAGGGCGTCCGTCGCATCAAAACTCTGCGGGACGTTCTGGTCGCGCCCGAGGATCGTGCAGCGGTTTTCACTGTAATGGCGGATGCTGAGATCATCTCGGCGACCGTGACCGAGAAAGGTTATCATTTGGATGCCGCGGGCAAGCTGAACCTTCAAGACCCGGCGATTGCCGCCGATCTGGCGGGGCAAGGGCCTGCGACGCTGATCGGGTTTCTTGCCTTTGGCCTTGCGGAACGGCGCAAGCCAGTGACGGTGCTTAGCTGCGACAATCGTATGGAGAACGGAAAAACGCTTGAAACAGCGGTTGCCGATTTTGCGAAAGCAGCCGGTCTGGACGTGAATTGGGACGCTGTTCGCTTTCCCAACGCGATGGTCGACCGGATCACCCCGGCCACCACGAACGCCGTTCGCGCAATCAGCGGCGACCCTATGGCTGTTCCGACAGAGGCGTTCTCGGAGTGGGTCATCGAAGGTAGTTTCGCCGGCCCGCATCCGGATTGGCCAGGTGTGCAACTGGTCGATGACGTGGTTCCGCACGAGACGCGAAAGCTGCGCATGTTGAACGGTGCGCATTCCCTGTTGGCTTATGCCGGATTAGAGCGGGGTTTGACCTATGTCCACGAAGCGGTTGGAGACCCGGTTTTGCGCCCGCTGGTTTCCGAGTTGATGAAAGATGCGGGCGCAACGCTGCCCGCTGCACTGCAAGCACAGGTCCCGGACTATGCCGAGTCCCTGTTGCGCCGGTTTGAAAACCCCGAGCTGGCGCACCGGCTGGACCAAATCGCGATGGATGGCAGTCAGAAGCTGCCGTATCGGTTTGTTCCCACACTCCGTATAACCGGCTCTCAGGCGGTGATCGCGGGGATGCAGGCCTGGATTTCCTATTGCATGTCCGAGACCGCCGAAGGCAGGGCGCTGAACGATCCTTGCGCGTCAGAAATCGCCTCGGCCGTTAAACAGCCAGACCCGGTAGTGCCGCTTTTGCGCCTTGTCGGCGCTGAGGATCTCGCGCCACTTATCCAGGAATGATTGCGCCGCGGACCTGAACAACAGTGGATGCCAGATTGTGTCCGGCCATCAGGGCCTCGGCCTGCGATTTTCCGGTCAGCAAGGCCGCGAGGTACCCACCGTTGAAACTGTCGCCCGCGGCTGTGGTATCCAGCACGTTTTTGGCAGGCTCATAGGTCTGCTTAATGTTCTGACCGATCGACAGGGGGCCATCCTCTCCGCGTTTCAACGCACCGATGCCGTGATGATCGGAAAAGCGTGCCGCCACCTGATCCGGGCTTTCCCCGAACAGCGCCATCTCGTCGTCAATGGACGGCAGGGCAATGTCTGCACGCTGCCAAAGCCGTTGGTTGATCTGCCGGGCGTGCTCGATGCTGTCCCAAAGACGCGGACGAAAGTTGCTGTCATAGACTAACCGGATGGAAGAGCCTTCGAGCCAGTCCAGCAGCGCAAGTCTCACCTCGTGCGGAAGAATGGCCACGGAAATCCCTGACAAGTACAGCACGTCGTAGCCGTTCAGCAGACTGAAGTCGTGATCGCCAAAAAGCTGACGGGCGGCTGCCTCGCTGCGCCAATAGGTAAAGCTGCGTTCACCGTTCGCAGATGTCGTGATCGCATAGAGTCCCGGGGAGGCGTTCGGAATGATGCGGATGCCGGATGTCACGATACCATGACTGGCGATGAACCCCGCGATACGCTCCGAGAACGGGTCGTCGCCCAGACATGTTACATACTCCACCTGCAAATCAGGAGCGGCGCGGTGCATGTAGATGGCGGTGTTCAGCGTATCCCCAGCGACGCCCACCTTTGCGCCAGATTCCAGCATGGACAATTCGATCATGGCTTCGCCGATACAGGCAATTCGCGTCATTTCTTTTCTCTTTTCCAGATTATGAGGCCTGCAACCATGATCAGCGCGGCCCCTGCCAATGTGAATGCGTCCGGTATCGTGTCAAAGAACAGATAGCCCCAGATCGCAACGTAGATCAGGAACGAATAGGTGAATGGCATCAACTGGTTCGCCGTTCCGAAACGATGCGCGTTCGTCAGCAGTTGATGCCCGCACCAGCCAAAGACGCCAAGACCGATCAAAACAATCAGGCTCCAGGTGTTTTCCGGCTGGACCCAGAACCAGATGGCGAAAGGCAGTAGGACCACCGTCCCGGTAAGCCCGAGGTAGAACTGCATGGTGTCCACGGCAACAACCCCGGACAGCCTGCGCGTCATCATCGAGTACAAGGCCAACGCTGTGGCGTTGTAGACGATCAGCAACATGGTCGGATGAAAGGCCGTGCCAAGCGGCCGGACGACAACCAGAACCCCCAGAAAGCCCAGGATGATGGCCGCCCAACGCCAAGGGCCAACGCTCTCTTTCAACACGAAAACGGACAGAAAACACACGATGACAGGGCTTGAGAACATGATCGCTGACACGACGGTCAAAGGTAGAAACCGCAGGGCATAAAAGTTGAAAACGGTCGCAGAGATCAGCAGCAAGGCCCGGCTGATGACTTGCCATGGGTGGTCGGTCTTGAACCGGCCAGCCTCAATCCCGCCTTTGGCGATCACACCCACCGAGATCACGAAGTGTCCCGCGTAACGCATGAACGCCAATTGAAATGCCGGCACGCCGGCCAACGCCAACCACTTGGCCCCAAGGTCCACCAGTGAAAAGAACAGCCACGCTGTCAGCATCAGCACGATGCCCAGGCGCGGCAAGTCCGCGGTGGGGTTGGCGGTGACGGCCATCGTTCAGGTGTTGAAGCGCTTGACGTAGTAGTCAACCATCTGGCTGACCATGTCATCCGCCTGACCGTGGTCGCGCGCGTCGTTCAGCGCTGAAAGCGCGCCCTGCGACATCACGCTGGTAACACCGGCCTCGCGCGCCATGCGGTCATAATACCCAAGGTCTTTTGCCGCGTTCTTGATGGCGAAGGCGAGTTGGTTCGGGTCATTCTCGACACCGTAGGCTTTGACGAAATCCATCATTCCGGAATGCAGCGGTCCTGCGGCCATCACGTCATAAAGCTGCCTGCGATCAACGCCGGTGATATCTGCCATTGCAAAGGCTTCGGCCATCGCGTTCGCGACGGTCATTGCGAAGAAGTTGTTGATCAACTTGATGGTGTGCCCCGATCCGACAGGGCCAAGGTAAAAGACGTTTTCGCCCAAGTCCTTCAGTGTCGGCCCAGCCTTGTCAAAGGCTGCCTTGTCGCCGGAAGTCATGATGTTGAGCTTGCCTTCCAGCGCGTGCGAGGGCGTCCGGCCAAGAGGCGCATCAAGATAGCTTCCGCCGGCTGCGGCAACCTCCTTGGCCAAGGCGCGTGTGCTGCCCGGAAGCGAGGTGCCAAAGTCGATGACGATCGCCCCGGGCTTCAATCCCTCGATCACGCCATCTGCACCGCGCATACGACCCTCGACCTGTTCAGAGGTTCCCATGCACAGCATCACGATGTCGCTGGCTTGTGCCAGATCTCGGGCGTTTTGCGCCTCACGGGCGCCCCGGTCAATCGCGTCGTCCAGATGCGTTCGGTCGCGGTTTCCCAAGACCGTGACCGAGTATCCCTGGTCCAACAGCCGGCTTACCATGGCTCCACCCATTAGTCCCAGGCCGATAAACCCGATTGATGGTTTGCTCATTGGTTTCCCTTTCCGTAAATGTCTCTGGTTTTCATTCTTGTGTCTGGCGCGGGCGGTTTTGAAGTTCGGATGCACATATTACCCGGCGTGTAATCATAGGTTTTTGGGTGGTCCGGTTCTTCGCCGGGGCCGGATTTCCTTCAGGTCGGCGCCCGCGCTCGAGCTGACCGCGCTTTTAGCCCCTGTTCTATCCGTGATGTGACCTCGAGCGTCCGGGTCGCATCCTCGACGTCGATCAACGGTGAGGCGCCGTCGATCACGTCAAGGAAATGATCCAACTGGGCCTCCAGCGGCTCGCGTTTTTGTTTCGGTCGCAGAAGTTGGTCTTTTTGGGCCGCAGTGCCCCAATCCTTTCCACGCCACAGGGTCATGGAAGGAAAACTTACAGCGCCCTTCGTTCCAGTGATCCACATCATGTCCTGTCGGGTCGTGCCGATGTTCGGGTTTTCGCCGGTTCCTGCCTCAAACCCCCATGGGCTGGGCGCAGAGTCGGCAAAGCTGATGGTGCCTGTCGAGCCGTTTTCGAAGGCGATCGCGACGGCGCCGCTTTCTATCCGATCCGATCCGCGGATCGACGCGCCGGGCAGGGCTACGACATCCGAGATTTCTCCGATCACAAAGCGCAGTACATCGATATCATGCACTAGATTGATCATGACCGGGCTGCCATCCGAAGTCCGCCAGTTCTGTTCAAAATAGCTGTTGGGTTTGCGCATGGCCCACAGCAACGAGACGTTGATGACCCGTCCGATCGTTCCTTGTGTGATCACCTCCTTCAGGTGCTGCAAGGTGCTGTGATACCGCCGATGGTGGCCCACCAGGCTGCGGACATCGGCCTGGCGGACGATCCTCTTCAGGCGCAAGGCGTCATTGACCGACGCGGCAACCGGCTTTTCGATCAGCATGTGCCACCCGCGCGACGCGGCCAGGATCCCGTTTTCGGTGTGCAGGCGGGTCGGCGTTGCGATTATGACGCCATCCACCGGGTCCTGCACATCGTCCATACTGGCGAAACGTGGCGCATTGATCTGGATCGAGCCATCTGGATCGGCCAACCCGACCAACATGCAGCCGGGATGCTCGATCACGGCGTGGACGTGGCGGATACCGATCAATCCGCCGCCGGCTACTAGGATCCGTTTCACATCATCGCTCCGATTTGCCAGGGAACGAATTCGTAGTCACCCAGCCCCTGGGCCTCGGACTTGGTTCGCGCGCCAGAGGCGACTTGGAGCAGCCGTCGGTATATTTCCTGTCCTTTTTCTTCGACGCTGACCCCTTTGGTCAGAATGTCTCCCGCATCCACGTCCATGTCTTCGGGCATGCGAGTCGCCAATTCAGAGTTGGTGGCGATTTTCAGCGTGGGCGCCGGTTTGGATCCAAAGGCAGAGCCACGCCCCGTGGTGAAGCACACAAGGTTGCACCCGGCCGCGATCTGCCCGGTTACCGAGGCCGGGTCATATCCGGGGCTGTCCATAAAGGTGAAGCCTTTGCGCGTGATGGGTTCGGCGTATTTGAACACGCCGGTCAAAGGGCTGGTTCCGCCCTTTACCGCCGCCCCCAGCGATTTCTCAAGGATGGTCGACAGACCCCCTTGTTTGTTGCCGGGGCTTGGGTTGTTGTCCATTGAGCCATGATTGCGGGCTGTGTAGTCCTGCCACCAATCGATCAGTCCGACCAGCTTTTCGCCAGTTGCCCGATCGAGAGCGCGACGGGTCAGAAGGTGTTCTGCTCCGTAGATCTCGGGCGTTTCCGCAAGGACACCTGTGCCGCCTTGGGCGACCAACAGGTCGCAGGCGTGTCCGAGCGCCGGGTTCGCGGTCACACCAGACCAAGCGTCCGATCCACCGCATTGCAGCGCAACCATAAGTTCGGACGCTGGGGCTTCGCTGCGCTGTGCCTTATTTGCAAGGGGTAGCATCTGATTGATCTTGCTGATGCCCATTTCCACGGTCCGGCGCAATCCGGCGACGTTCTGGATGTTCATCGTCTGGAACGTGGGGCTCTGCTTTAGCCCATACGCGTCCAGCAGCCAGTCGATCTGGTTCATCTCGCAGCCCAGACCGACCATCAGAACGGCAGCGTGGTTGGGGTGTTTCGCAAACCCCCACATGACTCGTTGGAGAGCTTCGAAACCGTCGCCGGAATCGGCCATTCCGCAGCCCGTTCCGTGGACAAAGGCCACCACGCCATCGACGTTCGGATACTCGGCCAGCTTTTCCAGCGTAAAGTGATTTGCGATCATGCGAGCCGCTGTCGCCGAACAATTCACGGTGGTCAGGACCGCGACATAATTGCGGGTGCCGACCCGGCCGTTGTCCCTGTGGTAACCCATGAACGTATCGACCGAGGTGGCGGGTTTCGTGGGCCTGAGATCCGTCGCGAACTCGTAGTTCACGCTGGTGTTGCGGAACTCGACGTTGTGGGTATGGACATGATCGCCGGGTTGGATCGGTTGAGTGGCATAGCCGATAATCTGGGCGTATTTTCTGACCGGTTCGCCTAGCGCAAGCATCCGCATGGCGACCTTGTGACCTGAAGGGATGCGCGCATTAGTCGTGACATCCTCGACAACACTGCCTGCCTCCAAGGGTCGAGTGGCAACCACCACACTATCCGTTCGATCTAAACGTACAAAAGTCATAGTCAGCTTTCTTAGCGGCCGAATCTAGGCGCAAAAGGGCGAGTCTGATGTCCACCGGTGAAGATCAATATGCGGTTGTCCGGACAGCCGTGCTCGCGCCGACTCCCAGTTGGCCTTGCAGACACGCCAATCCCGCAATTCGGTTTCGGGGCACGATCTGGACCTTGCGATGAAGCTGGGGAAATGGTCTCGGCCTGTGGGCTGACCTGCCGCGCTGAAGCGGATATCGAACGACCAGCGGAACCTGTCTGTTTCATTGACCAGCGAAGCATGTGGCGTCAAAGGGTCAAACAGGATGATCCCACCCGCCTTGACGGGCAGGGGCAGGGCGCGGTCTTCGTCAATGAACCCCTCGGCAATACCTGTCTGCGTCCGCGCACAATGCGGCAGGATGGATTGATCCCGGGTCTTTGGCAGCACTTGCAGGCAGCCGTTTTCGACCGTTGCATCGTTGACGGCAATCCAAACCGTGACCATGTCGGACTGGTCCGCGTCCTCTAACGCAACCGCCCGGTCCTGATGCCAGTCCGTTGCGGTGATGTGCGCGCGAACCTCGTCCTTTGTCAGCTTGAGGGCAGGGGGCTTCAGCCGAACGTGCTGGATCGGATTGCTGACCAACTCTGGCCCGATCAACTGCTCGACGATGTCCAGCATGGGGTAGGCCGTCAGCAAGTCGAACACGGCGGGCCCAATATGGAAAGGTGTGTCCGCCATGATCCGATCGCCGGGCAACGAGATGTCCAGCGGCTGGAAATAGTCGCAACCAGCCTGATAGGCGGACAGAAGTTTGTCCCAGAAGGTCATTCCGGACGGCTCTTCCTTGACCAGACCCTTTTTGTACCAACCATCATAGAGCCGGTTCAGGACATCCGAGTATTCGGCTTGTACCCGATCCAGGACATCGGCGGGAATTACATCCTCGACCACGAGGTATCCATCTGTCTGGAACTTGCCAATCTGATCTTGTGTCAGCATGGGTGTTACCTCACAAAAGCAGCGCGATGATGCCCGGCCAGATCAGAAGAACGGAAAGCGCCAGCAACTGGATCCCGATGAATGGGAGGAAGCCGCGGAAGATATCCGTCAGGCTGATATGCGGAGGGGCCACCGACTTCAGGTAGAACGCGGCCGGGCCAAATGGGGGGGACAGGAAGCTGACCTGCATGTTCATACAGAATACGACGCCAAACCAGATGGCGACATGGCTCGGCTGCAACTGGCCAATGAGTCCGATTTCCTCAATGGGAAGGCGAAGGACGATCGGCAGAAAGACTGGAATGATCAACAGGACGATGCCGACCCAATCCATGAACGCGCCCATGAACAGCAGGATCAGCATCATCACCAGGATAACCAGCATGGTCGGCAGGTCCTGCCCGACGATCAGATCGGCCACATATTGAGGCCCGCCGGCTATGGTGTAAGCACCCGCCAGCGCGGCGGCCCCGATGGTCACCCAGATGATGGTGCCGGTGGACTTCAGCGTCCGCATCAAACTGTCCCAAACCAGCTCGAATGATCCTTCGCCCCGCAGAATGGCGATGATCAGAACGGCGAAGGCGCCCATGCCTGCTGCCTCGGTGATGCCTGTGATCCCGCCATAGATCGAGCCGAGCACGACGCCGATGACGACCAGCGGCGCGACGAGGCCTTTGCCCATTTCCCACCCGATTTTGGCGCGCTGCCTGCCAAAGACGAAGAAGATCAGCAGAAGGGCGACGATCGTGATGCCGGCAAACCAGGGCAGGTAGTCAGCTGTCCCCAATCGCGCTGGTTCGCCCTGGCTGGCGGCGTTCGAGCCAGAAAGCTCGAAAAACGCAGCGCGGACAAACAGAACGGTGGAAAAACCGGCTACGACGATGCTCATGAAGGCCGCAAACAGCTTGCGTTTTTCAACCGGTTCAGGGTCGTTCGGGTCCGGTTCAGGCAGCGGCGCGTGGTGAGGATTCAGCCGCGTGCGGATGATGATGTACAGGATGATCATCGAGGCCAGCATGAAGCCGGGAATGAACGACGCGGTGAACAGCGACTTGATCGAGGTTTCGGTGATCAGCCCATAGATGATCAGAACGATCGAGGGCGGGATCATGGTACCCAGCGACCCCGAGGCGCATATCACGCCGATGGCGAGATTCTGATCGTAGCCAAGTCGCAGCATCTGGGGCAGGGCGATAAGGCCCAGCAGGACAACCTCACCGCCGATAATGCCGGACATGGCCGCCATGATAACTGCCATGATCGAGGTCACGATCGCGATGCCGCCACGTGTTCTAGACAGCCAGACATTCAGCGACGAATACATGTCGCGCGCGATCCCGGACCGCTCTAGCAACGACGCCATGAAGATAAACAATGGCACGGATATGAGCACGTAGTCCGTTAAGAGCCCGTATATCTTCTGCGCCAGGATGTAGAGTGGCCCTGTTCCCGGCCGGCCGGTCAGAATGCCGTCGCCGAATGAAAATGGGTTCAAAAGAAGTGTAGGTTCGAACTTCAGGACGAGAACCAGAACCGCAAGCGAGGCCGAGGCCAGACCCAAGGGCATACCGATCGCCAGAAGCACGATCAGGGCGACCATCAGGATGAGTGAGATTGTTCCAATATCCATCAGTCTTGTCCCACCGCCCGCTTGATCATTTCAATCTCATCCTCATCCGGTTCATCCGTGTGGATTTCCGGTTCTTTGTTCCAATCCGAGATCAGGTTCAAAATTGCTTGCATTGCGACGAGCGTAATCACGATCAGCACCATCGGCTGCAATGTCGCCGGGATCGGAGGATTGAAGGCGGAGCCATAAAGCTCCCATTTATAGAGCTTGTTGACGAACACCTGTTTGTAGCTGCCGTAGACCAGGAAGAAGGCAAACAGCACGATCAGTATTGTCGAAACCGTATCAAAAACGCGCTGAAGCCAACGTGGAACTGCATCGTACAGCAGGAATATTCTAATGTGACTGCGTTGCTGCATGGCGTAGTAGCCAGACATCAAAAACACAAAGCTGGCGAACCAGAGTGTCATTTCGTTGGCCCACTCGGTCGGCTTTTCCAGTATGTAGCGCATGAAGACTTCGTAGAGCATCACGACAGTCATGATTGCTATCATCATCATCGTAACTCGGCCTATGAACAGGGCGACGCGGTCCATAACCGTCGAGCCTTCGAACTCCATCGTCGCCGGGCGCACGGTCTTTGTGCCAATCACTGCAAGAACAGGTAAAAGCACTAGCGCGGCCACGTCGATGACGTCGATGTACCCCCCGAACACACCAGACATTTCGGGCGTGACGTCGCTGCGGAGGTAGATTTCCGTTACCTGACTTTTGAGAGATTCTGAGGTGTAAGGCAGCCAATCCAACAGGAATGCTGGAAGATGCCAAACAAGCCAACTGGCAGTCGCGACGAAGGCCAACGGTATGAGCCATTCAATTGGTCCGCCTGAATTCTTGTGCATCGCGTAACCCTCGTCCCTATCCTTCGATCCTGTAGTGATCGATAAAGTCTCGATCCGGCTCGACACCCAGTCCGGGGCCAGTCGGGATCATGACACGGCCGTTGTTGGCCTTGACCTGATTTTGAATTTCCAGCGGAAGGGTCAGCAGATCGTCCCGAAACTTGTTGTCCGTTGTGTCGAACTCCAGCATTGGCTCCCATGGATGCAAACCGCCTGGAATCGCTGGCATGGCGGCCAGTAGGTGCAGATTAGTTGCGACGGCGATGGCGCTGCCCCAGACGTGATTTACGACCGGAGTGAAATGTGCGTGGCATAGGGCCAGTACCCTGAGATACTCTGAAACACCGCCCAAAGCGCATACTTCTGGCTGCGCTATATCGATGCCGCGATTTTCAAGAAGATTGCGCCAGGCCCAGCGATTGAATACCGCCTCTCCGCCCGAGATGTTGACTTTAAGCGAAGAGCGCAGTTCGCGGTACCCGTCAATGTCTTCTGGCGCGACGGGTTCTTCGAACCAATATGCGTCCAGTTCTTCCAACGCACGACCGACAAAAAATGCGTCCGAAGTCGTATAGGCATGGTTTGCATCGACCATAAAAGGAAAGTCGTCACCAACTCCGCGTCGCACCGCCTCGCACAGCTTTACATCAGGCTTCGGACCAAAGCCGGTTTTCATTTTGGTCGCGGTAAACCCCATTGCCTTGATCTTTGCAGCTTCATCTTCGAAACGGTTGGCCAGATCAGAAATCGGTTCATCCCGCAGCATCATGCCGTAGCCGTAGCACGGAACACTTGTCCGATGCGCACCGCCGACAAGCTTGTGGAGGGGGAGGCCAGTGATTTTGCCCGTGATGTCCCAAAGGGCGATATCTACCCCGGACAAGGCCTGCATTGGCATTCCACTTTGCCCATGATCTCGGAGAAGGTTGTACACCTTGTGCCAGATCACGTCTTTGTCCAATGGGTCCAAACCCAGCACCATAGGTTGGATTACTTTTTCGACGATGGACTTGTTTGCTACTGCTATGTTGCCGGGGCCAAAGCACTCTCCCCAGCCTGTCACCCCTTCGTCCGTTTGAACTTCAACGAGATGGGTTGTCCGCTTGTCATAATACTGCTGCGAATAGCCCAGAACTTCCGGCATGTCGTACTGCAGTACGTGACTTATTATTCTTTTGATTTTCATGAAGTTCTGGATCCCGGCGCCGATCCGGAGAGGCCGCTAGTGCGGCCTCTCCGTGCGTCGTAATTCGGTCGAAGCCTAACTACTGCATCGCTCCCAGGTCACGCAGGAAGTTGATGTGACTTTCCAAAAGTGCCTGTGCCTCAGGGGTCGTCGCGAATTCAGTCCAACCGACCTGAACGGCCGCGCGATACGCTGCCAGGTCTTCAGGCGACCATTCGTACAACTGAACCCCTTTTGCTTGCAGGTCTTTTGCAGTCTGAGCGTTCTGCACTTCATTGATTGTGGCATTGTGCAATGCCAAGCTATCCATTGCGACTTCCATGATCTTCTTGTGGTGCGCAGGCATAGCTTCCCAAACGTCTTTGCGACAGGCCAGGTGATCTGCAGGCATCGAGTGAAAACCGGGATAGTTTGTGTGACCTGCGATCTCGTATAGACCCAGACCCACGTTGTTAGTCAGGTTTGCAGCATCCGCGCCATCAATGATACCGGTTTCCAAAGCCGTAAAGATTTCGTTGAAGTCCATCACGATCGGAGAAGCGCCAAGTTCCGCGAACACTTTGGTCGCCAGGCCTGGAGGCGAGCGGAACTTCCAATCCTTGAAGTCTTCCACTTTTGCAATCGGCTTGGTCGAAGCAAGCGACTCCGGCCCGGGAATCCACCATCCGATGAACTCCATGTCGTAGCCGTTGTACAGATCGTTTACGGCTTCTCTACCGCCGCCATGAAGAAGCCAAGCCATTTGCTGATATGGGTTCTGGTATCCGCCGAGCAGGTCGCCCGCAAACTGGAAGGCCGGATTCTTACCGGTCTGATAGCCGCCGCCCGTCATGTCGCAATCCAGAATTCCCGTAGCTGCGGCATCGAATGTTTCAACTGATTTGACCACCGAAGAGGAATAGAACATTTCAACTTCGATTTCGCCGTTCGACATTTCCTGAATGTCTTCAATGAATTTTGCGGCCATCTGGCCAGATAGAGTTTCGGGCGAGAAATGGGTTTGAATTCTAAGCTTCGTTGTTTCAGCCATCGCAAAGCCGGCTGCCATTGTCGTGGCTACGGCCGCCACGGCCGCTGTCTTGACTATTTTCATATTGTCCTCCCAGACGTTGAGCGTTGCGCGGAGTGGGAGATCTTGCTGCCTCCTTTGCTGTCACGCGAGTAAACGTTAAGCCGACGAATCGAATGCAACAAGAAAAATTTGAAATTACGAAAAATTTCGAGATTCTTGTAAAAATTCGAGAATAGCGTTAGGACGCTACTTGGACAAACTTGAAGGCGCATACCGGGATGAACGAAGAAGTAGATATTTATCAAGATCTTAAGATGCGTCTAATCTCTAATGGATTCGAACATGGATCCAAGGTGCGGGCCGAAGAACTGCGAAAAGAGTATGGTTGTTCTGCGAGTGCAGTTCGTGAAGTCCTTTTTCGTTTGGCCGCTGTTGGTTTGGTGGACTTTCAGGAACAAAAGGGATTCCGCGTGCCAAAGCGTTCCCCGCAGAAGCTTATCGAATTGACACACGTCCGTGTTTTGCTGGAGGCAGAAGGCACAGCAATGTCGATCCGAAATGGCGGAGTGGATTGGGAGGCAAGATTGACGGCTGCACATCACAAACTCAGCCATATCGAAAAACGCATTCACGCCGCAAACGACCCGAGCGACCTTGTCGAGATCTGGTTTGGCTCGGAGAAGGAATTTCACCAAACGCTGATTTCTGCTTGTGGATCGGAAACGTTGAAGCAAATGCATGGCCGAATTTATTCTCAATTCAGACAGCAATTGATGGTGGCAGACCGCAATTTCGAGTTCATCTCTCAAAACATAAGGCATCATGCAGATATACTAGAAGCTGCTCTGTCAGGGGATGAGCAATTAACAAGAGACAAAATTCACGACCACCTTAAGCGCCACTTGACCGGAAAGACGATGGGCCACTAACGCTTGTAGTCATCCTCCAGATACACGCGGACAATATCGTCAAAACTCGATTCCGCCCGGAATCCCAAGTCCAGCGCACGATCCGTTTCAAAGTCACGGGGCCAATTCTTAACTATACTTTCAATTGCCGCGTCAGGAGTACGTTTTATTAAGGCAACAGCGTCCTGGCCAGCTACAGTACGCAGCGCTTCAATCTGTTCTGATACCGTGCAACTCACGCCGGGCATATTCAACGAGCGTCGGTCGTTCAAAAGTTCGGTGTCCAAGTTGGCAGCGTGGGTCAAGAAGGCCGCTGCTGCGCGTGGACTGGCGTGCCAGTGGCGTACAGTATCGGCAACAGGCAATATGGCCTCCTCTCCGTTCAAAGGCTCTCGGATAATCCCTGAAAAAAAGGACGAAGCGGCAGCGTTGGCTTTACCGGGGCGTACGCACAAAGTCGGCAACCGCAGAGAAATACCGTTGATAAATCCTTTTCTGCTAAAGTCCGTGATCATTATTTCCGATGCCGCTTTCTGCGCCCCGTAACTGGTTAAAGGCGCAGAGAGAAACTCATCATTTATCTTGTCGGGGAATGGTGCTCCAAAAACTGCTATGGAAGAGGCAAAAACCAATCGCGGCCGGTACTCGCCTTTGGACACCTCGTGTTCATCCTTGAGCGCGTTTAGCAGTGCCCACGTCGCCATGAGGTTGACGCCCCAACCCAATGCAAAGTCGGTCTCAGCTTGTCCAGAAACTATAGCAGCGAGATGGAAAATGACGTCTGGGCGCTGTGCGGCGAAAGACTTGGCTATGCCGGGCGCTGTCAAACTTCCCTCAATCTGATTGCCTACCGCACTGTTTGGCGGAAACGCGAGATCGAACAGTGAGACTTGGGCATTCACACCAAAGGTCTTTTCAGCCGCAATGCGATGAGCCAACTTCTGGCCCAACATCCCTCCTCCGCCAATGACAAGAATCCGGTTCACGACATTTTGTTCCGTTTTTTGAGTTCCAGATACAGAGCCGAATGGTCCAGTTCAGCCCCAGCCATTTCGTCAATAAGATACTTGAAGCGGTCGCGTACAGATTGCGTGTTGGGCAGTTCGATGCCTAGGCTTCTCGCTTCTTCCAACGTGTTGTCCAAGTCCTTTAGCTGAAATTTACACAAGCCACCGGGTGCGAAATTGCCCTCAGACATTCGTTCACCGTGTTGTTGCAGGATAACGCTATCAGCAAATCCGCCTTTCAATGCCGAACGCAGGGCCATTGGATCCGCACCCCCTTGCTGTGCCAAAAGTGTCGCTTCGGCGACGGCTGAAATTGTTACTGCAACAATTGTTTGATTGGCCAGTTTGCACAATTGCCCTGAGCCACTAGGGCCGACGTGGACAGGTTGGCCCATTGCTGAAAGAATTGGTTTAACTTGCTCCAGTACGTCTTTGTCTCCTCCTACCATGATCGCAAGGGTTGCCGCCTCGGCGCCTCTTGTGCCACCGGAAACCGGGGCATCCAAATGAGATATCCCCATCCTGGCCAATTGCGCGGATTGTTCTCGGGCGTGTTCAGGCTTGGCGCTAGACATATCAATCCAGATCATTCCAGGCTTCAAGTGCTCGCAGAACGCCGCGTCAGCCAACAGCGCACCAGTTGCGTATCCATCCGAAAGCATGGTCACAATAATGTCTGCATCCGCTATCGCCAGCGCGGCGGTGTCCGTTACCGTCGCACCTTCCGCAACCAAGGGTTTGGCTTTGTCTAGGGTTCGGTTCCATGCGGTCACAGACAAGCCAGATTTGAGGAGATTCCGCGCCATGGGAACGCCCATCAGGCCGGTTCCCAACACAGCGACATCAAACTGTTTGCTCATGATTTCCTGTCCTCCTGGGGATGTATCACGCTTGGTTATGGCCAAACCACAATCTCTGTCATACGCTAACGTTTCTGGCCTCACATGCCACAAGTCGTCGAAGTCTTACCAAGGTTTCTTTGAACTTCAGTTGATC
The DNA here is from genome assembly GCF_003443535.1 of Ruegeria sp. AD91A. Classification (GTDB taxonomy): domain Bacteria; phylum Pseudomonadota; class Alphaproteobacteria; order Rhodobacterales; family Rhodobacteraceae; genus Ruegeria. Next base: position 1,294,509 of record NZ_CP031946.1, on the reverse strand, counting down.
CGTGGACCAAAAGCCAGCGGTGCAATTGTGACTAAGGAAGTTGGAAAATATAAATGATAGAAAGACTTAAGGGAAAGCGTGTGTTGGTTACAGCTGCGGCGCAAGGGATCGGACTTGCCAGCGTGGTTGCAATGGCGAGAGAGGGCGCGATTGTCTATGCGACCGACATAAACATCACAAACCTAAACTCGATTCGGGGCGAGAATCTCGAAAATTTGGAAATTTTCGAGATGGATGTGACGAATGATGAAAGTGTCCAAGAAGGTGCCGAGCGGGCCAAACCAGACGTTCTGTTTAATTGTGCTGGGTTCGTGCATCACGGCACAATTCTCGAAGCAACAGATGACGAATGGGATTTTGCCATGGACCTAAACGTTCGTTCAATGGTGCGCACTGTTAAGGCTGTTTTGCCCGGAATGCTTGAGCGTGGCGGAGGGTCGATAATCAATATGTCGTCCGCGTTGGGATCTGTAATAGGCGCGCCAAATCGCTTCGTCTATGGCGCGACTAAGGCTGCTGTTGTTGGGCTGACGAAGTCGGTGGCCGTGGATTTTATAACGCAAGGAATTCGGTGCAATTGCATATGCCCGGGAACGGTCGACAGTCCCAGTTGGCGGGGCAGGGTCGATGAATTGGGCAAGCAACTGGGCAGCAGAGAAGAAGCGCTTGCACAATTTGTGGCACGTCAACCTATGGGGCGTGTGGCAAAAGCAGAAGAGATTGCTGCATTGGTCGTCTATCTGGCGAGTGATGAGAGTGCATTCACCACAGGACACACACATGTAATTGATGGGGGTTGGTCAGGCCAATGACAGTAATATCAAAGGATGATCTGCGGTCTCGCAAGTGGTTTATGAATTCTGAAAACTTGGAAATGACCGCGTTGTATCTCGAAAGATATCTCAACTACGGACTGACCCGTGAGGAGCTGCAGTCGGGCAAGCCAATAATTGGCATTGCTCAGACCGGTAGCGATTTAAGCCCTTGCAATCGGCACCATATCGAGTTGTCCAAACGCGTTCGCGACGGGATCATCGCTGCCGGGGGAACGTGCATTGAAATTCCCGTGCACCCGATACAAGAGACCGGTAAACGGCCAACTGCCTCTTTGGACCGCAATCTCGCTTATCTGTCCTTGGTGGAGAGTCTATTCGGGTATCCGATTGATGGCGTTGTTCTGAACATTGGTTGCGACAAGACCACGCCCGCACTTCTCATGGCCGCTGCGACTGTCAACATCCCAGCGATCGCCCTGTCGGTCGGCCCCATGCTCAACGGCTGGTGGAAAGGTGAGCGCGCCGGATCCGGAACGGTTATTTGGAAAGCGCGCGAAGACCTTGCAGCTGATGAAATTGATACCGATGAGTTTATGGAAATCGCTGCTGCCGCAGCACCTTCGGTTGGCTATTGCAACACCATGGGAACGGCGACGACCATGAATTCGCTTGCTGAAGCCTTGGGAATGCAATTGCCGGGATCAGCAGCCATACCAGCCCCGTATAGAGAGCGCGGTCAAATCTGCTATGAAACCGGTAAACGCGTTGTGGACATGGTTTGGGAGGATCTACGCCCAAGCGATATCATGACACGAAAAGCTTTTGAAAACGCGATTGTCATTAACTCGGCCATTGGCGGATCGACAAATGCGCCGATACACCTGAATGCAATTGCCCGGCATCTTGGTGTTCCGCTGAACAACGATGACTGGCAGAAACATGGCCACGACGTACCTCTTTTGGTTAATATGCAACCAGCCGGGAAATACCTGGGTGAAGATTACCAACATGCTGGTGGCGTTCCTGCAGTTGTCGGAGAGCTTCTTGAAGCTGGATTGCTTCCTCATCCCGATGCATTAACGGTGAACGGCAACGCGATGGGGCAAAACTGCTCCATGCGCCGGTCGCTTAATTGTGATGTGATCAAGCCTGTCAGCAGCCCTGTTAAGGAACAAGCAGGGTTCATCAATCTCTCGGGCAATCTGTTCGAGAGCGCGATTATGAAGACATCTGTGATCTCGCCAGCTTTTCGAATGGCTTACCTGTCAAACCCAGACGACCCCGATGCATTTGAGGGCAGCGCTGTCGTTTTTGATGGGCCTGAGGATTTTCACCATCGGATCGACGATCCCGCGGAAAACATCGACGCAAACTGTATTCTGATCATGCGCGGAGCCGGACCAAAAGGATACCCGGGTGCCGCAGAGGTCGTGAACATGCGTCCGCCTGCATATTTGTTGAAACAAGGCATCGAAGCCCTTCCTTGCATCGGTGATGGCCGGCAATCCGGTACATCAGGAAGCCCTTCGATCCTGAATGCTTCACCCGAAGCTGCGGAAGGCGGCGGGTTGGCCTTGGTGAAAAATGGTGACCGGTTACGCATCGATCTTGGCAAAGGCACAGCAGATATGCTGGTTTCTCTTGAAGAACTGCATGAACGCGCCCGCGATCTAGAGGCGCGCGGTGGGTATTCGATGCCGCCCAATCAATCACCGTGGCAGGAAATATTCCGCGAAAAAGTAGATCGACTGGATCGTGGCATGACCCTTAAGGGTGCAGAAAACTACCGCGATATCGCGCGAGGTTTCTTGCCACGCGACAATCACTAAAAGGAACAGAAATGAAACTTGTTCGTTACGGAGCCGAGGGCTCCGAAAAACCCGCCTTGGTCGACTCTGAGGGCCTACTACGGGATCTGTCTGCTCACATCAACGATATCACGGGTGAGATGTTGGATGATGCAACACTTGACAATCTGCGCTCATTGGATACCGGCAAACTACCGATTGTAGAGGGTGATCCTCGCATCGCACCTTGTATTGGGAAAATCGGAAAATTCCTGTGCATTGGATTAAACTACTCGGACCATGCGGCAGAAACCGGTGCTCAAATCCCGAAGCATCCGATACTTTTTTTCAAGGCAAATTCTGCGGTCATTGGGGCATATGATGACGTAGTCATGCCGCGTGGATCTACGCACACCGACTGGGAATGCGAACTCGGCGTCGTCATCGGCAAAACGGCCAAATATGTTTCCAAGGCTGACGCGGTCGAATACGTTGCTGGCTATTGTATCGTAAACGATGTCTCTGAAAGGCATTTTCAAACTCAATTGACAGGCCAATGGACCAAAGGAAAATCCTGCGACACATTTGGCCCTACCGGCCCTTGGCTAGTGACCCGAGACGAGGTGCCTGATCCTCAAAGTCTTGCTATGTCGCTGGATGTAAACGGTCAGCGCATGCAAACCGGGAACACCGCTACGATGATCTTTTCCGTTGCCGAGATCATTGAGCATCTAAGCCAGCTTTTCACACTGCACCCAGGCGACGTCATTTCAACTGGAACACCGCCCGGTGTTGGAATGGGGATCAAGCCGGAACCAGTTTACCTAAAAAAAGGCGACGTCATGGAGCTTCGCATCGATGGTTTGGGTGTTCAGAGGCAAAAGGTCGGCCAAGATGACTGACTTGTTGCAAATTGGCGGCATCACAGAACGGATGCGAGACCGCCTGACCTCAGTATTCGACATACATCAATTGGATGATTTCAACGCGGAAAGCATAACGCATATCGTTACAAATGGGCACGACGGAGTTCCGCATGACCTAATGACTTCCCTCAGTAATCTGAAAATGATCAGCGTCTATGGGGTTGGTTACGACGCCGTCGACGCAAATGCCGCTGCTGAGCGCGGGATTGTCGTTACGCACACACCTAATGTGTTGAACAAAGAAGTCGCAACCACGGCAGTTCTGCTGTTGCTGTCATGTTATCGAGAGCTCGTACGTGACGATGATTACGTTCGGTCCGGACGATGGGAAGTTGAAGGTAACGCCCCTTTGACCCGATCTGCGGATAATCAAAAAGTAGGCATTCTTGGTCTTGGTCGCATTGGTCAGGCGATCGTTGACAAGTTGGAGCCATGGGCTCCCGAAATTTCTTATCATACCCGGACACAGAAGGATGTTCCGTACCGCTACTTCGATAATTTGGTTGGATTGGCGGAACACGTGAACATCCTGATATGCATCACGCCCGGAGGCTCGTCGACCAATAAGCTGGTAAACGCTGAGGTGTTGCGTGCGTTGGGGGCGGACGGAACACTGATAAACGTTAGTCGCGGGTCAGTCGTCGACGAAACTGCTCTTATCAAAGCATTGCAGAACGGTGAGCTCGGTTGGGCGGGGCTGGATGTTTTCGAGGACGAACCGCGTGTTCCAAAAGAACTGCGCGAGCTGCCCAACGTCGTTCTTCTTCCTCATGCTGGTAGCGCGACTCTTGAGACGCGTGCAGCCATGGGTGACCTCACTGTCGACAACCTGCTGCAACATCTTAAGGACGGATCGGTTATCACGGCTGTTCCGGAATGCAGAGATGTGTAAATGGCCAATCTGACAAGTGTTTGAGTTTGCTGTTGCGGTTTTCTTTTTGCTGATTACCCCGGGGCCTGGTGTTCTGACAACGGCCGGAATTGGATCAGCTTTTGGTTTTCGGGCAGGTCTGGCATTTGTGGCAGGTTTGATGCTGGGCGGGTTCATCAATATGATGTTGGTGGTCTCGGGAGTAGCCGCTGCGGCGTTGGCTGTGCCAGTGCTGAGAAACTTGTTGTTGTTTGCGTCGGTCGGATACTTGGTTTTTCTTGCCTGGCGCATTGCTAGCGCTGGCTCAAAAGTTGGATTCTCTCCTGCAGACTCACCACTTGGATTTGCAAATGGGCTGACGCTACAATTCATTAATCCAAAAGCTTACGTGGTCGGCACTGCATTGTTTTCAGGGTTTGCATTTTTGCCCGAAGCGCCTTTTTTGGAGGTCATCATAAAAGTCATAGTTTTCAATACGATTTGGGTGCCAGTGCACATGATCTGGCTGAGTGCTGGTGCAAAAATAGGTAGCCTTGATTTAAGCGAGAGGTCGCACCGAAGGATCAACTTAGCGATGGCGGGTTCATTGCTGGTTGTTGTGCTGATTGCCTTGAAGTCGGTGGTGTGACGGACTTCTTTGTTCAGCCACGCTTTGCAGACGATTGAAAGCTCCAGATCAGAGTGACGCGGTTATTCCACCATCGATATAGAGAGTATGTCCATTGACGAAGCTGGATGCGGGGGACGCAAGGAATACTGCTGCACCGACGAGTTCTTCCACATTGCCCCAGCGGCCGGCCGGAGTACGTTTCTCGAGCCATGCACTGAACTCTGGGTCGGCAACCAAGGCGGCGTTCAAAGGCGTATCGAAATATCCAGGTGCAATGGCATTGCAGTTAAGACCATACTTGGCCCAATCAGTTGCCATCCCTTTTGTAAGGTTGGTCACGGCACCTTTTGTCGCCGTGTAAGGCGCAATTCCCGGTCTGGCCAATGCGGATTGAACCGATGCAATGTTAATGATCTTACCAGACTTTCTTACAATCATATGTCGTGCCACTGCCTGACCGACGTGAAAGACGGACGCCACATTTGTCTGTAGTAGGCGCTCGAAGGCATCAGCGGGGAAATCCTGTAACTCTGTCCTGTGTTGCATTCCGGCGTTGTTTACCAAGATGTCTATCGGGCCGATTTTTTCTTCAAAGTCGTCCACAGCAGATCGGACACCTTCATGATCGGTCACATCGAACGAAAGTTCACGTACCGAGGCGCCTGCCTGGTTCAACTCGGAGGCTGCTGCAGATAGTTTTGCGGTGTCGCGCCCGTTCAAAATGACCTTTGCACCGGCGGCGGCCAAGCCGCGAGCCAGCGCAAATCCAATGCCTTGGCTAGAGCCCGTCACCAGTGCGCGAGTTCCCTTTAGGTCGAACAATTCAAGCGTCATGCAAAAACTCCTTGGTTGTTGGCACCGACTATCCGTATCTTTTGGCAATCTGTATAGGGGGGGTCTTATCAATGTCGTCGGCCAATATCGCGGTTGTTGTCCATGCTGCGAAGGATCTTAGGTTGGAAACTCGAAACGTTCGCGACATAGGTTCAGATGAAGCTCTGATTGAAATGAAGGCCGGTGGAATTTGCGGTTCTGACCTGCACTATTTTAACCACGGAGGATTTGGTTCGATCAGGTTGCGTGAGCCTATGGCGCTTGGGCATGAAGTTGCAGGTGAAATTTTGGACATCGGAGCAGGTGCTGTTGGGCTAAACGTTGGTCAACTGGTCGCAATTTCTCCGTCCTGTCCCTGCCAAACTTGCTTCTATTGTCTGAAAGGTCAGCAAAACCACTGTCTTGATATGAAATTCTACGGCAGCGCAATGCCATATCCTCATATCCAAGGTGCCTTTCAGAGCAAACTTGTCGTCAAAGCCAACCAATGTGTTGCAGCAGATGGATTGACCTCGGCGGAGGCTGCTATGGCGGAACCTTTGGCTGTTTGTCTACACGCGGTTAATCAGGCGGGGAGCCTGGTCGGTAAGACGGTACTCGTCACAGGCTGCGGTCCGATCGGGTGTCTTACGATCATGGTTGCACGACGGTCAGGGGCTGCCAGAATTATAGCAACCGATATTTCTGATCAGACGTTGAACACGGCTCGCGATTGCGGTGCAGACGAGGTGATCAACACCAAGGACGAACCACAAAAATTGGAGCTTTTTGAGAGAGACAAGGGCCAAATTGACATACATTTGGAGTGTTCAGGTGCCCAACCCGCTCTGGCGTCTGGCGTTGCCTGTTTGCGCCCGGGCGGAACCTTAGTTCAGCTTGGTCTGGGGGGCGACATGACGGTGCCGATGCAGGTGTTGACTGCAAAAGAGATTGCACTTCGCGGATCTTTCCGTTTCCATTCCGAGTTTTCAGTCGCGGTCGAGATGATGCGAAGCGGACTAATTAACGTCGATCAGTTGGTGACGCATTCCTTTGATGTACGGGAGGCTATAGCCGCGTTCGAGATCGCATCTGACCGAAGCCGATCAATGAAGGTGCAGTTGATTTTCACGGATAATGAAAATGGATAGACAATCGCCTGACGTCGCGGAGGCCTATGAAAGAGATGGTTTCGTAGCACCGCTGGACATCCTAACAGACAACGAGACCCGGGCATTGCGCGATGATTTTGAGGAAGCGGAGCGCATTCTCAAAGACGACCCAGATAAACTGAAGCTGCTATATTCTTATCCGGACAGGCTAATACCTTCATTCGACGCACTTCTTCGCCATCCTAAACTGATTGAAGTTGCTTCAACGGTATTGGGACCCGACCTTATGGTTTGGAGCGGAGCACTATTTGTCAAAGAAGTTCGATCTACAAAGATCGTTTCCTGGCATCAGGACCTGACCTATTGGGGATTGGATGACGCAGAGGAAGTTACCTGCTGGGTTGCGATCTCGGAAGCTTCCGAGCAAAGCGGGTGTATGAAGTTCGTTCCCGGCAGCCATAAAAGCCGTATCGTGCCACACGTGGACACCTTCAGCGAAAACAATCTGTTATCACGTGGGCAGGAAATCGCGGTTGATGTGAATGAACAAGATGCAGTCGCTGTGGAATTACGTGCGGGGCAGGCATCCATGCATCACGGGCATCTGTTTCACGCATCAGGACCAAATAACACAGACGATAGACGCATTGGTGCGGCGTTGCGTTTCATAAAGCCCTCAATGAAGCAGAAAAACGGCGTGAAAACTCTGGTTGCGCTAGTCGCAGGGCGTGATGATTTTGGACATTTTTTAGTTGCGCCCTCTCCTCGGGGTTTTTTGAATGAGAGCGATTTCGTTTTGTGTCAAAGGGATGCAGACCGCAGGAAACAAATACTCTTCGCCGGGGCGCAATGACTCCCTTCGCAAGCTCTGAATCATGTTTTTATCGAACCCAAAGCCAACCTGAATTGCGAAGGCCAGCAACTGAATTCCTCATATGGGTTGAGAACCCCAGTATTGATGAGGCTCGCACCAATCGCCCATGACGGTGGGGCTTTGCGCGGGAAACGAGCCATTGGCGGCGGACGACGCTTGCTACGGTACGTGTTGTTCCAGGCCGCGCTGGTTGCGGCTCATCACAACTCGGTTCTGAAAGCCTTCGCTGATCACCAACGCGCGGCCGGAAAATCGTAAAAAATCATTATCACCGCTGAGGCCCGAAAACTCGTCACAAAAGCAAATGCTCTGTGCAAATCCCGTCAATACTGGGGTTCTCAACCCATATGAGGAATACAGTTGCTAGCCGAGACTGGTTCGAATTTGTCTGACAGCACCGCTATTTCAGAGCAAAGCAGGGAACTGCTGAGCGCTCGACTTGTCGAGCAACTACAGCCGTTTCAATCTGAGCTCGCCGTCCCCTTGTGCGTACCTGGTCATCGCCGACTTCGATAGCGTCCATGAAGGGCCGGAGATAACCCCGTTTGTTTCTTTGGGCTGTCGCTCCGACTTTGCCGGGAATGCGAATGCCGTATTCGGAACCCATTATAAGATAGTCGGTTCGAATGGACTAAAGATCGCCATCCGGGTGCTTCGAAACCAGCCCCGAAACCACAAGGGATTGCATCATAATGAGCTGGGCTCAGAGAATTTGGTGCGATTGACAAGCGCAACACCTGCGCCATCAAAAGGACAAGGAAATAAATTCTTGTCAGCGCATGACGAATGGGTTCGACATTGGCTGTTCTGACGTATTCAGCCAGACTGTTTTGGTCCTCGTGTAATCGTGAATGGCCTCGATTCCTGCCTCTCTGCCGTAACCGGATTGATTATAGCCGCCGAAAGGTGCAATCGGTGATACGGCGCGGTATGTGTTGATCCAGCAAATTCCCGATTTCAGACGGGATGAAACCCGGTGGGCACGGGCGACGTTTTCAGTGAAAACACCAGAACCAAGCCCAAACTGAGAGTCGTTGGCCAAAGCGATGGCTTCCTCTTCCGTTTCGAATGGCAGCAACGACATTACGGGGCCGAACATTTCGACCTTCAGCGTCTCTGTCTCTGCGCTCATGCACTCCACCAGTGTTGGGTCCATGTAGTTGCCTGGCCGGTCCAGTGGTTTTCCTCCGAAACGGATGCGTGCACCTTGTTCTGTGGCTTTCGCCAAAGTCGCCTGAATTCTTTCCAACTGAGCTTCGGTGCAGAGCGGGCCAATATTGGTGGCCGTTTCCAATGGATCACCGATAACGACGCCCTTCATCTTCTCTTCGATCTTGTCAACAAGCGCATCCAGCACCGGGCGGTGAATCAGCCCGCGCGAACCGGCCACGCAGCTTTGACCCGAGGCGCCGAAATTTCCCGCAATCAAGCCATTGGCGGCGCCATCCAGATTGGCATCATCAAAAACGATGATCGGGGATTTCCCGCCCAGCTCCAAGGTGGTCACCGCAAAGTTTTCAGCCGAGTTGCGCACTACATGGCGCGCTGTTTCAGGGCCGCCGGTGAATGCGATCCGGTCCACGTCCGGGTGCCGGGTAAGCGGGATGGCGCAGTTTTCGGCATCCCCGGTAATGACGGAGACCACACCGGGCGGAAAACCAGCTTCATCGATCAGCCGTGCGAACTCCAGCATCGGAGCGGGCGCAATTTCGGAGGCCTTCAGCACGACCGAACATCCTGCCGCTATCGCGGGTCCAAGTTTGGTTGCGGTCAGGAACATCTGTGCGTTCCAGGGTACGATAGCGACCACCACACCAATCGGTTCGCGTTTGGTGAAGACATGCATGTTCGGTTTGTCGATCGGAAGAACCGCCCCTTCGATCTTGTCCGCGAGCCCCGCATAATATCGATAATAGTCACCGACATAGGCTGTCTGGCTCGCCGTTTCGGCAAGCAGCTTACCGCTGTCAGTGGTCTCAAGCTGGCCCAGGTGTCTGGCGTTTTCCTCGATCAGATCCGCAAGCCTGAACAACAGTTTGCCGCGCGCGGTTTGTGTCATGTCGCGCCACGTTGGATCATCAAGTGACCGACGCGCCGCAGAAACGGCGCGGTTCACGTCTTCCGGCGCGGCGCAGGCGAAACTGGACCAGTCCTTGCCCGTCGCAGGGTTTTGCGAGCTCATCACTTGCCCGTGTGCCCCTTCGGTCCACGAACCGTCGATATAAAGCTGGAAGTGTGGCTTCTGGTGCATCGTCTTGATCCTCACTGAAACTTGGACATCACATCGTCGATGAAGCGGGCGAGCGATGCGCGCTTGCGTTCGAAACTCATACCGCTGTCTATCCAGAACGAATACTCATCGTAGCCGAGGTCTTCATAGCGTTTCAGACGTTCCGTGACTTCATCTGCGGTTCCGATAGTCAGATCGCGCGCCAGGTTTTCCGGAGCCATCATCGTGTTGGCCGCCATCTCTTCGTCCGTCAACTTCTGGATCAAGCCCTGCTGGACTGGCCGCTTGTTTTGAAACCAGGCCCCGAAGTAGTTGTAGAAGCAAGACAATTCCTGAGCGGCCCGATCCAGATCAGCATCGTCACTGCCAACATAGGTGTGGTGCAGAAGCATGATCTTGGGGCGCGGCCCGTCATAGTTTGCGCAGGCATCCTCAAAGCGGCCCATCAGCGTTTCAATCTCATGCATGCCCTGCCAGAGCGGTGTGACCTGAATATTAAAGCCGTTCTGCACACCGAATTCATGACTGTTCGGATCCCGCGCCGCGATCCAGATGGGCGGCCCGCCGGATTGCACCGGCTTGGGGGCCGAGGTGGTAGCCGGGAATTTGAAGTACTCTCCTTCATGGGCACAGTCACCATCCCACAGCCGGGGCAAAAGCGGCGCGATTTCCCGCATGCGCTGGCCAGCGTCCCATGCATCCATCCCTGGCACCATCCGTTCATATTCATACGAATAGGCGCCGCGGGCGATGCCCAACTCGATACGGCCGCCCGTCATCAGGTCCGCCGCAGCCGTTTCGCCGGCCAGTTTGATCGGATGCCAGAACGGCGCAACCACTGTACCCGTGCCAAGCCGCACGTTCTTGGTGTGATGTGCGATATCTACAAGGGACATCAAAGGGTTCGGTGCGATCGTAAAGTCCATTCCGTGGTGCTCACCGGTCCAGACAGCACGCATTCCTGCCTCATCGGCCATTTTACACAGCGCGATGAACTCTTCATACAGCTTCTCATGGGGTTGATCGGGGCTCAGCCGCTCCATGTGTGCAAAAAGGGAAAACTCCATCCATCAGGTCCTTTCAGAAAAGCTGTGCACGTCGCCCAGCTGCGCGCTGCCCAGATAAAGTGAGAAGTCGCGGGTTCGGCTTTCCAGCGCAAAACGAGAAATCATGGTGGTGATTGGCGTCGTCGTGTAGGAAAGGGCCGCCAAATCTTCAATCGCGACGGCCTCAAGCTTGCCGTGTTTGGGAAGGTCCGGCGCATTGCCCAATATGTAGACTTGATGCGCTGTGGCATCGTCATAGACCGAGTAGACGACGCCGAGATTTGCGTCGATGCCACGATCATTCAGATCCTGCCGGAGGCTGTCCCGCAACTGTCGCCGGTCGGACAATGTGACCTGCGGCGGCCTGAAACCGGCATCCGTTTTCTCAAGCAGCACGCGGCCTTCGTGTTCGATGATTGCGCCGCAGACGATCCGGCGCCCCGTCGGTTCAAGCGCGCCGCGTTCCAGACCAAGGCTAAAGTACCGCCCGTTCGCGTAGCCCAGCGCCGGGCGGTCGTCGTGGGAATAGGCTTCGACCTGACCGATCAAAACGCAATGGTCACCTGCCTCGATCACCCGATGGGTCTGGCAGGAAAATGTCGCGACTGCGCCGTTGATCAACGGGATCTCTCGCGCGTCGAGGCTATGGTCGGTTTTGGCGAACCGATCACCTTTGAAGCCGGCGAAGGTGTTGGACACATCTTCTTGCCCCTCGGCCAGAACACTCACCGTGAAATGGGTGCAGGCCGAGAATTCGCTGTATGAAGACAAGTTCTTGCCTGGGCAAACGATCAACAGTGGCGGGTCGAGAGAAACCGAAGTGAAGGAATTTGCCGTGAAGCCTACGGCCATGCCAGAGGCGTTGCGAGTGGTAACTACCGTCACGCCGGTCATGAATTTGCCAAATGCCCGCCGAAGGTCGCAGGGGTCGAGTTTGGTCATGATAGCACCTCGCTTTGAAAGCTGGAAACGGCGGCGTTGACCTGAATTGAATGTGTCATCGGCATCATATGGGCCGCCCCATCGATGATAAGCGCGCGTCCGTTCGGGGTGACTTCAGCCATTTTATGCGACATGTCGGGAGTGGAGTTCGGCTCCAGACTTCCGGTCAGGAAAAGTGCGGGGCAGCCAAGTTTCTCCAACGCGTTGCGCAAAGGATTTTGGCTTTGAGCAAAAACCGTATAGGTCAGTTTGTAAGCAGCCGGATCCATGGCCATCAGCCATTCGCGGCAGGCATCACGTTCAGGCGAACCGATGTCACCGAACCACCTGCGCAGCGTGCTGTTTGGATCAACCGGTGTTTCACCATCCAGTCCCGCAGCACGTTCCTGAACCGCCTGCGCTGCCTTTGCGCCGCGTTCAAAAACGGCATTCATTGCCACGACGCCGCAAATCCGATCTGGCGCCTTGGCGGCAAGGTCCAGCGCGATCATAGCACCCATCGAGTGGCCGACAACTAGGACCGGACCGTTCAGACTGCCCAGCACATTCCGTGCTGCTTCACTGTATTCCGACAGCTCCGTGTCGAAAAAACTCAACGGGCTTTCTCCGTGACCGGGCATGTCCGGCGCTGTCAGGCGAGCTTCAGAGGCCAACTCGTCTAACTGCGCGCCCCAGGCTTCGGCCCGCAGGCCGACCCCGTGGAGCAACAGGATTTCCGGACCTGTGCCAGTTTGGATTGCGGCCAGCCCGCCGATTTCAGACCGCGGCCGGGTTGTCCACGTCATGGCCCAAATCCTTGAGATCCTGATAACGGTCGCCGATGCGGTGATGCGGTCTGCCCGAGGTTGCCGCCCCCAGTACGACGACAATTTCGTCGTCGCGTGGTGCGTCTGGGATCGAGAATTGAATCGTCAGGTAGTGAGAACGCCGCCCGGCATCGTTTTTGTCCATCAATGGCACCATGATCGGCGCATTCGCAGGGCCACGCGTGTTTGTAAAAGCCAGATAGGACTTCGCGCTGACCGCCTGCCGGTAGTGGTTGCCGAACCGAAGGGTATGAATAATGCCCGAGGCGTGCTCGACCTCGCCATTCAGTCCGACGACGGCTGCCTTGCCATAGGCTTCGATTACGTCACCACTGCCGGCCAACGTAATCATGCGGTCCGTCATCATCTTTCCGAGTATGGGGCCATATGCGTGTATTTCGGGTTTAAGGTCTTCGACATATCGACCAGCCCAGGGATTTGTAATCACTGCGGCCACGGCAAACATGCGCCACGGGATTTCCGCAGGGCGAAATCCCTCGACAAGAACTTCCTCATCGTAGGTTACAATCTTGCGTATTTCTGGCTTCATCACACCTCTCCTGTCGCGCTGGAGAAAGGTAGAAACGAGTGTGGTTTTTGACAAATGATTGAATTATGTGCTTTCGCATTAAAAAGATTAATGGCTAACTTGATCAATGGGAAAATCACTTCCACCCTTGACCTGGTTTCGATCCTTCGAGGCAGCAGCCCGGACCCTGAGTTTTACCGCGGCTGCCGAGGAAATAGGTCTGACTCAATCGGCCGTCAGTCAGCAGGTAAAGTCCCTTGAGATGCGTCTGGGGACAGCACTTTTTGTAAGACATCCTCGCAGTCTGGCCCTGACGGATGCCGGGCGAAAACTGTTGCCCGAGGTCGGCAGTGCGCTTGAGGCACTTGCCGCTGCTGCTGGAAGGGCCGACGCAAGCGCACCAGGAGATGTCTTGACGGTCGCCACCTCTGTTAGTGTCGCGCAATGGGTCATCGCCCCAAATCTCGCGGACTTCACCACACGCAATCCAGAGATCAGTGTGCGGCTGCTCAGTGCAATCTGGCCTGACGATTTTCACGCGTCGCAAGCTGACGTGCAGGTCAGGTTTGGGTCAGAAAAACAAGTGGGCAGGGGGGCCGAGCGCCTGAGGCCTGACAGGCTTGTCGCTCTAAAGGCGCCGACGCTTGCAGGGGATCCGTTCGACCTTCCCCTGATAGAAGCAGTCGGCACGTCCAGTGGATGGAAGACGTGGTTCGACAAGCAGGACGTGCGACGGCAGCCTGCTGTTTTCGTCGACACGTTCGGCATGGCGCTTCATTTGGCGGTTCATGGCAGCGGGGTTGCCCTGATCAGCGAATTTTTGGCGAAACATGCGATGGCAACCGGTCTTGTCGAAAGCGCACATGACAGCACTGTCGGATGCAACGAAGGGTATTATCTTTCCGCCGACGCCAGCAATCCGGCGGCCGCATTGTTTCGTGACTGGTTGCTTGAACAGATACGGGTTTGATCCGGCGCGGGCCTTCAATCGTTCGTGCGCCTATCAGGGCTTGACGAATATTTTGCGTGGTCGTTTGCACAGACACTCTGCCGGTCCTTTTTCATCGATCAGGATGGTCTCGGTGATCGCAAGCCCCCAATCATCCATCCATAGCCCGGGCATAAAGTGAAATGTCATCCCGGCTTCGAGGATCGTATTGTCTTCGTCCCGCAACGAGATCGTGCGCTCGCCCCAGTCCGGAGGATAGCTGAGGCCTACAGGATAGCCACAGCGAGCACCGCGTTCTATCCCCGCACGTTCCAGCGGTGCGGCCAGCGCTTTGGCGATATCTTTTGCGCGATTGCCGGGCCGCGCAGCCTCCAGACCCGCCTCCAACCCTTCAACCAAAGCCGCCTCGGCCCTTCTAAGATGATCAGGCGGCCGTCCCAGAAACACCGACCGACAGAACGGAGCATGATATCGGCGATAGCAGCCGGACAACTCAAAAAAGGTGCATTCGCCCGATTTGAACACATCACCATTCCAGGTCAGATGTGGCGCGGCGGCGTCTGACCCTGACGGCAACAGTGGTACAATGGCCGCGTAATCCCCCCAGTCATCTTCGACGCCCGTTATCGCGTCATGGTAAATCTGCGCGACCAGTTCGTTCTTGCGCAGGCCGGGTTCAACGCGTTCAAGCACGCCGTCAGTCACAAACTCTGAAATTCGGGCCGCCTTGCGCATCAGGGCGATTTCTTCGCCGGATTTTACAACCCGTTGCCAGTTGACCAAAGCCGTTGCATCTATCAGCGTCGCCCCGGGCAGTTCAGTTGTCAGTGTAATATGGGCTTTGGCCGAGTAATAATAATTATCCAGCTCCACCCCAATTCGGCTCTGGCCGTGTCCGCAGTCAGCAATAAGCTTGGCCAGATCCTGCATTGGATGCCGTGTGGTCGACTGCACGAAGTGATCGGCGTATCCGAAAACCCGATCGTCCCCCATCCACACCGTACGCAGCGCACCGTTTGTATCCTGCCGACGCCCCCACCAGATTGGGTCCGCGTCAAGAAAAACCAGGGCACCCTGGTGAACGTAAAAAGACCATCCCTCATACCCGGTGAGCCACCCGATGTTCGATGGGTCTTCGACAAAAAGGCAGTCAATTCCCTTTGCGGCCATCGCCTTTCGGGTCTTGGCAAGACGGCGATCATATTCCGCCTGGCTGAAGGCTGGATCAGAGTGGGTCATTGGCGCCTCCGGTCAACAAAAGACTGTGGTTGACAGAACCCTACCGATCCGCTCACGTCAACGAATGAAAATTCCGGGGGGTGCATGAAAACCGATATCAATCCACACCGAACGGGCCGAAAGACTGGGCCATTCAGGCTGCGTCGATTCATCGGTTCAGCCTGCATGCGGCGCACCACCTCTGAGGCCGCCGGATGAGAGGGTTCGATCCAGAAGAATTTGCCGCGCGTACTGAACGCGCACAGGTGATGATGAGTGCCGCGGGCCTGTCGGCGCTGCTGCTGACCACGGAAACCGATGTGCGCTACTTTACCGGGTACCTGACCAGATTCTGGGAAAGCCCGACCCGCCCTTGGTTCCTGATCCTGCCTGCGGCTGGCAAACCGGTCGCAGTTATCCCCTCGATCGGCGCCTCATTGATGGGGCAAACCTGGATCGACGACATCCGAACGTGGAGCTCACCCGACCTTCAGGATGACGGCGTTTCGCTTTTGACGGATGCCCTGACGGAACTGACGCCCCCCAAAGGTCGTATCGGAATGCCGGATGGGCACGAGACGCATGCGCGTATGCCCCTGTCGGACATTGAACGCCTGCGAAACAGTCTCGGTTCGCGTTGCATCACCGGAGATCAGGGTATTTTGCGCCAGCTTCGCATGGTCAAATCCGATGCAGAAATCACCAAGATCGAAACTGCATGCGCCATAGCTGGTCGCGCGTTCGCGCGCGTTCCCGAGATTGCACGGGCCGGCGTGCCTTTGGATGAAGTATTTCGCGGTTTCCAGATACTCTGTCTGGAAGAGGGCGCCGACTGGGTGCCATATCTCGCAGGTGGGGCAGAGCAGGGCGGTTATTCTGATGTGATTTCGCCTGCGTCTTCGTCCCCCTTGAAGGATGGCGATGTACTGATGCTTGACACCGGCTTGGTCTGGGATGGCTATTTCAGCGATTTCGACCGCAACTGGTCTGTCGGCCCAGCAAATTCCGACGTGAAATCTGCTTACACCAGGCTGATAGAAGCGTCAGATGCTGCATTCGAAATCGCGCGGCCCGGCGCAACCGCCGCAGAGTTGTTTCATGCAATGAACACGGTGCTGACCAAGGATTCTGAAGGCACAGATGCCGGTCGGCTGGGGCATGGGTTGGGCATGTCATTGACTGAATGGCCGTCCCTCATCCCGACGGACCAGACCGTTCTTGAACCCGGTATGGTGCTGACCCTGGAGCCGGGTATTGCAGTTGGTGACAAGATCCTAGTTCACGAAGAAAACATTGTCCTAACAGACGATGCCCCGCGCTTTATCAGCCCGCGCATCGGGCCGGAGATTCTTGAGCTATGACTTACGTGCCTTACACGCTTGACGAAGACGACCCGCAAGCCGCGCCACTTGGATTGATCGTACTTCAGGTCGACGAGACGATTGAGCCGGAATTCAGCACGTATTTCACGGGCCGGAAAAGCCCGTTGTATGTAACACGGATTCCCAGTGGCATTGAAGTGACAACGGAAAGCCTTGCCGAGATGGAAAAGGCGTTGCCGGCAGCGGCCGAATTATTGCCCAGCGCGCGACCTTTTCGGGTGGTAGGTTATGGCTGCACGTCGGCCAGTTCCGTCATTGGATCAGGGCGTGTGGAGGAACTCATCAAGCAGTCGTGCAAAACAGAGGAAGTTACAAACCCTTTGCGTGCGGCCACGGCCTGCGCTGCGGACCTTGGTGTTTCTAAGTTTGCGCTGCTGTCGCCTTACGTGGAAGAGGTCAACGCACCGCTGCGTAACGCGTTCTCGGAAAACGGCTTAACCATGGATGTTTTCGGGACATTCGGACAGGCCGAAGAGGCAAAGGTCGCTCGGATTTCGGTGCAGTCCGTGATTGAAGCCGCAACAAAACTGGGATCTGATCCGTCGGTTGAGGCCGTTTTCCTCAGCTGTACCAACCTGCGCACCCTTGAAGCAATCCCTGAGATTCGTGAACGGATCGGAAAGCCTGTTCTTTCGAGTAATCAAAGCCTTGCATGGCACATGCGAGACTTGAGCGGCTTTCAATGAGTGTTAAGGTTGAACTCAAAATGCAGAAAGTCCGCCAAATAGAGTTGCCAAATGCTGGCTGCATGGTCTTAACTGCTGCCTACAGATCAATGAAATCCGAAGCTCTCGGATAATCATTTGACGAAACAGGGGGTCTTGTGACCGGTACAACGAACGACGCCGCGTTTGTCGAATTCCAACGCGTTCAGAAGTCTTATGATGGCGAGAATCTCGTCGTTAAAGATCTAAATCTTGCGATGCCCAGGGGTGAGTTCCTTACAATGCTCGGGCCGTCGGGTTCCGGAAAGACAACATGTCTTATGATGCTCGCCGGGTTCGAAACCGCGACCCATGGCGAAATCCTCCTTGACGGGAAACCCATCAACAATATCCCGCCGCATAAGCGCGGAATTGGTATGGTTTTTCAGAACTATGCCCTGTTCCCACACATGACGGTGGCCGAAAACCTTTCGTTCCCTTTGGAGGTCCGCAAACTGGGCAAGTCTGAACGGGAGGAAAAGGTTCAACGTGCTCTGGACATGGTTCAGATGGGTGCGTTTGGCGGTCGACGTCCGGCTCAGTTGTCCGGCGGTCAACAACAGCGAATTGCCTTGGCGCGCGCTTTGGTTTTTGAACCCGAACTGGTGTTGATGGACGAACCTCTGGGCGCTTTGGACAAACAACTGCGTGAGCATATGCAGTTCGAAATCACACGTCTTGCGCATGAACTGGGAATCACCACGGTTTATGTTACCCACGACCAAACCGAAGCATTGACTATGTCGGATCGTGTTGCCGTATTTGACGATGGCCGCATTCAGCAGCTTGCGCCGCCTGATCAGCTCTATGAAGAACCGGAAAACAGCTTCGTTGCGCAGTTCATCGGGGAAAACAACACAATGGAAGGCGTCATTAAGACGATTGATGGCGATACATGCCTCGTCCAGCTGGATGATGGCTCTGAAATTGACGCTGTTCCGATCAATGTTCGCGAACCCGGCGAACGGACAAAAGTATCGATTCGGCCCGAGCGGGTAGAATTCAACAAGGATCGCCTGCACGCCGATGCACATACGCTGAAGGCAACCGTCAAAGAATTCATTTACATGGGTGACGTGTTCCGTTTCCGCATGTCCGTTGCCGGAAATGATGAGTTCATCGTCAAGACCCGGAACGCGCCAGACGCGATCCGCCTGTCCCCGGGGCAGGAGATCGAGATCGGCTGGCTGGCCCAGGATTGTCGTGCGCTCGACGCATAGGCCAAGTCGCGCGGAACAAGCGCGACCTCACTGAGGGACCGGTTGGTGAAAACCCGTGCATCAGCCGACCACACACATAAACGGGAAGAACTGGGAGTAATTCATGAAGACAACCAAAACATTGTTAACAGCAGCGGCACTTGGGGCAGTTGCTGGCGGTGCATTCGCAGAAGAAATGACGATCGTTTCCTGGGGCGGCGCCTATTCCAAATCACAGCTAAAGGCGTACCACGAGCCCTATTCGGAAAAGACAGGTGTCACCATTCTGAATGATGACAGCTCGGCCGAAGCAGTTGCGAAACTGCGCGCGATGAACGAAGCCGGCAACATCACCTGGGATGTGGTTGATGTTGTGGCTGCCGACGCAATTCGTCTTTGTGACGAAGGTCTTGCGCTTGAAATCGACTTTGACACTCAGCTTGCGTCGGCGCCGGATGGCACGTCTGCCTCCGAGGATTTCGGCGACCTTTTGGTCAGCGACTGCTTTATTCCGCAGATTGTGTATTCAACCACTTTTGGTTACCGCACCGATCTTGTCGGAGACACTCCGCCCAGCGATGTCTGCGCCGTATTTGACCTGGAAGCCTATCCAGGCAAGCGTTCGCTTGAAAAGCGTGCGATCAACAACATGGAATGGGCTCTGATCTGTGATGGCGTCGCCAAAGACGATGTCTATGACGTTCTGGCCACTCCGGAAGGTCAGGATCAGGCGCTGGCAAAGCTCGACACGATCAAAGACAGCGTTGTCTGGTGGTCCGCTGGTGCGGATACACCGCAACTTCTGGCTGATGGCGAGATCGTCATGGGTTCGACCTATAACGGTCGTCTGTTCAGCGTGATCGAAGAGCAGAAGCAGCCCGTTGCCATGCTGTGGGACGCGCAGATCTTTGACCTAGACGGTTGGATCATCCCTGCTGGTCTGAGCGAAGAGCGTCAGCAGCGCGCTCTGGACTATATCATGTTCGCAACTGACACCCAGCGTTTGGCGGATCAGGCCAAGTACATCTCGTACGGTCCGGCCCGGGCATCGTCAGCGCCGCTGGTGGGTCAGCACGCCGACCTGGGTATCGATATGGCGCCGCACATGCCGACCGATCCGGAAAACGCCAAGAACACGTTCCTGTACAACTACGAGTTCTGGGCGGATTACCGCGACGATATCGAAGCCAAGTTCCAAGCCTGGTTGGCGCAATAAGCGCGCGTTTTCATGAAAAAGTCGGGGGCGGCGCGCCGCCCTCAGACTCAAGCAGAGCCAAGGGGCACAGATGACTGACGCAAGCCAAAATGCAGGGCCGATGCTGGCAGCGGACGGAACGCCGCTCAAGCAATCGCTGGCACGTTCACTGCGGCGGCAGAAATTGCGGGCGTTGATGCTCGTCGCTCCGCTTCTGCTGTTCGTCATGTTTTCCTTCATCGTGCCGATTGCGTCGATGCTGTTTCGTTCGGTGGAAAACAGCATGGTGTCGGAAACCCTTCCACTTACTGTGGAAACTCTGAAGGGTTGGGATGCTCAAAGCGGCGAGCTTCCGGATGAAGCGGTTTACGATGCTTTCGTTCACGATATGGTCGTTGCGGTCGAAAACAAAGAACACACTCGCCTTGGTTCGCGTCTGAACTACGAAGAAACAGGTATGTCTTCGCTGTTCCGCAAATCCGGGCGTCAGATCAAAAAACTGGATCCTGAAGCGGATGCGCCTTTCAAGGAGAAATTGATCGAGATCCATGAAGGCTGGGGAGATCCGCAAACCTGGCGCGTGATCAAGACCCATTCACCGGCGGTCACCAATGGCTACTTCCTGAATGCCGTCGATATGCGCAGAACCCCGGAAGGCGCTCAGGCCCAACCCGAAGACAAGCGGATCCTCATCAAGCTTTTCGGACGTACTCTGTTCATGTCGCTCGCGATAACGGGCGCTTGTATCCTGCTCGCATACCCTGTCAGTTACCTATTGGCGACACTTCCGATGCGGGTGTCGAACCTGTTGATGATACTGGTCCTTTTGCCCTTCTGGACGTCTCTTCTGGTGCGAACGTCCGCGTGGAAGGTCATGTTGCAACAACAGGGGGTTATTAACGATACCCTCGTTTGGCTGGGGCTGGTCGCTGATGACGCTCGGCTGATTATCATCAACAACCAGATCGGCACCATCATCGCGATGACGCATATCCTTTTGCCGTTCATGATCTTGCCGATGTATTCGGTGATGCAGACCATACCGCCGTCTTATACGCGCGCTGCCAAATCCATGGGAGCGACGAACTGGACGACATTCTGGCGTATCTACTTCCCGCAATCCGTGCCCGGGATCGGGGCTGGTTCGATCCTCGTGTTCATTCTGGCAATCGGTTACTACATCACGCCCGAGATCGTGGGCGGCACCAAGGGTGTCTTTATTTCGAACCGGATCGCCTATCACATCTCGTCCTCACTGAACTGGGGGCTGGCTGCGGCCTTGGGTACGATCCTTCTGGCGGTCGTGCTGCTGCTCTACTGGGTCTACGACAAGATCGTGGGCATCGATAACGTGAAGTTGGGATAATCAAGATGGCCGCACTGACACCGATATCCCGCAAACCCATGTCCATGGTTTTGCCCAGTGTCGCACTCGCAGGGGCTTTTGCCGGTATTTTTGTCGGGGCCGGAAATGGTTCGGTCCTTCTGGGTATCCTGGGTGGAGCTGTCCTGATCGCGGGGCTGGCTTGGGTCTACATAAATCTCGTGAAGAACGAAAACCTCGCACGCTGGATTAACATCATCGGGTTCGGTGTCGTTGGTTTCATAGTGGCCGGGCTGATGGGCGGAGTATTGGGATTGCTCGGCGGCTGGTTTTTCGCCTGGTTTATCTTCTGGTTGTACGAGGGGCGGTATCGGCGCAAGCTGCTGCCATACCTCACGGCACAACAGGTTTTTTATCACTATCTGTTTCGCGTGATCTGTGGTGCGATCTTCGTGTTCCTGATCACACCGATCCTTGTGGTGTTGCCGCTGTCTTTCAACGCAGAGGATTTCTTTACATTCACCCCCGAGATGCTGCGGCTGGATCCGGAAGGCTATTCCCTTAAGCACTACCGAGACTTCTTCACCAACAACGAATGGCAGCGCAGCTTCAAGAATTCGCTCATCATTGCGCCGATCGCGACGGTTATTTCGGTAACGTTGGGAACACTGGCTGCTATTGGACTCAGCCAGTCTCACGTTCCCGGGCGCCGTGCGATTATGGGAATTCTGATATCTCCGATGATTGTCCCGCTGATCATCTCGGCGACGGGCATGTTCTTTTTCTACAGTGATATCGGGCGCTTCCTCGAAGGTACGTTGGGCATGAACAAGAATTTCGTGGGCTATCTGAAAGTTATTCTGGCCCACGCTGTTCTGGGTATTCCGTTTGTGATCATCACCGTGACCGCGACTCTGGTCGGTTTTGATCGGTCTCTGACCCGGGCGGCAGCCAATATGGGTGCTGGACCCGTGCGAACATTCTTCAAGATTCAGATGCCGTTGATCCTGCCGGGCGTCATATCTGGCGGTCTCTTTGCCTTTATCACATCATTCGACGAAGTGGTTGTGGTGCTGTTTGTAGGCTCCGCCAGCCAAAAGACGTTGCCGTGGCAGATGTTCACCGGCCTGCGGGAACAGATCAGTCCAACCATTCTTGCGGTTGCGACAATCCTTGTGGTTCTGTCTATTGCTCTGCTGACTACGGTCGAACTGTTGCGGCGTCGGTCTGAACGTTTGCGGGGTCTTTCGCCCGCTTGACGCAGCAAACCGTCTGATCTAACGATTCACCTGTTCATCTCCGCTGCGATGGCGTCGCGGCGACTACGGAGGTGATCGGCTCTCGGACCCCGAGACCGCCTGTCCTGAACGCCGGGACAAGTGGCCGGGAATTGCATGCCCGGCAAAGATGAGAGACCAGAGATGACTGACATATCAAACCGCCCCGAGTTCTTCACCTGCCACAATGGTGACAAGGCCCCGTTGCAGTTCAGCAAAGCCGAGTATGACCGCCGTCTTGGCAAGCTTCGCGCGATAATGGCCAGGCGAGATATCCCAGTGGTGCTGCTGACGTCGATGCAGAATATCGCCTATTACTCAGGCTTTCTGTACTGTGCGTTCGGGCGCCCCTATGGCTGCGTTGTGACCCAGGACAGCTGCACCACCGTGTCCGCGAATATTGATGCCGGGCAACCCTGGCGCCGGTCTGTTGAAGACAACGTGATTTATACTGACTGGAAGCGCGACAACTACTGGCGTGCAGTTGCGAGCCTGATCGGCAATGCAAAACGGATCGGTATCGAAGGCGACCACATGACGCTGGCGGCGCGTGACACAGCGCTGAGCATGCTTGGCGAGCCTGAATTGGTTGACATCGCGACGGACACCATGGCCGCGCGGATGATCAAATCCGCTGAAGAAATCGAATTGATCAAGGGCGGTGCCCGTACTGCCGACGTGGGTGGCGCTGCGATCCATGCCGCAATCCGCGAAGGCGCAACCGAGATCGAGGTTGCAATGGCCGGCCGAGAC
Source organism: Ruegeria sp. AD91A (assembly GCF_003443535.1). Taxonomy (GTDB): domain Bacteria; phylum Pseudomonadota; class Alphaproteobacteria; order Rhodobacterales; family Rhodobacteraceae; genus Ruegeria. Next base: position 1,271,186 of record NZ_CP031946.1, on the reverse strand, counting down.
GCGATGGAAGTGGAGATCGCGCGTGCCTATCCTGATGCCGAATATCGCGACACCTGGGTTTGGTTCCAATCGGGTTTGAACACCGACGGCGCGCATAACCCGGTCACCAAACGCGCACTACAAAAAGGCGATATCCTGTCACTGAACACCTTTCCGATGATCTCGGGCTATTATACCGCCTTGGAACGGACCCTGTTTCTGGGCGAGCCGGATGCCGACAGCCTGCGGCTGTGGAAGGCCAATGTGGCCGCGCATGAACTTGGCCTCAGCCTGATCAAACCCGGTGCCACCTGTTCCGGTATCACAGCCGAGATCAACCGGTTCTTTGCCGACGAAGGCCTGCTGCAATACCGGTCCTTCGGCTATGGCCACTCGTTTGGTGTTCTTAGCCATTACTATGGTCGCGAAGCCGGTCTGGAGCTCCGCGAAGACATCGACACCGCGCTGGAACCCGGCATGGTGGTCTCGATCGAGCCGATGCTGTGGATCCCTGAAGGCCAGCCCGGTGCGGGCGGCTACAGAGAGCATGATATTCTGGTAGTGGGTGAAGACGGAGCCGAAAACATCACCGGATTCCCCTACGGGCCGGGTCACAACATTATCGGCGCCTGATGCTTTGGGGTGGAGCCTCGGCTCCACCCGCTATTTTACGTGTGTAGAGCGCGTTCGTGAAATATGAAGCCCAGAAAATTCAGCAGAAGTTGCGCTGCCAGTATCTGAGTGCTTTCAGTGGGATCGTAGGCAGGGGCCACTTCGACAAGATCGATGCCGACCACGTCACCTCTTTTCGCGAGCCCCTGAAGGATCTCCAGAACGTCATAGTACAGAAACCCTCCGTGGCTTGGAGTTCCGGTCCCTGGTGCGACCGATGGACAAAATGCATCGATATCAATAGTCACGTAGTACCGTTTTCCCGCGGGTATGCGGTCAAGAACAGCCTCTGTTCCAAGTCTGCGAACCTGCCGTACCGACAGGATATCCGATCCGCGCGCACGCGCGTCGTCATACCCTTCCTTGGAGGTGGACGAAACGTTTCGAATACCCAACTGGGTCATCCCTGAAACATAGACCTTCTCGATCGCGCGGCGCATGGGGTTTCCGTGCCCGTTGGTAACGCCATGACGTTCATCGACAAAGTCCAAATGCGCATCGATTTGAACGACATGTATTGGGCCGTTTTCAGCGCAGTTGCTTTCGAATGCAGAAATGCAGGGGATGTTGACCGAGTGATCACCGCCAATCACCAGCGGAAGGGCTCCGGCCTCTAGAATCTTTCGCACACCAAAGGCTATGTTCTTGTGGCTGGTCTCGGTCTTGGTGTGGACAATATCCGCGTCCCCCAGGTCGACGATCCGAACCGAGTTGTCCAGATAGGTCGCGTCATCCTCATGATCATAGGCGCCAGCATGGCCGAAACTAAAAAGGGTCGATGCATCTCGAACGGCCCGGGGACCAAACCGAGCACCCGGGCGCCACTGCGTGCCAAAGTCGAAGGGCGCGCCGAGGACGCAAACATCGGCATCAATTCTGTCCCAGTTTTCGATGTATGGAGATTTTCCGAAGGTCGATATTCCGACGAAAGGTAGATTTAGGCGCCCAGACGCATATCCATGTTCCTGCACTTTCGGTCCTTTCGATGGTTGTGCCTAATTTACTTCATGTGAACATGAGGACACGCTGTATTGGAACACAATTCTCTTTGAGCGACAGGTTCCGGGGGCTTATCAGGCGAAAATGTCTTCCGGAGGGGTGGGCTGGCTTGCGTCCAAGGTTCACCCAGACCAGTCCATTGGAGCACTTCAGGATTAGCCAAGAGATATTCCCGTTGGTGGTGTGCAATTCATTTCTTTCCCGTTTTCACATTCAAAAAATAGCTAATGCCGCTTGAACGTCGGATCGAGGTCAGGCCAGAAACGGTACGTTTGTGGTGGAACAGGTTCGGCACCAGCGAAGCTTTGGTGGTTTTTCCAGTACAACAAGACGGTTTTTGATCGTTCCCTGTTAGAAAATCATAAGCGTTAACAAAAAAATCGATTTGATATAGAGTTGTGGGGTTATTGATTGGTAACGCGCGGGTATACGTGTGGCACAGACACTTTATGAAAAATATGGCGGCTTCAAAACGATCAGCCGAGTCGTGATGACTTTCTATGAAATGGCGTTGGACTCGGATGAGATCGGCCACCATTTCGAAGACATTGATATGCCGCGTTTGATCGACCATCAAACCAAGTTCGTTTCGTCCTTGATTGGCGGGCCGGCATCTTTCAGTGATGACAGGATCGAAGTGGTTCATCGGCATTTGAACATATCACACAATGAATTCGACGTCATGGCCGAGCTCTTTGGCGACGCGCTGAGTCAGCATGGTATGTCGGACGGCGACGTCAAAACTGCGCTGAAGGCGATCGAAGGAAAGCGTTCGATCATCGTCGCCCGGAATGCGGCATGAGCATTCTTGCTATAAACGAACAATTGCTGCGCGCGATCGGAGTGGGCGTCGCCGTAGTACGTGCATCCGACCTGCAGTTCGTGTTTCACAACGGGCCCTTCAGGGAATGGTTCGGTACACCTGACAATGGCAGTACCCTAAGCGACGTTCTTTCTGATCTCGACCCGAAGGAACTGGAGGATGTGAAGCAATCTGGCCTTCGGTACTCGGTCGAATTGCAGATCAAACCAAAGCGAAGGACACTGATTTTTGCGGTCACAGTCTCGCTGGCCAGCGGGTTGTCCGAACAGGTGCTGATTGTTGAATGTCAGAACATCACCCGCATTCGGGAGTTGGAAAGCATGATTGACAGCTATTCCACCATGGTCGAGCGAAATACCCGAGAGCTTGAGCGCGAAAAGGAGAGGGTGGAACGCCTGTTGCTGAACCTGATGCCGCGAGCGGTGTATGAAGAGTTCAAGACGTTTGGCGTTGTCACACCGCAGCTGTATCAGCAGGTTTCGGTGGTGATGCTGGATTTTGTCGGGTTCACGGATTTCGCGGCCAAGACCGACCCGACAGTGACCTTGAGTGAGTTGAACGACATCTTCACGGCATTTGACCGGATCGTCGAACAATTCGGGTGTGAGCGGATCAAGACGATTGGCGATGCCTATCTGGCCGTGTCGGGCATGCCCGATCCCACACCGGATCATGCGACCGCAGTGGCGCATTGCGCGGTAAGGTTTCTGCGCTATCTCGAGCGCCGCAACGAAAGCCATCCGCATAAGTGGCAGGCCCGGATCGGATTGGGTATGGGTGCGGCTGTAGGATCGGTCGTGGGCATTCAGAAATATGTCTATGACGTGTTTGGCCCTGCCGTGAACATCGCATCCCGGTTGCAGGTCTTTGCCAACCCCATGAATATCGTGGCCCCGGAAGAGATGAAATATGCTCTGATCGACGAGTTTCAGGTCTCGGATCTGGGGTGCGTTGATATCAAGGGGATGGGTGAGATGGATCTGATCAATGTGACATCAGGTTTGAGTATGCCGCAGAGCAGTCGTTCATTCTGACTGGCGTCATTCGTCCTGAGGGATCAGACCCAAACCGCGCAGATAAATACCGATACCGCTTTCCAACAAGTCCTCGGGGGGAAAAGGCGAAGTTGCGCCGGTATTTCGGGCATACAGCTCGACGACCCCGTGGCTCATCGCCCAGATATGCGCGCTGAACATCGAGGCAGGCGGGCGCTTTTCCGGTGGAATATGCTGGGACAGGTCAGCGGCCGCTTGCTCAAGAACAGACTTCGCCCGATTTGCTGCCAGGGACAATTCAGGCGTGCGGTTCAGGGATATTCCACTTTCGAACATGGCAATGTAATGCCCGGGGTTCTTGCGTGCAAAGGCCAGATAAGCACGCCCCGTTGCTTCAAAAGCCGCAAGGGCTGAAGGCTGTCCTTCGTCGTAGGCGTATTGCATAAGGTCTGCGAACATCTCAAACCCCTGCCGTGCGGCTTCGGCAATCAGATCCTCGCGCCCTTGAAAATGACGATAGACGGCGGCAGGCGTGACACCGGCAGTTTTTGCGGCCTCGGACAGCGTAAAACCGGTCGGGCCCTTGTCTTCGATCAGGGACAAGGCTGCCTCGATCAGGGCTTGCTTCAGGTTTCCGTGGTGATAACCGCGTTTCGTCATCCCGGCCTCAGTTGCATTGATTGGGTATTGGAAGACAAGGACATAGACCACCGATGCATTGTCGTCCAATACATGATCGTGAAGGCATCGACAGGGCAGGGCAGAGCGACAATTTATGCCTCCCACACGTCCGGGCCACCGCAGATACGGGCATCAACCTCGCCGATACTCTTCTTGTCCTTCTCTTCATAGTCCAAGGCATGCAGAACCGTTCGGATGGCCGCAAGGCGCGCGCGTTTTTTGTCGTCAGAACGGACAATTGTCCACGGGCAGGCATCAGAATGCGATCGGGTCAGGGTTTCCGAGATCGACTGCGTGTATTCGTCCCATTTGTTCAGCCCTGCCACGTCGATCGCGCTGAGCTTCCATTGCTTCAAAGGGTCGTTTTCGCGCGCCAGAAAACGGTTCAGCTGTTCTGCACGCCCGACATTAAGCCAGAATTTGAAAAAATGGATGCCGTCATTCACCAGACCGGTTTCAAGCGGCAGGACCTGTCGGAAGAACCGCTCACGCTGCTCCTGTGAACAGAAGCCAAAGACATTCTCGACGACGCCTCGATTGTACCAACTGCGATCAAAGAACACGATCTCTCCGGCGGCGGGCAGATGCAGGATGTAGCGCTGGAAATACCACTGGCTGCGTTCGGCGTCTGATGGTTTGGCCAGCGCAACGTTGCGCGCGCCGCGGGGGTTCAGGTTTTCACGAAACCGCTTGATGGTGCCACCTTTGCCCGCGGCATCGCGGCCTTCGAAAATGATGGCTACCCGTTGATCGGTTTCCTTGACCCAGGATTGCATTTTGACCAATTCAATCTGGAGCAGGTCCATCTGCTCATCATAATCCTTGGACTTCATTTTTTCAGAATACGGGTAGGTCGGGTTCAGAATATCGCCCTTTTTCGCGTTTTGAATCTCTTCCCGTACAGATTTGGGCGCGTCTTTCCGAAAATACTTCTCGATGGAGCCTTTTCCTGACCGGGCCATATGTCACCTCGCGATAAAATCCATATCTGACTATGGATTAGAGCTTGGGTTAACGCAAACCCGCTCGCTGCGCCGCGCGATCTATCGCGGCGGCAACTTCGGGTGCTGCGACCACCTGTGGCATATGACCGACACCCGGTAACTCGATCAACTCGGCCTCGGGGATTTGTTCGATCAGACGTACAGAATGCCATTCTAGACCAACGGTATCGTCGGCCGTTCCGTGAATGATTTCGGTCGGTACGGAAATCTCGCCATATCTGGGTTGCAGGCGGGTGACTTCGTCCAGCAGGTTGGCGCGTTGCTTGGCATTTGCATGCATCGAGCCGCGCCGGATCGTCAGCCCTGGCCCAAAGTGTTCGGCATAGCCTTCCGGCGCCGTTTGCGGTGCAAACACCTTGTCCAACGCCTGTGTTACGTACCATTCGGGCACGAAAGAGCTGATCAGGGGCAAGGCCAGCGCATTGCCCGACGTGGTTGACGCAAGCCGGTTGAACCCATCCAAAGGCGTTTCCCACGGGATAGCGGCCGGAGCTATCAGAACCAGAGCCGAGATATTCTCGGGTCGGGTCACGGCCCAGGCCAGCGAGACAGATCCGCCATAGCTCTGCCCGGCCACGATGGGCTTTTCCGCCCCAAGCTGAGCCGCCGCCTGTTGCAGGATATCCGCCTGTTCAATGAGGGTTTCACCATTCGGATTGAAGCTTTCGGAATAGCCCAACCCCGGTCGGTCAAAAACGATCACGCGGTATGACTTGGCCAGAATAGGGGCCAGCGCAAAGGTCATATCGCGCGTGTTCCCGCTGGAACCATGGATCAGAACGACATCAGGACCGTCCCCCATGACCACGGCGTGCACGGCGAGGCCGCCTACATCCAGAATCTGACCTTCGGGGGGGTAAGCCGCCTCGGCCAGCGCTTCGTTCCGGGCGCTGCGCCAGGTTGTCAGTATGACAAGGCCCAGAACGGCCAGGCCAAGGGATATCAGGACTTTAGTGGCCAATTTTTGTCATGTTGAAAGGCGTGGATTGATAGATTTCGTTGATCCAGTTGCCGTACAGCAGATGTGCATGACTGCGCCACCGGTTCTGCGGCGTGTTGGATGGATCATCGTCGGGATAGTAGTTGATAGGTACGTTGATAGGCGTGCCGTTGCTGACGTCCCGATCATATTCCTGTTTCAGCGTGTCACTGTCATATTCGAAGTGATTAAAGATATACAACGCGCGATGGCCGGGATCTTCGACCAGACAGGGGCCGACATCGTCGCTGCCCAACAGGGTTCTCAGCCCGGGTGCGCGATCGATTTCATCCTGTTTCATTTCCGTCCATCGGCTGACCGGAATGACGCAGTCATCCGAGAAACCGCGCAAGAACGGAGACGCCAGATCCAGGTTGCGATGCCGGAAACAACCAAAGGCTTTTGCGTCCAGCATGTGCTTTTTGACACCGTGAAAATGGTTGATCATCGCCATCCCGCCCCAACACACACCAAAGGTGGAATGCACGTTGGTTTGAGTCCAGTCGAAGATCTCGCTGATTTCATCCCAATAGGTGACATCACAAAATTCCAGATGTTCGATCGGGGCGCCGGTAATGATCAGACCGTCGAACTTCTGATCTTTGATCTCCTGAAAGGGACGATAGAACTCGGACATATGCTCGGCGGCGGTGGTTTTGGTCCGGTGTTCAGTCATGCGGATCAAAGACAGATCGATCTGCAATGGAGTTGCCCCGATCAGACGTGCGAACTGGTTTTCGGTCTGGATTTTCTTGGGCATCAGGTTCAGCAAGCCGATGCGCAGTGGGCGGATGTCCTGACGCATTGCCTGATCTTCGTCCATGACCATGACGCCCTCTTTGGTCAGGACGTCAAAAGCAGGCAGATCTGAAGGGATTTTGATGGGCATATGTCAGGCTTCTAAGGGATTAGTGAAAACTGGTAGTTAGGCGTTTTTGTGCCTGGTCTCAAGGGTGTGTTCGATCAACTCATCGAAATCGGCGGCGTCGCGGATTTTGCCGATGTCATTGGCTGCAATCGTCACGCCCCAGTTATTCGCCATGGCTTCGTAGCGCGGCTGACGGTGCGCCAAGGCCTGCGCATAGGTCCAACGGACGAAATCATCGGGATTCACATCGGTTTCCGAACATCCGTGTTGTTCCAGATAGTCTGTCCAGGCTCTGGTCAGGAATTCGGCCTGATAGGACATGGGCTTAGGGGCTTTGTCAAAACGACGTACAAGCTCTGCCGTGTGTTCCTCATCCCCCTTCAGCCAGATCATCAGGGTGTGTTGCGAAAGCTCGGACAGTACCCGGTCGTTCGGATCTTCGGGGTCCACCCACTCGCAGATCGATCCACCGGTGTCGCAGATGAAATGGGGGTATTTGTACAGACGCTCGGCGCGGTCGATGAAATACTCGGTATCCAGCAGAGCGTGTATTTCGGCCAGTCGAAACTGTTCTTGCCTGCGTCGGTATTCCGGCATTTCCAATCCGCCAAGGGCAGGGTTGCCCGGTTTGCCCAGATAGGCCGCGACCGGAGTCAGGTTTGCGAACGAGATATTGGAGCCGATATAAATTGAATCCGACAGTAGCAGGTCACGCAAGAACGGGACTTTCATCGCCTCGGCCTTTGCGTTGTCTGTAATGTATTCGCCCATGTACCGGGTGCCGATGCGATAGTCGATCGAGTAGTGAAACCAGTTCCCTGAGCCGCGAAGAATGTTCGAGACATAGGTCTTACCCAGACCGGACATGCCAAAGAACAGCACCTTCTTGCGGCGTGCCGTGCGCCAGTCTTTGGCTGTGTTATAGATCATCTTGTGCTGTCCCTTTTTGCCTTTGCTAAATCGGGCAGCGCACGGCGTCAATCGCGGCGGCCAGCTCGGTTCAATACCAGAAGACCCATGGCAAGGATAACAAAGCCGAAATAGGCATTCGACGGCAGCGCTTCGTTTCGCAGAATCGCGCCAAGCACGATGGCGACAGGAGGGATAACAAGCGTCACCAGCATCAGGTTGCCGCTGCCCGCCATCGCCAGGACTCGATAATACAAAAGGTATGCCCCCGCTGTTGCCACAATGGCGTAATACCCAATCGCAGCCCAGGTGACCGCGGGCAGAGCAAGCGTTGGCACCCCGTTCGTCATGAGCGTCAGGGGCAGGATTAGTAGGGTCGAGCCGGTCAACATTCCAGCGGCCGCGACGACGGGGTGAAGGTCAGACAGATGATACCGCGCCCAAGCCGCGGCAAAAGCATACGAGAGCGTTCCGGCCAACACGGCAAGCTGGGCTGTGTTTTGCAGGCTGAAAGACGTGAAGGTCTGAATTCCGATGATGATTGAGACACCGAGAAAACCTAGGAAAACGCCGATCACCCGGGCTTGTGTCAAACGCTCATCTTTGAAAAACAGTGCCGCAACAAGAACACCAAAGATGGCCGTGGCCGCGTTCAGAATAGCGGTCAGGCCAGAGTCGATGTAAAGCTGACCCCATGCCATCAAGCTGAATGGGATGACATTGTTCAGCAACCCCATGATCAGGAATGCACCCCAGATGCGGCGTGAGCGGGGCAGGGAAAGTCCCTTGGCCCAAGCTACCAGCCAAAGCACCAGCATCGCCCAGAACGTGCGGTGCAAAACCGATGTCATAACGGGAATGGAATCCAGGGCGATCCGAATGGCCACAAAGGATGCGCCCCAAATGACAGCCAGAAAAATGAGTTCGGCCCAGGCGCGCTGAGAAAGGTGTTTTTGCGTGTTCATGGCCGTACACTCGCATTCAGCAGACGGAACCGCGACCCAAAACCTGCGCAAAAAAAAAGGCTCCGCTGAAACAGCGGAGCCTTGAGGATAATCATCTTTGGATTAGTTCAGCGCGTATGTAATCTGAAAGCCTACGCTCCAGGCGCTGTTGCCAGTGAACGTTCCGCGTGCATTCGGGCCAGCGCCATTAGATGTCGCATCACCGATGTCGGTGTAACGAACACCGCCGGAAATCTTCGCATTCTCCAGCGAGTACGTTCCGCCCAGACCAATGCTCCAGAACCCGTCGGTCGGGCCGAGGTTTGATACAGGAGTGCCCTGGGAAGTCTCGTAGCCCAACGTCACAGCGCCACTGAACTCTTCCGAGAACTGATACCCCATGCCCAACGAATACGTGAAGGTAGAATCTGCGTAGTCAACAAGGTTGCTGGTGGGTGGGTAGTTTGGCGGGTTGTAGACGAGCTGTGGCCAGTCAACCCAGCGGATTGAACCGAACAGAAGCGTCTTTGGTGCTACACCTGTTTGAAAGTCAAGATTGATCGACTGGGGTGTTTCAATTTCACTCGAAGAGTTAACGGGCAAACCCCCAGTCAAAGCACTGGATTCTGTCTGAGAAAGATCGTGTGAAATCTTCGAGTTATAGGTAAGCGCAACTCTGGCAGCGATCTCAGGTTTTTCCCAAGCCACACCAACAACGTACCCAAATGCAACGTCCGCATCGGTATCAACGTTATACCCGGCAGCAAGCGGTACGGTAATATTTGCCGTAACACGCTGTGCGCGAACACCACCAATCGCGCTGAAGCCACCGTCAAATTTGTACCTCAGCAAAGCTGTAATCGCGTCTGTGTCAGCGGTTGCCTGCAAGACGCGGGGGTCTGACGGATTAGTCGGGTTGATCGATAGCGGAAAGGCTGCTGCGTACTGGATATCAGCACCAAAGGGCTGGTCGTACATGATCGCGAAATCGAGTTTTTCGGTCAGTGACGTTTTGTAGCCCAGATGCGGTGTGAAAAAGTCGTTCGCGACCTCACCGGAATCGACCGGTTGCCCAATGTTTGGTCCAGCTATAGCCGGCATGGTGCCCGTTACGCTGGGGTTGGTGTATCCCAACCGAAACTGAACCACTGATCCTTCTTCGAAGATCAGGTTTATGCCTTGACCACTGCGGTCCAGTCCGCCTGCGTATCCTGCCGTCGCTCCAGCACACAAAGCGCAGGTCGCGAGTAGTGTTTTTTTCATTCTGTCCTCCCTAACAATCTCCCGCGGGTTTCCATGGCGTTTAGCTGAGTGTGACGAACGCCTATCCCGTGTATGATGAGCGATACTCTCTTTTTGGTTACTTTAAGGTCAACTGGTGACGGTGCGTTACGTATTGCGACTAGTGTTTTCAACTGTTGCTAAACTGTTACGACTTTCGGACCAGATATTCAGGAAAATACCGGAAAAGATGACTGCGGCACCTATCAGGACCCAATGGTCAATGGGTTCGTTGTAAAGGATCATTCCGACCACTGCGATCGTAGGAAGCCTTGCAAAATCAAATGGGATCACAACTGTCGCCGGGGCGATGGCAAGAGCGTTGGTTATGCAGAAATGGGCCAACAGACCGGCCAGCCCAACCAGAATCAAAAAAGGTGCGCTTTGCGCTGTGGGCAAGGAAATCTGTCCATCAAAACCTGCAGCGATGGCCCCAAGAACGGCCTGCATGGTCGTAAGCCAGAAAACGATGCAGCCGATACTGGCAAAACGTGTGAGTTTTTTGGTCGAAATCGTTGTAAATGCGAAGAAAATCGCAGACGCAGCTGCGGTCACAAGGCCGGGGCTCAAGGGCGCCGTACCAGGGCGCGTAACAATCAGAACGCCGGCAAAACCAATAATCGCTGCCGTCATCTTAAGCGCAGTAAGGCGTTCGTTCAAAAGAAGTGGCGACAGCAGAATCACCCAAAGCGGCTGGGTGAATTCCAATGCGAACACCTGCGCCAAAGGCGCAACAGCGACCGCATAGAACCAAAGATTCTGCCCTGTGAAATGCAGGGTGTTTCGCAGGGCGTGCAAACCCAAGCGTTGCGTGGAAACCTGAACCCAACCGCCTGTGGCAGTCAGTACGAGGGCGACAACAACAAACCCTACCAGGCTTCGGTACATCATGATCTCGAACGTGTCGTGCACGACGCTCAGTTCGCGACCAGCAACCGCCATCGAGGAGAAGGACGCAATGGCTCCAGTCATCCACAAGGCGGCCTTGAACGTGTTTTTTTGTGTCTGATTCACGTGCCACACCCCGACCTGGTCGCGCGGTCACGGCCCCGGTGTCGGGGCCTTCGCTACGCGATCAAAAAGATTGAATTCGTTGAATCATTGAAACGCTTATGAAGCGTCAGGTTCAAGGTCGCGTCCGACTTTTTCAAACACGGCTTGGAAGGAATTCCTCGGATCGGGTCGTTTTTGGCGTCGAACGCGGTGGTGTTTTGCCGGATCATTCCCACTCGATGGTCCCGGGCGGTTTCGAGGTGATGTCATATGTGCATCGGTTGATGCCCTTGACCTCGTTGATGATCCGGGTCGCCGTTTCGCCAAGGAACTCGTGGCTGAACGGGTAATAGTCCGCCGTCATTCCATCGACCGAAGTCACGGCCCGCAACGCACAGGCGTAATCATAGGTGCGGCCATCGCCCATCACGCCCACTGTGCGGACGGGAAGGATGGCGACAAAAGCCTGCCAAATGTCATCATAGAGCCCGTGCTTGCGGATCTGATCGATGTAAATTGCGTCAGCCTCGCGCAGGATTTCCAGTTTTTCGCGGGTGATCTCGCCGGGGCAGCGAATGGCCAGACCCGGTCCGGGGAAGGGGTGGCGCCCGATGAAGCTCTGCGGCAGACCAAGTTCTCGGCCCAGTGCGCGGACTTCGTCTTTGAACAATTCACGCAGCGGTTCGACTAGTTTCAGGCCCATCTTTTCCGGCAGGCCGCCCACGTTGTGATGGGACTTGATCGTTACAGAAGGCCCGCCCGAGAACGACACTGATTCGATCACATCGGGATAGAGAGTGCCCTGAGCCAGGAATTCGGCGCCGTCGATGGTATCGGCGTGCTTCTGGAACACGTCGATGAACAGTTTTCCGATGATCTTACGCTTGGTCTCGGGGTCGCTCTGACCTTCCAGTTCCCCCAGAAACAGCTCGGATTCGTCTGCGTGGATCAGCTGAATGTTGTAGTTGTCGCGGAACATGCCGACGACTTCTTCGGCCTCATTCTTGCGCAGCAGCCCGTGATCGACGAACACGCAGGTCAGTTGATCCCCGATTGCTTCGTGAATAAGGATCGCGGCAACCGAGCTGTCGACGCCGCCGGACAATCCGCAAATGACCTTCTTGTCTCCGACTTGTTCGCGGATCTTGCGGATCATGTCTTCGCGATAAGCGCCCATGGTCCAGTCACCCTTGAACCCGGCCAGCTTAACGAAGTTTTCATACAGTTTCGCGCCCTTGGGCGTATGGTGTACCTCGGGGTGAAACTGCACGGCATAGAAGTGCCGCGATGGATCAGCCGTGATCGCATAAGGTGCGTTGGGCGAGGTTCCAAATACCTCAAACCCCGGTGCGATTTCACTGACATGGTCGCCGTGGCTCATCCAGACTTGTTCATCGCCGTCCGCGAACCAGCCCTCCAGGATATCCAGTTTGTCTTTCGGTGTAACAAAGGCCCGACCAAACTCGGCTGTGCCATGGCCGCTTTCGACTTTGCCGCCAAGCTGATGCATCATCACCTGCTGGCCATAGCAGATGCCCAGGATCGGAACTCCATAATCAAAAATCTCTTGCGGAGCACGGGGCGAGCCCTCGCGCGTCACGCTGTCCGGACCGCCCGAGAAAATCACGGCGCGCGGCGCCATTTCCCGCACGAATTCCATCGTGACATTCTGGTAAGGGTGAATTTCACAATAGACATTCAACTCGCGCAGGCGGCGAGCGATAAGCTGCGTAACCTGGCTGCCGAAGTCGATGATCAGAAGGCGGTCGTGGGATGTCTGGGTCATAACCGGCTCATAAGTTGCAAGCCTTGCATGTGCAAGCGGTATGGCATCATTTGATACAAAAGCTGAGTCAAACCGGCGGAAAGATCAGGTGCTATGTCGAAGATCAAATTCAGAACTGCTGATGTGGCGGATGCAGATGAGGTAACGCGGTGCCTGGAAAGTGCCTATGCAGATGCAACAAGCCTGATCGAGGACCTGCCGGACGTCACTGCCGGAATCGCGGATGACATCAAGACCCACCACGTCGTGCTTGCAATATCCGGCGGTATAGTCGGGGCCATCGTTTTTGATCGCGTCGACGACGCAATCATGGTGTTCAACCTGGCGGTTTCGCCTGAAGCCCAAGGGCAGGGAGTCGCGCGGCGATTGATGCAGTTTGCCGAAGAAGAAGCAAGGTTGCGCAAACTATCCAAGCTGAGGTTGCGAACCCATAAGATGATGAAGGGCACGATTGCCATGTATCTGCGCATGGGTTGGAAAGTGACGGCTCAGGCGGGCAACGGTCTCACTATGGAAAAAGCGTTGGGGGCTGATCCCGACTAAATGGTGGCTTTGTTGGGGGGCGGCAATGTCGCTTTTCCCCCCAGAGCGCCGCAATCCCTATGCTTGGGTTCTGGCAAACCTGTATCAAAACGCTCAATCTAACCAACCAGACGGGATTTTCTCATGGCAGAGGCAAACACCCGGCGCAGGGCGAGAGGTGGCGGTGGCGCTGCCCGCCGTGCCGAGCGTACCGCAGTTCGTATCGAGACTGCGAAATACATCGAACGTAACATTCCGAATTTCGAGATTCTCAACGAAGAGGCGCTCGAGATTATCGAAAACAACGCTGAAACCGTGTTGGAAGAAATCGGCGTCAACTTTGTCGACAACCCGGCCGCGCTGGAACGTTGGCGTGACGCAGGCGCAGATATTGACGGTGAGCGTGTGCGCATCCCGCGTGGTCTGGCCCGTGAGCTGATCAAGACAGCCCCCAGCCAGTTTACCCAGCACGCCCGCAACCCTGAGAAATCGGTTGTGATCGGTGGCCGTAACATGGTTCTAGCCCCGGTTTACGGTCCTCCATTCGTGCGTGATGCACAGGGTGGGCGCCGCTATGCAACCATGGACGATTTCAACAAGTTCGTGAAACTTGCCTATATGTCCAAGTGGTTGCACCACTCGGGCGGTACGGTGTGTGAGCCGACCGACATTCCGGTGAACAAGCGCCATCTGGACATGCTGAAGGCGCATATGACCCTGTCGGACAAGCCTTTCATGGGCTCTGTGACCGATCCCAGCCGGGCACAGGATTCGGTTGAAATGTGCGAAATCCTGTTCGGTAAGGAGTTCGTGCAGGAAAACACCGTGATGACCTCGCTGACCAACATCAACTCGCCGTTGACATTCGACGACGTGATGATGGGCTCGCTGGAAGTTTATGCGCGCAATAATCAGGCCTGCATCATCTCACCCTTTATCGTGGGCGGAGCGATGGCGCCGGTCTCGGTGGCCGGTACTTTGACGCAGGTTCTGGCCGAGGTCATGGCCGGCGTTGCCTACAGCCAGATCATCCGTCCGGGTGCCCCCGCGATCTTCGGTGCATTCGTGACATCGATCGATATGAACTCGGGCGCGCCGACCTTCGGCACTCCCGAAGCTGCGCATATCACTTATGGTGCCGGCCAGCTGGCACGTCGTCTGAACCTTCCGTACCGGTCGGCTGGTTCGTTCTGCGGATCGAAATTGCCGGACGCGCAGGCAGCATACGAAACAGCGAACTCATTGAACATGGGCCTTCTGTCGGGCGTGAACTTCATGCTGCATTCCTGTGGCTGGCTGGAAGGCGGTCTGGTTGCCGACTTCGAGAAGTTCGTCATGGATGCAGATCAGTTGGGAGTATTGCATTCGCTGGCCAAAGGCGTTGCATATGACGAAAACGCTCAGGCCATGGATGCGATCCGCGAGGTCGGTCCGGGTGGGCACTATCTCGGCTGTGCCCACACGCAGGCCAACTTCAAGGAATCCTTCTGGAAATCCGAAGTGCTGGATTACAAACCATACGAAACCTGGCAGGAAGAGGGCGCGCGTGACACGAGAGCGTTGGCCACAGCTCGGGCTGAACATTTGCTGGCCAACTATCAGCAACCCCAGATGGATCCGGACACCGCTGCGGCTCTGGAAGCCTATATCGCCGAGAAAAAGGCCTCCATGCCGGATGCGTTTTCCTGATTATTGCAGAACCGAGGCGCGGCTGGCCTGATACAGCTGCGCCTCACCCAACAACGCAATAAGCAGATCCAGATGCCGCACCAGTGAGTATGCGGCATCGTCTTCTTTTCGCTGTTCATTTACCTCTTTTTCCATCTCGACCAAACGCACCAGCGCCTGACCTGAACTGGGCAGCGAACCGTATCCCAGAATGCGTTGCAGATGCCTCTCCCGATTGTAATCCCGCGCCCCGAAACTGGCAGCACGCGCCAGCATGCGTGGGCGGCGGAGGGTAGCGATCATTGTCATCAGGTCCTGCATGTCATGTGTCCCTTTTTCGAAATTTCACGGGCCATGTGTGGCACAACCTTAGCGGGTGTTGCCTTTGTCAGAGTCCCTCCGAACGATGGTTTCACGACTGTTTATCTTTTTTAATCAAATCTGGTTCTTGCCTTGTGTGGTTAACGAACGAGTAACGAATGGACCTCTAGTTAGAATTGGTTAACCCGCATTCCGAGGGCGAAAAGTGGCAGTTTGTTTTGTCGACGAGGGCAAATAATTATGGAAAACAACATGGCTTTCACCATTCCGGCATGGGTTCCAGAGGGGGCGCAAAGGTACCTTGCTCATACCGAGACCGGTCGCTCGATCCGCGATATAGCTCGATCAGCCGGATGCCATGCATCGACGATCCTCAGGCAAATTAGGCGCATCGAAATGCGCCGCGACGATCCATTGGTGGATGCGGCTTTGCAATCGCTTGCAGAGACGCATTTTTCACCTTCGGATTGCATCGACGGCCCGGCAATCGGGTCAGAAAACACCGCTGAAGAAGAGTTTGAAAACGAGGCGCTGCGTGTGTTGCGCCGCCTGAGCGAGACGGGTTCGGTCCTTGCCGTGGCCGAGGAAATGGACAAGGCTGTCGTCGTACGCGACACCGGCGAGGCAGGGGCAACTAGAACCGCGGTCGTAGAGTGCAGGATCGCACAGGCCTTGGCTTTGAAAGACTGGATAACCTGCGACAATCCTGGTCGTATTTCGCGATATCGGATTTCCACAGCCGGGCGAACCGCGCTAAGTCATTTGATCGCCAAGGCAGAAAACAAGGCGCGTGCCGGGACAGACTTTGGTTTTGCCGAAGCTCTGAGTTCCTTTCAGGCCAAGCCTTCGGGCGGGTCTGCCGAGCGGGCCAAACGCATTCGATACAATGCAGCGGAAAGCCCGCTGATAGCGTTGGCGCGCAGAAGGGATCGTGACGGAAAGCCGTTTTTGGATGAATCCCTTGTCAGCGCCGGAGAGCGCTTGCGCGAAGACTTTGAGTTGGCACAGATCGGCCCTCAGGTTTCACAGAACTGGGATCGCTTTCTGACGACAGGCGGTCGAGGCAGTTTTGACAGTGAAAGCCATGGGGGCAAGGAAGCTTCTGATGCCAAGGATCGGGTTGCACGTGCCTTGTCCGATCTGGGGCCAGGGCTGAGTGATGTCGCGTTGCGGTGCTGTTGCTATCTGGAAGGACTGGAACTGGCGGAAAAGCGAATGGGTTGGTCAGCACGATCCGGCAAGATTGTTCTGCGGATCGCTTTGCAACGATTGAAACGACATTATCAGGATCAGGCGGAACGAGACCGGTTGATCGGCTGAACAGAAAAAAGGCCCGGTGTATTCGGGCCTTTTCTCGGGATTTGAGGCTTAAGCCATTTCGGGTTCTGCAGACGCCCGCAGGTGTTTCATCAGATTTTCCGGCGAGGACACGCCATAAGGGTCTTCTGGACAGTTATCCATCAAGCCGGGCTCTTCGAACCACGCTTCGACGACACCATCATCGACGATGGCCGCATAGCGCCATGAGCGCATACCAAAACCCAGATTGTCCTTGTCGACCAACATGCCCATTTTCCGGGTGAACTCTGCCGATCCGTCGGGGATGACCTTAACGTTCTTCAAGCCCTGATCCTGCGCCCATTTGTTCATCACGAAGCTGTCGTTGACGGACATGCAGTAGATTTCGTCGATCCCCATCGCCGTGAAATCGGCATAGCCGTTTTCAAAACCGGGAAGCTGGAAAGTCGAGCAGGTCGGGGTGAACGCGCCTGGCAGTGAGAACAGGATTACGCGCTTACCGGCGAAATAGTCAGCTGTCGTCTTGTCTTCCCAACGGAATGGGTTTGGTCCTTCGATGGAATCGTCGCGGACACGGGTGTGAAAGGTCACGTCGGGCAGTTTTGCACCGGATTTCATAGTCAAACTCCTGTGATTCACATGTGGTTTTGGTGTGAATTAAAACAGTTCTAAACCGCATTCAATCGAGGAAATGCTGCGATCGCGAATAGGGTCAACATTCCGCTAATTATTAAATTTAATACGGAAATACTGATGTGCGCATGATGGCTTTCTGCGATTGCGCGGTTGCGACGCATAGCGGCTATGCGCCGCTGGTGTAACACCGCGCTTCTGTCTATGTTATGAGCGACAAGAGTTGACCCAAAGTCAGGAAAACGACCGTGCGAGATCTGAAGATCCCCGAACAGCGCCATCCGGAAAAAGCTCATCGTCCGGACAATGCACAGCCCAAGAAACCAAGTTGGATCAGGGTCAAAGCACCTGGCGGCAAAGGCTATGCGGACACGCGGCGGATCATGCGCGACAACAATCTGGTGACGGTCTGCGAAGAAGCCGGGTGCCCCAACGTAGGAGAGTGCTGGAGCCAGGGCCATGCCACCATGATGATCATGGGCGAGATTTGTACGCGCGGCTGCACCTTCTGCAATATTGCAACCGGTCGCCCCGACGATCTTGACGCGTTTGAGCCCGGACGCGTGGCTCACGCGGTTGAAAAACTCGGCCTGAACCATGTGGTGATCACCTCGGTGGACCGCGATGATCTGCAAGATGGCGGGGCTGAGCATTTTGCGCAGACCATTCGCGCGGTGCGTCATCGTTCTCCGAAAACCACGATCGAGATTCTGACGCCTGACTTCCTGAAATGTGATGAGGATGTCCTTGAGATTGTGGTCGAAGCGAAACCGGATGTGTTCAACCACAATCTGGAAACGGTTCCGGGCCTCTATCCCGAAGTCCGCCCGGGTGCGCGATACTTCCATTCCTTGCGCCTGCTGCAGCGCGTGAAAGAGCTTGATCCGTCCATCTTCACCAAATCGGGCATCATGGTCGGGTTGGGTGAAAATGAACAGCAAGTGCGTCAGGTCATGGACGACATGCGCGCGGCGGATATCGATTTCCTGACCATCGGCCAGTACCTGCAACCGACTCCGAAACATCACGGAGTGGATCGGTTCGTAACGCCGGAAGAGTTCGCATCTTACGAAAAGGCGGCCTATGGCAAGGGGTTCCTGATGGTATCCGCGACGCCTCTGACCCGGTCTTCGTATCACGCGGGTGACGATTTCGCCCGGCTTCGCGCGGCTCGGCAAGCAAAGTTGCAGCAGGCGTGACACCGGAGCGGATCGCGCAGCTCATCAGCTTGCGCCACGAGTTTCATCAACACCCGGAGCTTTCGGGGCAGGAGGAAAATACCGCAGCGCGGGTTGCTGATCTTTTGCGCCAAGCGGGTGCAGACAGGGTTCTGTGCGGCATTGGCGGGCACGGTGTTGCTGCCGTTTACGAAAGCAACGTTCCCGGCCCCACAGTTGGAATTCGATGCGAACTGGATGGACTGCCAATTCAGGAACTCTCGGATCTGGCTTATGCGTCTCAGATTGCAGGCAAAGGGCATCTGTGCGGCCATGATGGCCACATGGTGATGGTTCTCGGGGTGGCGGAAGCGTTGAAGGAACAACGCCCGAAGTCTGGCCGCGTGGTTCTGATTTTCCAACCCGCCGAAGAAACCGGACATGGTGCGATTGCTTACCGGGCCGATCCTCAGTTCGCTGAGGTTTCGCCTGACATCGTGCTGTCTCTGCATAACTTGCCGGGGCTGGAACTGGGCGCAGTAGAGCTGTGTGTAGGTCCCGCGAACTGCGCCTCGCGTGGGATGCAAATTGTTCTGACAGGCAAGACGTCACATGCAGCTGCCCCGCAAGATGGCGTGTCGCCGGCAGGTGCCTTGTCCAGGCTGATGCTGGCATTGGCCGGATTGGGGGCGGGCGGTGAATTGGATGACGACTACGCTCTGACCACAGTCACCCATGCCACTCTGGGCGAGCGCACAGTCGGCGTCGCACCGGGGCAGGCCGAACTATGGGTGACCCTGCGCACGGTTTCGGACGCGCGGATGGAGCGCCTGATGGCCGAGGCCGAATCCCTGGTTGCCGAAATAGCGAAGGTCGAAGGGTTGGCGGTGGAAATCAGCTATGACGAGGTGTTCGATGCCTGTGTCAATGATCCCGAAGCTGATACGGTTCTGGCAAAGGCCTTTGCCGATCAGGACGTCGCCTGCATGCTGGTCGATCAGCCACAGCGTTTTTCCGAAGACTTCGGCCAGTTTGGCAAAAGCGCCAAGGCGGCCATGTTCTGGTTGGGGGCGGGGCAGGACCATCCGCAACTGCACAACCCGGACTATGACTTCCCGGATGCGCTTATTCCGATTGGAACCGGGATTTTTCTGAGTGCGATTGATGTCGTGCTTCACAAAACCTGCTAGACGCGATCCACTCAATTGACCAGATCACCAACGATTCCAACGGCTTCTATAACTGTCTTCGTATCATCAGATATCGAGAGAATTTCATCATCTACCCGGATATAGCGCTGGCCGGGTCCCAACGGCTTAAGCTTCCAGTTTCCGAGGTCGTCAATGTAATCGAAACTCAGATCATCGGGCAACTTCTGGCCACGCGTATATCTTTTGATTTGACCGGGCGGAACAGCTTTGCCGTTTGACTTGATAGATTTCTCTACCTTGTTTTTATTGGCACCTTGCCCTTTGCCCTTGTTGTCCTTTGCAGCACCCGAACTTGAAAGTGCCACGATCGCCATAACGACACCAGCTGTCGCAACAATCCGCTTCATCGATAATCCCCCTAAGTTGATAAGGAGAGTAATCGGACACAATTTAGCTTGTCTATTATTATTCGGATTTTTGAATTTAGCGTGCAAAGCTGAGCTTCAAACTGCCCAACAAAAGTGCATCTAGTCCTCGGTAAACCGAACCTTGCCGATAAAGGGCAAGTTGCGGTTGCGCTGAGCGTAATCGATCCCGTAGCCCACGACGAATTCATCCGGAATTTCAAAGCCAATCCAGTCTGACCGGAAATCAACTTCGCGACGGCTGGGTTTGTCGAGCAACGCAATGGACTTCAAACGAGAGGGCTTGCGGCTTTGAAGCAACTTGGTGACATGGTTCAGTGTGTGGCCCGTATCGACGATATCTTCGACAACAAGCACGTCGCGACTTTCAATCGCGCCGCGCAAGTCTTTGAGAATGCGGACTTCCCGGCTGCTTTCCATCGCATCACCGTAAGAGGATGCCTCAAGAAAATCTACCTCGATGGGAAGATCCAGCTCACGTACCAGATCGGCGATGAAGACGAAACTGCCGCGTAGCAATCCCACGACGACCAGCTTGTCCGTATCGCCGAACTCATCCGTTATCTCGCGGCATAACTCCTCGATTCGGGCAGCGATGGCCTTGGCCGAGATCATCTCATCTATCACATATGCGCGGTTAGTCATCGCAGCCCCCTTGATCTTTGGCGCGCAACATACGACATGACGCGCCATTGTCACCTGCAAATACCGGACATCATGCCAATCCATTCGGAAACCCGCCACCTGCCATACACAGCCCAGCAGATGTATGATCTTGTTGCGGATGTAGGCAGTTACCCCAAGTTTCTGCCCTGGTGCGCCGCGGCCCGGATCCGCAAGACCTATGCGGTTGGTGAGGCCGAGGTGATGGAGGCCGATCTGGTCATCTCGTTCAAAGTGTTCCGCGAACGGTTCGGCAGCCGGGTGACTCTGTTTTCCGATCAGAAAAAGATCGACACCGAATATCTCGACGGACCTTTCAAATACATGAAATCCGACTGGCAGTTCGAGGACGCGCCCGATGGGGGTTGCAACATCTCGTTCCATGTGGATTTCGAGTTCAAGAACGCCATCCTGCAAGGGATTATCGGGGTTGTGTTCAACGAAGCCATGCAGCGGATTGTGCGCGCCTTCGAGGCACGTGCGAAAGAACTCTACGGCTAGGCCTTTACCCTGCAAGGGCGCACGCTAGACTGCGCCCATGACGGATTTCACAGCAGCATTGGCCACCTTCGCGGCGGGCCCGGTTTCAACGACGGCTCAGGCGAGGGTTGTCACATCTCTGTCTGTTCTGGATTGGGTTGCAGTTGGTCGTGCTGGGGCCTCCGAGCCCGTGTCTTGTACGGTTCGCGATATGGTTCTGGCCGAGGGCGGGAACGCTCAGGCCCATCTGTTCGGCGGAGGCGCGGCCCCTTTGCGCGGCGCAGCTTTGGTGAACGGAACTGTTTCCCATGCGCTGGATTACGACGACACGCATTTTGCGCATATCGGGCATCCTTCAGTTGCCATTCTACCTGCCGTCCTTGCCGTAGCCGAATGGGATGACCGCATTCTGGTTGACTTACTCGAAGCCGCGCTGGTCGGGATGGAAACTTCAATCCGTGTCGGCCTGTGGCTGGGCAGGGGCCATTATCAGGCCGGGTTTCATCAGACAGCGACATCCGGTGCATTCGGAGCTGCCGTCGCCGTCGGTCGGTTGCTAGGACTGGATAAAACCCAGATGCGGTCCGTATTGGGTTTGACAGCAACGCGCGCGGCTGGGCTGAAGGCCCAGTTCGGAACCATGGGCAAGCCTTACAATGCCGGGCTAGCCGCTTCGGCCGGGGTTGAGACGGCTCTGCTTGTTCAGCGTGGATTTCAGGCCAACGCCGACGCGTTGGAAGGCACGTACGGATTTGGCGCGACCCATCAGGGTGCAGCGGATCAAAACGCGCTGGATGGTTTGGGCGATGAATGGCTGTTCGAAACGGTAAGCCACAAGTTCCACGCCTGTTGTCACGGCCTGCACGCGGCGTTGGAAGCGGCACGCGCTCTGGACATTGCGGAACCCGAAGTGGCCGAGCTCAAAATCAAAACCCATCCCCGATGGATGAGCGTTTGCAATCAGCTGTCGCCCACAACCGGGCTGGGGGCAAAATTCTCTTACCGAACGGTCATCGCGATGCAGGCGCTGGGGTATGATACGGCTTTGCCGGGCAGCTACACCGACAAGGTCTGCGCGGACCCGCGCATGACGTCTCTGCAAGACCGCATCACGGTCGAAGCGGATGAAAGCCTGTCGGAAACGCAGGCGCATCTGGCCTTGCTGCGTCGCGACGGTGTTCGCCGCGAGACAACGCATGACCTGATGACCCCAATGTCGCTATCTGACCGCGAGGATCGTGTACGCGTCAAAGCATCGAAGCTGATCGGGACGGATGAGACAGACGCGATCTGGTCGATGCTGCGCACCGGAGGTCGCGCCCGTGATCTGGCTGAACGTATGGCGGGTTAAGCCACGCGCCAGTGCAGTGGAAAGCCCGGGTCGAACACCGTGACAGGTCCATCGTCCGTGTCGATCTTTGACGGGTATTCAACCGGTTCGCCCTTGGTCAGGGTAATCGTCTCTTCGTTCACAGGCAGGCGGTAAAAGCCCGGCCCGTTGAGCGAGACGAACACCTCCAGCTTGTCCAGAGCACCTTCGCGGTCGAACATCTCGGCCACCAGAGACATGGTATTTGTCGCAGTGAAACACCCCGCGCAGCCGCAGGCCATTTCCTTGTTTGCATCCGTGTGCGGAGCGCTGTCCGTGCCCAGGAAGAACCGCGCGTCACCTGACGTTGCAGCAGCCAGCAGGGCTTGGCGGTGTTCCTCGCGCTTGGCGACCGGCAGGCAATAGTAATGCGGTTTGATCCCGCCCACCAGAATATGGTTGCGGTTGATGATCAGGTGGTGCGCGGTGATCGTCGCACCCAGATCCGCCTCGTTGGCTTTGACATAGTCGACACCATCGGACGTGGTGATATGTTCCATCACCACGCGCAGTCCCGGCGTCGACCGGCGGATCGGGTCCAGAACGCGGTTGATGAACACGGCTTCGCGGTCAAAGATGTCGATCTCTGTGTCGGTCACTTCGCCATGAACACACATGGGCAGACCGATCTCGGCCATTTTCTCCAAAACCGGGCGCACTTTGTCAAAGTCACGCACGCCCGAGGCCGAATTGGTCGTGGCCCCCGCCGGGTACAGCTTGACCGCTTTTATCAGCCCGCTGGCATGGGCGGCAGCGACGTCCTGCGCATCTGTATCCTCGGTCAGGTACAGGGTCATCAGCGGCTCAAACCTCATACCGTCGGGCAAGGCGGCCAGGATCCTGTCGCGGTAAGCGGCAGCCTGATCCCCGCGTATAACGGGCGGCACGAGGTTCGGCATTATGATCGCACGGGCGAAATGACGTGCGGTTTCGGGCAGAACGGCCTGCAACATGGCGCCATCGCGCAGATGCAGATGCCAGTCGTCGGGGCGGCGGATGGTGAGGGTATCAGTCATGATCTTCCGCTAGCATAGCTGCCCCGAAAGACCAACCAGCGCAGTACGAGTTGCCGAAAAAACTTGTCAACCAACCGGAACGTCGTAGCTCAGGCAGGGGGTAAGGCCTTGACGCAAGGGCGCTTGCGTGACCTGTTTATCCGCGAAGAAGAGAGAGGTTCCATGACGCAGCCTAATTCCATTGATGCCGTGCAGCAGATGCTGGGAAGTCAGGGCTATGTCTGCGGGCGCGCCCTTGCCACGGTTGTGTTCCTTTCGCTGAAGCTTGGTCGCCCGTTGTTTCTGGAAGGTGAAGCAGGTGTCGGAAAGACGGAAATCGCCAAGGCGCTGGCATCCGGTCTGAACCGCCGTTTGATCCGATTGCAGTGCTACGAAGGTCTGGACGCGTCCACGGCGGTTTACGAATGGAACTTTCCGGCGCAGATGGTCGCGATCCGAACGGCCGAAGCTTCGGGCGGAGCCGACCGAGGCGCGTTACAGGCGGAACTGTTTTCGGATGAATACCTGATCGAACGCCCGCTGCTTCAGGCAATGCGCCCGGACGAAAACGGAGCGCCGGTTCTTCTGATCGACGAACTGGACCGGACCGATGAACCGTTTGAAGCCTTTCTGCTGGAGGCCCTCAGTGATTTTCAGGTCACAATCCCTGAACTGGGCACTGTTGCAGCCCCCGAACCACCCATTGTGATTGTCACGTCGAACCGGACCCGCGAAGTGCACGATGCCCTCAAGCGCCGCTGCCTGTATCACTGGGTCGATTATCCCGATTTCGAACGTGAGATCGAAATTCTGCACGCGCGCGCGCCCGAGGCCGCCGATGCGCTCAGCCGCGAAGTTGTGGCTTTCGTTCAGCGTCTGCGCACCGAGGACCTGTTCAAGAAACCCGGCGTGGCCGAAACCATTGACTGGGCCAAATGTCTGCTGGCGCTGGACGTGATGAATCTCAGCCCCGAGGTGATCGGTGATACGCTGGGTGCGATCCTGAAATACCAGGACGACATCCAGAAGCTGCAAGGGTCTGAGGCCAAGCGCATTCTGGATGAGGCCAAAGCGACGCTTGAACCGGCCTGACGCGTTATGGCCGAACAAATCCCGCTGGAAATTCCCGACTACCCGAAGCTGGCGCAGAACATTACCCATTTTGCCCGCGCGCTGCGGAAGGCGGGTCTGCCGATTGGTCCGGGGCGGGTGATTGACGCAATTCGCGCGGTGCAAGCCGCGGGTTTTACCGAGAAACGGGATTTCTACTGGACGCTGCACGCCTGTTTCGTAAATCGTCCCGAACATCGCACGGTCTTCGCACAAGTCTTCCGAATGTACTGGCGCGACCCGCGATACATGGAGCACATGATGGCCATGATGCTTCCCGCCATTCGGGGCGTGCAGGAGGATCGCAAGGCGGATGCTGGCGAAAAACGCGCGGCTGAGGCCCTTCTGGATGGCGTCGAACACGACACGCCCGAGCTGGCGGCACAAGACGAAGGCGAAACTGAAATCGAGATTGACGCCACGCAGACGGCATCGTCCGAGGAGCGTCTTCGCAATCTGGACTTTGAACAGATGAGCACTGCCGAAATCGCGCAAGCCAAGCGCGTTTTGGCGCGGTTGACCCTGCCGGTCAAGCCCATCGAATCCCGACGAGGTCAATCCAGCCATCTGGGGCACCGCATTGACCGTGCCCGCACTTTGCGAGCAGCCATGCGGCAAGGAGGAGAGTTGCGCGATATCGCCCGGCTAGAGCCCAAACCGCGATGGCCAAACCTTGTGGCCCTGTGCGACATCTCAGGTTCAATGAGCCAGTACAGCCGTGCCATCCTGCACTTCCTGCACACGGTATCGAACGCTAAGGGGGCAGGTTGGGCCAAGGTTCATGCTTTCACTTTCGGCACGCGCCTGACCAACATAACCCGCCACTTACGTCAGCGGGACGTTGACGCAGCTCTTGCAGCTGCCGGGGCCGAGGCGCAGGATTGGGAAGGGGGCACGCGCATCGGCGACTGTCTGCATCAGTTCAACAGAGACTGGTCAAGACGGGTCATGGGGCAGGGGGCCGTTGTTCTGCTGATCACCGACGGATTGGAGCGGGGTGAACCGGAGAGGCTGGAGAAAGAGGTTGAGCGGCTGCACCTGTCCTCAAAACGCCTGATCTGGCTGAACCCGCTACTGCGCTGGGACGGGTTTGCCCCCAAGGCTCTGGGGGTGGCGGCCATGCTGCCCCATGTCGACAGTTTCAGGGCAGGGCATTCAATAGCCTCGCTCGAAGATCTGGCCTCCGTGATCTCACAACCCGATGACCAGGGGCAGAAAGCACGGCTGTTGGCCGCGCTTTCCGAATAGTCGCCTATGACAACTGTTCTTCATTGCACTTACGGGCCATTTCCATAGCTTTGTATGTGCCGGTCAGATCGACTGTGAAAGCGTATGACGTTTCGGGGAAAACGATCATGACCTTTTTCTTGGCCAGATCATCCGCGAATTGAGGGCTGTCTGACAGGACATAGCCACCGGAATAGCCCTTGGTGATATTGCCTTTCATACCTGTGGCTTCACCCAGATAGATGTTGTCCCCGATCAAGATGGCCACTTCTTGTGTCTCGCCACGTTTGATGTCGGTCTCCGCCTTGGTGAATACCCCCACATATCCCACGCCGCGATCTTCGGTCAGGCCCATCTGAACGACGTTTTCCGCATCGTCCACGGCCTCGATCAGGCAGGATTTCTTCTCGTTGTCGATGAAGACTTTCCAGCCTGCTACTTCTCCGTAACGTTCGAATGTGTCAGCCCACGCTGCGGTTGAAGTCAAAAGGCCAACCACTGCGCCCAATGCAAGAAAATGTTTCAACTGCTTGTCTCCAAAAAAATGTGTTTGATATGCGGCTCGGTCACTTGGCCGGCTGCACGCGCAGGCTAAAACCCGTGGCACTAACAATCAATGCTGTGATTTCTTGAATACAGTTCGAGCATTGATATCGGCTCACAAAGCTCAACATAGACGTTTTGGTAAGGGCGTTGCGCTTTTCATCAGGCCAATCCTGCTTATGTTGGGAAACAGACGACGTCTGGAGGTTCTGATGGAACGATTCGACAACAGTCCGGAAACGGCACTGAAGTGGCACCGCGATGGCAGCGGCGCCGCGCTTGCTACAGTTGTCGAAACCTGGGGCAGCGCGCCGCGCCGGGTTGGTTCCCAACTGGTGATCGGCGGCGATGGCCGGATCGAAGGCTCTGTGTCGGGTGGCTGCGTCGAGGGAGCAGTGATCGTCGAAGCGCTTGAAGCCATTGACGAAGGCGAGGCCCGATTGCTGGAATTTGGGGTGAGCGATGAAGACGCCTTTGCGGTCGGGCTGGCCTGTGGCGGAACCATACGCGTTCTTGTCGAACCCGTCGGGAAGGTTCTGCCCGAACCGATGTTGGCGGAACTGGTTGCAGCCCGCGCGGCTCGTGAACCGATTGCTTATGAAGTCAATATCGATACCGGGCACAGGGCCTTGCGCCGAAATGCCTATGCGGAACGGTTGCGTATGGATCGTTCTGGATTTGAAGAAGATGGCCGGACCTTTGTAGCGGTACACAACCCACCGCTACGGCTGATCATTGTCGGCGCGGTTCACATCGCGCAGGCACTGGTGCCGATGGCGCGCATAGCTGGGTATGATCCGGCCATTATCGACCCGCGCGACGCATTTGCCTCCAACGCCCGATTCCCGGGGGAAACGATCCTAACGGATTGGCCGGATGAGGCTGTGGAAAAACTTGGGCTGGATGCGCGCACCGCAATTGTCCTGCTGACGCATGATCCAAAACTGGATGATCCGGCGCTGCAAGCTGCACTGGATGCGGGTGTGTTTTACATTGGTGCCTTGGGATCAACACGTACCCACGCCAAACGCGTCGAGCGTATGAAAGCGGCCGGTTTCAGTGATGAGCAAATCTCGAGGATTCATGGGCCAATCGGGTTGGATATCGGGGCTGCCGGCCCATCCGAGATTGCCGTTGCAATTCTGGCGCAGATGACGGCCGTTCTGCGAGGCAAGGCATGAGGTTTGGTCCGGTAGCAGTCTCCGAAGCAAAAGGTGCCATTCTGGCTCATTCGGTGACGGCGGACGGGAGAAAACTGCGTAAAGGACTGTCGTTGCAGGCAAAGCATGTGACACAGTTGACGCAGGCGGGCATCCGCGAAGTGATCGTTGCGCGCCTTGAACCCGGTGATTGCCATGAAGATGAAGCCGCACGCACCTTGGCCGCAGCTCTTGCGCCAGATGCGGCGTCGGCCAATCTGCGCGTGACCGATGCGTTTACCGGCCGGGTCAACCTGTTGGCGGACGCGCCGGGCGTGGCAGTTCTGGATGTGGACGCACTGGAGATGTTCAACCGGGTCAACCCGATGATTACGGTTGCGACGGTTCCGCAATACCAGCAGATGGGTCCGAAGGGCATGGTCGCCACCATCAAGGTCATCTCATATGCCGTGCCAGAAGCTGATGTTCGGCGGGCCGCCAATCTGGCGCAAGGGGCCGTGCGTCTGGCAAGGCCCGTTCACAAGACAGCAGGTTTGATCGTTACGGATATCCCCGGTGGCCCCTCCAACGAAAAGGGGATCGCCGCCATTCGCGGGCGGACCGAAGCCTTGGGTCTGGATTTGTGTGATGTGCAGATTGTACCGCATCGCGTGGAAGCATTGGCCAAGGCGGTTTCCAGGACTGCTGGTGATTTGCTGATGATACTGACCGGATCCGCGACCTCGGATCCTGATGATGTTGCCCCATCTGCTGTTCGGCTTGCCGGCGGGCAGGTGGATCGGTTCGGTATGCCGGTTGATCCGGGAAACCTGCTGTTTCTGGGTTCGATGCAGGATCGACCGGTGATCGGGTTGCCCGGGTGCGCGCGATCTCCGGCATTGAACGGGGCGGATTGGGTTCTATCGCGTATTGCCTGCGGGATCGAAACGACCGGGGCAGATATTGCCGGAATGGGTGTCGGGGGATTGTTGAAGGAAATCCCGACCAGACCTCAGCCCCGCGCCAAAAGAAAAGAACAATCCGCCGCTGATCCTGAACGAAGCTGAATTCTGGTGTTGGCCCCAGAAGCTTTGAATGATTTGGTTCAAGGTTTTCTGAGCTTTGGCAAAACGCCGGGGCGCCAGTACGCTCCGGTATCTTCCCGCGCCTTCTGATAGGCTTCCACTCTTTCTCTGGCGGCCTCTCCCTCAGCGTCAAACAGATGCCCCAGCAGACATTCCAAGACGGCCATTGCCCCTGAAAAACTTGAAAACGGGTGCAGGGTTCGTGTGCTGACAGGGAGGACGACATCCGGTTCCACCCCCGGCGCGATAACCTTGCTGTCCGACAGCAACACAATACGCATCGACCGGTCGCGCGCAAAGCGCATCGATTGAATCGTGTCGGCGGAATAGGGGTGAACCGTGATGGCAAACAGACAATCCTCGGCGGTGGCTTCGACCAGGTCGTCGATGGCCGAGCCCATGTGGCGGGGCACCAACTGAAGCCCGGGATGGGCCATGCGACCGGCGTAGTGAAAATAATAGGCCAGCGCATGGCTGGACCGTGTGGCAGTCACATAACAGCGGCGCGCCGACCTGATGTGCGCGACGGCCTGTTCCGTCAAATGAGGGGCCATGAGCCGCAGCGATCTGGACACGACATTTATTTCGTTCTGCGCAAATCGTGCCTGCGCCGCACCAAACTGCCCTTGTTCCTTTAGGTGTTCCAGCCAGTCTTGCCCAAACCTGTCTTCGCCGTCGGTTGTCAGAGCGTTTCGAAACGGACGTCGAAAAGCGTCAAAGCTGTCATATCCCATGCGTTGCGCCAGCCGGATCAGAACATTCGAGCTGATGCCGATGCGATCGGTGGTGGTTCGGATTGGATTCAATGCGAAGTCGCCGGGATGATCGATGATGTATTTTGCGGCGACCTGCATTTGCGCCGGCATCTCATCGATCTCGCGGCGCAATTGCGTAACCAAGGAGGTGAGAGGGTGCGTCATGTGAAATATAAAACATATGTTTTTATATGGGTAAATTGAAAACGTAAGGTGATCGCATTAGTTGGAGGCAGGATAAGAGGACGTCATGACATCGAACGCAGCAAAAGCCTCTGGCAGGCCGTATATTCTGGTCGCACCAAACGGCGCCCGGCGGGGCAGACGGGATCACCCGGCGCTGCCAGTCACAACGGACGAGATCATCATGACTGCACGTGGCTGTCATGCGACGGGTGCGAACGGCGTGCATTTGCATGTACGGAATGCTGAAGGCAACCATTCGCTGGATGCCGGATTGTATCGCGAGACGCTGACCGAATTGCAGCGTGCGGCGCCGGGTATGGATGTTCAGATCACAACCGAGTCGGCAGGAGTTTTCGACGTCACAGCGCAATTTGAGTGCCTGAAGAAGGTTCAACCAGAATGGGCATCCATTTCGGTCAGAGAGATCGCGCGAGATCCTGATCTTGCGCCTCGGGTCTACGCGTTGTGCGCGGATCAGGGGACGCGGGTTCAGCATATTCTATATGACGCGAAAGACGTGGACTTGCTTGAAGACTGGCAATTGAAAGGCGTGGTGAAAGCGGATCAGACAGACCGTTTGCTTGTGCTCGGTCGGTATAGCGAAGGTCAGCAATCTGACCCTGCGGATCTGGATGTGTTTCCCTTCAGTCGGTCAAATTGGATGGTATGCGCTTTTGGGGCGCAGGAACATGCCTGTCTGGCCGAGGCTGCGCGGCGCGGTGGCGACGTGCGGGTCGGATTTGAAAACAGCTTAACGGGCCCAGGTGGCGCACCGTGGGCGGATAACGCGGCTTCGGTCGCTGCTTTGGTTGAAACTCTTGGAAGGACTGAAACATGAGTCATGTTTTCCCGCGCCACACAAAATCCGACCTTCCCATCGCGGCGGGTGGAGATGGCTGTTATCTGATCGATGCCAGCGGCAAGCGGTATCTGGATTGCGGCGACGCGGCAGTGTCCTGTCTGGGGCATTCGAACCCGGCGGTGATACAGGCGGTGCAACGGCAGGTGGAAAAGATCGCCTTTGCACATACCGGGTTCATGACGTCCGAACCGGCTGAAGCATTGGCGGATCTGTTGATCCAGTATGCTCCCGGGGACCTGGACCGGGTGTATTTCGTCTCGGGCGGGTCCGAAGCGACCGAAGCGGCGATCAAGCTCGCGCGTCAGTACTTCCTGGAGGTTGGTCAGCCTGAACGTCGTCATGTCATAGCTCGCAAGCAGAGCTACCATGGCAACACGCTGGGGGCTTTGTCAGCTGGTGGCAACGCCTGGAGACGGGCACAGTTTGCTCCGATGCTGATCGATATGACACATATTTCGGCCTGTTTTGAATACGCCGAGAAACCTGAGGGCCAGAGCAGCTTTGACTACGGTCAACGCGTCGCCAATGAGTTGGAGGCGGAAATCCTGCGGCTGGGGCCTGACACTGTGATGGCCTTTATGGCCGAGCCTGTCGTCGGCGCTACCCTTGGCGCGGTTCCGGCGGTTCAGGGGTATTTCAAGCGCATCCGCGAAATCTGCGACCAATACGGAGTGTTGCTAATTCTGGATGAGGTGATGTGTGGAATGGGGCGCACCGGTCATTTGTTTGCCTGCGATCACGATGGCGTCGCACCGGATATTCTGTGCGTCGCCAAAGGGTTGGGCGCAGGCTATCAACCGATCGGGGCGATGTTGTGCACGGGCGAGATATATGATGCGATCCGTGATGGATCAGGGTTTTTCCAGCATGGTCACACTTATGTCGGCCATCCCGTGGCCACGGCAGCCGCCCTTGCGGTGGTCCGTGAATTAACAGAACGTGAATTACCAGCGCGCGCCGGGGTCATGGGGACCAAATTGCAATCCGCCCTGGAGGCCGCGTTTGGACAGCACCCGAATGTGGGTGACCTGCGGGGCCGTGGCCTGTTCCGTGGTGTGGAACTGGTGGCAGACCGTGAGGCAAAGACACCATTTGATCCATCGCTGGGCATTGCCGGAAAGCTAAAGAAGGCAGCACTTGCCGAGGGGTTGATCTGTTATCCCATGGCGGGCACCAGGGATGGTCGGAACGGAGACCATATCCTGCTCGCGCCGCCTTTCATTATAGAAGAAGAACAGATAGGCGAGCTTGTCGGAAAACTGGAACGCGCTCTTTCAGCAGTGCTCTGACAATACTGTGAATGCCCTTTTCGCCCGCAGCACGTTTGTTAATGTCGCCGGCGAAGTATCAGTATGGGGCGAAGTCCATGGTGCTGGATATCTGGCGCAGTTTCCGAGCGCTTCCTTTGTGGGTGCAGATCTGGGTGGCCGCTTTTTTGGTGCCGGTTAACCTGTTTCCGCTGGCCTTTCTTGATCAGCCACGGGGGCATCTGATTGCTTTACTTGCAATTGCGGGCATGGCGCTGAACGTACCGATCATGGTGGCTGCCCGCGGGATGAGCGGTGCGATGGCCTTGCCGCACGTTCTGTGCTGGGTGCCGCTGGTCATCATCGTGACGCTTCTGCTGATGTCAGAAGAATTCCTAAGCCCCGCCTTTGTTCGCTTTCTTTGGTTGCTTCTGATCGTCGACATCACATCGTTGGTGTTCGACTTCAGGGATGCGGCTCATTGGTTGAAAAGCAGGAAAGCGACTTAAAAAAAGCCCCTTCGAAGGCGAAGGGGCTTTGATCGTTTCGGTATTCGGGCCGGGTTATTTCTGCGGAAGGGGGCCGATCATCATGATCATCTGACGGCCTTCCATTTTCGGCATGTTTTCGATCTTACCCAGCTCTTTGATGTCCTCAGCGACACGCTCCAGCAATTCGCGGCCCAGGTTCTGGTGTGCCATTTCGCGGCCACGGAAGCGCAGGGTGACTTTCACCTTGTCGCCATTCTCCAGAAACTTGAATACGTTGCGCATCTTCACATCGTAATCATGCGTGTCGGTGTTGGGTCGGAACTTGACCTCTTTCACCTCGATGATCTTTTGCTTCTTGCGGGCTTCGGCTTCGCGTTTCTGCGTTTCATATTTGAATTTGCCGAAGTCCATGATCTTGCAGACCGGTGGGTTCGCATTGGGCGAAATTTCGACCAGATCAAGACCGGCATCGGCGGCCATCTGCATGGCTTTGGCGGGATGAACCACCCCGACATTTTCACCTTCGGCGCCAATCAGGCGGATTTCGGGGGCACGGATCTTGTCATTGACGCGCGGGCCGGTGTCACGTTGTGGCGGCGCGTTGTGAGGTCTGCGAGCTATGGGTTCATTCCTTTGATAATTGCAGAATTTCGAGCCCGGAATTTAAACCGGGCCGGGCCGCACTTCAAGCGGCATAAACACCGGCAGTTGCGAAAAAACAGTGTTTTGTCCGGTGTTTTTTGCGTTCGGGGCCACAAAGCTCCGAACGCAACCTACCTTTAGCCGACAAAGGCCTTTTCGATCACAAACTCCTTGGGTTCGGAATTCGCGCCTTCGCGCAGACCAAAACCTTCAAGGATTTCCTTGATATCCAGGTTGAACGCCAGCGAACCGCAGACCATCGCGCGGTCGGTTTCGGGCTTGATTCCGCCTCCTATGCCCAGATCCCTGAACACGGTGCCATCCTTCAGCAGGTCGGTAATCCGGCCCATCTTGGGGCTCTCTTCGCGCGTTGTCGTCGGGTAATAACGGATCTTGTCAGCGAAGCCTTCGCCAATAAGCTCGGCCAGCATTTCATCCTGGCGGATGCTGTCGATCAATTGGCGGCCGTATTCCAACTCGGCCACTTCGCGGCAGGTGTGGGTGATGATGACCTCGTCATAATCTTCATATGTTTGCGGTTCACGCAGCAGCGAAGCAAACGGGGCAAAGCCGGTGCCGGTTGCAAAGAACCACAAACGCTTGCCGGGCAGCAGGGCGTCATGCACCAAAGTGCCAACCGGCTTTGGGCGCAGGATGATCTGGTCACCGGGCTTGATATGCTGAAGCTTCGAAGTCAGCGGGCCGTCCTGCACCTTGATCGAATAGAACTCGAGCTCATCGTCCCACGAAGGCGAGGCGATTGAATAGGCGCGCAGCAATGGCTTGCCATTATCGCCCAGCAGACCGATCATCACGAACTCGCCCGAGCGGAAACGCAGCGTGGCGGGGCGCGTCACCTTGAAAGAGAACAGGCTGTCGGTCCAGTGTTTGACCTCGGTTACGGTTTGCGCGTCCGGCAGGACGGGGGCCTTTACGGCAGTTGCTTCGCTCACGTGCTTCATCTCTGTCATCGTTTACCTGTCGGTCTGCTAAACCGACATCTCCGTTTAATCGTTGATCCAAGTCAGGAAAAGGGGACAGATTGCCCCCTTTGTGTCACAAGCCGGCGATGTGCGGTTTTTAACCGCGCAAACGGGCCTGATAGTTGTTCTCTTTCCAGTTGGCCCGGGAAAGCCACTGATCTTCGGGCTGGCGATCTGCCAGGTCTCCGTCAATCTCAACTTCGTCAAAGCCGCTGCGACGCGCCATGGCATATTGGTCAGCCAGAACGTGACCTTTGGCGCGCAAGCGTCCCGTATAGCCCTTCAGGCGCAGGGCGCGGGCGATGGTGAAGCCGCGACCATCGGCGAAGGATGGAAAATCCACCCGGACCAGCCTGGCACTGCCCAGACGATCAAAAAGTTCATCAGGATCCGTGTCCGAGCTGACGTCCAGCGCAACCACGTCGTTCGCGGCATCGTCCAGAGTGACAAAGCCGTCGGTCCAGTCATCGGGCGAAAAGCCCACATCCGTTACGATTACGTTCATGTTTTCTCTCCGATGCGCACCATCTTGCCGTCGACAAAATGAATGCCGCATTCTTCCTTGTTCTGATCGCGCCAGCGTCCGGCACGAGGGTCTTCGCCTTCCTTCACCGGCGAGGTGCAGGGCGCACAGCCGATCGATGGGTATCCTTTGGCCACCAGCGGATGCCGGGGCAGGTTGTTTTCTTCCATATAAGCGCGCACATCGTCCGGCGCCCAGTGGGCCAACGGATTGACCTTGATCCGGCCCGTACCGTCTTCGACCTCGAAAAACTCGAGCGCGGCGCGCGTTCCGGACTGGAACCGTTTTCGCCCGGTAATCCAGCCGCAATACCCGGTCAATGCCCGTTGCAACGGGAATGTCTTACGCAGGTTGCAGCACGCATCCATGTCGCGCGTACGCAGCGCGCCATAGGGGTCTTCACGTCGAATGTCTTCGTCATCCGCCCGAATGATCTTGATGTTCTTGAGCCCCAGACGCTCGCTGACTTCCTGTTGGTATTCCAGCGTTTCGGTGAACAGCATCTGGGTGTCGACGAACAGCACCGGTGTCGTCTTGTCGACCACCGCAGCCATATGAAGCAGCACCACCGATTCCGCACCGAAGCTGGAGACCAGAGCAAGTTCGTCGATCTCTTCAATGGCACCATGCATCACATCATGTGCGCTGTGGTGACGAAACCGGGCATTCAATGCGTTGACCTTCTCGGTCAGGTCGCTTCGATCTTTGCCCAGTTCCGTTTGGATCAGGTCAAGCGGCATTCGCCCGAGCCTCGGGGTAGAGGGCGGCCTTGAATGGGGCCATGCCGACGCGGCGATAGGTCATCAGAAAGGTCTCTTCAGCACTCTCGCGCAGATCCAGGTAGGTGTCGACGATGCGTTCCACGGCCGGCACGATCTCATCATAGGCAAAGCCCGGACCGGTGCGGTCGCCGATCGCGGCTGTCTCGGTTGCGTCACCACCCAGAGTGATCTGGTAGTTTTCGACGCCCGCGCGATCCAGACCCAGGATGCCGATGTGGCCCACATGATGGTGGCCACAGGCGTTGATGCAACCCGAGATCTTGATCTTCAGGTGTCCAATGTCATGCTCTAGCTTCATATCCTCAAAGCGGGTCGCGATTTCCTGAGCAACCGGTATCGAGCGGGCCGTTGCCAGCGCGCAGTAATCCATGCCGGGGCAGGCAATGATGTCGCTGATCAGGCCGATATTGGCGGTGGCCAGTTCGTGTTCCTTCAGCTTCGCATGAATGGCAGGCAGGTCCGATTTGTGGACATGCGGCAGGATCACGTTCTGCTCATGGCTGATGCGCAGCTCGTCATAGGCGAATTCTTCGGCCAGATCGGCCATCACGCGCATCTGCTCGGCAGTTGCATCACCCGGTGTCAGGCCATGCTTCTTGATCGAGATCGTGACGATTGCGTGGTCCGCGTTCTTGTGTGGTGCGATGTTTGTGTCGACCCACGAGCGGAAGACCGGATCGTTGGTGTAGGCGCTTTCGAACGACGCAACCGAAGCCTGACGGTAGGCTGGTGGCGCGAAATGATCCTTGATCTCCTCCAGCAGGTTCATATCCGCGCCTTTGAACTGCGGGCGTACCTGAAGGAAACGCTGGTTCACCTTGGCGCGGATGGCGTCGATACCATGCTCGTGCACGGTGATCTTGATGCGCGCTTTGTATTTGTTGTCACGGCGTCCGATCTGGTTCCAGACGGAAACGGTCGCCTCCAGATAGGCCAGCAGATCATCGAATGCGACGAATTCGGAAAGTTCCTTGCCGATCATGGGCGTCCGGCCCAGGCCGCCACCGACGATGACACGAGTACCCAGAACGCCGTCACGCTCGACCAGTTGCAGGCCGATGTCATGCGCTTTGATCACAGCACGGTCGTTTTCCGAACCAGTGATCGCGATCTTGAACTTGCGCGGCATGAACTGGAATTCCGGGTGGTCGGTGGACCACTGGCGCAGCAGTTCGGCGTAAGGGCGCGGGTCGGCGACCTCATCCGCTGCGGCACCGGCGAAATGGTCGGCGGTCACGTTGCGGATGGTATTGCCCGAGGTCTGAATGGCATGCATGCCAACCTCGGCCAATGCGTCCAGCATGTCCGGCACATCTTTTAGTTTCGGCCAGTTGTACTGGATGTTCTGACGGGTGGTGAAGTGGCCATAGCCCTTGTCCCACTTTTCAGCCAGCAGGGCCAGTTGGCGCATTTGTGCGCTGTTCAGCGTGCCGTAGGGAATGGCGACCCGCAGCATATAGGCGTGCAGTTGCAGATACAGACCGTTCATCAGGCGCAGGGGTTTGAATTCGTCTTCGGTCAGCGAACCGTCGATACGGCGCTCGACCTGAGCGCGGAACTGCGCGTTACGCTCTGCCAGAAAATCTTTGTCAAACTCGGAGTAGCGATACATGTCTAGCTGTCCTTGGTTGCAGCCCCGAACCTGGGGCCTTGAAGGGGAGAGAGAAGGGCCAGAGGTCAGGCCCGGGGCTGCGGGGAAGTTTCCTGTTTGCCGTGGGCATAGTTGGACGGACCAGTGCGGCGGAAGTCTTCCCGGAAATGGGTGGGTTCGAGACCGTTTTCGCCAGCAACGGCATCGGCCAGATAGGCGCCCACGATTTTGTTTGCCTGACGCGCGGCATCCAGCAGGCGAACCTGCGCATGTGCCTCGTCGGTGATCAGTTCTGCTTCGCTCAGGTCACGGGACCAGCGGTCATCTTCGGTCAGATAAATCACGTCGCCTTCGAGCAAGTCATTTGCAGTGACGACTTTGGGGGAAAAAGCGCGGGCCATCAGGCAAGCTCCTTGTTGAATTCGGTTACAACCTGCGCAGCTTCGCGCGGGGCAAGGCCATAGAAGGTCAGCGCCGGTCCATCCATTTCGGCGGCGGCCAGATCGGTGGGCAATTGGTCCAACGTGGTGGCCAATATCCGCTGGTCCGGACGCGAGGCATTCTCGACCAGAGTAATGGGCGTGGCGCGATCTGCGCTGTGCATGATCAGACGACCCTGAATGAACCGAGCGGATTTCTTGCCCATGTAGATCGCTGCGACGGAACCCGGCTGAGCCAAAGCGTTCCAATCGTGATCTGCGAATCCTTGCATGTCGTGTCCCGTCAAAAATCGAACCGACGAGTTGCGTCCGCGGCGAGTCAAGCTTTGACCGATGCCAGCCACGGCAGCAGAGGCCGCTGTGATGCCGGGAATGATCTGCCAGGATATACCGGCCGCATCTATGGCCTCGATTTCTTCGTCCAGACGACCAAAGACCGTGGGGTCGCCCGATTTCAGGCGCACCACACGGTGGCCATTCAGGGCGTATTCGACCAGAAGCGCGTCGATATCGCTCTGCTTCCACGAGGGGCCGAACCCGGCCTTGCCGACATCGACCAAAACGGCCTTTTGAGCGGCCATGTCCAGCACTGGTTTGCTGATGAGGCGATCGTGCAGCACCACATCCGCCTGCTCAAACGCAGCCAGCGCCTTGAGCGTCAGCAACTCGGGGTCACCGGGCCCAGCGCCGACAAAGTCGACATGGCCTATGGGGTTGGTCGTGTGAAAATCCTGCATCGGATCGTCTCGGGTGTTGTTTGACTTGACCCTCAATATAGGAAATATTCCCATCAAAGCGCCATATCGCCGCTAAAATAAGGACAATTGTTCCGAAATTCTGGAAAACCGGAACAGGGGCATCGAAACAGAAGGAAAATTGGAATGTCGGTGCGGATAGATGACACGGATCGAAAAATTCTGGCCGAGCTGCAACGCGATGCGGGCCAATCTTTGGACGAAATTGCGGCTCGGGTCGGCAGTTCAAAGACGCCTGTTTGGAATCGTATCCGTAAACTCAAAGGGGCTGGGATTATTGGTCAGCAAACGGTTCTGCTGGATGCCGAGGCGCTTGGGTTCGAGGCCACGTTCTTTGTCTTAATCCGAACTTCGGAACATGAGGCGGACTGGCAACGTAAATTCCTGAAAGCATTGAAGGATCATCCCGAAGTGCAAGAGGCGCACCGATTGGCGGGTGACATCGATTACATTCTCAAGGTCCGGGTCAAGAACGCACGTGCCTATGATCAGTTCTATCAGTCGCTCATCTCGGAGGTGCGCGTGCATAACGTCACGGCTTTATTGTCCATGGAAGAAATCAAGTCCACGACGATGCTGCCGCTGAATGCGTTGGCCGAGGGGGCTTAGAAACCGAGGCGCTGCCACCTCCACCCGTTCCGGGCGCGTCCTTCGGGGTGTTTTGAGCCAGATGAGCTGATGGGTGTTTTCATCCAGCCGGATTCATAATCGCCAGAGGCATCGCCGATCAGCGCGTGTTGCAATGGTCAAGTTCTGACCAACAGCTGATTCAGCCCGTGAAAGTGATAGCTGTCAGAATAAAGTGGCGGTGCAGTCAGTTGCAGGTTTGGACAGCTTTCGAACAGGATCGGCAAAGCGATACGCATTTCCAGACGCGCCAGTGGTGCTCCGACACAGAAGTGAATTCCGCCCCCAAAGCTTGTGTTGACTTCAATCGGACGGCGCGGCTGAAACATGTTCGGTTCAGCCCAGACAGCGGGGTCGCGGTTGGCTGCTCCAAGCAACAGTGCCACTTGCTCGCCGCGTTTGAATGAATGGCCGAACAGATCGATGTCCTCATACGCGTAGCGAGTGAACATGTGCAGAGGCGGGTCATAGCGCAGAATCTCTTCGATGGTTGCGTCGATTCCATCAGGTGCCAGGACGTCGGGTGCGGTATGGGTCTGCAACAAGGTTTTTACCCCGTTCCCCAGTGAATGCACTGTAGCCTCATGGCCTGCGTTCAGCAGCAATATGCAGGTGGCAACCAGTTCGTCGAGCGACAGTTTCTCGCCTTCTTCTTCGGCACGTATCAACCGGGTTATCAGATCGTCACCGGGATCTTTGCGCCGCAATTCTATGTATTCCTGCAGGAACCCGGTAAAATCCCGAGATGACTTGGCGGCCCTATCTTCTGTGTCCTGCGTGCGATTGGCCTGATACATGGCAACCATATCGTGTGACCACTGCAACAGGTCGGGGGCCATGCTTTCGGGTACGCCGAGAAGCCGACAGATGGTGATCACCGGCACCTGAGTGCAATAGGCTTCCAACAGATCGAACGAATTGTAAGGGAAGTCTTTGATCAGGCCGCGGCAAAGGTCTTGGATAGAGGGTTGCAGCGCAGAAATCGCCCGTGACGTGAAGGCGCGCATAACCAGCGACCGAAGGCGTGTGTGCCTTGGTGGTTCTGCTTCAAGCAGTGAATGGGCCTCGATGGCCAGCCATGGCGCCAGATGGGCGGGACCTTGCTCTGCCAGTTCGGGCGGAACCTCTCGTCCAAACCTGCGATCCCGAAACAGGGCGCGAACCGCGCGGGATGAAACAACGGCGACCATACCGTAGTCCTGCCAATAGAACAGATCGCCTGCGCGTCGCGCCATGTCGTAGAACGGGTAGGGGTTTTGGACGAAACCCGGGTCTGTCGGTGATTGCGAAAAAGACTTCATGCGCCGCACACTTGCCATGCGGCGCGTTGAATGCAAGACCCTGTCTATGCACAGGGTTTGGTTCATATCCGGTTTTTTGCTCGCCGTGGGGTTATTGTCGGGGTTTGTCTGGTCTTATGGGTATCGGCAGGCCCTGTCTCAGCTGAGCGAGAAGGCAGAGGCCGATCTTGAGCTGGCGGCTGACCGGCTGAGCACGCAGATGCAAGTGTACCAGGAACTTGCCGTGCTGATGGCAACACATCCCGTTTTGCATGAATTGGAAACACAGGCCGATTTACGCCAGGCTCGGGGAATGTTGCTGGACGTTGCAGACAAGACTGCCGCCGTAAACATGATGTATCTGGATAAGAACGGGCAGGTTTTGGTGTCGGCGCAACCGGTGTCCCAGCGCAACATGGCCGGGCACCCAGCTTTCCGTCGTGCGATGCAGGGCGCACTGGGCAGTGCGCATGAGGTTGTGCCCGCGGGCGATGACCGGATTTATTCCTACGCCGCCCCTGCTTTTGGCCCGTCTGGCCAGATCGAAGGCGCGCTGATGGTTGTTGCTGATGTTCAGGACGTTGAACAGACGTGGCGCGGCAGTACCGAAGCGGTTTTCTTTGTCGATTCCGATGGTGTTGTTTTCATTTCCAACAGATCCGACCTGTTGTTCTGGCGCCGGGCGGACGGTGAGGCGGGATTGACGCCGCAAGATGGTGCGGCCGTTGATTTTTCTTCAAAACAAGTCGGCAGGCACGAGTTGTGGCATTTGAACTGGGGGCGTTACCTGCCACGAGATGCGCTTCACCTGACTCTTGATTTGCCGGTTATCGATATGACTGCCGAGGTTCTGGTGGACGTGGCACCGGCGCTGCAACTTGCCAGGCTTCAGGCAGCGGCTGTCGCGGCTATTTGTCTGGCCTTCGGGGCGATGCTCTTTCTTGCCATGGAGCGGCGGCGGGCGCTGGCAGAAGCGAATGCCGTTCTGGAAAGCCGTGTGGCCAAACGTACCCATGACCTGACGGTTGCAAATGCCAGCTTACGCAAGGAAGTGACGGAACGGGAAGAAGCCGAGGCGGCGCTTCGGCGGGCCCAGGCGGACCTGGTTCAGGCGGGCAAGCTCAGCGCTTTGGGGCAAATGTCGGCAGGGATCAGTCATGAACTGAACCAGCCGCTTATGGCCATACGGCAATTTGCAGATAACGGCACAGCGTTCATGACGCGGGGAAAACCTGAAATGGCCGCCGAGAATCTGGGCCGAATATCAGAAATGGCGGCGCGGATGGCGCGGATCATCAAGAACCTTCGTGCCTTTGCCCGCAACGAAAGCGAACCAATGGGGCGTGTTGACCTGATACAGGTTCTGAACACCGCAGTTGAACTGGCAGAGGCCCGCCTGCGAGATGATGATGTGACGCTGAACTGGGAGCCCCCGAACAGCGCTGTGTATGTGTGGGGGGGGGAAGTACGTTTGGTGCAGGTGTTTGTGAATCTGATCAACAATGCGGCGGATGCAATGCTGGGGCGACCTAAACGGAAAATAACGATAACGTTGCGCAAAGGTGCCCGGCTGAGTGTTTCCCTACAGGACACAGGCCCCGGCATTGAAGACCCCGATCGGATGTTCGAGCCTTTCTATTCGACGAAAAGCGTTGGATCGTCGGAAGGTTTGGGGCTGGGGCTTTCGATTTCATACGGGTTGGTTCAAAGCTTCGGTGGTGATATTCGGGGCGCGAACACGGAGGATGGGGCCATGTTTACCGTCGAACTGGAACCTTGCGACCAGGAAGAGGCCGCGTGATGCGCAGGGTTTTGTTGGTCGATGATGATGCTGCCGTGCGCGAGGCCCTGTCTCAAACTCTGGAATTGGCTGACTATCTGCCAACGACCGCTGGATCCTTTGTGGCGGCCAAGGATCACATCCGTCGCGATTTTCCCGGTGTCATCATATCGGATATCCGTATGCCCGGGCGGGACGGGTTCCATCTTTTGTCTTATGCACGGGAAATCGATCCGGATCTTCCTGTGGTGCTTTTGACAGGGGAGGGCGATATTCCCATGGCTGTCGACGCCATGGGAAAGGGCGCGTTCGATTTTCTGGAAAAGCCGTGCGCCGCGTCTGACCTTTTGGAGGTGCTTGAACGCGCCTTCACAGCGCGTTCGCTGGTTTTGGAGCAAAGAGCGGCGAAATCCGAGCTGGAACGTGGAGACCCCGCCGCGCGCTTATTGTTCGGCTTGTCGCCGCAGGCCGAGGCGCTGCGCGAGCGGGTTCGAACCGTCGCTCCGACAGGTGTCGAGGTACTTGTGACAGGACCGCCGGGCAGCGGCATTTCAAAGGTCGCCGAGGTCGTGCATTTGATGTCGCCCGCAGGGCAAGGGCCGTTTGTCAAACGCACCGCTTCAAGCCTAAGCCCCGATGAATTGGCCAAAAGCTGCGAAGACGCCGCTGGCGGATCGTTGTTTCTGGACGAAGTCTCTGCCTTGCCCCAAGCTACGCAATATGCGGCATTGGAGCTGATCGAGCATGGACCGGGCGGGCGTATCATTGCGGGAACGACCGCTGATCTGTCGGTGCTGAGTTCCGAAGGGCGGTTTAATGCAGACTTGTTCTACAGGCTGGATGTAATGCGCGTGCGTATTCCATCCCTCGCAGAACGTCCCGACGACATTCCGGTGATCTTCCGTCATTACGTGGCACAGGCGGCGGAACAGGCAGGAATTACTGCCCCGGAGATTTCGTCCGAGCATCTTGCGTCGCTGATGGCGAGCGACTGGCCGGGAAACGCACGATCCTTGATGTCAGCCGCGATGCGGTTTGTGCTGGGTATGCCGGAAGAAGTCGCGCAGGCAACAGATCTGGGCCTCAGCGAACAGATGGCGCGGGTCGAGCGGTCACTGCTTATCGCGGCGCTGGGTCGTCACAACGGCAAAGCGTCAGATGCGGCGAAGGCGTTGAAGCTGCCGCGCAAGACTTTTTACGACAAGCTGGCACGGTATCAGATTCGGGCTGAAGATTACCGGCGGTAACGGCCGGGCTCCCGCCACCTTTTTCCGCATTAACATGCGTCTAAAGCTGTTGGGCCAGGCAGCCCGCTAATGCGGACTGCAGTTTCGCAGCTATTGATTCGGTTGTCTTGATTCGGAGGGTGTGCGGGTTTTCGCACAAACTGGAAAATTGCTGTGCGGAATCTCGCACTCGGGATTTGAGTGCGTCGGAGGATCGTTTCAATTCACGGTTAAACACACTGAAATAAAAGCGTAAAATGGAAAATCGAAAGGCGGGGAACAAATCATTGAGCGGATCGCGTTGATTCGTTTCACTTCGCTGCATCCGATACCGACCTGGTGTCGAAGGATAGTTTCAAGGAAGTCTGGGAGGAAAAGACAGATGAAATTCCTGACAACGGCAGCAACCGCTCTTGCGCTGACAGTCACAGCCACCGCAGGTTTGGCAGCCTGTGACGATGGTGAGATCGTCGTCAAGTTCGCGCATGTGACCAACACCGACAAACACCCCAAGGGCATCGCCGCATCGCTGCTGGAACAGCGCGTCAACGACGAGATGAACGGCGTGATGTGCGTGGAGGTCTATCCGAACTCAACCCTCTACAACGACGACAAGGTGCTGGAGGCGATGTTGCAGGGCGATGTTCAGCTGGCCGCACCCTCGCTGTCGAAGTTCGAAAAGTTCACCAAGCAGTTCCGCCTGTTTGACCTGCCGTTCATGTTCAAGAACATCGACGCTGTGGATGCATTCCAGGCTTCGGCTGATGGTCAGGCCATGAAGGACAGCATGCAGCGCCGTGGTCTGCAGGGGCTGGCCTTCTGGCACAACGGCATGAAGCAGATGTCGGCGAACAAGCCGCTGCTCGATCCGTCGGACGCTAACGGCCTGAAGTTCCGTGTACAATCTTCGGACGTTCTGGTGGCACAGATGGAGGCCATCGGTGGCAGCCCGCAGAAAATGGCGTTCTCGGAAGTTTACGGCGCTCTGCAGCAGGGTGTTGTGGATGGGCAGGAAAACACCTGGTCGAATATCTATGGCAAGAAATTCTTCGAAGTGCAGGACGGCATCACTGAAACCAACCACGGCATCATCGACTATCTGGTTGTAACCTCTGTGGACTGGTTGGACAGCCTGGATCCGGAAGTGCGCGATCAGTTCCTGACCATTCTGGCCGAAGTGACCGAGGCGCGAAACAAAGAAGCCTTTTCCGTGAACGAAGCAGCCAAAGCGTCGATTACAGACGCAGGTGGTATCATTCGTGAACTGAACCCTGAACAGCGTCAGGCCTGGGTTGATACGATGAAACCCGTTTGGGACCAGTTCGCTGGTGACGTCGGTCAGGACAAAATCGACGCCGCGCAGGCAATCAACGCCGGGTTCTGATCCGGATAAGGTCACGCGTCCGGGGACTGGGGAGTTATCGACGCGCTGGCCGGGCGGGCTGAACAAGCCCGCCCCAACCCTTCTCATCAATAAAATTGTGGGGACAGAGAGATGTCTGGTGCGAAATCCGGCCAAGGCGGGCTGGTCGACCATATCGAAGAAACCCTGATTGCGTTGCTGTTGGGCCTGATGACGGTCGTGACATTTGCCAACGTAATCGCGCGGTTTGTTTTCAATTCCAATATCCTGTGGGCGCTTGAGCTGACTGTATTCACTTTCGGCTGGCTGGTGCTGCTTGGCGCTTCGTATGCGGTCAAGAAACACTCTCATTTGGGCGTGGACGCAATCCTGAACATGCTGGCCCCGGCGCCACGTCGCGTTCTTGCGCTGATCGCTGTGGGGTGCTGCCTGGTGTTCTCGTTGCTGTTGCTGAAAGGCGCTTATGATTACTGGGCCGTCTTCGCGGATCTGCCGCCAACATCCGGACGCTGGTTCCCGACAGGGTTCAATTTCGACGCCCGCAGCCAGAGCTTCTACGAAGTGGACGATATCCCAATGGTCGCTCCGCTGCGGTTTCTGGAAGATCTGATCAACTATGGCGAAGGGTATGAAAAGCTTCCCAAGGTGGTGCCATATCTGGTGCTGCCGGTGT
Source organism: Ruegeria sp. AD91A (assembly GCF_003443535.1). Lineage (GTDB taxonomy): Bacteria > Pseudomonadota > Alphaproteobacteria > Rhodobacterales > Rhodobacteraceae > Ruegeria. The sequence continues at coordinate 1,226,280 of NZ_CP031946.1, read as the reverse complement.
CGATGCTGCTGCTGGTGATCCGGTTCACCCAGGTCGCCGTTCAGATCTGGCGTGGTGAAACGGATCGCCTTGTCGCCAGCCACGAAGTCGAGGACGAGATCGAAGAAGTCCGCGCTCAGCAGGGAGAGCACAACTGATGGACGTCATTCTTCTTTTCTCGATGGTCATTGGCCTGTTGCTGATCGGTGTTCCGATTGCAGTTGCGCTTGGCCTCAGCTCGACACTGTTCCTGCTGATCTATTCTGATAGTTCGTTGGCCTCGGTCGCGGGTACGTTGTTCGAGGCGTTCGAAGGGCATTTTACCCTTCTGGCGATCCCGTTCTTCATTCTGGCCTCGTCTTTCATGACGACCGGCGGTGTGGCACGGCGGATCATCCGGTTCTCAATCGCCTGTGTCGGGCATTTGCCCGGCGGTCTTGCGATCGCCGGCGTGTTTGCCTGTATGCTTTTCGCAGCACTGTCCGGGTCTTCCCCGGCGACCGTGGTCGCCATCGGTTCGATCGTCATCGCGGGAATGCGCCAGGTGGGTTACTCCAAGGAGTTCGCCGCCGGTGTGATCTGTAACGCGGGTACGTTGGGCATTCTGATCCCTCCGTCCATCGTGATGGTCGTTTATGCTGCAGCCGTTGAGGTCTCGGTTGGACGCATGTTCCTTGCGGGTGTTATTCCCGGTCTGATGGCAGGGCTGATGCTGATGATCACCATCTATGTCATGGCCAAGGTCAAGAACCTGCCCAAAGGCGAATGGAAAGGCTGGGGAGAGGTCTTTACCTCAGCCCGCGAGGCCGGTTGGGGCCTGTTCCTGATCGTGATCATTCTGGGCGGTATTTATGGCGGTATCTTTACACCGACCGAAGCCGCTGCCGTTGCTGCCGTCTATGCGTTCTTCATTGCCAGCTTTGTGTACAAAGACATGGGACCGTTGAGCACGGAAGAAGGTGTGCAGAATCTGCCGCTGCTCAAAAAACCCTATGCGCTGATCACAGCGTTCTTCCATCCGGACACCAAGCATACTCTGTTTGAGGCTGGGAAACTGACTGTCACGCTGCTGTTTGTCATCGCCAACGCTCTGATCCTCAAGCATGTTCTGACCGACGAGCAAGTACCGCAGCATATTGCCGAGGCGATGCTGTCGGCGGGCCTTGGTCCGGTCGCTTTCCTGATTGTGGTGAACGTGATCCTGCTGATCGGCGGTCAGTTCATGGAGCCGTCGGGCCTGTTGGTGATCGTTGCGCCTCTGGTGTTCCCGATTGCCATCGAGCTGGGCATTGATCCGATCCATCTGGGTATCATCATGGTGGTGAACATGGAAATCGGGATGATCACACCTCCGGTTGGTCTGAACCTGTTCGTGACCTCGGGCGTTGCGGGTATGCCGATGATGAGTGTTGTGAGGGCGGCGCTGCCGTTCCTGGCCGTGCTCTTCGTTTTCCTGATCATGGTGACGTATATTCCGTGGATATCGACCTTCCTGCCCAACACCTTCATGGGACCGGAAATAATAACCAATTAGATGGTCCGACAATGAACAAAGCCGGGGGGGTTCGACCGCCCGGCTTTTTTGCATCTTGAAACCAAGTGCAGGGTTCCTATCTGGGGTTCAGAGGACGACCTCTCCTTTCTGGAACATCATTCGGGACGACCCGAACGGATACGAGGTTGCCTTATGCCCTGGATATTTCTTTTGTTTGCCGGTCTTCTGGAAATCGTATGGGCGGTTGCCATGAAGCAATCAGCCGGGTTCACCCGATTGTGGCCAACGGCCGTGATGGGCGTTTCGATGATAGGCTCTTTCGGGCTGTTGGCGCTGGCAATGCGCGATTTGCCGTTGGGCACCGCCTACACGATCTGGACTGGGATCGGCGCAGTGGGGGCGTTCAGCGTCGGCGTTCTGTTTTTGGGTGAAGCACTGACGCCCGCACGATTTGCTGCGGCGGTTCTGATCGTGACAGGCCTTGTGGTGATGAAGCTGGCCTGAAGCCTTAGGCCAAGCCTGAGCGCGTCGTCAGGGAGCGGGACACACATGAAAAAAGACCGTTTTTTGGGCCGAAGATATTGCGGAATAAAGCCCGGGTTCAGACGCTTTCCAACGCTTGAATGATGCCCGAAAACTCTGACGCCTTCAGGCTGGCACCGCCTACAAGTGCGCCATCGACATTGGAAACTGCAAAGATGTCCGCCGCATTGCCGGGCTTCACCGAGCCACCATAGAGCAGACGGACGGAACGGCCCACGCCTTCGCCAAAGCGACGCTCCAGCCGGGCGCGCATGAAGTCGTGAACTTCCCCGATTTCTTCCAATGTCGGAACTTTGCCGGTGCCAATTGCCCAGATCGGTTCATACGCGACGATCAGGTTCTCGCCGGTTGACTGATCCGGAATCGAGCCGGACATCTGGCCGCCAATGATGTCGAGTGTATTGGCCGCCTCCCGTTGCTCAAGGCTTTCGCCGACGCAGATGATCGCCTTCAGGCCCGCATCCATCGCCGCACGCGCTTTGGCCCGCACATCTTCGTCATGCTCGCCGTGGTCCACGCGCCGTTCGGAATGGCCCAGAATGACCGATGTTGCTCCGGCATCCACCAGCATATCGGCACTGATATCTCCGGTATGCGCGCCGGATTTCGCTGCATGACAGTCCTGACCACCAACAGAGATAGCGGTTCCCTGAACGGCAATTGATGCGCGGCTGAGCAATGTGGCCGGGGGACAAATCAGGATGTCGACCGATGCCTTGGGATGGCTCTGAGACAGCGCCTTCAACTCACCCAGCTCAGCGCCGGTCCCATTCATTTTCCAGTTTCCAGCCGCCAGCTTCCGCCGCATATTGGTATCTCCCTGATCATCCGGTGATTTAGGGATGCGGATAGCATTGTCGGGACCATCTTACAATTCTGCTCGACGGATGACTTCGGGAGCAGAAATCAACGATTGAGCCTTCTTGCGCCGCTCAGATGTCGTGTTGTGAGGCGGGCTTAGCTTTGTTGGGCGATGTTTTCGTCGAACTTGATCGATTCTCCGCAGCCACAGGCATCGACGACGTTCGGGTTCTTGAATTTGAAGCCGGCTTCCAACAACGACACTTCGTAATCGATCTCGGTTCCGAACAGAAACATCTGAGCCATTGGAGCAATCATGATGCGTGCACCATCTTGCTCGACGACTTCGTCATGAGGATCTGCCTGATCGACATACTCCATGGTGTATTCCATGCCTGCACAGCCGCCTTTCTTGACACCAATGCGCAAACCAGCGTGACCGCCTGAATTCATCAGGCGGGTAATCTGCTCTGCGGCTTTGGGCGTCATGGTAACAGCCTGTTTGCCGGGGATGCCGAACATGTAAGTCTCCGTTGTCGCGCGTTACACCCAATCTAGGGTCCAAGCTCCTCGGGCTCAAGGCAATGTGGTGTAAAGAATGTGAATTCGCTGTTAAGCATAATGTTTCCGGGTCGCCGATCCGTTAACTTGCCTTGGTACGGGAGGCGTGGTTAGCATCGATCTTATGAGGTTTTGGAACCCTGCCTGAATTAATAGCATGACATGAAGTGGTATAAATATGAATTATTTAGATACGAAAGTTAAAGTAAGTTTTCTTGCGACCGCACTTTTTTCCGTAAGCGTGTGTGTGATGTCCTTCCAAGCTTGGGCCACGACGGGATCTGAACGGCATCCGGTGAATTGTGCAACGGCAGAAGGGGATTTGCGTGCCATTGCGTCGGAAAAGAAACACGCAGAAGACATGCAACTGGAAAGCATTGCCGCCATCACTCCTGCCGGCGCTCTGCTTGGGCTGGTCACTGGTACCGAGCAAAAAAGACTGCAAATGCTGTCGGGAGATTACATCAAACAACTGGACGCCAGAGCCGCTGAAATCAAGGAAACCTGCAATCTGAATTGACCGCCGTTATGAGAGCGGAAAAAAGGGACCGTTCTCGGGCAAGAACGGTCCATGTTATTGGGCCAGGAATCCGGGGGGCGGTCATAACACACCCAGCCTTCGATACAGCATTCTTCAATGCCAACCACAGGTATTATCTGTCAGGATTGTGACAGGTGCTGCACGAATGCGTGACGAAAATACTAATGTTTCGTGACAGTTGGCTGAAATGAAGTGCCTGGGTTCTACATAAAGCCCAGTTCCAGACGGGCCTCATCCGACATCATCTCCATGCCCCAGGGCGGCTCCCATGTCAGTTCGACATCAACTTCTTTGACACCTGCAACGGGTTCGATTGCCTCGACAATCCAGCCGGGCATGTCGCCCGCGACCGGACATCCGGGCGCCGTAAGGGTCATGATGACCTTCACTGCGTTGTCCGCAGCAATGTCAATCGTATAGATCAGGCCCAGGTCGTAGATGTTGACCGGAATTTCAGGGTCATAAACTGTGCGGCACGCTTCGACCACGGCCTCGTAAAGCGGGTGTTCAATCGTTGACGGCGCAATAAGCGGGGTGCCTTCAAACTGTTCGCTCGGGTGAGTCATCTTTGCCTCGGGTCAGTTGCCTGAGTGATTATATAGGGAATACCTGCAACAGCGTCCAGTAGGGGAGTGACGCTCGGGTGAGCGTCACTATGTCTTAGTCATTGATGTCATGGGTGAAGGTTTTGACCTGGCCGTGCGGCAAGGCGAAGAGCTTGCGCAGGACAAGCCATGCGATCAACGAAAGCACTGCGAAGATCAGCGCGAGAACATGCAACGACATTGTCATTCCGGGGATGACGAGGATAAGACCGGTGATCGCGGCTCCGATCGCAAAGCCCAGAAAGATGAACCCGGGCAGAACGATTTCCAGGATCCCCAGTGCCAGCGCGGCCGCCAGCCAGATCCACCAGGTCAGCCAAAAGGGATCAGCCATCATCTACCTCCTTTGAGCATTTTGAACGCATCGCCAAAGGCTTCAAGTGCGTTGGCGGGCACGACGATTGTTTGTTTTCCAGATCCGTTGCCCAGCGCATTAAGGGCTTCAACTTGCTTCAGCGCAACCTGATACTGGGCAGCTTGGATGCCATTCTCCTGAATGGCCTTGGCGACGACGCCAGTCGCGTATGCCTCGGCCTCGGCCTGAATGCGTCGTGCCTTGGCGGTTTGTTCTGCCGCGTACAGCTCGGCATCAGCGTGCAATTCGACGGCACGTTTCTGACCTTCGGCTTCGGTCACCTGCGCGCGGCGGGCACGTTCCGCGTTCAGCTGTTGCAGCATGGCATCGCGGGTGGCCTGATCCAGATTTACATCCAAAATCTCGGCCCGGGTGACTTCAATCCCCCAGTCATCCACAGCAGTTTCGACGCTTTCCTGAATCCGTGTGATCAACTGGGCGCGGTTCGACTGTACCTCGTCCAGATCCATCTTGCCGATCTCGGCGCGAACGATACCAGCAACAGTGGTTGCAATCGCACCATCAACATCGCGGATTCGATAGACTGTCTTTTCCGGTTCGAGAATGCGGTAAAAGACAGAGGTGTCGATCTGCACCAGAACGTTATCCTTGGTGATCGCGTCTTGCGTTGCATTCGGCAACTGCCGTTCGAGGATCGAGATCTTGTGGCGGGCGACGTCCAGAAACGGAACAATGAAATTGATGCCAGGGCCAAGCACCGAGTGCAGTCTTCCAAACCGTTCTACAACATATTTTTCGGATTGCGGAACGATCTTGATGCCCTTGAGAATAACGATGACCACCAGCACGGCGGCCAGCAGGTAAATGATGTTTGACGAAAGCAGTCCGATGATCTGATCTTCGGTCATTCTGTCCTCTTTTTATTGTGTACAATTGTATACATGTGGGGATTGAGTCGCGGGATTTCAACTCTGGTATGGAGGGAAAACCGCCAGACGCAAACGCCTCACTATGGGAATTCAGCATTGAACTGAACTGCTGTGACTGCTTTGCATCCCAGCTTGTTTGCGGTATCGGGCGGGGATGAAATTGATTATCGATACGGATCCAGGCATCGACGATGCCATGGCGATCGCTTATGCCGCCGCTGCGTCTGAATTTGACCTGATCGGCCTGACCACGGTGTTCGGCAACACACATGTTCACCAGTCCAGCCGCAATGCCCGGTTCTTGCTGGACAAGCTGGGTCTGGACCTTCCGGTTGCAGAAGGGGCCTCATTCCCGCTGGGGACTGATAGTCATGCACCGTCTGAACATGTGCACGGCCCGGAAGGGTTTGGCGATTTCACCGAGGTCCCCGAGTTAGGATTAAACCACGATCTTCCGGCCGCAGAGTTCCTGGTTGAGATGGCCCGGATGTATAAAGATGAGTTGGTCCTGTGTGCGGTCGGACCGCTGACCAACATTGCCAACGCAATGCGGTTGGACCCGGAATTTTCCGGTAATCTTGGCCGGTTGGTGATCATGGGCGGTGCCGTGTACTGCTCGGGCAACATCACCGAACATGCCGAAGCCAATATTTATCATGATGCCATTGCAGCAGACGAGGTCTTTTCCGCTCCGCCCGAAACGGTTCTGGTTGGTTTGGACGTTACCCTGAAGACGCTGTACGAGACTGCAGATTTCGAAGCCTTGGCGCAAAAATCGCCCAACATGGGATCTTTTCTGCGAGACATCTCTCGCTTCTACCTGGAATTCTACAAAAAAATCGGCGGATTGGAAGGATGCGGCCTGCATGATTCAACTGCTGTGATCGCCTGCTCGCACGGAGCGATGTTCGACATGGTCGAAACCGGACTGCGTGTTGTGACGGAAGGCGATCGGATGGGTGCGACGCAACCTGACCCGGATCGTCCAGTGGTTCGTGTTTGTCGCGATGTGGATGGGGTAGGGGTCGTGCGTCTGTTTACCGAACGTGTTGCGTCCTTGCCCTGACGGGTTGCAAAGACCGATCGGATCGGGCAAATCCTGCCCGGTTCGGCGATCCGAGGCGATGACATGACCCAGCAATTCTCTTTCGAGCTCAAGGCAGCAGACGGCAAGGCCCGTACCGGTGTTATCAACACACCGCGTGGCGAAGTGCGTACACCTGCCTTCATGCCAGTTGGTACCGCGGCGACAGTCAAGGCGATGATGCCCGAAAGCGTCCGTGCCACAGGGGCCGATATTCTGCTGGGCAACACCTATCATCTTATGTTGCGTCCCACGGCCGAACGGATTGATCGTCTGGGCGGGTTACACAAATTCATGAACTGGGACCGTCCCATTCTGACGGACTCGGGGGGGTTTCAGGTCATGTCGCTGGCCGGTTTGCGCAAGCTGACCGAAAAGGGTGTGACCTTCAAATCCCATATCGATGGGTCGAAACACGAGCTGACACCTGAACGGTCAATGGAAATTCAACGCCTTCTTGGTTCCGACATCGTGATGTGCTTTGACGAATGCCCCGCGTTGCCCGCAGATCGTGACCGGATCGCCGAATCCATGCGTTTGTCGATGCGTTGGGCAGAGCGGTCCCGTGACGCATTCGGGGATCGCCCGGGGCATGCTCTGTTCGGTATCATGCAGGGTGGTCTTGAGCAGGACCTGCGGGAAGAAAGCGCCGAGGCGTTGAAGATTATTGGCTTCGAAGGCTACGCCGTTGGCGGCTTGGCTGTGGGCGAGGGGCAGGAGGCCATGTTTGACTGCCTCGATTATGCCCCCGATTTCCTGCCCGTGGACAAGCCGCGTTACCTGATGGGCGTTGGCAAGCCGGATGATATAGTCGGAGCAGTGGCGCGAGGGATCGACATGATGGATTGCGTCTTGCCGTCCCGTTCAGGTCGTACCGGTCAGGTGTTCACCCGCTATGGCGTCGTGAACATCAAGAACGCTCGCCATGCAGACGATCCGCGCCCGCTGGATGAGAAATGTTCATGCCCGGCCTGCGCGAATTACTCACGCGCCTACTTGCACCATGTGTTCCGCGCCAACGAGATGATCTCGGGTATGTTGCTGACCTGGCACAACCTTCATTACTTTCAGGAAATCATGCAGGGCATGCGGGACGCGATTGCTGAGGGCACCTTTGATGCGTGGCAGGCCGAGTTCCATGCGCAACGCGCGCAGGGCAATATCGAGCCCCTGTAACCGGTCCATTCGGGTGACATTTGCTTGGTTTTTCGGTATCCTGAAACCACTTCAAGCAATGCCATTTTCGTTCGCGACCCGGAGAGTTTTTCATGTTTCGCTTTTTCCTCGGCGCAGTGGTTTTTTGCGCTACTCCTGCAATTTCAGACGTCTGGACTTTTGAAACCCCATCCGAAAACATTCAGTGTTCGGTGGGAGAAAGCGCGGATTCATCGGACATCCAGTGCACGATTATTGAAAAATACGGCCCACCAGCGATGCCACGCCCCGCGAATTGTCAAACTGACTGGGGGCATGACTTCCTGATGTTCGATACCGGCCCTGTGGAAATGCTGTGCCAGCCGCTAAATCGGAACCAGGACGGATTCGACCGTGCGGATTACGGCGTCACCGGTCGGTTCGGAGGATTTACCTGCAGCTCTTCCACAAAAGGTCTGGAATGTCGCAACCGGGACGGCCGCGGGTTTTTTCTGTCTCGGGCGGTGCAGCGGGTTTTCTGACCCTGGAATTGCGCATTGCATACGCATGTCACACTAATTTCGGTGGATATGTCCCCGGGACATCTTGCAGTCCCGAAAACCTCGGTTCATGCTGAAACACATTACATGGCGGTAAGGTTGAAAAAGGGCGATGAGGCCCCACCTTTATCGTCCAAGACAGGAGATGGCCGGATGTTGCCTCGATGAGGGACAAGCGCCATCTTGCCAACGATAAGGATAGAGCATGCAAGAGCCTCTAAACTCCTCATACCCCGTTCTGCCGCTGCGCGATATTGTGGTGTTCCCGCATATGATCGTGCCGCTCTTCGTGGGCCGAGACAAATCCGTCCGCGCGCTGGAAGAGGTGATGCAGGACGACAAACAAATTCTGTTGTCCAGCCAGATTGATCCGGGCGTCGATGACCCGGATGAGGACGGTATTTACCGGTCCGGCGTTCTGGCCAATGTGCTGCAACTGCTGAAACTGCCCGATGGCACCGTCAAGGTGCTTGTCGAAGGGCAAGCGCGCGTACAGATCACCGAGTTTCTTGAAAACGAAGAGTTTTTCGAAGCGCGGTCGGAATATCTGACCGAGATTCCGGGAGACGTTACCACGACCGAAGCCCTGTTGCGCACCGTCGCGGACGAGTTCGAACGCTATGCCAAGGTGCGTAAGAACATCCCCGAAGAAGCGCTGACGGCCGTGGGTGAAACCACCGAGCCGGCAAAACTGGCCGACCTTGTGTCGGGCCATCTGGGCATCGAGGTCGAACAAAAGCAGGACCTGCTGGAAACGCTCAGCGTCAGCGAGCGGCTTGAAAAAGTCTATGGCCTGATGCAGGGCGAAATGTCGGTTTTGCAGGTCGAGAAAAAGATCAAGACCCGTGTCAAATCTCAGATGGAGAAGACCCAGCGAGAGTACTATCTGAATGAGCAGATGAAGGCCATTCAGAAAGAGCTAGGCGATGGCGAGGATGGCAGCAATGAAATTGCGGAGCTGGAAGCCAAAATCGCTGAGACCAAGCTGTCGAAGGAAGCGCTGGAAAAGGTGGAAGGCGAGCTGAAGAAGCTCAAGAACATGTCGCCCATGTCGGCCGAAGCCACGGTTGTACGCAACTATCTGGACTGGATTCTGTCTCTGCCGTGGGGTACCAAATCCCGCGTCAAAAAGGACTTGGCGCGCGCGCAAGACATTCTGGATGCCGATCACTACGGCCTTGAGAAGGTCAAGGAGCGGATCGTTGAATATCTGGCCGTTCAGCAGCGTTCGAAAAAGCTGAAAGGCCCGATCATGTGCCTCGTGGGCCCTCCGGGCGTGGGTAAAACCTCGCTTGGTAAGTCCGTTGCGCGGGCGACCGGGCGCGAATTCATTCGTATCAGCCTGGGTGGCGTACGTGACGAATCCGAAATCAGGGGGCACCGCCGGACATATATCGGGTCGATGCCCGGGAAGATCATTCAGGCGCTGAAAAAGGCGAAAACCACGAACCCTCTCATTCTGCTCGATGAGATCGACAAGATGGGGCAGGATTTCCGTGGTGATCCGGCTTCGGCGATGCTGGAAGTGTTGGACCCGGAACAAAACAGCACGTTCATGGATCACTACCTTGAGGTCGAATATGACCTGTCCAACGTGATGTTCCTGACCACGTCCAACAGCTACAACATGCCAGGGCCACTGCTGGACCGGATGGAGATCATTCCTCTGGCCGGCTATACCGAGGACGAAAAAAGAGAGATCGCCAAGCAACACCTGATCGCCAAGCAGGTCAAAAACCATGGTCTGAAAGCCAAGGAATTTGAACTGACCGAGGAGGCGCTGCAAAAGATAATCCGCACCTATACCCGCGAGGCTGGCGTGCGGAACCTCGAGCGTGAAATCGCCAAGGTGGCACGGAAGTCGCTGACCAAGATCATCAAGAAAGAGGCGGAAACCGTTACGGTCACGCCAGAAAACCTCGATAAGTTCCTGGGGGTGCCAAAGTTCCGTTACGGTCTGGCCGAGCAGGACGATCAGGTTGGTGTCGTGACCGGTTTGGCATGGACCTCGGTTGGGGGCGATCTGCTGCATATCGAGGCGTTGAAGCTGCCCGGTAAGGGTAGGATGAAGACAACCGGTAAGCTAGGCGATGTGATGAAAGAGTCCATCGATGCGGCTTCGTCTTATGTGCGGTCGATTTCTCCCAAGATCGGAGTGAAGCCGCCGCAGTTCGACAAGATCGACATCCACGTGCACGTGCCCGATGGCGCAACGCCCAAGGATGGTCCGTCGGCGGGTCTGGCGATGGTGACATCCATCGTGTCGGTTCTGACAGGTATTCCTGTTCGTAAGGACATCGCCATGACGGGCGAGGTCTCGTTGCGCGGGAACGCAATGCCGATTGGGGGTTTGAAAGAAAAACTGCTGGCTGCGCTGCGCGGTGGTATCAAGACGGTCCTGATCCCGGAAGAAAACGAAAAGGATCTGGCGGATATCCCTGACAATGTGAAGGAGGGATTGAAGATCATCCCGGTCAAGCACGTCTCGGAGGTTCTTGAGCATTCTCTGGTTCGTACACCGGAACCTATTGAATGGGACGAAGCGGCCGAGGAGGCCGCTGCAGCGGCAGCGGCCTCTTCTGACGCGACGGTGCCATCAGCCACTGCACACTGAGCAGACAGGTTGGATGAATGAAAAAGGCGGGGCAATTGCTCCGCCTTTTTACAATCCAATTACGGGTTTCTTTGGATCAATTATCTCCTCTTCAGATATGTATTCATTGAACTTTTCCGGTGACAGTGCTGAGCGAACGGCAAGAACGAAAACGATTGATGAAAACAGGACGCAAACCAGAATATCCCATCCAAACGGAATTTGCTTCAACGATCCGGTTCCAAATTGTCCTAGGAACGAGATCAGCCCAAGACCAGCAAAATAAGGCATCAGCCACAAGGCTTCGGTGACGTCCATTTCGTCTAAACGATTTCGGAACCGGACGAGCAACAGAACCTTCCCAACGATCAGCGCGATGCCAAGCCGCCAGACCGTGTCCCATCCGCTCCAATAGACGATGAGTGTGGCAATGGCGAATGCCGACAGCGCAACAAGGCGAACGGCCGGTATGCGGATCGACCGAGGATGGTCGGGTAAAAGATCCCGCAGACAAACCACCGCAACCGGTCCGACAGCAAATGACAAGACGATGGCCGCACCGTTCAGGGCAATAACAGTGGTAAAAGGCACCGTTAGCAGGAACAGCGTTCCAATCAGAAAGTTCAGTGCCAGCGCCCATAACGGGACTCCAAAGGACGACAGGGCCTTCAATCGTTTGGGCAGGAACCCGTTTTGGGAGAGGGCGAGGGCGATACGCGCGTTCGATCCGGTTGAAACCAGCCCATTGCCGAAGGGGCCTATTACAGATCCGACATTCAGCAGGCTCAGAAACCACACCAAGCCGACGGATGTGATTACTGCGTCCAGAGGGCCTTCGCCACCAAAACTCAGTTGTGCCCACCCCTTGGAAAGCATGGATGGGTCGAGCGCGCCGATGAAAGCCACTTGCAAACCAAGGTAAATGGCGGCGCACAGGACAATCGACAATATCAAAGCGGCCGGAATGGCAAACTTCGGATTTCGAACTTCGCCAGCCATATCTACCACATGGCGAAAACCAATGAACGAAAAAATAATCCCTCCAGTGGAAACAGCGGCCATGATTCCTTGCAAACCGTAGGGGGCAAATCCATCTGGTCGCGAGAAGTTTTCAACCTTGAAGCGACTTGCGATAAGCAAAATGGACAGAACCACAGGTATAGCGATCTTTGCCCAAGTAAGGACCGCATTAACACGCGTGAAGAACTTGACCCCAAGTGCATTTACCGCAACGAACAGCAGCATGAAAACCAACGCGACGAAAACGCCTGCTCCGGTCAGATCGCCCGTCTCAGCCGTATGCAGCCAAGGCGCATAGGGCGCGAGGTATTTCAGCATGGCCTCAACTTCAATTGGCGCTGTAGTGTTATAGCCAATCCAGGCCGTCCACCCCATGGCCATCGACACGATGTTGCCATGCGAAAACTGTGGCACGCGCGCAATCCCACCCGGAATGGGAAGCATGGCGGAAATCTCGGCGAAGGTGATTGCCAGTATGAACATGGCAACCGCGCCAATAATCCATGAGATTACAGCCGCCGGCCCCGCGTGCTGAACCGCAAGTAGGGGGCCAAATAGCCAGCCCGACCCTATGATTCCCCCAACGGAAATGAAGGTCAGTCCTAATAGGCCGATGTCTCGCTTTAACCCCGTCATGATGACCTCGGCCTCCGCGTATGGCCAATTATTGGGCCAAATAGGTCACGATAGTCGCCGAAATCCCAACGTGGCAAGCCCGCTGGTTCTAAGCAAAGAATTTAAAAGGAGATGGTGGGTGATAAGAGATTTGAACTCCTGACATCTTCGATGTGAACGAAGCGCTCTACCACTGAGCTAATCACCCATGACACGCGGTCATAGCTTTCCAAAGAGTGCGTCGCAAGTGAAATTGACAAGCTCGCAAGGGCAAAAAACGCCTCGTGAACAAAAAACTGGATTCTGACAAAAAACTGCAAAACGCCGCTTGACGCTGCCCCACCGTAGCCATAATACACCCAAACGTTCAGCAATGAACATGCAGCGGGCGGTTGTAGCTCAGATGGTTAGAGTACCGGCCTGTCACGCCGGGGGTCGCGGGTTCGAGCCCCGTCAACCGCGCCACCGCTGCCAACCTTGGTCCAGGATAAAGGCCATGAAATAGATGCGCGGTTGTAGCTCAGTTGGTTAGAGTACCGGCCTGTCACGCCGGGGGTCGCGGGTTCGAGCCCCGTCAACCGCGCCATTTTCTTCTCAAAAACACCTGTTGATCAGAAAGTCTCGCGTTGGACTGGACGATACCATGACCATAGTTTGATTTGGTCGGCGAAAATCTGTACGTTCACTAAATGTTCTAACTTTTCTGTTGGAGACTCGGGCAAGCTCGCCTATCTCTTAACCACTTGTTTGTTGGGGGCCGGAAATGGCTGAGCTGAAGAATATAGAGGTGCGCGGCGCGCGCGAGCATAACCTCAAGGGCATCGACGTCGATATCCCTCGGGATCAGTTGGTGGTCATCACAGGCCTGTCTGGTTCGGGCAAGTCGTCGCTGGCGTTTGATACGATTTATGCTGAAGGCCAGCGCCGTTACGTCGAAAGCTTGTCCGCCTATGCGCGGCAGTTTCTCGACATGATGGAAAAGCCCGATGTCGATCATATCAGTGGTCTGTCCCCTGCGATTTCGATTGAACAGAAAACGACCTCCAAGAACCCACGTTCGACTGTGGGGACCGTTACCGAGATCTACGATTATCTGCGTCTGCTCTTTGCGCGCGCGGGCACGCCGTACAGCCCGGCCACAGGCCAGCCGATCGAGGCGCAGCAGGTACAGGACATGGTCGACCGCATCATGACGATGGAGGAGGGCACGCGCGGCTATCTGTTGGCCCCGATTGTGCGTGACCGCAAAGGTGAGTACCGGAAGGAATTCCTGGAGCTTCGCAAGCAGGGGTTCCAGCGCGTGAAGGTGGATGGTGAGTTCTATGAGCTGGATCAGCCCCCGACGTTGGACAAAAAATACCGTCACGACATCGACGTTGTGGTCGACCGTCTGGTTGTTCGTGATGGGATGGAGACGCGTTTGGCCGACAGTCTGCGCACCGCTCTGGATTTGGCAGATGGGATAGCAATACTGGAAACGGCACCCCGTGAGGGTGATCCGGAACGGATTACGTTCAGTGAAAACTTTGCCTGCCCGGTCAGTGGTTTCACCATTCCCGAGATTGAACCACGTCTGTTTTCGTTCAATGCGCCATTCGGAGCCTGCCCGGATTGTGATGGGTTGGGGGTAGAGCTGTTTTTTGACGAGCGTCTCGTAGTGCCGGATCAAACGCTGAAGCTGTATGACGGGGCCTTGGCGCCATGGAGGAAAGGCAAGTCTCCGTATTTCCTTCAGACAATCGAAGCCATCGCGCGCCATTATGAGTTTGACAAAAATACGCCCTGGAAAGACCTGCCCAGCAATGTGCAGCAGGTGTTCCTGCGGGGCTCGGGCGATGAGGAAATCCAGTTCCGCTATGACGAAGGCGGACGGGTGTATCAGGTGACGCGCAGTTTCGAGGGCGTGATACCGAATATGGAACGACGTTATCGCGAAACCGACAGCGCGTGGATACGTGAGGAATTTGAGCGGTACCAAAATAACCGTCCATGCGGCACCTGCGAAGGGTATCGTCTGCGGGCCGAAGCCTTGGCAGTGAAGATCGCCGGGCTGCACGTCGGTCAGGTTGTCCAAATGTCCATCCGCGAAGCGCTGGCCTGGATTGAGGATGCCCCGAACCACCTGAGTGCTCAGAAGAATGAGATTGCCCGCGCAATCCTCAAGGAAATTCGAGAGCGCTTGGGATTTCTGAATAACGTTGGTTTGGAATACCTTACGCTGTCTCGTTCAAGTGGAACGCTGTCTGGCGGCGAAAGTCAGCGTATTCGTCTGGCAAGCCAGATCGGCTCGGGCCTGACCGGGGTTCTTTATGTATTGGACGAGCCCTCAATCGGCTTGCATCAACGTGATAATGACCGGTTGCTGGATACGCTCAAGAATCTGCGGGATCAGGGCAACACCGTGATTGTTGTCGAGCATGACGAGGAAGCCATCCGCGAAGCAGATTACGTGTTCGACATCGGCCCCGGTGCGGGCGTGCATGGCGGGCAGGTGGTCAGCCACGGCACGCCCGAGCAGATAGCAGCGGACGCGGCCTCGATCACGGGGCAGTATCTGTCGGGTCTGCGCGAGATTCCAGTGCCCGCCGATCGGCGCAAGGGAAACAAGAAAAAGGTAACGGTCGTAAAGGCTTCGGGCAACAATCTCAAGGACGTTACGGCCGAGTTTCCCTTGGGCAAGTTCGTTTGTGTCACTGGTGTATCTGGTGGCGGTAAGTCGACCTTGACGATTGAGACGTTGTTCAAGACGGCTTCGATGCGGTTGAACGGTGCGCGGCAGACACCTGCACCATGTGAAACCATCAAGGGATTGGAGCATCTGGACAAGGTTATCGATATTGACCAGCGCCCGATCGGGCGGACTCCGCGGTCGAACCCTGCAACCTATACCGGGGCCTTCACCCCGATCCGCGACTGGTTTGCCGGACTGCCCGAGGCGAAAGCGCGGGGATACAAGCCGGGTCGTTTCAGCTTCAACGTCAAGGGGGGAAGGTGCGAGGCGTGTCAGGGGGACGGCGTCATCAAGATCGAGATGCACTTCCTTCCTGACGTCTATGTCACCTGCGAAACCTGCAAAGGCGCGCGGTACAATCGCGAAACGCTTGAGATCA
Organism: Ruegeria sp. AD91A; assembly: GCF_003443535.1. GTDB lineage: Bacteria > Pseudomonadota > Alphaproteobacteria > Rhodobacterales > Rhodobacteraceae > Ruegeria. The sequence continues at coordinate 1,210,394 of NZ_CP031946.1, read as the reverse complement.
AGTTCAAGGGCAAGTCCATTGCGGATGTGCTTGATATGACGGTGGAAGACGCGCAGGAATTTTTCAAGGCCGTGCCATCAATCCGCGACAAGATGGATGCGCTGGCCCGCGTGGGTCTTGGCTATATCAAGGTGGGTCAACAGGCGACCACGCTGTCGGGTGGTGAGGCGCAGCGCGTGAAACTGTCCAAAGAACTGTCAAAACGGTCAACCGGGCGAACGCTCTATATCCTGGACGAGCCAACCACAGGTCTGCATTTCGAAGATGTGCGTAAGTTATTGGAAGTGCTTCATGAATTGGTGGATCAGGGCAATACCGTCGTGGTGATCGAGCATAATCTGGACGTTGTGAAAACCGCCGATCATATCATCGACATCGGGCCTGAAGGCGGCGACGGTGGTGGTGAGATCGTAGCCGTTGGTGCACCCGAAGAGATCGCTCAAATCGAACGCAGCCATACCGGTAGATACCTGAAAACCATGCTCAACCCGGATCGAGTGGCGGCGGAGTAGGCGCCTTCAGGCAGCTCTCACTCCACCGCCTGTCCAATCAGCGTTTCTTGGCTGGACAGGTGCTGATTCCCAACACCGAGTATAGGGGGCATGAATTAAGCAGGCCGGTGACCAACGGCACGACGCCGATCCACATCCAAGTTCCGTATCCCAGCAGGGCGCCCAGAATAAGCGCAATGCCTATTGCGATCCGAAGTGTTTTGTCGATCCCACCCATGTTATTAGTCATCACGAAAGTATCCTCTCCAAAAGGGTATAGCTTTGGGATACTTTATATTCCCTGATGGGAATATGACTTGAATCAACTTCGCCCTCGCTTTTCAAACCGGGGAAGCATGGCGCTGAAATCGCGGCCCAGTCCGTCCTCGTTTTCGACGAATTGTTCGTAAAGTGCAGTCGCGGCCTGTCCCATCGGTGTATCTGCATCAGCACTGTCTGCGGCTTGTTGGCTGAGTCGCAGGTCTTTCAGCATCAATTCGGCTGCAAATCCAGGAGTATAGCCATTGTCGGCAGGGCTTTGTGGCCCTACGCCTGGGGCGGGGCAATAGGCGTTCATCGTCCAACTGTACCCGGATGAGGTGCTGACCACGTCGAACATCTTTTGGCGGTCCAGACCCAATTTGTCGGCCAGGGCAAAAGCTTCACAGGTGGCAATCATGGTGACGCCCAGAATCATGTTGTTGCAGATCTTGGCGGCTTGGCCAGCTCCGGCTTCGCCGCAGTGAACCGCTTTTTGCCCCATGATGTCGAACAGGGGAGCAGCCTTTGCAAAGGCGGCTTCTGATCCACCGGCCATGAACGTCAGGGTGCCACCTGCCGCACCGCCGACACCACCCGAAACCGGAGCGTCAACGAACAACAGACCAGCGCCGCTGGCCTGTTCTGCGACTGCGCGCGCGCTGTCCACGTCAACCGTCGAGCAATCAATCAGAACGGCACCCTTCGCCATGGCGGGAATGATCTGATCTGCAACTGCCCGTAGAATGGCGCCATTCGGCAGCATTGTTATGACAGCATCGGAAGAGGTAACGGCTTCGGTCGCAGTATCGGCCAGCGTAACCCCGTCAACAGTGACGCCCGCGGTGTCGAATCCGAGAACCTGATGCCCGGCCTTTGCCAGATTGGCCGCCATGGGTGCCCCCATGTTTCCCAGCCCTATGAACCCGATCTGCATCTCTTAGTCCTCCTCGAATGTCAGGGTGTCCGCACCCAATGGCTGCAACATTTTCGAGACGGCCACCAGAGGGACGTCCATATCGGGAAACTGCCAGTTCGGGTTGCGGTCTTTATCAATGATCTGCGCGCGGATGCCTTCCAGAAAATCACCGTGCTCCATGGATCGGTGCGTAAAGCGGTACTCCATATCCAAAGCGCGCCGCATGGTCAGAGAGGGACCACGCAGTCGGTGTAACATCTCGATCGTGCAGGCCACGGAAAGCGGTGCATTTTTTCTTATTTTTTCCAGAGCTTTTTGCGCAAACTCGTGATCATCACTGCGCAGGCTGGTCAGGATGTCGCCCAGTGTTTCACCGGAAAAATGCTTGTCGACTTCGGTTTGCAACTTTGCCAATTCGCCGTTGGGTGGTGTTCCGGCATGTTCGGCCACCAGTTCTGCATTTCCAGACGCTTCCAGCATTTCGATCAGATCGGACCAACTCGATTGCGGGATGAAATGGTCGGCAAACCCCGCAAGGATCGCGTCTGCAGGTCCCATTCTGAAGCCTGTGGTTCCCAGAAACTCACCCAATCGCCCAGGTGCGAGCGCGAGCATCAGCGTACCGCCAACATCCGGAACCAAGCCAATCGAGCATTCGGGCATTGCAATCCTGGAGCTTTCTCCGACGACGCGATGGCTGCCATGGCAGCCGATGCCGACACCGCCGCCCATGGTAAACCCCTGAAGAAAACTGATGACCGGTTTAGGATACTCGAAGATCAGGGCATTCAGACGATATTCATCGCGCCAGAACTTCTGACCATACGAAAAGTTGCCTTTGGTGCCTGTTTCGTAAAGTTCGGCAATATCACCACCCGCACAGAAGGCTTTTTCCCCCTCGGCGTCCAGAACGATCATGTCAACGGCATCGTCTTCACGCCAGTTGCGCATCGCTGTGTCGATGGCCATGCACATGTCATAGCTCAACGCGTTCAGCGCATGGGGGCGGGTCAGGGTGATGCGACCGGCACGGCCTGTGGTGCGGATTTCGATGTCTGACATTGGGGCCTCAGCGGTTGGCGAGCAACTGACGCGAAACGATCACGCGCATGATCTCGTTCGTGCCTTCCAGAATCTGATGCACCCGCAGATCGCGCACAAGCTTTTCGATGCCGTAATCTGCAAGATATCCGTAACCGCCATGCAGTTGCAGGCACTGATCCACCACTTTCGATCCGGTTTCAGTCACGAATTTCTTGGCCATGGCGCAGAATTTCGTGGCATCGGGCGCCCCCTGATCCAGTTTCCACGCTGCCTGACGCAGGAAGGTACGGGCGGCCTGCAATTCGATTTCCATATCTGCCAGACGGAACTGAAGGGCTTGGAACTGATCGATGGATTGGCCGAATGCCTTGCGCTCGGACATGTATTGCAGCGTCATATCCAGCCCGGCTTGAGCAGCCCCAAGGGAACAGGCAGAAATGTTGAGCCGCCCACCATCCAGCCCCATCATGGCATATTTAAATCCGTCGCCTTCGGTGCCTACAAGGTTGCCAGCGGGAATTTTACAGTCGTCGAACTGAACCTGCGCGGTCGGTTGGCTTTTCCAGCCCATTTTCTGTTCCAGCGCCCCAAAGCTCAGCCCCGGCGTGCCGTCCTCAACATATACAGTCGAGATCCCCTTGGGCCCATCCTGACCGGTACGCACCATACAGACATAGGCATCGGAGTAGCCGCCGCCTGAGATGAACGCCTTGGTGCCATTCAACGTATAACCTTCGTTTGTCCGTTCGGCGCGGGTTTTCAGCGCCGCCGCGTCAGAGCCGGAACCGGGCTCCGTCAGGCAATAGCTCAGAACCGTATTCAGACTCAGAACATCCGGCATGATGCGCGCCTTTAGTTCATCATCCGCGAAATTGTCCAACATCTTGGCGCACATGTTGTGGATCGACAGGAAGGCGGCGACCGAAGGGCAGGCCATTGACAGGGCCTCGAAAACCAGGGTCGCATCCAGACGGGTCAGGTTTGAGCCTCCGCTTTCCTCGGATACGTAAAGCGCGCCGAAGCCAAGCTCGCCTATCCTTGGCCACAGGGTTTTTGGAATGGTTCCGTCCGCCTCCCACTTGCGCGCAAAGGGTGCGATGTTTTCCTGCCCAAACGCGTGTGCCATGTCGAAAATGGCTGTTTGTTCCTCGCTGAGTGCGAAATCCATGACGCTCCCTCCCGTCGGCAATGAATTGAACGGTTGTTTATTTCTGAATTCTTACAGAAATTTTGCAGGCGCAACAATGAGTCGGTTGAAAGGGGCCGGAGGCCGAAAACACTCAGAGGTCGGCGTGAAATTCCTCGATCAGGTGGCGCACGACGGCTTTCCCCGGATCGTCCCCGCGCGCTGTTGCCTCGGCATGAATACGGCGTTGGCGCGTGGCGGAAGTGCCGTTTTCAGCAATTTGCCTGAGCCGTGCGAGTTCAGTCATCGTGCCGAGGGCCTCGGTGTCTTCAGCCAACAACCCCATAAGGTCGCCGATCAGTTCAGACATGGGCTTGACCGACCGGTCGCCGAAATCAATCAGCCCTTCACCCACTCCGTAGCGTTGAGCGCGCCAGCGGTTTTCGCCGATCAGAAAACGATCATATTGCCGCCAGCGCAGGTTGCGGTCTTTCAGGCGGCACAGCATCCGGGTCAACGCCTGCACCAGTGCCGCCAACGACAAAGTGTGCTCCAGCCGTGGTTGAACATCCATGATCCGTGTTTCCAAAGTTGGGAAACGATGCGAAGGGCGCAGATCCCACCAGATCTTGGTGGTGTCTTCTATGACGCCGAGCTCGACCAGAATACCCGTGGTCCGTTCATACTCGCTCCAACTGGCAAAAACTGGCGGCAGCCCGGTGCGCGGCAGGTTGTCGAACACCGTCAGACGGTATGAAGACAGGCCGGTATCCTCGCCGCTCCAGTAAGGCGAAGATGTGGACAGCGCCAGGAGATGCGGCAGAAAGTATGACAGTTGCGGCATCAGGTCGGCCCGAAGCGCAGGGTCTTCGACCCCAACATGAACATGCATCCCGCAGATCAGCATCCGTCGGGCAACACCGCCTAGTGCGTGTTGCAACGCGTCATACCGTTCTTTCCGGGTGTGGTGTTGATCTTTCCAGTTGGCGAAGGGATGGCAAGAGACGGCGATAGGGGAAAGGTTGTATTCGGCCGCTCGTTTCGACACGCATGACCGCAGCCGCTTCAGATCTTCGCGCGCTGAAGCTACCGTGGTGTGTGGTCTGGTTCCAACCTCTATCTGACATTGCAGGAACTCGGGACTGACCTGACCTTCGAAATCGCTTTGGCAGGCTTCCATTAGCGCTTCGGGGGCTTCGGACAATTGCAGGCTGTCGCGATCCACCAACAGATATTCTTCTTCGATCCCGAGTGTAAATTCCTGCTGCATGGCGGCCCTCGCAGTTGTCAGTTCAATCAGTGAATACGGAAATTTACGTTTTGCCAAGGGTTTGCCCGGCTTGCCCTTGCAGAGAAACGGTCCGCAGCGGTAAGGAACGTTGCATAACAGATCGCGGAGCCAGCGCCTTGAAACCCAGAAAATTCCCAAAGATCAACACCGCCCTTGAAGAATTGGGGGTGAAACTGGTCGACAGAGTTACGGAACAGGATGAACGGGCGCGGCTGGAAGCCTTCGAGGCTGCGGGTGGCTTGGCGCGTCCTGCATATGCGTTGTCCCCGGGAATGGAGGGGTTCGACATTTCACAACTGGTGGCGGAATACGAGCGTCACAAGGCAGCCTTGGAGGCACTGAAAGATCCCGCGCGCAACCAGACCGGCTATTGCCCAGAAAATGGTTACTATGACAGCCCGGATGCGGATGTTTTGTATTTGATGATCCGTCGCTTCCAATCCAAGCGGGTGATCGAAGTCGGATGCGGCAACTCTACCCGTGTAACCCGACAGGCGATCATCGATGGCAGGCTGAACACCACCATTACCGCAATCGACCCTTATCCTCGTGCCGACATTGCCCACGTTGTAGATTGGTTCGAACAAGAACGACTCGAAGAAACGGACCCGGAACTGTTTGCAGAACTGGAGGCCGGAGACGTTCTGTTTATCGACTCCAGCCATGTTGTGCGGATGAGCAACGACGTTGCCCATCTTTTCTGCCGCATCATACCGACGCTTAAACCTGGGGTGGTGATCCACGTTCACGATGTGTTTTTGCCCTACGAATATCCCAAGCGCTTCTTCTATGATTGCCCAGGTTGGGGAGAACAGTACATGCTGCACGCGTTGCTGCAATCTGACGCGTATTCAATGCTTTGGCCGGGATACTACCTGCAACGGGATCGGCCCGATGCCGTTGCGGCCTTGCCGTTTTTGTCCAAAGGACGCGCGCAGAGTATCTGGGTGCAGCTCAGAGAAAAATGATATCAGAGTGATCCACAGCGGCAAAAGGTCCGTATCCCTTTCCATAACACGCTGGAGAGGAGAAGACAGCTATGTTCCGTCGCACATTCATGGGCGCAGCCGCCGCACTTGCATTCGCTATGCCACTCAAGGCTCAGGCCGCCGACATCGTTGACACCGCCGTTGCCGCCGGGTCCTTCAACACATTGGTTGCCGCCGTTCAGGCCGCAGGACTGGTTGACACCCTGAAAGGAGATGGTCCGTTCACCGTATTTGCGCCCACAGACGAAGCCTTTGCTGCGCTTCCTGAAGGTACTGTCGAGACGCTCTTGAAACCTGAAAACAAGGATCAACTGATCGCCATCCTGACCTATCACGTGGTTCCGGCCAAGGTTATGTCCGGTGATATTGCCGGCAAACGCGCCAAGGTTCTGACCGTTCAGGGCGATCGGCTGAGCGTCAATGCCAAAAACGGCGTGAAAGTGAATGACGCCAAAGTCGTGCAGGCAGATATTGAAGCCAGCAATGGTGTCATCCACGTCGTCGACGCGGTGATCCTGCCGGAATAAAGTCTGGTTTCTGAAAACAACAAAGCCCCGGCGATCGACCGGGGCTTTTGCTTTTCAGAGATGATTGATCAGACCAGACGAACCTGCGTGCCGACCTTGACCAGCGGATACAGTTCTTCGACATGCTGGTTGTACAGGCCGATGCAACCTGATGAACTCTGGCGACCGATCTTTCGCGTGTCGTGCGTTCCGTGAACCAGATACGCAGGCCAACCCAGATACATGGCGCGGGTTCCCAGCGGGTTGCCGGGGTCACCACCTTCCATCCGAAGCGGCAGCGAAGGGTCACGTTCGCGCATTGATGCCGTGGGTGTCCAGCTTGGGAATTCGGTTTTGCGCACGACTTTCGTGTACCCGCGTTTGGTAAGCTCTTCGCTCATGGGTACGGAACTTGGGTACAGTTTGTATGTGCCGTCAGGCCCCCAGTAATGGACGGCGCGGCTGGTGATATCGGCCAGCAGGCAACCAGCGCCCACTTCATCGAAATGGTCCTGCCAGTTCTGCTGCGAGAAGGACGATACGTTGCGCCGCACCGGCAGTTGCGTACTGATTGCGTCTTCCGTTTCCGGAAAAGCATCCGCGCTTTGTGCCCGAACAAGGGCAGGTGTCGCCATCAAAGAGGCCACGCCCAGCAAGGCAGAGCGACGGGTCATACGGGATTGGGACAAGGGTGCCTCCGGTAGGTTCACTGCTCGGTATATTGTTGACGCCAAAATATGAGCATTGTTCGCATTTTTCCAGAGTGAACCACCTGAATTTCTTGTGAGCGAGTGATGGAAAGCAGGTTTTTCGGCGGAAAGATGCGAAAAGCCCGGCCGTTGAACGGGCCGGGCCTGAAAACTTCGGGGCTGTTGGATCAGTCCATAGCCTTGAAGTTGAACTCGCCACCTTCCTTGATGCCCGACGGCCAGCGTGCGGTCACTGTTTTGGTGCGGGTGTAGAACTTGAAGCTGTCCGGGCCGTGCTGATTCAGGTCGCCGAACATAGACTTTTTCCAGCCGCCAAAGGTGTGATAGGCCAGCGGAACCGGGATCGGAACGTTGATGCCCACCATGCCGATATTGATCCGGCTGGCAAAGTCACGCGCGGTGTCGCCGTCACGGGTAAAGATCGCGGTGCCATTGCCGTATTCGTGATCCATCGCCAGTTTCAGCGCTTCTTCATACGAACCCGCGCGCACGGTGGACAGAACCGGGCCAAAGATTTCCTGTTTGTAGATGTCCATCTCGGGGGTCACGTTGTCGAACAGATGCGGGCCGACAAAGAAGCCGTCCTCATAGCCTTGCAGGCTGAAGTCGCGGTTGTCGACAACCAGTTTCGCACCCTGTTCCACGCCCGAATTGATCAGGCCCAGAATGCGTTGTTTCGCTGCGGCGGTCACAACCGGGCCCATGTCGACATCATCGCCGGCAGTGTAGGGGCCAACCTTCAGCTTTTCGATACGCGGCACCAGTTTTTCGATCAGTGCGTCCGCGGTCTCTTCACCCACGGGAACAGCCACCGAAACCGCCATGCAGCGTTCGCCTGCCGCACCGAAACCGGCGCCAACCAGCGCGTCCGCGGCCTGATCAAGATCAGCGTCGGGCATGACGATCATGTGGTTCTTGGCGCCGCCGAAACACTGGGCGCGTTTTCCGTTCGCCGTTGCGCGGCTGTAGATATACTGCGCGATCGGGGTTGAGCCGACAAAACTGACGCCCTGAATGATCTCGCTGTCGAGAATGGTATCAACCGCTTCCTTGTCGCCGTTTACGACCTGAAAAACACCTTTAGGCAAACCGGCTTCGACGAACAGTTCGGCCAGCATCAGGGGCACTGATGGGTCGCGTTCAGACGGTTTCAGAACAACGGCGTTACCGCAGGCCAGAGCGGGGCCGACGTGCCAGAGTGGCATCATGGCCGGGAAGTTGAACGGCATGATCGAGCCGACAACACCCAAAGGCTGACGCATGGAGTACATATCAATGCCGGGGCCCGCGCTGTCGGTAAACTCGCCCTTCAGCATCTGTGGCGCGCCAATGCAGTATTCGATCACTTCGAGACCACGCTGCAAATCGCCCTTGGCGTCTGGGATGGTTTTGCCGTGCTCGCGGCTCAGCGCTTCGGCCAGTTTGTCCATGTCGCGGTTCATCAGGCCGACCATGGCCATCATGACGCGCGCACGTTTTTGCGGGTTGGTTGCACCCCATGCGGGTTGGGCGGCGGCGGCGGCCTCGATCGCGGTGGTGGTTTCCGCTGCACTGGCCATCGGGCACTTGTATTGAACTTCGCCCGTTGCCGGGTTGTAGACGTCGTCGAAACGACCGGACGTTCCGGCGACCATTTCGCCGTTCAGGAAATGGGTCAGGTCTTGCATCAATAGCTCCTCCGATAGATTTGCGCGCAGAATAGGCTTGCAGAAATCTCGCGAACAGAGGCAATGTCTCAAAAGAGTTTTGCAAAAATGCAAAAGGGATCAAAATGACCCCAAATTGGGATGATATGCGGATTTTCCTGGCTGTTGCGCGAGAGGAAAGCCTGTCTTCCGCAGGTCGCATCCTGAAGATCGACCCTGCCACCGCCGGTCGGCGCATAGCACGCTTGGAGGCAACGCTTGATTCCACATTGTTCACCAAGTCGCAGCAAGGCTATGTTCTGACCCCGGCGGGACAGCGGCTGTTGGAACACGGGCTGCAAGCCGAAGAGGCGATGCGCGCGGCAGCCGGGGCGGTAACAGGACCGACGAAATCGCTGAGCGGACAGATCAGGATTGGCGCGCCGGACGGTAGTGCCAACTACCTGCTGCCTCAGGTTTGTGCAAAAATCAGCGATGCAAACCCTGATCTGGACATTCAGATCCTGGCGCTTCCGCGTGTGATCAACCTGTCCCGTCGAGAAGCAGATATGGCAGTCACGGTCAGTGCGCCGACTGCCGGACAGCTGCTGGTGAAGAAAATCAGCGACTACAAGCTGCACATGGTCGCGACCGAAGAGTATCTGAAGCGACATGATCCGATCCGGAACATCGCTGACCTGAAGGGCCACAGGTTGATCGGCTATATCCCCGACATGATTTTTGACCGGGAACTGGATTACCTGAATGATATTGGCGTTGACCGTGTCGCTCTTGCATCGAATTCGGTGTCGGTACAGTTGCGACAGGTCTGCCTGGGAACTGGCGTTTGCGTGGCACATGATTTCACGTTGCCGTTCCACCCGGGGCTTCGGAAAATCCTGACGGATCAAGTGAGTTTGACGCGCAGCTTCTATCTGGTCCGGCATCAGGGAGACCAGCGCAACGAGCGGTTGAACCGATTTGCTGATGCCCTGACACGCGGTATTCGCGAGGAAGTGCTTCGTTTGGAAGCAGGCCCCGACGCTTGACAGGTCGGGGCAATCGCGCAACGCTTTGGAATAAGTGTTATTATTCCGGAGGTATTCTTCATGCTAGTACAGGCCATCCTGAAGTCCAAAGCGACAGATGGTGTCGTGACCGTGGCGTCAACGGCGACAATCTCAGAGGCCTCGAAGATTCTTGCGGACAAGCGCATCGGTACGGTCGTTGTTTCCGACGACGGAGGCGAAACCGCGGCCGGCATATTGTCGGAACGTGACATCGTCCGGGAACTGGCGGCCAGCGGCAGCGGTTGTCTGGATCAACCGGTAAAATCATACATGACACAGGATCTTGTGACGGCGACTCGTCAGACCACGGTAGAAGACATCATGTCCCGCATGACCGAAGGGCGTTTCCGCCATATGCCAGTGGTTGAAGACGGAAAACTCGTAGGTATTGTCACTTTGGGTGATGTGGTGAAAGCCCAGCTTTCCGAACTTGCGATGGAAAAAGATGCTCTAGAAGGCATGATAATGGGGCACTGACGACAAGGGTTGCCCAAGCAATCACTTGCACCTGCAGCAAAGTTATGTTTGCTTGCGCAGAAATTTTGTTGCGCAGGAGGGCGCGATGCGGGTTGGATTGTATCCTGGAACCTTTGATCCCATCACGATGGGGCATATCGATATCATCCGTCGGGCGGCAGCTTTGGTGGATAAACTGGTTATCGGTGTGGCCATCAATCGGGACAAAGGCCCTCTGTTCTCGTTGGAAGAGCGCGTTGCCATGATCGAGGCGGAATGCGCCCGGCTTTCGGAACAGACCGGCACCGAAATCATCGCGCATCCCTTCGAAAACCTTCTGATTGACTGCGCGAGGGATGTCGGGGCGCAAATCATCGTACGGGGCCTGCGCGCGGTCGCCGATTTCGAATACGAGTTTCAGATGGTCGGCATGAACCGCGCTCTGGACGATTCGATTGAGACCGTCTTTTTGATGGCCGAAGCGCGCCATCAGGCAATTGCGTCCAAGCTGGTGAAGGAAATCGCCCGGTTGAACGGGGACGTGTCGAAATTCGTCACGCCCCGAGTCAATGAAGCGCTGAAACAGCGGTTAGGCTAGGGCACCCATTGCGGCCGCTGTGTCCAGCATGCGGTTCGAGAAACCCCATTCATTGTCATACCACGCCAGCACACGAACCAATGAGCCATCAGTGACTTTGGTTTCAGCCAATGAAACGGTCGAGCTGTGCGGATCGTGATTGAAATCAATGGAGACCAGAGGGCGGCTTTCCGCCGCAAGCACTCCGGGGATTTTGGCGGCTGCATCGACGAACAGTTGGTTGACCTCTTCTTCGGTCGTGGGGCGTGAAACCTCGGCCACAAGATCAACAACCGAGACATTCGGGGTTGGAACACGGATGGCCTGGCCGGTCAGTTTCCCTTTGAGTTGCGGCAGCACCAAACCCACGGCAGCGGCTGCACCGGTTGTCGTAGGGATCATCGACAACGCCGCTGCTCGCGACAGGTATGGATCTTTTCCAACTGTATCATGCACCGGCTGGCTGGCAGTGTAAGCGTGAACCGTGGTCATGTTGCCGTGCTTGATACCAAGGCCGCCATCCAGAGCCGCAGCAACAGGAGACAGACAGTTGGTGGTGCAGGACGCGTTTGAGACCACCAGATCCTCGGCGGTCAGTTCGCTATCGTTGACACCAAAGACGATGGTTTTCACACCGCCGTCGCCTCTGGCAGGGGCAGAGATCAGAACTTTCCGGGAGCCGTTTTTGAAGTGACGTTCCGCCGCTTCGCGCGTACGAAACACGCCCGTACATTCCAGAACGACGTCAATATCTGACCAGGGCAGATCCTCGGGGTTGCGCTCGCTGCTCAGCCGAATTGGGCCACGACCCACGTCCAGACCAGCATCGTTGAGCGCGACCGGGTTGGGGTAACGGCCGTGAACGCTGTCAAATTCAAAGAGATGCGCGTTCATGTCGGGTTTGCCAAGATCGTTGATCGCGACGATCTCAACGTCCGTACGTCCGCTTTCTATCACCGCGCGCAGAACCCCGCGCCCGATCCGTCCAAATCCGTTGATCGCCAGTTTCAAGGTCATGGTCTGCTCCGTCCAAATGTCTCAGCAATATGAGTTAGCGCTAACAAAGCCAGATCAAGCGAAATGTCAAGGAAAACCTCAGTCACCGCCAGAAAGCGAGCCAGTCCAGAAAGTCGTAAAGCTTCTTTCCGAGGAAAAGCAGATGTTCGGTCCCGTGCAGCGCCACATCCAGCATCATGCCGCCGAGCAGAAGAAGGCCGAGCCAGATAGCGATTTGATTGGTCATGGCTGTCCCGAACGTAAAATGCCCGCTCAGATAACCTGAGCGGGCATCAAGGTACAAGCAAGCGAAGTCCGAAGGGTCAGTTAAGGCGGCCCATCGCAACAGCCACGTCGGCCATGCGGACCGAGAAGCCCCATTCATTGTCATACCAGGCCAGAACGCGGACCATACGGTCATCGACAACGCGGGTCTGATCCGGTGCAAAGATCGAGCTTTCCTCAGTGTGGTTGAAGTCGGTCGACACCAGCGGAGCGGGCTCATATCCCAGAACGCGCTGCATCGGGCCTTTGGCGGCCTCTTCGACGATCGCGTTGATTTCGGCCGTCGAGGTGTCACGCGAAGCACGAAATGTCAGATCAACCGCCGAGACATTCGGAGTAGGCACGCGGATGGCAGAACCGTCCAGACGACCCTTCAGGTTCGGCAGAACTTCACCCAGCGCCTTGGCCGCGCCGGTCGAGGTCGGGATCATCGACATTGCAGCAGCGCGAGCACGGTAGAGGTCGCTGTGGCGACGGTCCAGAGTAGGCTGGTCCCCGGTGTAGGCATGGATGGTGGTCATGATGCCGTGTTCGATGCCGACGCCTTCGTCCAGTACCTTGGCCAGCGGAGCCAGACAGTTCGTTGTGCACGAACCGTTGGATACCATGTTGTCGTTGGCGGTCAGGGTGTTGTGGTTCACACCGAAGACGATGGTCTTGTCGACATTCTTGCCAGGAGCAGACAGAAGAACCTTGCCGGCACCACGCTCCAGGTGGGTTTTCGCCTTGGTTCCGTCATTGAATTTACCTGTGCATTCCAGAACGACGTCGCAGCCTTCCCAATCCAGATCGTTCATGTCGTAAGTCGAAAACATCTGCATCGGGCCTCGGCCCAGATCCATGGTGTTTCCTTCGACAGCAACCTCGCGCGGGAAACGCCCGTGAACACTGTCATATTTCAGCAGATGCGCCGAGGTTTCCAAAGGGCCAGTTGCGTTGACTTTGATCACTTCGATGTCGTTGCGCCCGGACGCGGCGATGTGCGACAGGGTGCAGCGGCCAATACGGCCAAAACCATTGATACCGACCTTGATGGTCATATGACGTCTCCAGATGCGCTTGCTTTGAGGGCCATATAGCGGCGAAAAGGGAATCTCAAAAGGGCAAAAACGGTATATTTTTAAGGTGTTAGCGCAAACCTGCGCCGGTTGCGCTAACGCTTGCGCTAGCCGTTGGATCAGGTAGGGTCCGGTTTGCAGCAGCAGATGTGAAGGGAAACGCGATGAGTGGTCTTTTGGCCCTGTTGGATGATGTGGCGGGCATTGCCAAAGTTGCGGCGGCATCAGTGGATGATGTGGTTGCGGCAGCAGGCAAGGCGGGGGCCAAAACCGCTGGTGTGATCATTGATGACGCAGCGGTGACACCGAAGTACGTGCAGGGCTTTGCCCCGGCGCGTGAACTGCCGATCATCTGGCGCATCGCGCGCGGTTCGGTCTTCAACAAGATCATACTCTTGCTGCCTGTGGCTTTGTTGCTGGCCAATTTTGCACCGTGGCTGATTACGCCTTTGTTGATGCTTGGTGGGTCATATTTGTGTTTTGAAGGGGCCGAGAAGATTTTTCACGTTCTGTTTCCTCATGGAAGCCATGTCATTGAGGAAGACATGAAGAACCCCGACCCGGGCCATCTGGAGGAACAAAAGGTCAAGGGCGCCATCAAAACGGATTTCATTCTGTCTGCCGAGATCATGACCATTGCATTGGCGGCGATCGAAGCCCCGAACCTGTGGATGCAGGCCGCTACTTTGGCCGTTGTGGGGATTGGCGTGACGGTGGCCGTCTATGGGTCGGTGGCGTTGATCGTGAAGATGGATGACGTGGGGCTGTTTCTGGCGAATAACGCTCCAACTCCTGTTGGTCGTGGTATGGGCCGCGGCTTGGTCAAAGCGATGCCCGGGGTGATGAAAACCCTGTCGATTGTGGGAACCGCGGCGATGCTGTGGGTCGGCGGCTCAATTGTGATCCACGGGATGGAGGTGTTGGGCTTTGGATGGTTGGGCCATCATATCCACGATTGGGCCTATGCAATTGGGCATTCGGTTTCTGATCAATGGGTTGGCGCAGTTGAATGGATATCCAAGGCCACGATGGATGGCGTATTTGGTTTGGCCTGGGGATTGGTTTTGATCCCGGTGGCGACCCGGATCATTTCACCACTGTTAAACAAGAAGGCGAAACATTGAGTTGACCCGTTATCGTCTGGCCGCGATGATTGATGGCCCTCTGGTTCGGCAAGTCGGTAAGCGCGGATCAACCGGCGGAGCTTCATTTCTATCTGCTTTGAGTGTTGCGGCCGACGAAGTCCCATTCGATGAAACTGATCTGTATGGTTTCTTGCATTTTCGTATTGATACTGCGTTCACGGCGCAGAAGCGTAGTAATTGGTTCGGGGGACGCTTCTACAACGCTTTGGTGGGACAATCGGCCACCTATGTTCCGCTGTCCGGAACACATCTTCGCCAGGCGTTGTCTTGCCTCGGTTTGCAAGCCCCTGAGAAAGTGGTGGTGCAAGGACGGTATGAGTTGCGTTTGGATTACGCTCTGAAAGCCTACGAAGAACTTGCACTTCGGGTTAACGCTGAACCCAATTGAAAAGGGCGGCCAAGGCCGCCCTTTGCTCGATCAGGTGGGCCTGTCTCACAGTCCCAGAAGTTCCTTGACTTTGGCAACGGTTGCTTCGGCTGTGATGCCGAAATGCTTGTACAGCTCACCGGCAGGGGCCGAGGCGCCAAAGCTGGACATGCCGATAAAGCCTGCCTTGGCTTCGCGGCCACGCTCGCCCAACAGCCAGCGATCCCAGCCACCGGCGCGCACGGCGGCCTCGATGCCGACGCGAACCGGACCGGCGGGCAGCACGCGCTTGCGATAGGCTTCGTCCTGCTGTGCGAACAGCTCCATGCAGGGCATGGAGACGACGCGGGTGCCGATGCCTTCGGCCTCGAGCATCGCCTTGGCTTCCATTGCCAGCGAAACCTCTGAACCTGTTGCAATCAGGATCGCCTGACGCTTGCCCTCGGCCTCGGCCAGAACATAGGCGCCTTGCGCGGTCAGGTTCTTGGTCTTGTGATCCTTGCGCACGGTCGGCACACCCTGGCGGGTCAGCGACAGCACCGAAGGACTGTCTTTGAAGGTCAACGCCAGTTCCCAGGCTTCGGCGGTTTCGATCGTATCGGCGGGGCGGAACACATAGGTGTTCGGCGTCGCGCGCGAGATGGCCAGATGTTCCACCGGCTGGTGTGTTGGGCCGTCTTCGCCCAGACCGATCGAGTCGTGGGTCATCACGAAAACCGACGGGATCTTCATCAGTGCCGCAAGACGCATCGATGGGCGGGCATAATCGGTGAAGGCCATGAACGTACCGCCATAGGGGCGGATGCCACCGTGCAGGGCCATACCGTTCATCGCTGCGGCCATGCCGTGCTCGCGGATACCGTAGTGAATATAGCGACCCTTGCGGTTTTCCGGCAGGAAGACACCCATATCAGCCGACTTGGTGTTATTCGATCCGGTCAGGTCAGCCGAACCACCAATGGTCTCGATCATGATTGGGTTCACAACGTTCAGAACCTTCTCAGAAGAGGCGCGGGTGGCCAGTTTCGGCTGTTCTTCGGACATCTGCTTTTTGAACGCACGAATGGCACCAGCCAGTCGCTTGGGGGCCTCAAACGCATAGGCGCGGTTGAACTCGGCCTGCTTGCGCTCGGACAGTTGCGCGAAACGTTCTTCCCAAGCGGCACGCTCGACTGTGCCACGTGCACCAATGGCTTTCCAAGCGGATTTGACGTTGCCAGGAACTTCGAAAGCGCCGTGGGGCCAGCCATAGGCCTCTTTCGCGGCTTCCAGCTGATCCTGATCTGTCAGTGCCCCATGACCTTTCGAGGTGTCCTGTGCAGCATGACCCAGAGCGATGTGGGTTTCACAGGCGATCATGGTTGGTTTGTTCGACTTCTTCGCCTGAACGATGGCTGCATCGATGGCCTTGGGGTCGTGGCCGTCGATTTCGATCACATGCCAGCCCGAGGCCGCGAAACGGCGGACCTGATCGGTGCGATCCGCAATATCGACAGTGCCGTCGATGGTGATGTTGTTGTTGTCCCAGAAGACGATCAGTTTGCTCAGCTCATGGCGGCCGGCCAACGTGATCGCTTCCTGACTGACACCTTCCATCAGGCAGCCGTCGCCCGCGATCACGTAAGTATAGTGATCCACGACTTTCTTGCCGTAATGCGCGCGCTGGATTTCCTCGGCCATGGCAAAGCCCACCGCGTTGGAAATGCCCTGACCAAGCGGGCCGGTTGTGGTTTCAACACCGTTGATCAAAAAGTTTTCGGGGTGACCCGCGGTCTTGGCGCCCAACTGGCGGAAGTTCTTGATCTCTTCCAGCGTTACATCGGCATGACCGGTGAGATAGAGCAGCGAATAGACCAGCATCGAACCATGGCCAGCCGACAGGATGAACCGGTCACGGTCCGGCCAGTTCGGGGCGGAGGCATCAAATTTAAGGTGCTTTTCGAATAGAACGGTCGCAACATCGGCCATGCCCATGGGCATGCCGGAATGGCCGGAATTTGCGGCGGCGACGGCGTCAAGGGTCAGGGTGCGGATTGCCGCAGCTTTGTCCCAGTGTTCGGGGTTGGCTTTGCGCAGCGCAGTCAGGTCCACGGGCGTTGTTCCTTTGGATAAAAAGCAGATTGCGGGCTCAATACCATTCAGCACCCAAAGTGCAAGCGGAACCGGGCCTTGATCGCACTGGGCGGGTGAAGAGTGCGGCCCAAGTGGTTGAAACCAAACAGTGGGTATTTTCTGTCGCATTCCGTTAGACTGTCAACAAGCGGGATTCGATTTTGATTCGGATCACTTCGCGACAGAATGAACCTTGATAAAGAGGTGACAGGGGCATGAGCCAGATAGAGGAATTACAACACCGCATTGTAGCTGCGATGGACCGTATCAGCGCGGGCGTCGAAGCAATGGGCGATGCGTCCCGGAATACCGGGGCGGATGAGAGGCTTCAGGCCGAACTTGAAGACGAAAGAGTCGCCAATGCACAGCTTCAGGAGCGCCTGAAGACCCTGAAAGAGCAGCACGAACAGCAAGTGGACGAGTTGCGTGCCGATCTGGAGGAGTTGAGGACAGCCCCAGCCGACTCTGACGAAACGGATGCGTTGCGCGCTGAGCTGGAAGAAGCCAGGGCAAAAATCACGTCTGTTGAAGCGGCCCGTGCCGAGCTGGCCGAGGCCAAGGCTGCGTTGGACAACAGTGCCGAACTGGAAGCGTTGAAGTCCGAGAACGAAAGGATGCGCGCAGAGCTTGACGGAATCGGAGATCCTTCCGCGTTGAAGGCCGAGCTTGAGCAAATGCGTGAATTGCTTGCTCAGGCAAAAGAAGTTGAAGCGGAAAACAGCCGCCTCAAGGCAGAGCTTGAAGATACCGAGCGGGTCAATGAACTGAGCGCAGAGCTTGAGATGCTGCGGGCCGAGAGGGCCAGCCATGGTGCTGCAATGTCCCGCCTTGATGACGATCTGCAACGTATGCGCAAGGCGAACGAGCAGTTGCGGAATTCGGTCGAAGAATTGCGCTCTGCGGCGGCAGAAGGGCTGACGGATGCTGAATTGCTGAACCGCGCCACCGTCGCCGAGTTGGAGGCGACACGTGCCGCGCAGGCTTCGGACGCCGCCGAAGCACAGGCCGTGCTGGCACGTTTGGAACCTCTGTTGTCGCAGGCGAAACTTGTTGAAGGTGAGGTAGAGTAATGCCGGAGGTAACCATTCATATCGGCGGGCGCGGTTTTGATGTGTCCTGCCGGGACGGGGAAGAGCCCTTTCTGCACGCTGCTGCCAAGATGCTGGATGACGAAGCGCAGGTTTTGTCCGATCAGATCGGGCGGATGCCGGAAGCGCGCATGTTGCTGATGGCCGGTCTGCTGCTGGCTGACAAGACAGCGGCAACGGAAGACAAGGTAAAGGCGTTAGAGGCCAAGCTGGCCGAGGCCGAGGCCGAGCTTCAATCGCTGCGAAATGCGCCTGCGCCGGAACCCGAGCGCATTGAAGTCGCGGTCGTCCCGCCTTCCGTCACGGATACGCTGGCAGAGCTGGCGGCACGTGCAGAAGCGCTGGCTTCGGTGGTTGAGGAGAAAACGGCACAATGACGAACCTGCGCAATCTCTTCTGCGGTGCTTTGCTTGTTTTCCCGGCAACAGCTGCACTCGCCGAAATCGACATTCTGTCCGTTACATTTACCTGTGAGAACGGAGTTCCGTTGCCGGTGACCTATTTCAACGCGCTTGACGGATCAGGCGCGGCGGCGACGATGGTGGACAACACTCTGGTTGCGATGCGCCAGGTCGAAAGCGGGTCGGGCATCCGCTACGAATCCGTTGGAGATCAAGGAACCTATATCCTGCGGTCAAAAGGCTGGAACGCGGCAATCAGCTATTTGGCGGCAGGCGCCGCCAATGAGCAGGTGATTTATCAGGACTGTTCCAGCCGGTAGGTCGGATTACGCGTTTGCTTCGCGGATTTTGTCGGCTGCTTCCTTGTTGTAGCCGACACCGTTTTCTTCAAACAACGTGTCCAGTTCGCCGGACAGGGTCATTTCGGTGATGATGTCGCAACCGCCTACGAATTCGCCCTTGACATACAGCTGCGGCACGGTCGGCCAGTCGGAATAGTCCTTGATGCCCTGACGCACGTCTTCGTCGGCCAGTACGTTCACGTCGGTGTATTCAACACCCATGTAGTTCAGAACACCGGCAACACGGGACGAGAAGCCACATTGAGGCATTTCCTTGGTGCCTTTCATGTACAGCACCACGTCATTGGCTTTGACGGTTTCGTCGATCTGGGTTTTTACGTCGGTCATTTTGCGTTTCCTTTGCTCTTCGGCATCATAGCTTTGGCGTAGTCTTGAGGGTCTTTTGGGACACGATATTGCGTGGAATGCCCTCCGCCAGGCCCGCCTGAATCATAGTTTGCGTGGATTGTACGATAACCTATCCCAGGATGCGATCCGCGCTTTGGTTGCGGTTCGTTTTTGGATCGGCTCCAAGCCAATAGCGCGACAAGCACGACAAAGACAGTGACCGCAATTGAGATTACAATCGCATGTTCCATTTTACTCCGGCACTTTGGTGGTCAGGGCCAGCGCGTGCAACTCACCATCCGGGCCATCCATCTTGCCTTTCAGCGCGGCATAAACGGCACGCTGCTGTTGTACCCGGTTCTTTCCGCGAAAGCTTTCGTCCACCACCATGGCAGACATATGAACACCGTCC
The DNA here is from genome assembly GCF_003443535.1 of Ruegeria sp. AD91A. Taxonomy (GTDB): domain Bacteria; phylum Pseudomonadota; class Alphaproteobacteria; order Rhodobacterales; family Rhodobacteraceae; genus Ruegeria. Next base: position 1,190,779 of record NZ_CP031946.1, on the reverse strand, counting down.
TGGCCACCGACCTGAATCTCGGCATCAGGAAAGGCTTCGCGCAGCAGGTGTTCGATTTCGTGGGCGCTCATCGGCATGTAGGTAACTCCAGAAGATCTTTCCCAAGATGTAGAGCGCATGAACCGGCCGTGCAAGGGCGCTGGCACATGCAATAACAACGAAACCCCCACGGGATAACAGCGCGGGTTTCCATTGGTTTTCGTGTGGCGTTGTCAGGCTACGGCCTCGGCAAAGCTGTTGCGGTAAACTGCGGCAAGTTCATCAAGCGAGGCTTCCGAGCTGCCGATCTTGACCGTCTCGCCGGTGAAACGACCAACCGCATTCAGCGGAACGCCGGTCTGACCGGCAGCAATCATCAATGCCTCGGCCTGATCGAAATTGCACGCAACAAGATAGCGGGCCTGATCTTCACCGAACAGGAACTCAGTCGGCGCATCGTCCAGACACACGCCAACGCCTGCGGCTTCCGCCAGTTCGAAGGCAGCCTGAGCGATACCGCCATCGCTGAGGTCGGTGCAGGCCTTGATCATTTCGCGGTTGGCGCGGATGAAATCACCGTTGCGCTTTTCGGCATCCAGATCGACATGAGGTGCATCGCCGTCTTCGCGGTTGAAGACCTCTGCCAACAGGGCGGACTGACCCAGATGCCCCTTGGTTTCACCTATCACCAGCGCGACATGACCTTCGCGCACCTCGTTGCCGATGACCTCGTCCGAGTGCTGCAACAGGCCGACTGCACCAATGGTGGGGGTTGGTAGAATGGCCTGCCCGTCGGTCTCATTGTATAGAGACACGTTGCCCGACACGATCGGCATATCCAACGCGTCAACGGCGGCGCCGATGCCCTGAATGGCACCGACAAACTGGCCCATGATCTCGGGCTTTTCGGGGTTGCCGAAGTTCAGGTTGTCCGTGGTGGCCAGCGGCTTTGCGCCAACGGCGGTCAGGTTGCGATAGGCTTCGGCCACGGCTTGTTTGCCGCCCTCAAAAGGGTTTGCGCGCACATAGCGCGGGGTCACGTCGGATGTGAAGGCAAGCACCTTGTCGGTACCGTGGACGCGAACCATGCCCGCACCCAGACCCGGCGTACGGACGGAATCCGCCATCACCATGGTGTCGTACTGTTCATAGACCCACTGCTTGCCTGCGTAGTTGGGCGAAGCGAGCAGAGCGCGCAGCCCGTCAATTGGGTCGATCTGAGGCACTTCGGCCAGTTCCTCTGCCTCTGGCGTAGGCTCCCATGGGCGGTCGTATTCCGGCGCGGTAGAAGACAGTTTGGACAGAACCAGATCGGCTTTGACTTCGCCGTTATGCATGATCAGGAAGCGGTCTTCGGCAATCGTTTCGCCAACGATTGCGAAATCAAGATCCCATTTTTCGAAGACGGCGCGGGCCTCGGCCTCAAGCTCAGGCTTGAGGACCATCAGCATACGCTCCTGGGACTCGGACAGCATCATCTCATAGGCTGTCATGTTTTCTTCGCGCTGGGGGACATTTTCCAGATCAAGACGCACGCCAAGGCCGCCCTTGTCGCCCATTTCAACGGCGGAACAGGTCAGGCCCGCCGCGCCCATATCCTGGATCGAGATCACCGCACCGGTCCGCATCAGTTCCAGCGTCGCCTCCATCAGGCGTTTTTCGGTGAAGGGGTCGCCGACCTGCACGGTGGGGCGCTTTTCTTCGATGGTGTCGTCGAACTCGGCGGATGCCATGGTTGCGCCGCCCACGCCGTCGCGACCGGTTTTTGCACCTAGGTAGACGACGGGCATACCTACGCCCGAGGCAGCCGAGTAGAAGATCTTGTCACTGTCGGCCAGACCGGCTGCAAATGCGTTCACCAGGCAGTTACCGTTGTAGGCAGGGTGGAAGCGGACTTCGCCACCGACGCAAGGCACGCCAAAGCAGTTTCCGTAGCCGCCAATCCCTTCGACCACACCATTGACCAGTTGGCGGGTCTTGTGATGGCCGGGTTCGCCAAAGGACAAAGCGTTCATGGACGCGATGGGGCGTGCGCCCATCGTGAAGACGTCGCGCAGGATGCCCCCCACGCCGGTCGCAGCACCCTGATAAGGTTCGATGTAAGACGGGTGATTGTGGCTTTCCATCTTGAAGACCACAGCCTGACCGTCGCCGATATCGACCACACCTGCGTTCTCACCCGGGCCGCAAATCACCTGAGGCCCAGAGGTGGGCAGGGTGCGCAACCATTTCTTCGAAGACTTGTAGGAACAGTGTTCGTTCCACATGGCCGAGAAAATGCCAAGCTCGGTGAAAGTAGGTTCACGCCCGATGATCTCGAGGATCATGTCGTATTCCTCGGGCTTGAGCCCATGTGCAGCAATCAGATCGGGTGTGATGGCGGGCTCTTGCATCTTCTGTCCTGTGTCCAAGTGGGCCGAGATTGCGCGCCTTGTAGGGCAAGCGCGCGCGTGTGGAAAGGGTCAAGACGGCGCAGGTTGCTTCTTTCAAAGAAAAACGGAACCGGCATCACTGCCGGTTCCGAAGAAATGCACCGCAGTACTGGCGCAAATCGAAGGCGTAAACCGCGAAGGTTACGCTGACCCCTGGTCTTTGTTGAGTTGAGCTGCGGCTGCGGCACCTACAGCGGCCTTCTGTTCCGGGGTCAGGTTTTCGGCTTCTTCCTGCCCCGGCATCGCAACACGCACCTCACGGCGGGCAAAGTCGATGCCGTTTTCCTTGAAGGCTGCCTTGACCCGGTTGAAGATTTCCTTGCGCAGTGTGAATTGTTTTCCGGGCTTGGCCATGAACTTGCCGCGGATGATCATGCCGACATCGTCAAAGTCGAACACGCCCTGCGATTTGAAGGGTTGCAGGAAGCCATCCTTGTGGGTCTCGTCGGCCATCATCTCGGCACCGATCTTCTTGAAGATCTTCTTGACCTTGTTGGGGTCGGTATCAAACGGCACGGTGAATTTCAGCTTCATGATAACCCAGTCACGGCTGAAGTTTGTCAGCTTCTGAATCTCACCATACGGTATCGTATGCACGGCACCTCGATGGTGACGCAGCTGCATTGAGCGAACCGAGATCTTCTCGACCGTTCCCATCGTGCCGCCGACGTCGACATATTCTCCTACGCGGAAGGCATCGTCGATCAGGAAGAATACCCCGCCCACGATATCAGCGACCAGCTTCTGCGCGCCAAAGCCGATAGCCAGGCCCAGAACACCGGCACCGGCCAGCAGCGGCGTGATGTTGATGCCTAATGCACCCAGTGCCAGCAGGCCAAAAATCACGGCAATTGTGATCTGGGCCGTTATCCGCATCAGGGGCAAAACGGTCGCCAGACGAGATCCACCGGCACCGCCGCCTTCACCGCCTGCTTCTTCGTCTAGCTCCTCGGCCGCAGTTTGTTCCCTTGCCAATCGACGGTTGATCCACAACGAGACGACCTCGTTCAGGATATAGCCAACGGCGATGATCAGCAGGAACTCAATCACAGCACCGCCGACTTCGGCACCAACACCGGCTGAGGCGACATTGCGCAGGTCAAGGTGCCACGCGCGTGCGATCATGAAAACCACGACCAGGCCCGCGATAACGCGACCAATCCGGATATAGCTGCGTTTCGCAGAACGGTAGGCGCGTTCGGCAAGAGGGCCTTCGCCCGACATGGGGGGTTGCAAATGCCGCACCAAACCACGGATCAGCGTGTCAAGCGCGGGGACGATCAGCAACCAGAACAAGGTTGTGAAATGTGCACCGTTGGTCAGCAACCTCAATGTCGATGGGTCGCGCTGTGCGACCAGAAACTCAACCAGCAGCCAGATCGCCACCGAAACGCCGATGGCAAAATAGGGATAATAATGCGCAACTTCTTCATCGAACTTCGTATGATCCGGGTCCGTCCCCAGCATCATTTGCGAAAGCCCTTCGCGAGCAGTCCAGGCGATTACGGCGATATAGATGTGAATTGCGGCGTTCAGCCAGAAGCCAATGCGGGTATCGTCACCCGTGATGCCATTAAGCGCGTTGAACCGAACGACGAACAGCGTGAACCCGATCAGGATCAACAATCCGATCAGGTTGCGATGCAGGTACTTTGCCCAGTGGTCGTCTATATTGACCAACCGGAATTGAGGTTTCTCCGGTGCCAGAACAAAGCGTGACGCCGCTGCACCCAAACGCGGCACCCAGATTAGATAAAATACAAACGGAGCGGCATAGGTGATCTGTTCCGTTGTCAGAAGGCCGCGGCCGACCGCGCGTATCACGACATAGAATACGATCAGCCCGGCGATTTCCCGGCAGAACCGACGAAACAGGTAGCTGACGGCGCCCCAAAGGTCGGCCTCGTCCGCCGCTTCGGTTGCCTCATGCCAGCGGCGGGTCAGGAATATAAACAGCTTTTCAGCAATAAACCCGACAACAAGCACTGAGAGGACAAGCCCGAACAGAGTAAAGACACCTGTCGTTCCGAACGTGTCACTAAAATTGCTGAACGCGGTTATCTGTGCCGTGACAATGTTGGGAACGGTGGTCAGAACATGAGTCCAAGACGTGACCATCTCTGCCCAGATATCGCTTATTTCCGTCAACGGGTCTTCTACGTTCGCCTTCTCGGCGGCTTGTTTTTCCGCCACGGCATCAAGGCGTTCCAATAGAATGGCGCGAACCTGGTCATCGGACATACGCGCGACCAGATCGTCGACCTGTTCGGGTGTCAGGTCTTCCGGAATGGTCACGGTAGAAGTTGAACCGGTGTCTTGTGCGTATAGCGGCACCGCCAAGAATAATGCGGAGATGATCGCCAAAACGAGGCGGGGTAGGTGGAACATGTATTTTCCCTCAAACACGAAATTGTATCGTTTTTTTGCGATCATATGCCTATGCGTGTTTTTTTCCCAGAGCTTTCGCTGGTTTAATGTAATGCCCTGGGCAAAAAAAAGGCCGAGCTATAAGCTCGGCCGTAGTCCAACAGGGAGGTATGAAGATGATGAGCGTTTCAGCATCACCGCCTTCGAGTGCTCATTTAGGGGTCAGTTTGTGAACGTTCAAGATAATTAACCCTGTGATCTCTTCATGTCCGATATGCTGCATGCGCATAGCTACAGTTTTCCCATCTGTTTCAGCTGTTTGCGCTGCGCGATGATTTCGTCCTGCACGAAATCTCGGAACGCGCCAACGCGTTTTGAGTGCCGTAATTCTTCCGGGTAGGCCAAGTAGACCGGGACATCTGCAGTTTCGATGTCTGACAGGATGGGCACAAGGTGCGGAAAATCCTGCGTGACATAGTCGGGCAGGACACCGATACCCAGATTGTGCAATACGCCCTGAAGCACGCCAAAATAGTTGTTCACCGTCAGCAAGGAGCCGGGATTATAGGTCATCAGGTGGCGCACCATGGATGCACTGGCTCCAACCTGCGGTGCCGCAGGGGTCTGACAGATCAGACGGTGGTCCTTGATCTCGTCCAGTGATTGCAGCATGCCGCCATGGGTCTCGATATAGTCCTGGGTCGCATACAACATCATCTGAACTGTCATCAGACGTTTGCGCACCAGATCAGCCTGGCTTGGTTCTTTCATGCGGATGGCGACGTCGGCCTCGCGCATTGGCAGGTCAAGAACGCGTTCTTCAAGCATCAGGTCGATGTTCAGATCAGGGTATTGCTCGTACAGCTTGGGCAGGCGCGGGGCTAACCAGAGTGTTCCGAACCCGAAAGTCGTCGTGACCCGCAAGACACCAAAGACCTCTTCTTCGCTGTCCCGAATACGCGCAGCAGCGGCATCAAGCCGTTTGGACATGGCGGATGTGGCGTCGAACAGCAATTCACCCTGTTCAGTAAGAATCAGCCCCCGGGCATGACGGTGGAAAAGAGTGGCATCCAGCGACTCTTCCAGTGCACGGATCTGTCGGCTTACGGCGGATTGAGACAGATTAAGCTTGTCTCCGGCGTGCGTGAGGCTGCCGGCATCTGCCACCGCGTGAAATATTCTAAGCTTGTCCCAATCCATCGCCGCAACTTTCGTTATCTTTCAGAAGCCCTATATGAAATAGGTAACAAGTTCTACATTCAAAGGACGAAATCGTTACATATCAGTGGATAAATTCTATACAGGTCAGAAATTATGACCTAAAATGAACCTAAGTAATGCACACTGATCTGACGAGGGGAGACGTCTGATGAGCCAGCCACAGATAACGCTGAACGACCGGTTCGATCTTGAGAAAAACCCCGTTCTTCTGAACGGAACACAGGCGCTTGTGCGCTTGATGCTGATGCAAAAGGCCAGAGACCGGCAAGTGGGTCTTAACACCGCGGGATTGGTCACTGGATACCGCGGGTCTCCTTTGGGGGCCGTAGATCAGCAAATGATGCGGGCCCAGAAGCTGTTGGCCGAAAGCGACGTCACGTTTCAGTTCGGTTTGAACGAAGATCTGGCAGCCACCGCACTTTGGGGCAGCCAGCAGGCGGGTCTGCGCGGCGACAGCAAGTTCGATGGGGTATTCGGGCTTTGGTATGGCAAGGGTCCGGGCGTTGACCGATCCGGTGACGTCATGCGCCACGCAAACATGGCGGGTACAGCCAAACATGGCGGTGTGCTCATGGCGATGGGTGATGACCATACCGGCGAAAGCTCGACGGTGCTGCATCAGTCGGAATGGTCGCTGGTCGACATGTATATGCCTATCGTCAGCCCTGCTGGCGTTCAGGAAATCCTCGATTATGGAATTTATGGATTTGCACTCAGCCGTTTCGCGGGTGTCTGGGTCGGCCTGAAGACGATGAAGGACACGATCGAAGTCACCTCGGTCGTGGATGGCAGTCCGGACCGAATGCAGGTGGTCATCCCTGAATTCGATATGCCGGATGGCGGATTGAACATTCGATTGGGGGACACGCCGCATCTGCAGGAAACGCGCGTTATCGACTACAAGAGGTTCGCGGCCGAGACGTTTTCACACGCCAACAAGCTGGACAGGCGGATGTGGGGTAAACCCGGCGCCAAGATAGGCTTTGTCGCGGCAGGCAAGAACTGGCTGGACCTGACACATGCACTTTCGCTTCTGAATATTGACGAAGCTGAGGCCGAGCGTCTGGGCATTACCACCTACAAGGTGGGGCAGACTTTCCCGCTGGATATGGCCGGTTTCCACGACTGGGCCGAGGGGCTGGACCTGATCGTGATCGTCGAAGAAAAGCGCAAGCTGATCGAGGTTCAGGTCAAGGAGGCCATCTTTGACGACCGGCGCGGACGCCGGGTCTATGGCTGGTACAAAGGCGGTGCCGGGACGTTGCACCGGGAAGAACTGTTCCCGACGCGGGGTGCCCTTGACCCGATCATGATAGCTGAAAAGCTGGGCGAAATCCTGATTGAAGAGGGGCGCGGGACTGATGGTATCCGGGCCGGGCTGGCGTCTTTGTCAGAAGCGCGCCGGGCTGACAACGCGCAGGAAATTGCGACACGGCTTCCGTATTTCTGTTCCGGCTGTCCACACAACAGTTCGACCAAGGTGCCGGATGGCAGCCGCGCCTATGCCGGCATCGGCTGTCACTACATGGTACAATGGATGGATCGCGAGACGACCGGATTCACGCAAATGGGCGGGGAAGGCGCGAACTGGATCGGCGAGGCACCGTTTTCGACAACCAAGCATGTGTTCCAGAACCTTGGCGATGGCACGTACAACCATTCGGGCGTTCAGGCGATCCGGGCGGCGTTGTCCGCAGGTACCAACATCACCTTCAAGATCCTGTTCAACGACGCGGTCGCCATGACCGGCGGGCAGGACAATGAAGGTGACCTGACTGCCGAACGGATTGTTGCCGAGGTCAAGGCAATGGGTGTCCGAGAGGTGGCTCTGGTTTTTGACGAAAAGGAAGACGTCAACTTCAAGGCTTTGCCCGCCAGCGTTCAGACATTCGAGCGAGCCGACCTCATGCAGGTGCAGGAGAAGTTTCGCGAGATCGAGGGTGTTTCGGTCATCGTTTATGTTCAAACCTGCGCCGCCGAAAAGCGCCGCCGCCGCAAGCGCGGTACATTCCCCGACCCCGACAAGCGGGTGTTCATCAACACCGATGTATGCGAAGGCTGTGGTGATTGCGGCGTACAGTCAAACTGCGTTTCGATCGTTCCCCAGCAAACTGAACTGGGTCGCAAGCGTGCCATTGATCAATCAAGCTGCAACAAGGATTTTTCATGCTTGAACGGTTTCTGCCCGTCTTTTGTGACGCTTGAGGGCGCGAAAATTCGCAAGGAGGCGACGACCGAAATCGATCTGCCGGATCTGCCAAAACCGGATCTGCCGAAGATCACCGGCACGCACAACGTCGTGATTACCGGTGTTGGCGGTACGGGTGTCGTCACCATTGGCGCCATCCTGGCGCAGGCTGCGCAGATTGACGGAAAAGGCGCGGGCATGATGGAAATGGCGGGCCTGGCGCAGAAAGGCGGCGCAGTTCACATCCACTGCAGATTGGCCAACCGCCCCGAGGACATCAGCGCGATACGTGTCGCCACTGGCGAGGCCCATGCACTGATCGGCGGTGATCTGGTGGTCTCGGCCGGCGCAAAAACGTTGGGCCTGACGCGTACCGGACGTACGGGTGCCGTCGTGAACAGTCATGAAACGGTGACTGGCGACTTCACGCGTGATACCGAGTTCAGCATTCCGACGGATCAGCTGGAACTGGCCCTGCAAGCGCGGTTGAAAGAAGATGTCTCTCTGTTTGATGCGACCGAACTGGCGCGCGCAGTGATGGGGGATTCAATATATTCCAACATGATGATCTTCGGCGCGACCTGGCAGCGCGGATTGTTGCCGGTCAGCCATCAGGCGATATTTGAGGCCATTGAGTTGAACGGCGCAGCAGTCGAACGCAACAAGCGCGCGTTTGATGTCGGCCGTTGGGCGGTTCTGCATCCAGACGAAGTACAATCCATCCTTTCCCCAACCCTGGCTGAAATGCCCAAGTCACTGGACCAAATCACTGCGTTCCGTGCGCAGCACCTGACGGACTATCAAGGTGCACGGCTGGCCAAGCGGTACCGCAAGCTGGTGGACAGTGTAGAGGACGCGGATGTACGCGAAGCGGTGGCAAAAGGCTATCACAAGCTGTTGTCGTACAAGGACGAGTACGAAGTTGCGCGCCTTCTGCTGACCAGTCGGGAAAAGGCGGCGGCAGAGTTTGATGGTGACTTCAAGATGACCTTCCATCTGGCCCCGCCGATATTCGGAGGATCGGGCAGCAACGGCAGGCCAAAAAAGCGTGCGTTCAGCGAATCCATCATGACTGCGTTGAAACTGTTGACCAAACTGAAAGCGTTGCGCGGGACGCCTCTGGACATTTTCGGGTATTCATCCGAACGCAAGATGGAACGCGCCCTGATCCGCCAGTATGAAAAGGACATGCGCGAAGTTTTGCCCCTGGTGTCGCAGGAGACGCGTGATGCGATTTCCGCTTTGGCCCGCTTACCGCTGGATATCCGCGGATTTGGGCCGGTACTGCGGGAAAATGAGGCCAAAGCTGCCAAGCGGAGAGAGGACCTGCTGGCATCCATCCGCAGCGGTGGGCCTGAATTACAGGCCGCAGCGGAGTAAATCGTCACTTGGGTGTCACGATAGCTGGTCAAAACTGCTGCTTGCATTTATTTTGCGCGCAGCAAAACGGAGCCCTACATGTCTTCTCGCCGTCATGTCGTTCGTGACATCTCGTATGCCCATTCCGCCGAAACCAGGGGGGGGCGGTTGGTTATCAGGCTGATGGAAAACTCCACGGGCCGGTTGCGTCTGATAAAACGGGCGGACGGGTACGAGAAAGAGGTCGCAAAGGGTCGCGATTTTTGGTCGGTTATGGTCGATCGCTATGGATTGACCTTGGATGTCGTTGGTGGCGCACTGGCGAATATCCCCAAAGAGGGTCCCCTTATCCTGATTGCAAACCATCCCTATGGAATTCTGGATGGCCTGATGATGGGTCACATTTTATCTCAGACCCGTGGTGATTTCCGAATTCTTGCAAATCGCGTTTTCCGCAAGGCCGAAGACCTGAACCGTATCGTTTTGCCAGTTTCGTTCGATGATACGAAAGAAGCGTTGAAGCTGAACCTGGATACGCGAAAAACCGCGTTGAACTACCTTGGGGATGGTGGCGCGATCGGGATTTTCCCTGGTGGTACGGTCAGCACTGGCGTTAATCCGTTCGCGTATCCCATGGATCCGGGTTGGCGCGGTTTTACGGCCCGTATGGTAGCCAAATCCAACGCCACTGTAGTTCCGGTTTTCTTCGACGGGCACACCTCACGTCTGTTTCAGATCGCAAGCCATATGCATAACACACTGCGCATGGGACTGCTGATCAAGGAATTCAAAAAACGTGTCGATACCCCGGTCAATGTGGTGATTGGCGCGCCGATCGGACGCGACATTCTGGACCCGCTGGGCAAGGATACGCGCAAGATGATGGATTTCCTGCGCAAAGCGACGTATGAGCTGTCTCCGACACCGCTGAAGTCGTATGACTATGGCTACGAGTTTGAGGAACGGCATCGCGCCTGAAGGGGCTAATGGCAGTAGGTATCTTTGATTCCGGATTGGGCGGTCTTACCGTCCTGAGCGTCGCGCAGACACGTCTGCCTGACGTTGATTTCCTGTATTACGCGGACAGCGCGCATGCCCCGTACGGTGTGCGCGATGCCGAGGACATCTATCAGCTGACCCGAAAGGCCGTGCAGGACCTTTGGGATCGCGGCTGCAATCTGGTGATTCTGGCTTGCAACACCGCCAGTGCGGCGGCGCTGCGTCGGATGCAGGAAGAAGGCGTGCCCGACGGCAAAAGGGTTCTCGGTGTCTTTGTTCCATTGATCGAAGCCCTGACCGAACGGCAATGGGGCGACAATTCCCCACCACGCGAAGTGGCGGTCAAGCATGTCGCCTTGTTCGCCACGCCCGCGACTGTATCCAGCCGGGCCTTTCAGCGCGAGCTGGCGTTCCGGGCAATTGGCGTGGATGTCGAGGCGCAGGCATGTGGTGGCGTTGTGGATGCCATTGAAGACGGTGACATGATCCTGGCCGAGGCGCTGGTGCGCAGCCATGTGGATGCTCTCAAACGCAAGATGCCCGAACCGCAGGCAGCCATTCTGGGCTGTACGCATTACCCGCTGATGGCCGAAGCATTTCAGGCGGCATTGGGACCTGACGTACAGGTCTACAGCCAGGGAGCGCTGGTTGCTGAAAGCCTTGCGGATTACCTGCGTCGCCACCCCAACATGTTGGGTAACGGCCCGGGAGGATTCCTGACAACGGGGAAACCCAATGTGGTGAGCGATCGGGCGACCCAGTTCCTCCGACGACAAATCACATTCGAGGCCGCCTGACTTAGGTCAAGGACGCGGCCGTTCTGCTTTCTTTATTTCAAGGCCGTCGCATCGGCGGTCGTAACATGTGACACACGTTGAGAAGAGGTCTGACATGACCCATAAAATCGCAATTCTGGGCGCCTCGGGCTATACCGGCGCGGAACTGGTGCGGCTGATCGCCGAACACCCGAACATGGATATCGTTGCGCTGGCCGCTGAACGGAAGGCGGGAATGACAATGGCGCAGGTTTTCCCCCATCTGCGCCACATGGACCTGCCGGATCTGTGCAAGATTTCCGAGATCGATTTTTCCCGGATCGCTCTGTGTTTTTGTGCCCTTCCGCACAAGACCAGTCAGGAAGTGATCAGTGCGCTGCCCAAGGATCTGAAGATCATCGACCTGTCTGCTGATTTCCGGCTGACTGACCCGGACGAATATGAAAAGTGGTACGGAAACCCGCATACCGCGCTCGAGCAGCAGGAAGAGGCCGTTTATGGCCTGACCGAGTTCTATCGCGACGAAATCCGGGACGCGCGACTGGTGGCGGGCACGGGGTGCAATGCGGCAACCGGGCAATACGTTCTTCGGCCGCTGATTTCTGCCGGAGTGATTGATCTGGACGATATCGTGCTGGATCTGAAATGCGCTGTTTCCGGGGCAGGGCGGTCGCTGAAAGAAAACCTGCTGCACGCCGAACTGAGCGAGGGCGCCAATGCCTATGCCGTCGGCGGGACCCACAGGCATCTGGGCGAATTCGATCAGGAGTTTTCCAAACTGGCCGGGCGTACGGTTCATGTGCAGTTCACACCGCACCTTATCCCTGCAAACCGGGGCATTTTGGCCACGACATACGTAAAAGGCGACCCGCTGAGCATCTATGAAACGCTTGCAAAGGCGTACGCGGACGAGCCTTTCATTCAGATGCTGCCAATGGGCGAGACACCGTCGACCCACCATGTGCGCGGGTCCAACTTCTGTCATGTCGGTGTTGTGGCAGATCGGATCGAACGGCGCGCGATCGTGATCGCGGCGCTGGATAACCTGACAAAAGGTAGCAGCGGCCAAGCCTTGCAGAACGCCAACCTGATGTTAGGTGAGATTGAAACCCAAGGCCTGATGATGGCTCCGTTATTCCCGTGAGGATGGTATGAAAACGCTCAAGAAACGTCGCCGAGTACAAGTCATTCTGGTAGCTGTCGTTGCCTTGGTGGCGTCGACGGCGTTGATTGGGTATGCCATGCGCGATGGGATCAACTTTTTCCGCTCGCCAAGCCAGGTGATTGCCGAACCACCCAAACCGACCGAGGTCTTTCGGATTGGCGGCCTGGTCGAAGAAGGTTCGATCATCCGTGGGCAGGGTGAAACCGTGCGTTTTGTCGTTACCGATGGAGGCGAAAGCGTCAGGGTTTCTTTTACCGGTGTCCTGCCTGACCTGTTCTCTGAAAATCAGGGTATGGTGGGCACCGGAAGCTACGTGAACGGCGTGTTTGAAGCCACTGAAATTCTTGCAAAACATGACGAAACTTACATGCCTAAGGAAGTCGTGGACGCGTTGAAGGAACAGGGTGTATACAAAGAGGCCGAAGACAGCTGATCCAACCGGATTTCGTATTGAGGGCGTTGCGCGCGGGATGCGGGCAGCGCCCTTAATCATTCAAGCTTGTTAATCCTTTTTCAGGATCGTCAGCGCCATTCAACGAAATGAGGGCGCCATGCAAACGGTTCGGCAGATTGCCAAGGAAATTGTGCATCGGGAAGGCGGGTTCGTAAGCGACCCGGACGATCCGGGCGGGACAACCAAGTTTGGAGTCACGATCCATACTATGCGCAGGCTTGGATTGGATCTGACTGGGGATGGGCTGGTTGACGAAATGGACGTTCGGGCGCTTACTCAACGCGAGGCAGTCGATATCTTTGTTCAGCACTACTTTGAAAAACCGCGTATCGCGCTGCTGCCAGAGGTTCTGCATGCTTCTGTCTTCGATATGTATGTGAATGCGGGTGCACAGGCGGTGAAAATTCTGCAACGGCTATTGCGCGAAATGGGGTTTGAAGTTGTGGCAGATGGCGTGATCGGCGTGCAAACGGCGCAGGCGTGCGAAGAGGCGGCACAGCCTGATCCCAATGCGCTGCGCGATGCGTACGGCGTGGCGCGGCGGAACTATTACTTTCGGCTCGCCGACAAACGCCCGGCATCCAGAAAATACGCGCGCACCCGGTCCGGGGTCAAAGGCGGCTGGATCAAAAGGGCCGAAGAGTTTCTGTCGCCGCGCTATCGTTTGTCAGAAAGTGAATTCAACGAAAGGGTTTCGGCATGGGGCTGATTTCGGGAGTATTGGCGCTGTTGTTCGGGGGCGGTCGCAACGCTGTGCGTGAAACGGTTGAAATATACCGGGAAAACGCTGAGTCTCGTGCTCAGAGAACAACAGAGTTGCAAAGCCAGGCCATGACGCAGTTTGGCGGAGAGTTTCAGGTTGCTGAGAAAGGCCTGTTCGACCGCGTCATGGATGGTGTCAACCGGTTGCCGCGCCCGGCTTTGGCGCTTGGAACGCTGGGATTGTTCGTTGCCGCAATGGTGGATCCACTGTGGTTTGCCGAACGTATGCAGGGCATTGCACTGGTGCCGGAACCTCTTTGGTGGTTGCTGGGCGTGATTGTGTCTTTCTATTTCGGTGCGCGCCATCAGAGCAAAATACAGGATTTTCAGCGGGATATAGGTGCAGCGATGCAGCGCTTGCCGACGGTCATGGGAAACATAGAAACGGTACAGGCCATGCGCAGCGACAGTCCGGGCGTCGCCGACCCTGGCCCCGATGCCAACCTGATACAGACCGCCTCACATCCCGACGCAAACCCTGCACTGAACGATTGGCGCAGGCTTCGGGGGCGCTGACCCGCGACACTATGTGCCCCCGGATCATGCGAAAGTTAATGGCCCCCAGTTCGGCCTCGGAGTATATTCCGGACATGATTACAGAGCTCGGCCACTTCGCCCTTATCCTCGCCTTTTTCGTTGCCATCGTGCAAAGCGTGGTGCCTTTGATCGGCGCTTCAAAAAACTGGACCGGCTGGATGGCGTTTGCAGAGCCTGCTGCCATCGTCCAGTTCCTGCTAACTGCGTTTTCCTTCGGTGCGCTGATCTGGGCTTTCATAATGTCGGATTTTTCGCTGCGGATCGTGGTCGAAAACAGTCATTCTGCAAAGCCGATGCTTTACAAGATCAGCGGGACGTGGGGGAACCACGAGGGGTCGATGCTGCTGTGGGTGCTGATTGTCACTCTGTTCGGAGCGATGGCAGCTTTCTTCGGGGGCGGGTTGCCCCCAAGCCTGAAGGCGCGGGTGCTGGCGGTACAATCATCCATCGCAGTCGCGTTTTTCGCATTCATTCTGTTAACTTCGAACCCGTTTGACCGGCTGGCAATAGCACCATTCGACGGTCGCGATCTGAACCCTCTCCTGCAGGATCCCGGTTTGGCTTTCCACCCGCCGTTTCTGTATCTCGGCTATGTCGGTCTGAGCATGGCTTTCAGCTTTGCCATCGCGGCACTGATCGAAGGGCGTATCGATGCGGCCTGGGGGCGATGGGTTCGCCCATGGACGCTGGCTGCCTGGGTCTTTCTGACCATAGGTATCGCGCTGGGGTCCTGGTGGGCCTATTATGAGCTGGGCTGGGGCGGTTTCTGGTTCTGGGACCCGGTTGAGAACGCTTCGTTCATGCCGTGGCTTCTGGCGGCGGCGCTGCTGCATTCCGCAATCGTTGTGGAAAAGCGCGAGGCGCTGAAAAGCTGGACCATCCTGCTGGCGATCATTGCATTCGGGTTTTCGTTGATCGGGACATTCATCGTTCGTTCAGGGCTGCTGACGTCGGTTCACGCCTTTGCCAATGATCCCGAGCGTGGTGTCTTTATTCTGATCATTCTGGTGATCTTTATCGGTGGCGCGCTGACCTTGTTTGCAGCACGGGCGCAGGCTATGGAGGCCAAGGGTGTCTTCGGCATGGTCAGCCGTGAAAGCGCGCTGATCGTGAACAACGTGTTGTTGGCGGTCAGTTGTTTCGTGGTTTTTGTCGGCACCATGTGGCCGATGTTGGCCGAGATGATGTTTGATCGAAAACTCTCGGTCGGGGCTCCGTTTTTCAATGCTGCTTTTTCACCGTTCATGGTACTGCTGGGATTAATTCTGCCGATTGGATCGATGCTGCCGTGGAAACGCGGGCGGATTGGAAAGACAGCTTGGTCCCTGCGTTATGCCTTTGGTCTGGCTCTGGCGATTTCCTTGTTGGTTTGGGCGATGCAGACCGGGCGCAGCGCTTTGGGGCCAGTGGGTCTGTTCCTTGGGGCGTGGATTACGTTTGGCGCCACAGTTGATTTGTGGAGCCGTACAGGTCGCAACGGCAGTCTGAAACGCTTGTTCCGTCTGCCGGGCGCGGATTGGGGCAAAGCCGTCGCTCATACCGGACTGGGGGTCACTATCTTTGCCATTGCCGGCCTGACGGCGTGGGAGGACGAGGATATTCGCGTCGCTCAGCTCAAACAACCTTTCGAAGTCGGGCAGTTCACACTGACGCTGCAAGACGTCCGTCGGGTTGAGGGGCCGAACTATTTCTCGACCACGGCGGATGTTCTGATTGAAAAGAATGGCCGCCCGATCGGGACATTGCATCCCGAAAAACGGGATTACCCCGTTGCGCGAATGCCCACGACAGAAGCCGCGATCGATTATCGTTTCCTTGGGGATCTCTATGTCGTGATCGGCGATCAACAGGCAGATGGCGGCTGGGTCATGCGAACCTATATCAAGCCGCTGGCAAACTGGATCTGGGGTGGATGTATCCTGATGGCGCTCGGCGGTGTCCTGAGCCTGTGTGACAGGCGGTTCCGCGTGGCCGCAGGTGCCAGAAAAACCCCGGTTGGCGGAGTACCTGCGGAATGAAACGCCTTGTTCTGATTCTGATGATGCTCGCATCACCTGTCTTTGCGGTTCAGCCTGACGAAGTACTGGATGACCCTGTTCTGGAACAACGGGCACGCGATCTCAGCGCCGGATTGCGTTGCCTTGTGTGTCGCAATGAAAGCATTGACGAAAGCAACGCAGATCTGGCCCGAGACCTGCGTCTGCTGCTGCGGGAACGGTTGGTCGCAGGGGATACGGACGAACAGGCCATCGCGTTTATCGTAGATCGGTTTGGCGAATACGTCCTTCTGAAGCCGACCACCAGCGGCTCGAACCTGCTTTTGTGGTTGGCAGGGCCCATCATGCTGTTGATCGCTGCTGTGGTTGGGCTGAACTTTCTCCGAGCCCGGGCCAAGGCTCATGCTTCGGTTGACTCCGCGGCGTTGAGCGACGACGAAAAAGAACGTCTGCGTCAAATTCTTGAAGACTGACGCGTGGTTCCGCTTTTCCCGTTCCGTCAGGGCCAGTAAGTGTGCAAAAACACTTGGCGCGACGGGAGGGTTTTCATGAATTACGAAACGGTTGCTTTGGATATTACAGACAGTCTGGCAGTTCTGACACTGAACAGGCCGGACAAGATGAACGCACTGACCACTCAGATGCGGGCAGAGATTACTCACGCCATGAAAGACGCAGCGGTCAAGGCCCGCTGTATAGTTATCACCGGTGCTGGTCCTGCGTTTTGTTCGGGGCAGGACCTGGGTGATGCGTCGTCAACCGGCAAGATCGATCTGGAACGGTCGTTGCGCGATGAATATGAACCGATGTTGGACACGATCCACAATTGCCCGGTGCCCACGATTGCCGCGGTTAACGGACCGGCAGCCGGGGCAGGCGCCAACCTCGCCCTCTGTGCCGACGTGGTAATTGCGACGGAAAGCGCCTATTTCCTGCAGGCATTTGCACGTATCGGCCTGCTTCCTGATGCTGGGGGAACATGGTTCATGCCTCGCCAGATGGGGCTGGCCAAAGCAATGGGCGCGGCCTTGTTTGCAGACAAGATCACTGCAAAGCAGGCGGATGAATGGGGCATGATCTGGGAAGCCGTGCCGGATGACGTATTTGTCGACCATTGGCGCAAAAGGGCAGAGTATCTGGCGAAAGGTCCCACGGCGGCCTATGACGCGATCAAGCGGGCCATTCGCGGAACCTACGAAAACACCCTGCAACAGCAGCTTGAGACCGAGGCGCACCTGCAAGGCAAATGTGGCCGCTCCAGAGATTTCGCCGAAGGCGTGGTGGCCTTTATGGAAAAACGCCCTCCGAAATTCGAAGGGCGCTGATCAGGCTGGTATCATGCGCGGCGGCGGCGGCGTGTGCGGCGTTCCGGTGTCGCATCGTCATCCGTCCCGTCCGAGGCGGATGTAAACGAACCCAGAGCATCAGCAATCTGATCGAGAGTCGGGCGTTCGCCACGACGCGTGGTGTCCAACGCCTCACGCATCTTGCGCAGGTGATCGGGCATGGTTCCGCAGCACCCGCCAATGATCGTCGCGCCGGCATCCCGCGCCATGGCGGCATACTGCCCCATCAGCTCGGGCGTGCCGTCATAGTGGATGTGACCATCCACGTATTTCGGAATGCCTGCGTTGCCCTTCGAGATCAGTGGGCGCTCAGTCCCTTGCGCGGCAAAACCCAGAACGGTGCGCAGAATGTCAGATGCGCCAGTGCCGCAATTGGCGCCAAACGCGATAGGCGGATTCGGCAAGGTTTCGACCAGTTGGGCCAGATCGGCTGATGTCACACCCATCATCGTGCGACCGGCCGTGTCAAAGCTCATCGTGCCGCACCAGGGCATGTCGGTCAGGGCAAAGGCTTCGGCAGCGGCGCGGAACTCTTCGGGTGCGCTGATGGTTTCCACCCACAGAACATCCACGCCACCTTCTTTCAGCGCTTCAGCCTGTTCGTGGAACATTTCCACTGCTTCGGCGTGCGACAGGCTGCCGACCGGTTCCATGATTTCTCCGGTTGGACCGACCGATCCTGCAACAATGACAGGTCGTCCGGCTTTGTCGGCGACTTCACGTCCCAGCTCTGCACCGATGCGGTTCAACTCTCCCACGCGATTCTGCGCGTCGTGCAGTTTCAGCCGTGCCGATGTGCCGCCGAATGTGTTGGTCAGGAACAGGTCGCTGCCTGCATCAACCGAACCCTGATACAGCGCCCGGATCTTGTCCGGAGCATCCACGTTCCAAAGTTCAGGAGCGTCACCAGACTGCAGGCCCATGTTGAACAGGTTCGTCCCTGTTGCACCATCGGCCAGAATGGCGTCATTGGTTTCCAGAAGCTTGCTCAGCGCGTTTGTCATAGGGTTGTTCCAGAAAAAGGCGCAAAACGCCGTTAAAAAGAGACGCCCCGTGTCTCATGACCAAGGCGTCAAATCAAATTCATAAAACTCATGAAGATCATGAGTCAGGCACCTGAGGCTCAGCCTTTCTCGCTCAGGACCTGCGCCTTGGCTTCCGGCAGAAGATCGGCCATTTTTGCGCGGATTTCGTCGTCCGAGGACAGGTTTCCGAGATCGCCCGAAACCTTGCGTACGACATCTTCGTGTCCGGCTTCCTCAAAGTCTGAAATTACAACCGTCCTTGCATATTCCTCTGCATCTGCACCAGTTTTACCAAGCTTTTCTGCGGCCCACAGACCCAGAAGCTTGTTGCAGCGGGCCTGCGCCTTGAACTGCATCTCTTCATCATGGGCAAACTTGGCTTCAAAGGCGTTTTCGCGTTCGTCGAACGTGGTCATAGGGTAAGGACCTCTTGGGTTACATCTTGTTTCCTGATGATATGACTATACGACGTCCCATACGCAAGGGATTTGCGCTGCGTCAAAGCCTCTCGGGTACATGAACTTGCGGGAAATGGGTGCTTGGACTATGAGGACGCCAACGTGAGGGGACTCAATCCCTCTGTGCAGAGTGGAAAGGTCGCTTATGGCGCGTCGCAAGAAAATCTACGAAGGCAAGGCCAAGATTCTGTACGAAGGCCCTGAACCGGGCACGATCGTTCAGTATTTCAAAGATGACGCTACTGCCTTCAACGCGGAAAAGAAGGACGTGATCGACGGTAAGGGGGTGCTCAACAATCGCCTGTCCGAGTTCTTCATGACCGGCCTGACCCAGATCGGCATCCCGAACCACTTCATTCGCCGCCTGAACATGCGTGAGCAGTTGGTTCGCAACTGCGAAATCGTTCCGCTGGAAGTGATCGTGCGCAACTATGCCGCCGGATCGATGTCCAAGCGTCTGGGTATTGCAGAAGGCACCCAACTGCCCCGACCGATCGTCGAGTATTGCTACAAGGACGACTCGCTGGGTGACCCGCTTGTCACCGAAGAACACATTGCCGCTTTTGGCTGGGCCAGCCAGCAGGACATGGACGATATCCTCAGCCTCGCCCTGCGGGTGAACGACTTCATGAGTGGTGTGATGCTGGCGGTGGGCATCCGTTTGGTGGACTTCAAGATCGAGATCGGACGCGTGTTCGAAGGCGACTATCAGCGCCTGATCGTTGCTGATGAAATCAGCCCCGACAGCTGCCGCCTGTGGGATATCGAAACTGGCCAGAAACTGGACAAGGACGTCTTCCGCCGCGATTTGGGCAGTTTGACCGACGCCTATTCCGAAGTTGCACGCCGACTGGGCGTCCTGCCCAGCAACAATGTCACCAAACCGACGCTGATCAACTAAGCAGGGCTGGATCGGAACCTCGCCAAAGCGCCGCGGCTGTGTTTGCGGCGTTTTTTCGTTGGCGGTTGAATTTGACAGCCTCCCGTTTCCTGAGCATGTTTGCCCCGTGCAGTCACAAAAGGTTCAGGATGGGTGTCAAATGGCTGAACTGTTTGATCAGACGGTGTTTCTGAAGTTTCTGGCAGCCGTGCTTGCAATCTTCAATCCGCTGTACAATATCCCGATCTTTCTGAGCATGACCAAGAACTGTACTGCGGCCGAACGGCGGCATGTTGCGGTCGTTGTTACGATTTCGGTTACTGTCATTGCGCTGACCGCGGTTGTGATCGGGGAAGAAGTGCTCGGGGTGTTCGGTATTGATGTGCCGTCTTTTCGGATTGCTGGCGGGATCATCATTTTCGGAATCGGGATGTCGATGTTGAAGGCCGAGGACAGGCCGCCGGGCGATCAGGCTGCGATGGACGACGGGCATGAGCGCAAATTGAATTTCGCCGTCGTACCGCTGGCCATTCCTCTGACCATCGGGCCGGGCACGATTGCCATTACGATTGTTTTTTCGCACCAACTCTCTAACGGCGCCGAAATCTTGACGCTGGGTTCGGCGATCCTGATTGCCTGCGCGATCGTGGGGCTGGGTTTGTTGTTCGCAGATCAGATCTCGCGCCTGTTGGGTGAGACAATGATCAATGTCCTGACCCGGATCATGGCAATCCTGCTGGTCGCCGTCGCGGTCGAGATGGTTCTGACGGGCACGTTCCATGCAATTGATGCGCATTATCCGGGATTGGTCAAAGAAAGCGGATAGTTGGATTGCTGCGGCAAACTGCTTTGCAAACAGGGTTGTCGAATGCCATTTGGCGCGCTATCCCCCGCGCAACGAAATGGGCCGCAGATTGCGGCCCGCAGGTGGAGTTGCCAAAATGAAAGCACGGGTTCATGTGATGCTCAAGAACGGGGTGCTGGACCCGCAGGGCGAAGCAGTTCGGCACGCATTGGGTGCAATGGGCTTTGATCAGGTCGAAGGTGTGCGTCAGGGCAAGGTGATCGACCTTGAACTGGCCGACGGCGCGACCGAAGCAGATGTGACCGAGATGTGCGAAAAGCTGTTGGCCAACACGGTTATCGAACGCTACGAGATCGAACTGGTCTGATTGAATGCGGGCCGCGCGTCTGATCACCTCCCGTCAGCCGCTTGAGGTAACGACGATCCCGGATCCCGCACCTGCGGAAGACGGCGTGATCGTGCGAGTGCTGGCCTGCGGCGTGTGCCGGTCAGACTGGCACGCGTGGTCTGGTTCGGATCCGGACGTCGTCTTGCCCATCACTCCCGGGCATGAATATTGCGGAGAGGTGGTTTCAGTCGGCGCGCGCGTCACCCGGTGGCGTGTCGGGGATCGGGTGATCGCACCATTCATTCTGGCCTGCGGCCGGTGTCCGGATTGCGCGCAGGGTCATCAGACGATCTGCCCCGATCAGGTTGTACCGGGGTTCACCTGTGACGGCGCTTTTGCGGAATACATAGCGGTGGCGCATGCCGATGCGAACCTGACGTCATTGCCCGACAGTATTGCGCCGGAAACCGCGGCCGCGTTGGGGTGTCGGGTGACGACAGCCTGGCAGGCTCTGGTCGGTCGGGCAAAGGTTCAGGGTGGTGAATGGATCGCTGTCTTCGGCGGCGGCGGAGTAGGGATATCCACGCTTCTTTTGGGTAAGGCGCTTGGCGCTCGTATCGTGGTTGTCGATATCACGGATGATAAACTGAACTATGCCAAGGCTCTGGGCGCTGACGCGGCGGTCAATGCGGCTACCTGCGATGCGCCGCAGGCGGTGAAGGATCTCACCGGTGGCGGTGCTCATGTTGCGATTGAGGCGCTTGGCGTTGAAGTTACGACCGTTTCAGCGATGCGATCCCTGCGTAAAATGGGGCGCATGGTGCAGATCGGGATGCCTGCCGGGGACCACACTCAGATGGCGTTGCCGATGGATGTTCTTTATTCCGGTCAGCTTTCTGTCTTCGGAACGCGTGGAATGCCAAGCTGGCGCTATCCCTCTTTGTTATCGCTGATCGCAGGCGGTGGAGTTGACCTGAGCCCATTGGTCACGCGAAAAATATCTCTGAACCAGGTGAGCACAGAGCTTGCCGCCTTTGACCATTCAACTCCTCCGGGCGTTGCGGTCGTCACCGATTTTGTCTCGTAGGAGGGCCCGCCATGCGCGCAGCCGTAATCGTATTCCCCGGATCAAACTGTGACCGAGACCTCGCGGTCGCTTTCGAGCAGGCCGGTTTTCAGGTCGACATGATCTGGCACAAAGATGCCGCGCTGCCGGAAGGCATTGATATCGTGGGCGTTCCAGGTGGTTTTTCCTATGGCGACTATTTGCGCTGTGGTGCAATTGCCGCGAAATCTCCGATCTGCAAGGCCGTGGTCAATCACACCGAACGTGGCGGTTACGCCTTGGGGATTTGCAACGGATTCCAGGTTCTCACGGAAACGGGTATCCTGCCGGGGGCACTGTTGCGAAATGCCGGGTTGAAATACATCTGCAAGACCGTGGGCCTGAAAGTCGCAACCAGCGACAGTGTTTTTACCGGCGGCTACAATGCGGGCGACGTGATCGGTATTCCGATCGCGCATCACGACGGCAACTATTTCGCAGATGACGCGACGCTGGCGGCGTTGAGGGATCAGGACAGGATCGCATTCACCTATACCGAGAACCCCAACGGTTCGGTCGGTGATATCGCGGGGATCCTTTCCGAAAACCGTCGTGTTCTGGGTATGATGCCGCACCCCGAACGCGCGGCGGACCAAGGGCATGGCGGCACCGACGGGGCGGCGCTGTTCCGCGCATTGTCAGGTGTGTTTCAAGCGGCGTGACTTGAGGTCACGCGCGCCCACGCGTAACGTCTGACCATGAACTCGGACGTGCGATCAGGCTGGTCAAAACTGCTGAAACCGTTTCGCGGCGCCCCATTGGGATGGCGGCTGCGGCTGGCTGTTCTGGTTTTGATGGTGGCGACAATCGCAACGGTTTGGGTCACCAACCGTCTGCTGACTGACAGGTTCACCGAATCCACACGCAATCGGGCCGAGCTGCGCCTTGCGCTGTATTCCGGTAATTTGCTGAGCGAATTGCGGCGCAATTCCATCGTGCCGCAATTGCTGGCGCGGGACCCGACCCTGATTTCGGCGTTGCAATCCAGGGACTATTCGCTGTCGACGCAGCGATTGATCTCTTTCGTCGAAGAAATCGGTGCGGCGTCGCTGAGGTTGTTGGATGGTGACGGACGAACGGTTGCAGCGACAGATCGGAGTAAACTGGGCGAGGCACACAGGAACACATCGTATTTCGTGGACGCGATCCGGTCAAATGCGACAATCTTTTCCGTCATTCCCAAGGAATCCGGCGGGTACAGCTTTGTCTACTCACGGCGACTTGAAAACAGCGCTGAAATACTGGGCGTAATTGTTGTCGAAGTCGATCTGCAAAAGTTTGAACAGGCCTGGGCCGGTATTTCTGATGCGGTGATGGTTACAGACAGCACCGGAACCATCATCTTGTCTACTGAGCCGCGCTGGCGAGGTCTAGATGAGGGCTCGGCCCTGCTGCGTCAGCCACCTCAAGGGGCCATCCAGCGGGCCATTCGCGCAACGACCGATTGGACAGCTTTGCCACCCGACGCCTACCTGCAAGGCGAGGCGGTAATGCGTCTGGAAACGCGCATTCCCTTCCGCGGCTGGCAAATGACGTCATTCACGACCTATGCCTCGATCCGCGAGAAAGTGAACAGCGTTCTGGCGCTCGAGATCATGGGCTTTGCGATTCTTCTGGCGCTGGCGTTCTACGCGCTGAGCCGACGCGCGACGTTGCGCATGACCCTGTTTCAGCGCGAGTCGGCAGAGCTTCGCGCATTGAACGCCCGGCTACAGCGGGAAATCGCTGAACGCGAACGGGTTGAAAAGACGTTGGATTTGGCTGAACAGACCCTTGCCCAAAGCTCGAAACTGGCGGCATTGGGTGAGATGTCAGCCGCAGTCAGTCACGAGCTGAATCAACCGCTGGCTGCAATGAAAACCTATCTGGCCGGTGCCCGTTTGCTGTTGCGTCGAAACCGGCCTGAAGAAGCGCTGGCAAGTTTCGGCCGCATCGATGGTCTGATCGAACGGATGGGGGCGATTACGCGGCAGCTCAAATCTTACGCCCGCAAGGGGGCGGACGCGTTTTCACCTGTAAACCTTGGCGAAGCACTGGCCTCTGCCTTGTCGATGATGGAACCGCAGTTGCGCCAGCGCCATGTCAAGATCACTCAGATCCTGCCTGAAGAACCGGTGATGGTGATGGGGGACCGGATGCGGATCGAGCAGGTTATGGTCAACCTCTTGAGAAACGCGCTGGACGCCACCAAATCAATGGCAGAGCCAGATGTGGAAATCATCCTGGCGGCGGGTGATACGGCTGTACTGACGGTGCGCGACAACGGGCATGGGATCGAGAATATCGAGAACCTGTTCGAGCCGTTCTATACCACCAAACAACCCGGAGATGGAGTTGGGCTGGGGCTTGCCATCTCGTCAGGGATCGTGAACGACCATGGGGGACGGTTGACTGCGCGCAACGGCCAATACGGCGGTGCGGTGTTTGAAATGCAGTTGCCAGCACTGGGAAGCGACGGCCTCGAGGCCGCGGAATAACGAGGAATGACTATGGCACAGGCCATGAAAATTGCCATTGTGGATGACGAACAGGACATGCGCCAGTCAATCAGCCAATGGCTTGCTTTGTCCGGATATGACACGGAAACCTTTGCCAGCGCGGAAGATGCGCTCAAGGTTCTGGGTCCGGATTATCCAGGGATCGTAATCTCGGATATCAAGATGCCGGGTATGGATGGCATTCAGCTTCTGAAAAAGCTGATGGGAGCCGACAGTACCCTGCCGGTGATCATGATCACCGGTCACGGTGATGTCCCGATGGCGGTTGAGGCGATGCGGGTTGGCGCGTTTGATTTCCTTGAAAAACCGTTCAATCCAGACCGTATGTCTGAGCTGGCCAAACGCGCCAGCAATGCGCGCCGACTGACACTGGACAACCGTGCGCTGCGGCGCGAGCTGTCCGGTGGCACGCAGATCATGAACAAGCTGATCGGTGCCAGCCCGGTTATGGAGCGGCTGCGTGAGGATATTTTGGATCTCGGCCAGGCCGACGGTCATGTGTTGATCGACGGAGAAACCGGAACCGGGAAAACCCTTGTAGCACACGCGCTTCATGCTGTTGGCAGCCGTGCAGGCAAGAAATTTGTCCTTGTATCCTGTGCTGCGCTTGAAGAAGACGCACTGGCCAAGCGTCTCTTTGGTCCGATGATGCCCGAGGATGCGCAACTGCCTGCCATCGAAGAGGCGCGGGGCGGGACGCTGGTTCTGGAAGATGTCGAAGCGTTGAGCGATACGTTGCAGGCCAAGCTGTTGAGCGTGATGAACGAGCAAGGCACACCTGCGGAGACTCGGATCGTTGCCATCTCGAACTTGCAGGAGGCGGGCAAGACGTCGGAAGACGTGCTGCGCCCAGATCTGTTCTATCGCCTGGCGGCGCTGCGCATCACCATGCCACCGTTGCGCCAGCGTGGGGAAGATATCCTGACCCTGTTCACCCGTCTCAGTGAGCAGTTTGCCGAGGAATATGGTTGCGATGCACCTCAGGTGAGCGCGCAGGAGGCGGCGCAGTTGTTGCAGGCCCCCTGGCCGGGCAATGTGCGTCAGTTGATCAATATTGCCGAACGGGCGGTGCTTCAGTCGCGTCGTGGGTCAGGCACGATCGCGTCGCTTTTGATGTCGGATCATGAGGAAATGCAGCCGGTGATGACGACCGAAGGCAAGCCGTTGAAAGAATATGTCGAAGCGTTCGAGCGAATGCTGATCGACAACACGATGCGCAGGCACAAGGGCTCGATTGCGTCTGTCATGGATGAGCTGTGCCTCCCGCGTCGGACGCTGAACGAAAAGATGGCGAAATACGGCCTCCAGCGTTCGGATTATCTTTAAGCGATGCGATCGGGGGCTCTGCCCCCGTCGCCTATGACGCCTCCCCCGAGATATTTTTGGCCAGATGAAGTGGATCCGTCACGCTGGTTGGGTGATGGAATGCAGTTTGCCCATTGTCTTTTCCACAGGGTTGCTTTTATTGTGTCCGAACGGGCCGGGTGTATTTGACGCCTACAAGTCCCGAATCTTTGAGTTTCGCTGCTGATCCGTTGGTGAGGATCAAGACCTCGCGGTTCAGCAGACCGATTGTGCCTCGATAGGGGCAGTAGAGTACCTGAGCCCGGAACATCTGGGCGAAAGGAATAAATGGGCAGGCTGCGTTCAGACGCGCCTGTCGGAGAAGAACCGCGATGACGCGCGCGCAACGATTGAGAGAACGGGCAGGGGGCCAAAGCGCCAGACCCTGCCGCGCGCCGTCCGATATCGCCCTGACAAGACACCTCCCCAAAAGCGCCTGTCCGCCTGGACAGGTCAGGACAACGCGTTTGGCGCGGTGCACCAAGGACACATGGCTAAGAAAATGCTTATCGATGCCACCCACGCGGAAGAAACCCGCGTCGTGGTGGTGGACGGAAACAAGGTCGAGGAGTTCGATTTTGAGTCCGAAAACAAACGCCAGCTTGCTGGCAACATCTATCTTGCAAAAGTAACACGGGTTGAGCCGTCACTGCAGGCGGCTTTTGTGGATTATGGCGGGAACCGGCATGGTTTCCTGGCGTTTTCCGAAATTCATCCGGACTATTACCAGATCCCCGTTGCTGACCGCGAGGCGCTGATGGAGGAAGAGCGCGCCTATGCCGAGGCAATGAAGGCGCGCGATGAGGCTGAAGAGGCCAAACCCAAGAAGCGGCGTTCCCGGACACGTTCAAAGGCCGCGGATGTGAAATCCGACGATCCGGTCGAATCGATGGAGGTGTCGACGGAACCATCCGGCATGGAAACCATTGATTTGGATGAGGGTGACGATTCCAACGGAGACGTGCCCGAGGGTACCTCGCCGATGGAAGTCGTCGCTGAAACTCCGGTAGAGGAGCCAGATGGTGACGACGCGCTGGCGGCCGAAGAAGCGGCTGTAGCCGCATCGGATGAGGACGCGTTAGACGTTGCCGAGGTTGTCACGGAACAGGCTGTCGAGGCGTCGGAAAACGACGCAGACGAACAAGCCAAAGAGGCTGTGGAACCCGAAGAAGCAGTTCAATCGGAAGGGGATGAAACCCAATCTGAATCGGAGCAAACAGAAGAACCTGTTGACGCTACTGAGCATCAACAGGACTCCGATGAGGACGGCAACGATACGCTGAACGCTGACGCTGCTTCAAAAGACGCTTCGATTGAAACGGTAGCTGATGAGGATGACAGCGAAGACATTCGTCCGCCGCGCAAACCGCGCCCGCGTCGCTACAAGATACAGGAAGTCATCAAAGTACGTCAGGTCCTGCTGGTTCAGGTCGTCAAGGAAGAGCGTGGCAACAAGGGTGCCGCTCTGACCACGTATTTGTCGCTGGCCGGTCGCTATTGCGTTTTGATGCCGAACACGGCGCGCGGCGGCGGCATCAGCCGTAAGATCACCAATGCGCCGGACCGTAAAAAACTGAAAGAGATTGCTGCGGAAATTGATGTGCCTACCGGGGCTGGTCTGATCATTCGGACTGCAGGGGCCAAACGCACCAAATCCGAGATCAAGCGCGACTATGAATACCTGCAGCGCATGTGGGAACAGATCCGCGAACTGACGCTGAAATCCATTGCGCCCGCGAAAATCTATGAGGAAGGCGACCTGATCAAACGGTCGATCCGTGATCTTTATAACCGCGATATCGACGAGGTTCTGGTTGAAGGCGAGGGCGGATACCGCATCGCCAAGGATTTCATGAAGATGATCATGCCGTCTCACGCCAAGAACGTGAAACGGTATGAGGATGCGCTGCCGCTGTTCGCGCGCTATCAGGTGGAAAGCTATCTGGCGGGGATGTTCAACCCGACCGTACAGTTGAAATCCGGTGGCTATATCGTGATCGGCGTGACTGAAGCACTGGTGGCGATCGACGTGAACTCGGGCCGTGCCACGAAGGAAGGGTCGATCGAGGAAACCGCACTCAAGACCAACCTTGAGGCTGCAGAGGAGGTTGCACGGCAGTTGCGTCTGCGCGATCTGGCCGGTCTTATCGTGATCGACTTCATCGATATGGATGAGCGCAAGAATAATGCGGCCGTTGAAAAGCGTATGAAAGAGCGGTTGAAAACCGACCGTGCGCGCATCCAAGTGGGTCGTATTTCGGGCTTTGGCTTGATGGAAATGAGCCGTCAGCGCCTGCGCCCCGGTATGATCGAGGCAACGACACAGCCTTGCCCTGCGTGTCATGGCACCGGCCTGATCCGCTCGGACGACAACATGGCTTTGTCTATCCTGCGTCAAATTGAAGAAGAAGGTACCCGTCGACGTTCGCGCGAAGTGTTAGTACGCTGCCCGGTTAGCATCGCCAACTTCCTTATGAACCAGAAACGGGAACATATTGCGCAGATTGAGGCGCGGTACGGCCTGTCGGTAAGGATCGAAGGGGATATTCATCTGGTCAGCCCGGAATTCTCGATGGAGAAATTCAAGACGGCCAGCAGGATCGTTCCCGAGGCCACGGCGCCTGTCGTGTCGGTCGATGCGTCGCTGATGGATCTTGTCGATTCCTCTGACGAGGAAGAGGCTGAAGAGGAAATCGCTCAGACCGAAGAAGAGACAAAACCCAAGCGCAAACGCCGTCGCCGCCGCCGCAAAAAGGGCTCGGGCAATGGCGACACGCAGGAGCAGAGCGCGGAAGAGGACGAAACGCCTGCACAAGAAGACGCAGAGAGCGATGCTTCTGACGTTGAAAATGCTGAATCGGCTGAAGCTGAAGCTTCGGAGGAAGAGAAGCCTGCCAAGCCCAAGCGCAAACGTGCTCCACGTCGGCGTAAGAAAGACGTAACAGCGGAAGAAGCTACAAATCAGTCTGAAGAAACAACTGCCATTGCGGTTGAAGCTGTTGCAGAAGAATCAGCGACCGAAGAAGCTCGCGAGAGCATTGAGGGTGAAGGCGTTGAGGTCTCAGCGGATCAGGTTGAGGTGACCGCTGAATCTGTCGAAGCGGAACCTGATTCGTCGTTGCCAACAGAGCAATCTGTAAACGGCACGGATATGGCGCATGCGGCGGAACAGACCGATGAGTCAGAAGAGCCATCTATGGAAGCTGTGGAAGCATCCGAGGTAAAAGATGCCGACGATCCCGTCGATGACGCGCCAGTAGCAGCTACGCCCGAGCCGGTGCTGGAAGCCGTCGCGGAAGAACCTGACCCTGTATCAACTAAGCCTAAACGGCGCGGTTGGTGGTCGCTGGGAAGTTGACAAAAAAGGCGGGCTGACAGGCCCGCCTTTTTTTGACCTCACGAAAGGTCAGCAGGATTTCCGGATCAGATAAATCTGATGCGCGCCGTCAAGGTCTTGCGAAAGTAGCGTGTGTCCGGCCTCGGCACAAAAATGTGGGACATCCACTATGGCCGCAGGATCATCGGCCAGTACCCGCAGAACAGCACCTTCAGGCATAGACTTCAGTCGTTTTCGGGCTTTCAGGACGGGCAACGGGCACAACAGGCCCAAGGCGTCCAGGGTATCTGTAATCTCTGACATGATTTTCGGGATAGGGTGAAGTTGTAATATTGTCCAGATTTCGAGCACGAGGATGTGACTGTTTGGCCCCGTGACGGATCGTTCTTCATCACATATGTGCAGAAACATGTTCGGAATCGAAATCATAGACGCGGGACTTCTGCCCGCCATGTTCGTCGCGCTTCTGGGTGGTTTGATCAGCTTTCTGTCGCCCTGCGTATTGCCCATCGTACCGCCTTACCTGGCGTATATGAGCGGCGTCACCATACATGAGATGCAGGACGAGGCGCGCGCGCGGCGCAAGGCAACCATGTCGGCCCTGTTCTTTGTCATGGGCCTGTCGACCGTCTTTTTGCTGCTTGGATTTACCGCATCGGCCTTTGGCGCGTTTGTGCTGCAAAATCAGGTGCTATTTGCCAAGTTATCCGGAGCCGTTGTTATTGTCTTCGGTCTGCACTTCCTGAATGTTTTCCGGATTCCTTTTCTGGATCGCGAAGCACGGATTGAAACCGGTGATTCCGGTGGTTCGGTCTTTGGTGCCTATATCCTTGGCCTTGCTTTTGCATTCGGCTGGACTCCGTGCATTGGGCCACAACTGGGGGCGATCCTGTCACTGGCTGCCAACGAAGCCTCGGTTGCACGAGGCACGCTTTTGCTGGGTGTTTACGCTGCGGGTTTGGGTATTCCGTTCTTGTTGGCAGCCATGTTCCTGAATCGCTCTATGACCGTGATGAACCGGATCAAACCGTATATGGGCACGATCGAGAAGGTCATGGGCGGCCTGCTGTTGTTTGTCGGAATAATGCTGATCACGGGTCTTTTCACCCGCTTTAGCTGGTGGCTGCTGGAAACCTTCCCGGCGCTGGCAAATTTCGGTTGAGCACCTGACCCTCTTACCTTGAACTCAAGCCTGCGTTAACCTGCGCGTCAGAAGGTAAGGGCATGAGCAGTCACACAAATCAGCCGCGGGTGCGCAGACGTCGGGTGTTCTATATACCCGGCTACGATCCGATGCCGCCTCGGCGGTATCGAGAGTTGTATCGCACCGAGTCTCAAAAACAGGCCCGGATCTCGGGGTACGAGATCGCAATCGCCCCAAAGACGACAGGCGAGCGTTTTGGGTGGCGTGTGACCTCGGAACAAGATGGCCTGACCGTTGAAACTGAGTTCGAGGTTCTGGTGTGGTCCGACATCGTGCGCGACAGCATGTCGGTCTCGATTCCGGCGACCTATTGGCAATTGGCGCGCACGGCCTGGATCTACATTTCAACCGGCACATTGTGGCGTCTGATGCGCCTCCGTAAGGGGCCGGTGATCGCGGCGTTGTATCCAGTAGGTATGTTGGTGTCCCAGTTGCTGATTGCGCTTGCGGTAGCATGGGCATGCACAGCCATGGCAGGTTGGTGGGGGCTGTTCCCGGGAGCGGCCGCAGCCGTTGCGCTGTTGTTATGGTTTCGCAAGGTCGACAACCGGCTTTTTGCTTACTACCTGATGCATGATTACGCTTATTCTGCACAGTTGAAGGGAAAAACTCCTGCCAAGCTGCATGACAGGTTGGCTTCGTTTCGAGAAACGATCGAAGCTGCGCTTAAGTCCGATGTGGATGAAGTGCTGGTCGTAGGCCACAGCTCGGGCGCGCATATGGGAACGTCTGTTCTGGCTGAACTGATCCGAAAAACGAACGTGCAGGAGCGGCGGGCAGCACTGTCTTTCCTCAGTTTGGGGCAGGTTGTTCCGATGGTTTCATTTCTGCCTCAGGCATATGAGTTGCGGTCCGACCTGCAATTCCTGTCCACGCGGTCTGAACTCACCTGGGTCGATGTCTCTGCCCCCGGAGACGGCTGCGCCTTTGCTCTTTGCGATCCGGTTGCGGTCACGGGGGTTGCGCGCTCTGACAAGCGTTGGCCGCTGGTCCTGTCGGCGGCCTTTACGCAAACGTTGTCGCCGGAACGTTGGAAGGCGTTGCGATGGCGGTTTTTTCGCCTGCACTTTCAGTACCTTTGCGCGTTCGACAAGCCGGGAAGCTATGACTATTTCCGGATAACGGCTGGTCCTTTGACGCTGAAGCAAAGGTTTGCGGATCGTGAGGCTTCGCGCAGCCGCATCGAGACGCCTGTGTCCAAGTTCACCTCGGTACGCCCATGACCCCGCCCAAGCCAGAACCGCGCCCTGATAAGGTTTCTTTGCTGCGCTATTTGAAACTGTTCAGACATGACCTGCTGTCGGCCCAGCCAGCCCGGCTGTATCGCGCGTGGATGGCCGAATTCAAAACTCCGTTCTTCCGGTCGTTCATGATCAATCAACCGGACCTGATTCAAACGGTCCTCAAGAAGCGACCTGACGATTTCCCGAAATCTGGCAGGATCAGCGAAGGCCTGCGGCCGTTGCTTGGCAATTCGGTATTTCTGACCAATGGTGAGACTTGGAAACGACAGCGGAGGATTATCGATCCGGCGTTCGAAGGCGGGCGGTTGAAGGATACATTTCCTGCCATGCTGGCTGCTGCCGAGGCGTGCGTGGAACGGTTGCGACCTCACGTCGGCGGACAAATCGAATTTGAAGAACAGACAAGCCATGCGGCGGCGGACGTCATATTCCGCACCTTGTTTTCCGTTCCTATCGAACACGTTATTGCCAGTCAGGTGTTTGACAAGTTTCGGGCCTATCAGCGTGAGCAACCTTTGCTGAATCTCGCGGCCTTTGTTCCGTTGCCAAAGTGGCTGCCCCGGTTCCATTCCAAGGCGACGAAACAAAACGCGCGGGATATCAGGGCGCTGATTGCGGAACTCACCGGAACACGCGCAAAGGCCATCAAGGACGGAACGGCACCGGATGATCTGGCGACCAAGATCATGACAACGGCTGATCCCGAAACCGGACAGTTCTTCGACCCCGAGGAAATGGTTGATCAGGTAGCGGTCTTTTTTCTTGCCGGGCATGAAACCAGTGCGTCCGCCCTGGCCTGGACGCTGTACCTGATGGCCCTTTACCCGGAATGGCAACAGAAAGTTGCAGATGAAGCCGCTGTTCTGGATGAGCCTTCATTTGTCTCTGTTTCAAAACTCAGGATCAGCCGGGATGTGTTTCGCGAAGCGCTACGCCTTTATCCTCCGGTGCCCATGATGGTCCGCGAGGCCACGTGCCCCGAACGGTTCCGTAACAGGGATGTGCCGGTTGGCGCGCAAATCGTGATCAGCCCCTGGCATTTGCACCGTCAGGAGCGTTTGTGGGACAATCCGGACGGTTTTGATCCTATGCGTTGGGGCACGGAAAACGGCAAGCGCTGCCAGCGCGACGCCTACATTCCGTTCTCTGCGGGCCCTCGAGTGTGCACCGGGGCCGGGTTTGCAATGGTCGAAGGGCCGCTGATCCTGTCGATGCTCTTGCGCCGTTTCCGGTTCGAAACAATCCCGGGAAAAACACCTGTTCCGGTCGCACATCTGACGGTTCGATCTAAAGATGGCATATGGTTACGCCTGTTTGAGCGCTAACAACCTACCATCGGTTCACGCCCTGTTGTATGCGGGGAAGAACATCGGAATCATCATTGAACGGGAAAACAATATGTCCAAAGCAGAACAGCGCGCGCAGATGATCAACGGCACGGGCTTTATCGCGGCACTGGATCAAAGCGGCGGATCAACCCCGAAAGCGCTTGCGTTGTATGGTGTCGAGTCATCTGACTACAGCTCAGACGAAGAGATGTTCGGTGAAATCCAGAAGATGCGTGCCCGCATCATTCTGGCCGACGACTTCACCAAGGACAAAGTGATTGGCGCAATCCTGTTCGAACGTACGCTGGGGGAAGAGATCGAAGGTCGCAAGGTTGCCGACTACCTGTGGTCTGTCGAAGGTATCGTGCCTTTCCTGAAGATCGACAAAGGCCTGGAAGAACAGGCAAACGGCGTCCAGGTGATGAAACCGATCCCCGGTCTGGCCGAGACCCTGGCCAAGGCCGATGGTGTGTTCGGCACCAAGGAACGCTCTGTCATTCACGAAGCGAATGCCGACGGCATCGCGGCGGTGGTTGCCCAACAGTTCGACGTTGCCCGCGAAGTCACCGATGCCGGTATGGTTCCGATCGTGGAACCCGAAGTTAACATCCATTCGCAAACCAAGGCCGAGGCAGAAGAAATCCTGAAGGCGGAAATCCTCAAAAACCTCGATCAACTGGCCGAGGGTCAGGAAGTGATGCTGAAGCTGACGATCCCGACAAAGGCAAACCTGTATGACGCGCTGGCAGACCACCCGCGGGTATTGCGAGTTGTGGCCTTGTCGGGCGGTTATTCGACGGAACAAGCCTGCGACCTGTTGGGTCAGAACGGCAAGATGATCGCATCCTTCTCGCGGGCTTTGACCGAAGGTCTGTCGAAGCAGCAGTCAGATGCCGAATTCAACGCGGCTCTGGGTGGTAACATCGACAAGATTTACAAAGCCTCGGTCTGATCCGTCAGGCAGGTTTGGTGAAAGAGCGGCGCATCTGTGCCGCTTTTTTTCTGCCGATGCAGCCCTCGGCGTGGTCATTGACCAGCCCCACGGCCTGCATGAACGCAAACACGGTTGTGGGGCCAACAAACTTCCACCCCCGTTTCTTGAGATCCTTTGTCATGGCCACAGACTCGGGAGATGTGGATGCTGTTTGCGGTGGCGGCGGCGTTTTAGCTTCATAACGCCAGACATAGGCCGCCAGAGATCCTTCCTCGGCCACCAACTCCTGCGCGCAACGCGCATTGTTGATCACTGCTTCAATCTTGCCGCGATGACGGATGATCCCGGCGTCCTGTAGCAGGCGTTCCACATCTGCATCAGAAAACGCAGCCATCTTGTTGAAATCAAATCCGCAGAAGGCTTTCCTGAAGTTTTCGCGCTTGTTCAGGATTGTCCGCCAGCTGAGGCCTGACTGAAAGCTCTCGAGGCACAGTTTTTCAAACAACCGTTGGTCTTCGCCAACAGGGTAGCCCCATTCATTGTCGTGATACTCAAAGAACTCGGGCGCGGCCTGACACCATGCGCACCTTTGCTGACCATCCGGGCCGGTAATGGTGTTGCTCATGAATGTACCTCTTTTGTTCTCCATTCACGTTACACGCGGTGATCAAGGAGTGACAAGTCCTAATCGCGATTGCGAAACCAGTTTAGAACAAAGACGCGTATGGCCGATGCAAGGCCGGTTTGCGGGTCGCGTTCCACATCAATCTCAGCCGCCAAGACATTGATTGGTTTTCCTTTTTCATGAGCGATCTCGCGAAAAGCCCTCCAGAACTCATCCTCGAGTGAAACCGAGGTTCGATGCCCTTTCAGGGTCAGAGAGCGTTTGACAGGGCGGCCGCTCATTCGTCCAGCTCATGATTGTCGAGGTCGCGCTTTTGTTTTTCTTGTTGAAGCTTCACGATTTCTTTTTCAGCTTTCGTTTGTCCAAACGCGACCGCGTTCTGGTCAGCGCGGGCCTTTTTCACGGCCCGCGCTTTTTCTTTTCGATACCGGTTCAGATTGACCGGCTTGCCCATCAGTCTTTCGGGCCGATCATCTGTTCGGGACGGACGACGGCGTCAAAGGTTGCTTCATCCACAAAGCCCAGCGCGATGGCTTCTTCCTTGAGGGTGGTGCCGTTCTTATGAGCGGTCTTCGCAACGGTGGTGGCATTGTCATACCCGATGGTTGGGGCAAGCGCCGTGACCAGCATCAGCGATTCCTTCATCAGCTTGTCGATCCGCGGCTCATTGGCCTTGATGCCCAGTAGCATCCGCTCGGTAAAGCTGTCGGAGGCATCACCCAGCAACTGGATCGATTGCAGCAGGTTGTAGGACATCATCGGATTATAGACGTTCAACTCGAAATGACCTTGCGACCCGGCAAATGTCATCGCAGCGTTGTTGCCCATCACATGCGCGGCGACCTGAGTCAGTGCCTCGGCCTGCGTCGGGTTTATCTTGCCGGGCATGATCGACGACCCGGGCTCATTTTCCGGCAGGATCAGCTCACCCAGACCGGAACGAGGACCGGAGCCCAAGAAACGAATGTCGTTTGCGATCTTGTAGCAGCTGCCGGCTATCGTCGCTAAAGCGCCCGAAAGGAAGACCATGGCATCATGGGCGGCCAGCGCTTCGAACTTGTTCGGGGCTGTCACGAAGGGCAGGTCGGTGATCTGTGCCATATGGCCTGCAACGGCTTTATCCCAGCCGTGTTGGGTGTTCAGGCCGGTGCCAACGGCCGTACCGCCCTGGGCCAGTTCATAAATCCCCGGCATTGCCGCGTGTACGCGTGCGATCCCCTGACGAACCTGGTGGGCATAGCCACTGAATTCCTGACCCAGTGTCAGCGGTGTCGCGTCCTGCGTGTGCGTTCGGCCGATCTTGATGATGTCTTTGAACTCCTTGGCCTTCTGCTCGAGTCCGGACGCCAGTTTCTCAAGCCCCGGAAGCAACACGTCCCTGACGCTCATTGCAGTGGCGATATGCATGGCGGTTGGGAAGGTATCGTTCGACGATTGCCCCATGTTGCAGTGATCATTCGGGTGCACCGGGTCCTTTGAGCCAATGACGCCGCCCAGAATCTCGATAGCGCGGTTGGCGATGACCTCGTTCGCATTCATGTTCGACTGGGTGCCCGAACCCGTCTGCCATACGACCAGCGGGAAGTTGTCGTCAAATTTGCCCTCGATCACCTCGCCCGCGGCCTGAATGATCGCATCGGCAATCCTGACGTCCAGCGTTCCGGTCGCCTTGTTCTCCATCGCGCAGGCTTTCTTGATCACGCCTAGCGCGCGCACGATGGCGACCGGCTGCTTCTCCCAGCCGATGGGAAAATTCATGATCGAGCGCTGCGTCTGTGCGCCCCAATACTTGTCGGCAGGAACCTCGAGCGGGCCAAAGCTGTCGGATTCTGTGCGGGTTAGAGACATCGGTCACTCCGTCTGGTATGCAGTTGTATGCCGTTTAGCCGCAGCCACGCCGTGACGCAATCGGCCAGTTGCGCGCACCTTAAACTTAAGGACGTCAAACGTATAGGCGCGGGGTGCGTCACTTTAATCGTTATTGGGGGAGAATGTGCGTTGTTTGCGGACACCTCTGGGCTACAATAGAGCAATGACCGCCCAGGAGGATAAAATGCCAAATTTCCATCGCCTTAAGCTTGAAAAAGCTGCCGCGATACTTGCAGTTTGCGCTTTGTGGCTGTCGATTCTGAGTTTGCAGGCCCGCGCGTCAGACATAGCACCTTTCATAGGTGACTATATCGGTTCAGCCGAAGTTGTGGACGCGGATGGCACTGCAACGCCACGCGACATGAGCGTTTCTATTGTCGAGACCAAAAACGGTTTCAACGTCAGTTGGCGGACGACGACGTACAAGTTGGACGGTCGTATAAAGGAACAGAAGTTTTCGATTGATTTTGTCCCGTCGGACCGCCCGGACGTGTTTTCGGCGGCGATGAAACGCAATGTCTTTGGTCACGAAGTGCCATTGGACCCGATGAAGGGCGAGCCGTTTGTATGGGGCCGCATTGTCGGCGACACGCTGACTGTGTTTTCGTTGTTTATAGATGAGGATGGAGGCTATGAGTTGCAGCAATTCGACCGTACACTGGCCGAAGGCGGGCTGAACCTCGCGTTCTCACGATTCATCGACGGCCAAAAATCCCGGTCGGTCGAGACTTTTCTGATGAAACGATAAACCCCGCGCAGGGCGGGGTTTTAAGTGTTATTTCCGGAAGCTGTCCAGCGACACGACTTCCGCATCATGATGGACTTCGTCTTCCTCGACTTCGATTTCGATCTCATCTTCGATGATGTGATCTTCCTCGTCTTCATCTTCCGGGCTTTCAAAGCGAAGGCCGAACTCGACCGATGGATCCACAAACGTCTTGATTGCGGAATAGGGGACATACAGCGGTTCTGGTGCGTCTCCAAAATTCAAAGTGATGGAAAAGCCGGCCTCTCCGACTTCCAGATTCTCGAACCAATGCTGCATGACGATGGTCATTTCTTCGGGATAGCGTTCACGCAGCCAGTCTGCGATTTCCACACCATTCTCACGCGTGTCGAAAGTTATGAAGAAGTGATGCGCCCCGGGTAGACCGGTTCGGGAAACTTCCGTCAGCACTGTTTTGATCAGGCCGCGCATGGCGGTGTGCATCAGGTTTCCATAATCGATGCCTTGCGACATATTTGATCCTCAAAAGTGGTTATGCTCAGCATAGGGGTTTTGTTCGGAAACGAAAGGGCGGGTATGACCGGATTGATCAGATATTGTGTGCAACCAGCCCGGCCATCGACATCAGGGCCAACACAGTTCCCATCCCTAATTTCAGTCGAAAAATCAAGGCCCCAGCAAGGATAGTTAGACTTAGTGCTGTGAAATCCAATGCGGATAACTGCGGCGCGGGTATTGCCAATGGCCCCATTGATTTTTCAGGCACCGATTCGAAAAGAACATTCAGGGCGAACCACACGGAAAGGTTGAGAATCACTCCGACGACGGCTGCGGTGATTCCGTGCAGGGCTGC
The DNA here is from genome assembly GCF_003443535.1 of Ruegeria sp. AD91A. Classification (GTDB taxonomy): domain Bacteria; phylum Pseudomonadota; class Alphaproteobacteria; order Rhodobacterales; family Rhodobacteraceae; genus Ruegeria. The sequence continues at coordinate 1,152,633 of NZ_CP031946.1, read as the reverse complement.
TGACAGGCGGGGACGTGCAGCCAAACGATCAAGATAAGGGGCCGCAAGAAAAATCCAAAGAAAGCAGGGAACAAACGTCGCCCACAATGCAACCGCGCCAGCGGCAAGTGCCAACGTAAACCCACCAGTCTGTTGCCCGGTCAGCATGGCGACAAACTGTGTAACAAGAATTAGCGGACCCGGTGTCGTTTCCGCCAGACCGAGCCCATCTATCATCTGATCCGTGCTGATCCAGTGGTACTGGTCGACAACCGTTTGGGTCATATAGGCCAACACGGCATATGCGCCGCCAAAGGTCACGACAGCGAGACGGGCAAAAAACCACCCCAGATCGCTCAGCAGTTGATGGCCTGTGACGCTCAGAGCGACAAGCGGGCCCAGCCACAGCGGCAACCAGACAGCAATCGTTCGAAGCGAACGCGCCAGATGTGATGTTCCTTCCCGTGTGGGTGTTTCAACGGGTCCCTTGAACGTCACGTACCCCCAGAAAGCGGCAGCGAAAATGATCGCTGGAAAGGGGAGGTTCAGCAGAAAAATGGACAGGAAGGACAGAATTGCGATTGTCCGGTGCTCGCGATCGTTCAATGCCTTGCGCGAAAGATTGCGAAGCGCCTGCAAAACGATCACGATGACAGTTGCCTTGATGCCCGTGAAGGCCGACTGCACCAAGGGGATATCGCCAAATGCTGAATAGAGTGCGACCAGAACCGCGATCACCACCGCGCCGGGCAACACGAACAAGCTGCCGGCAATCAGCCCGCCAGCAACACCGCGCAGACGCCACCCCGCATAGGTCGCAAGCTGCATCGCCTCTGGACCAGGTAGCAACATGCACAGAGACAGGGCGCGCAGGTACGTCTGTTCATCCAGCCAGGATCGACGCTCGACCAACTCCTGATGCATCAAGGAAATTTGTGCAGCGGGTCCACCGAAAGACAGCAGTCCGATCCTGCCGAAGACCTTGATAATCTCTGTCAGTACCGGTGTCATGGTGTTCGACCTGTGGGCCAGTCATGGCTTTCGTCAAACCCATCGCGAGCCCAGCGATACAGCGCGTCGTAAAGGGTTATCCCGGCCTCCAGGTTTTCGTGGTCATCGCGATACTGCCTTGAAAGCCCGACGGACACCGCCAACAATCCCGCCGCTTCGGGTGCAAGCGCGTGTCGGTTCGTGTCTGCTGCCCGGATTATTGTGGCCAACCGGTCAAGTGCAGGGGAGTGAAGCTCGAATTCATCCAACATGGTGTCAAACGTGCAATTGTCGTCCCGGTGGCTCCAGAACGTGTTCTCGATATCAAAAGGTGACGCCCTGAAAGCAGTCGAAACGCTTTCGACTTCGCCGGGTGCCACAAACAGGAATTTTGCGTCGGGATCAACAAACCTGCGTATCAGCCAGGGACATGCGATTCTGTCGATCTTTGGTCGGTGGCGCGTGACCCAGAGCGTATGACCACCAATCCGTTCAGGAATGCGGGCTGCGGGTACGCGTAGCGCGTCGGTCAATTCGCGCCAAGCATACATACCACCTTCCAGATATTCGGCTTGATGCCCTTCGCTGCGCAGCCAGGATACAACGCCCTGGCTCAGCTTCTTACCTTTTTGACAGATAATCACAGCCGAGCGGCCGGAGATCTTGCATTTCAGCCCCTGAAGATCTGTGACCGGGTGCCGGACTGACGCGGGGATCAGATAGGGATCTTCGTCAAAATCGTCATTCAGGCAGACGTCGAATAGAACGGGCGCATTCGGAGTACCAATCAGACGCAGGAGTTGTTTGGGGGAAATAGAGTTGGGCGATGCCATGGCATGTTTCCTTGTAACCGCGGATACATGCGAAACTTGGGCTGTCGCCTCACGGGGCGTTCGCAATCTTACCCCATGACACTTGCTAACGCGCAAGGGTCATAGGGGTCAAGATTGCGTTGTGTTCACGCCCAGTCCAGGCGCTGCCCTGTCATGCACACGGGTAGGGTGTCTGATGGAAACTGGCCCAGTTCTTCAAAAAACGAGATGAAATCAAAATGATTGTAAGCCTCGACCATCTTTTCGTCTTTGAACCGCGCCATGACCTGGCCGGTGACTTCCAGTGGCGCGCCATTGTCGGCACGAAAAGTACGAACATGCAGAATGGATGACACCCAGTCGCCGTTTTCGATGATCTTGGGCAACTCGACCTTGATGTCCCCCAGAATGTGGCGGAACGCCATGACCAGATCCCGGAAATCGTCGGCACCGACCTGCATTTCCGGAATCAGCCCTTCGGCCATTGTTTCGGGTGCGAAGAACTGATCGATTGCTTCGGTGTTTCCGTTTTCCCAAACTTCGGAATACCACGTTCTGAGTATCTCTGAATTCGTCATCCCAGCTCTCCTGTCCAAGTGCTGGTAAGATGACAAAAAGGAGTGAACAAACTCTGAACCCGCGAAAACGCGGGTAAATAATTCAGACTTGTAGGGGATTAATGCAGGTTTCTGTTGCCAGGTACCTGCGAACCCCGCCTTACGCGGCTAGGCGCAAGGGCTTAAGTTTCGGTCTTGCTACTGCTTACGCAGCAACTGCAACCGGAGCACGATTGTCGTTTGCAATTGTACTGTTTTCGCCGGTAACGGTGGCAGACAGCCGGGACAAAGCTAACCCCTTTAGACGTTCGTCGATCCTATTTCGGCCCCCCGGTTCCGAAAGTGATCCCCAAACGAAGGATGCCCCCAGAAGGTGTATGGTGGAGCCGCCGGGTACCGCCCCCGGGTCCGATCCGCTTATTACGAGCGCGTTTATGTCCATAGTCCCGAAGGACACCTCTTATATAGGTGAGGTGATGGATGGATGCAAACTCAGAATGAAGTCTATCGCATCCCATATTTCCAATCTGTTAGGTGGCTTTGTTGAAGTTTGCGGAGATAAGCCAAACCGCCAGAGCCAGTTCGATTCCCCCAAAGATCAACGCCTTGGCAAAGGGTGGATTGTCCAGCGCGACCGATACAAACCGGCCCAGTGCAGCACCGGAATAGACAATGCCCAGCATGAAATAGGCCATTGGGTTGTTCAGCCAGATAACGGCGATCCCGGTCACAACAAATAAACCACCGACCGAGGCGCGCATCTCGGACAACCCCATTGTGCTGTTGGTCGGGGCCAGATCCAGGGCCGACGCGGTATGGGCCGGGGCCAAAAACCCGAATGCGCCGAACCCGATGGTCAGCAATGCCGCAATGACGTTCAGAGTAGCGACCATAGCGGCCTCCTTGGTTCAGGCCGCGTAAGCGGCGTCAAAGAAATCACGTTCCAACTCGACGGCTCGATGAAACAGCCGTGTAACCTCGGCCTGTTCATCCGCATCCAGCGTTGGCCAGACGTTATCCAACTGACGCCGCAGATATTCCACCACGCTTTCGAACCCTTCGCCCGCATGTAGCGTGATCCATTCCGCAAACCAGAATGGCAAGCCGTCTTTGGGTGGGTTTTCCGGGCTGGCCCAGCTCAGGTAAACCCATTCTGCTACGACGAGTACCGCCAGCATGTTCTGATAGCGGCCAGAGGCCACGGCTTCGGTCATCAGATCCTGAAACGCCCGTGTGGCCGGCGCGGGGTCGGTGCTGGGTTCAGTGCCCAAAGCGTCCATCGCGCGCAGAAAATAGGTGTTCTCGGGGCCTGTGATCACCGCCAGAAACTGCGCGGCCGGTACGCTGTCTGCAAGGGTCGGTGCATGCGCGATGGCGCTGGCCAAAAGACGCACGAAACCGTCGACGAACTGATAATCCTGCCGCAGGTACCAGCGCATTTTATCCTCGGGCAGGGTGCCGTCAGACAGTTCGCAGGTGAAGGCATGGGTTGTCGCGGCCTGCCACTGGTCGATTTTGCCCTGACGCAGCACTTCGGTTGGGCGGGTTTGGTCCTGCATTCGGAAGCTCCAGTTTTGTTTTGATGCAGACAAAGCGCGTTTCAAAACAAAGTACAAGGTCAGCCAAGTGCGGACCAAAGACCCAGACCACCGACCAGAATGAGGCTCAGCGCCCAAATCAGTTCCAGGTTGAACCAGCTGCGCGACAAAAATTGCAGACCAAGCCAATGATAGACCGCAAAGGCCAACACCCCCCCGCCCAGAACCATGGCGGCCGTATGCAGCGCGGCGACACCCAGAACCAAAAGCGTATTTGTCGTCATGATCTGGGAAATCGCTTGATGTCCCGCGTCCAATTCATCCACGGCGCAAAGGCCCAGATAGATTGGAACCAGCATCAGGGCGGCTCCGTGGGCAAGCGCCACCAGAAAAGACCACAGCGCGAGCTTGCTTGGCGGAACACGTGAAAGAAAGCGGGGATGACGGCGGGTTATGGCGATGTACAGTCCCATGCCTATGACGACCAGGGCCGCGCCGATGCGGATTTCATTTTGATAGTTGACCAGTACGGCCATCAGGGCAAAAGGCAGAAGCACGCCGAGCATGGCCACGAAATGCCCGCCAGCCAAAGCCGCGAGTGCGCTCCACAGGGCGGATTGGCGTTGCTCCATCAAAGCCGAAGACACCGCCAGCGGCCAGCCCATGCCGGGGTTCAGACCGTGATAGGCGCCGCTCAGAACAACGGCCAGCCACAGGCCAGCCGTTGATGACATCAGAAAGTCCAATTCAGACCGACGGATAGCAGAAGCTGTCGGTTGAACAGTCTCCGCCCTCTAACCGGATCTGGTGGCTGCGATAACCCTTGGGAAACTCCACCCAGAATTTCGGATCCAGTGTCAGACCACCATTCTCGCCGACATCAGCCTTGACCATGGCCGCACCGCCTTCCTCGGGGTAGAACTGGTCGTCCCACGTGGAATAGAGAGAATTGGTCCAGTAGACCCGTTTGCCGTCGCGGCTGATTTCGACCATCTGTGGACCATAGCCAAAGGTTTGACCATTTGGGTGCTTTGTCTTTTTGACGATTCCACCGATCTCGACCTTGCCTGCCAGAGTTGGATTCATCGGGTCGGATACATCGTATTGATGCATCTCGCCGGTTCCCCAGCAAGCGACATAGAGGTACTTGTCATCCAGACTCAGGTCGATATCAGTGACCAGCGGCGGAACAGCAGAGAAGCCCTTCAGAAGGTCAGGAAGATCATCGGGATCAGCGGGTTGCGGATCGATTGTTATGGTTTTCTTGGCTTCGAACGTGCCGTCATCATTGCGCCACCAGGTGAAGATCGCACCTTGCAGGTTTGTTGTATCGACGACAACGCCGCAGAACCCGTATTGTTTTACGGGATCATGAGCGGGGCGGATTTCCAAGGCCATCTGATGGTTTTCACCCAGATCGATGGTTTGAATGTTCGTCCGGTTTCGAAGGTTCCAAAAATGGATGCTATGGCCGTATTTATTGGACAACAGGTCTTCGGCCACGAGTCCGTTTTCGAATTGCGGTGGCAGGCCCCATTCGGAACTGACCATGTAGTCACGCGGCAGGTTCCACCAGAAATCATAATGCTTGTCCTGCACGCCGCGCTCGATTTCATAGCGCCCGATTATATCGAAGGTCTCGCAGTCCATGATGAAAATGCCCGGAGGGCCATCTGTCCCGTCGGGGCCGCCACCACCAAGGGTGCTGACATAGATGCCCTCAGGCCCGCAATGGATCGTGTGCGGACGGGAATACCCAGTCTTTGCAAAGACTTCTTCGGGTTCGATGATCTTGTGTATCTTGGCCTCGAGCGGGTTTTTGACATCGATGACATAAATTCGGCTGGACCGAATGCCAGGGATGATCAAATAGCGCCGCTCCAGAAACGCGTGACCGCTGAGCGGCGACAGGGCCGAAGAACAGGCGTTCCAACCGAAATGGTGAAACTCGTCGCCTTTCTCGGGCATGATCACCTGATGCACGATCTTTCCGAAATCGTCCGAGCTTGGATCAACATTCACAACCGCCAGTCCGTCTGGTTGTGAAAAGTCAGGGCTGAGCATCAGCGTGAATGCAAGTGTCTCAGCGGGGCCCTCCATCGCCAGTTTTGCGGATGGATAAAAGCTAGGGTCCGGTCTTTGATTCATAACGTCCTCCCGTAAGTCATTGATCTTCAATTCACATTGAGAGTTCCGGTCTTGGCGCCGGATGACAATCTGCCTGCTCGTGTGCCCCTTGTTCTGATTTTGTTTAGAATTCAGCCCTCAAGTCGGTTTACGTTTGCTCTTGGCCACATCATGGGCCAGTCGTCGTGTGTAACGTTCCAGATCAATCAGTGCGGAGTCCACGGTATCTGCATCTTTTGTCTCAAGCGCGTCCACTATTTTAACATGCAGGCGGATAATTTCCTCGCGGGATCGCGCAGTGAAAGTGATCATGTTCATCAGCGGTTGCATCGCTTCCACAGCACCTGCCAGTTGATAGGACAGGACCGGGTTTCCAGCCCCATCCACCAACGCGCGATGTAAAGTCACGTCTGATGCGCAAAAGGCTTCATCCGTCAGGCCGGGTTGGGACTGTCGGAATATCTCCGCCCGCATAGTCGCCAGGTGATCTGCAGTGCGTCGCTGCGCGGACAAAGGCGCACAGGCTCTTTCCAGGGCATATCGCGCCTCGCAAGCCGTATCGAAGCTGACCGCATTCATCGACAGCAACAATGTCGAAGTCGTGACTTGCTGAGAATAGGCGTCCTCAAAGCTCAGGCGATTTACAAACGCGCCGCCGGAAGCGCCGCGTTGTGTGCGGATCAGGGATTGCGCTGCCAGCCGTTTCAATGCTTCACGCACAGTCGGGCGAGAGACCTGGAACTGATCCGACAGTTCCGCTTCGGATGGCAAGCGCGCGTCCACGATCAGCTCACCCGACACGATCGCATCCCGAATGGCCTGGGCGATCTGGGCAGACAGGTCTGCGGTTTTTCGGGGCGCGGTTTTCATCTTCAGACGACCTTGGGTAAATTTTTATTTGTCTGACATTTAAAAGTCTGACATTTGAAAAGCAAGGGAGTTGAGTCGGGAGGCTGAAGTGAGTCGCACGTGGCTGCGCAGCGGAATGTGGCTGGGCTTTTATGTTCTGATCCTGTTGGCGTGGTGGATCATGTTCTCGATGAGCCGGGACATGGACCTTGATCTGATCGGTCGCCCGGGGCCGATGGGGCAGGCGATGGCCGCAATGGATCCGCGCATGGATATGTACATGCCGATGGCCGAGTTCGGCCCGCTGTTTTCAATGTGGGCGATCATGATGGCGGCGATGATGCTGCCGACCCTGATTCCGACCCTGCGCAGTTACGAGGACCTGATCCGCAGTGCAAATGGCAGCCGCGGAGGCTGGCTGGGGGTTCTGGCCGGGTATTCCGTCGTCTGGGTCGGGTTTGCGGCTCTTATCGCAGGAATACAACTGCTTCTGCTGTTTGGTGGCGTTGTCGATATGCTGGGTATTGCCAAATCCGGCTGGGTCGCGGGCGGCTTGATGATTGCCGTGGGCGCCTTTCAGTTTTCCCGCGTCAAAGAGGTTTGCCACGGTGTTTGCCATGCTCCGATGACTTATTTCCTTGGGCATTGGAGAACCGGTTTTTCAGGCGGTTTACGTATGGGCCTGGGTCTTGGTGCCTTTTGCGTCGGCTGTTGCTGGGGCTTCATGGCACTTGGCTTTGTCGGCGGTGTCATGAGCCTGTTGTGGATGGGGCTCGCAACCCTGTTCATGGTTTTGGAGAAACTCCCTCAGATCGGGCACGCTGTGACCCGTCCAATGGGATTTGTATTAATTGCGGGCGGTCTTTTTCTGCTCGTGTACCCAATTAGCTACGGAGGATAAGCCTATGGCTAAAAACAGAAAACAAGACGCCGATCGGCTACCTGTCAGCCAGCGCATCGACAGCCGCATGCCCAATCCCAAGCGGCGTGAAATGAGCCCGACGGAATGGGCCATCAAGGGCGAGCTGATCCTGAACTGTTCATGTGACGTGTTCTGCCCCTGTGTAGTGTCACTGGGCGCGCATCCTCCGACGGAAGGTCATTGTCATGCGTGGATGGGTATCATCGTTGATGAAGGCCACTATGAAGGCGAGGATCTGTCGGGCCTGAATGTCGGGTTGCTGGTCGATATTCCGGGCCGGATGGGTGAAGGCCAGTGGAAAGTCGCCGCTTACGTTGATGAGCGTGCAAGCGGCAAGGCATATAACGGGTTGTTGCAAATCTTCAGCGGTCAGGCGGGCGGTACCACCGGACTGTTTACTATGCTGGTCAGCGAGATCATTGGGGCGGAACGAGCTCCGGTCCAGATTGAGCGCGACGGAAACAAACGCCGGATCGCGATTGGTCGCAAAATCCAGGGCGAGATCGAGATGCTTGCGGGCAAGGATCCGGAGCATCCGGTGATGGTTTCAAACTCCAAATACTGGATGGGACCGGACATCATCGTGGCGCGTGGTACCAAATCGAAGGTGCGCGACTACGGCAGGGTCTGGGATTTCGGCGGCAAGTCCGCTGAAATCTGCCCCATCGACTGGCATGGGCCCAAATGATGATCACGGGCGCGTATGCGCGGGAAATGGCGCGGTACAATCATTGGCAAAACAAGCAGTTGTCAGAGTTTTTGCAATCTCTGACACCCAAGGAACTGACCCTTGAACGCGGGGCGTTTTTTGGCTCGATCATGGGCACGGTAAACCATTTGCTGTGGGGCGATTGGATGTGGATGTCTCGTTTCGAAAAGCGCGACGGGCCCGACGGCAATATTCACAATGCGGGCGGGGGTATCCATGAAAGTGTATACCTGTGCCCGGACCTGCAAAGCTGGTTGGCGTTACGCGAGAAGATTGATGGCCGTATCCAGAAATGGGCGAAAGGGTTGGGGGATGATCCGCTGACCGGATCGTTCACGTGGTACTCTGCCGCGAAAGAAGCCGATGTCACAATGCCTTACGCGTTGTGTGTGATCCATTTCTTCAATCACCAGACCCACCACAGGGGACAAGTGCATAAAATGCTGACCGAGACGGGCTCGGAAGCGCCTGTCAGTGATATCGTCTTTATGCCCGAGGAGGTATGAATGCCACAGATTTCCGCCTCACGCCGCTTGCGGCGCACTCCGTTCTCTGAAGGGGTCGAAGCTGCCGGGGTCAAGGGATACACGGTCTACAACCGTATGTTGTTGCCGACGGTTTTTGAAAGCGTTGAAGCTGATTATCGGCACCTGAAAACCCATGTGCAGGTCTGGGATGTGTCTTGCGAGCGGCAGGTCGAATTGCGTGGCCCTGATGCTGCACGTCTGATGCAGATGCTGACCCCGCGCGATCTGCGCGGTATGTTGCCGGGGCAATGTTTCTACGTGCCTATCGTTGATGAAACCGGCGGCATGCTGAACGACCCGGTTGCGGTGAAACTGTCTGAAGACCGCTGGTGGATATCGATTGCCGACAGCGATCTGTTGCTGTGGGTCAAGGGTATCGCCGTTGGCTACCGTCTGGATGTGCTGGTGGATGAACCTGATGTGTCGCCGCTTGCCGTTCAGGGGCCCAAGGCGGACGATCTGATGGCCCGTGTGTTCGGCGATCGCGTGCGGGACATCCGGTTTTTCAAATTTGATATGTTCGAGTTCGAAGGACGGGATCTGGCCGTCGCACGATCCGGCTATTCGAAACAGGGCGGGTTCGAGATCTATGTGGATGGCAGCGATATCGGCATGCCTTTGTGGAACGCGTTATTTACGGCAGGCGAAGACCTGCAGGTGCGCGCGGGCTGTCCGAACCTGATTGAGCGTATAGAGGGCGGCTTGTTGTCTTACGGGAACGACATGACCGATGACAATACACCGCATGAATGCGGTCTGGGGAAGTTCTGTAACACGCATACCGCGATTGGCTGCATCGGCAGGGACGCATTGTTGCGTGTCGCCAAAGAGGGACCAGTACAGCAAATCCGACCTATCGCCATTGATGGTGATCCGGTGCCGGGTTGCGATCGTCCCTGGGGTATGTTTGCGGACGGAAAGCGTGTGGGGCAGGTGACTTCGGCGGCCTGGTCTCCTGATTTTGAAACCAACGTCGCGATCGGTATGGTGCGCCTGAGCCATTGGGATGCCGGAACGGAACTGGACGTGGAGACACCGGATGGGATGCGTCGCGCAACCGTGCAATCGCATTTCTGGATCTAACACAGTTAAGGGCGCTGTTGTGTCGTCCTCGGGATATTTTTGGCCAGGTGAAGAATTGGGCTGGTCGCTGAAACACGAAAGGAATGACAGATGTTCAATGCTCTTGTAATGGACAAGGATGAAGAAAGCGGACTTGCCACCGGCTCGCTCAAACAGTTGTCAGTGGATGATCTGCCGCATGGTGAAGTCACGGTCGCCGTTGAATATTCCACAGTGAACTACAAGGATGGCCTGTGCCTGTCTCCGAAAGGGGGCGGGCTGGTGCGGGCCTATCCACATGTCCCCGGTATTGATTACGCGGGTACGGTCGAAGTTTCATCGGATGATCGCTACAAGCCCGGTGACAAGGTTGTTCTGACCGGATGGCGCGTGGGCGAGGCTCACTGGGGCGGTTATTCGCAAAAAGCCAACGCGCGGGCCGACTGGCTGGTGCCGCTGCCCGAAGGGCTGACCACGCGGCAGGCCATGGCCGTAGGCACCGCCGGGTTCACTGCGATGCTGGCGGTCATGGCGCTGGAGGATCATGGGCTTACCCCGGATCGGGGGCCGGTATTGGTGACCGGGGCCGCGGGTGGCGTCGGTTCGGTGGCCACAGCCATTCTGGGCAAGCTGGGCTATGAGGTCGCTGCGGTAACCGGGCGCCCCGAAACCGGTGATTATCTGAAATCCCTGGGCGCGACGACAATTGTTCCGCGAGAAGAATTGAATGAGACGACCAAACGCCCTCTGGAAAGCGAATCCTGGGCTGGCTGCATTGACGCTGTTGGCGGCGCCATGCTGGCGCGTGTTCTGGGCCAAATGAAATACGGTTGCTCCGTTGCCGCCGTTGGTTTGGCAGGGGGGGCTGCTTTGCCTGCGACGGTGATTCCATTCCTGCTGCGCGGCGTGAACCTTTTGGGGATCGACAGCGTGATGCAGCCCTATGACAACAGGGTGCGTGCGTGGAAACGGATCGCCACGGATCTGCCGATGGACAAGCTGGAGGCGATGGTTCAACCGGCCAGTCTGTCCGATCTGCCGCAACTGGGGGCCGACATTCTGAAAGGACAGGTCAAGGGGCGCGTCGTGGTTGATGTTAATGCCTGAGGCTGAGCTTTGAACTCAACCTGGCCGGAGAAACTCGGCCAGGTTCGGGAAGACGACGTTTGTCCAAATTGGTCGCAACACCTCTGGCCATTGATAAATTTCCCGATCATGATTGCTATACATCCCAATTGCGATGGCGTAAGACCCATCCAAAGAGTACCTGAAGACGGGGAGTGAGCAGAATGTCTGACGACTTCGAACTGGACACCGATGATCTGCAGCGCCGCATGGATGGCGCAATGGCCAATCTGAGAACCGAATTTGCATCATTGAGAACAGGACGCGCTTCGGCCTCGATGCTGGAACCTGTCATGGTTGACGCTTATGGCTCGATGACGCCAATCAACCAGGTGGGCACCGTGAACGTGCCCGAACCGCGTATGGTCACTGTAAATGTCTGGGATAAGTCACTGGTCGGTAAGGTGGAAAAGGCCATTCGCGAAAGCGGCCTTGGTATCAATCCGCAGTTGAATGGCACCATTATAATGCTGCCGATACCTGAGCTGAACGAGGAACGCCGCCGCGAGCTGAGCAAGGTCGCCGGTCAATATGCGGAAAGCGCACGTGTCGCGATCCGCAATGTGCGTCGCGACGGCATGGATCAGATCAAGAAAGCCAAAGCGGACGGGATGTCGGAAGATGACCAGAAGCTGTGGGAGGGCGAAGTTCAGGAAATGACGGATGAGATGATCAAAGCCGTGGATGCAGCACTGGAAACCAAGCAAGCAGAAATCATGCAGGTCTGAGCCCGACTGATGCCAAAAGACCCGCAAACCGACCTGGAGTCCGGCCCGCGCCATGTGGCCATCATTATGGATGGCAATGGCCGCTGGGCACAGGCGCGCGGTCGTCCCAGGCTGTTCGGTCACCATGCCGGTGCGCGGCGCGTGCGCGAGGTTGTCGAGGCCTGTCCAAGTTTGGGAATCAAGTATCTGACGGTGTTCGCTTTTTCGACCGAGAACTGGAAGCGGACACAGGTCGAAGTGGCGGGCCTGATGAACCTGTTCCGCCGCTATATCATCAAGGAAACCCGGACACTTGCGGATAATGGCATCCGGGTTCGGTTTATCGGAGACCGCGTCCGGTTGGATTCGAAACTGATCGAGTTGATGGACTCTCTGGAAGAAGAAACCCAGAACAACGATCTTGTTCATTTGACAGTCGCACTGAATTACGGTGGGCGCGATGAAGTCGCGCGCGCCACCAAACGCCTGGCGCGGGATGTGGCTGAGGGGCGGTTAAAGCCCGATGAGGTCGATGAAGAAACCCTGCCTAAGTATTTGGATACGCGCGTTCTTCCCGACCCGGACCTTGTGATCCGAACCAGCGGCGAAGCACGAATTTCGAACTTTCTTCTGTGGCAGTCCGCCTACTCGGAATATGAATTCATCGATACCCTCTGGCCGGACTTCTCTGCCGCTGAACTAGCCCGTCTGTGCCAGAATTACGGCTCAAGAGACCGGCGGTTCGGAGCGGTTCTGGCATGAGTGAAGGCCGATGGTCTGACCTGACGACACGGGTCCTTTCTGCTGCTGTTCTGGTCGTAATCGGATCAATCGAAGTCTGGCTTGGCGGTTGGTGGTTCGAAACCTTCATCGCCGCAGCCTGTGGGCTGATGACCTGGGAATTGGTTCGGATTATTGACCCACAGGCCCGGGGCGTGGCTGTGCAATTGGGGATTCTGACAAGCGCGGCGGTTGTCCTCAGCTATCATCTGCCCCCGATCTACACTTTGCCGATCTTGCTTGCGCCTGCGCTTGTGGGTGTCGGGCAGGTCAGTCGTTCCAGGGTTCTGTTTGGGCTGTGTGTCGTCTGGATAGTTGGGGCCGGGCTCGGCTTCATTTCGATCCGGGAAAACTCCGGGTTTGGCTGGATGGTTTGGCTGATCGCGGTCGTGGTCGCCACGGATGTTGCTGGCTATTTTGTTGGCAAGGCGGTTGGCGGGCCGAAGTTCTGGCCAAGGGTAAGCCCAAAAAAGACATGGTCGGGAACGGCTGGTGGATGGGCCGCCGCCGCGTGCGTCGGTGTCGTGTTCGCAAGCCAGGCGGGGTTCGGATTCGGTTTTGTCGTTGTTTCCGTTTTGGCCTCAATGGCCAGTCAGGCTGGTGATATTATCGAAAGCGCGGTCAAACGTAAGTTCGGCGTCAAAGACAGTTCGAACCTGATACCGGGTCATGGCGGCTTTCTGGATCGGTTTGATGGCATGATGGGCGCCGCGCTGTTTGTTCTGATCGCAGGGCTGATCTATTCGCCGGGTGAAATGTAATGCGAAAGGTTTCTGTTTTCGGGGCCACCGGGTCGATCGGGCAGAATACGATCAATCTGATTTCGCGCGCGCCGTCCGAGTATGACGTTGTGGCTTTGACGGGGGGCGCCAATATTCAAAAACTTGCGGATGATGCGCGTCGGCTCGGCGCTGAAATTGCCGTCACCGCTCATGAAAACCGGCTTGACGACCTGCGTTCAGCCTTGGCCGGCAGTGACGTTGAGGCGGCTGCGGGCCCCGGCGCTATTGTCGAGGCTGCTGCACGCCCGGCGGATTGGACTATGTCGGCCATTGTCGGCTCGGCAGGGTTGGCGCCGGGTATCGAAGCTTTGAAACAGGGTTCGACACTTGCACTGGCCAACAAAGAGACGCTGGTCTGCGCCGGGTCATTGGTTCTGGAAACGGCCAAACAGCATGGCGCGCGATTGCTGCCGGTAGACAGCGAGCATTCGGCTGTGTTTCAGGCTTTGGTTGGCGAGGAAATCGAAGCGGTTGAGCGCGTGATCATTACGGCCAGCGGCGGCGCGTTCCGTGATTGGCCCCTGAGTGATCTGGCCAACGCAACTGTTGAACAAGCCTCGAGCCATCCGAACTGGGATATGGGGCAGCGTATCACCATCGACAGCGCATCGATGTTCAACAAAGCACTGGAAGTCATAGAAACAAAAGAATACTTTGGCGTCGATCCGGATCAGATCGAAGTGCTGGTTCATCCGGAATCCATAGTGCATGCCTTGGTCGGCTATCGGGATGGCGCCGTTATGGCTCATATGGGATCACCAGATATGCGCCACGCCATTGGATACGCGCTGCATTGGCCTGAAAGACGGGACTTGCCGATACAGCGGCTTGACTTGGCAAAGCTGGGTCAACTGCGTTTCAATGAACCGGATGTGGCGCGTTATCCTGCCCTGAAACTCGCGCGGGACGTGATGAAGCGTGGCGGCCTTGCAGGCGCTGTTTTCAATGCCGCAAAGGAACGCGCGCTGGATCATTTTATCGCACGCCGGATCGGGTTTCTGGATATGGCTGACGCTGTTTCCGCGGTCCTGGACAGGTTCGACGCGTCAGACAGCCTTATTGATGCCCCGATGACCCTTGATAACGTACAGCAAACCGACCATCTGGCACGTCAGTGGGTCGATGACACTGTGGTGGAACGAGCAGGATAGAATTTTGGACGTACTTTCCCTAATCCCCCAATTTGGCAACCTTCTGTGGACGATAGTTGCGTTTGTCATCGCGTTGTCGGTCATCGTCGCGGTGCACGAATACGGACATTACATTGTTGGACGCTGGTCCGGAATCCATGCCGAGGTCTTCTCGATCGGGTTTGGGCCAGTTCTCTGGAGCCGTATCGACAAGCGGGGAACCAAGTGGCAGATCGCGTTGCTGCCGTTTGGGGGCTATGTAAAGTTCCTGGGCGATGCCAATGCCGCATCCGGCAAGGATGAAAAGGCGATGGAAGGCATCGCAACCCAGAGCCCGGAAGAGCTGCGCCGCACCATGCACGGTGCCCCTTTGTGGGCGCGTGCCGCCACGGTCGCGGCCGGGCCTGTCTTCAATTTTGCGATGTCCATTCTGGTGTTTGGCCTGATCTTCTGGTCACAAGGCGTATCGAAAGAGCCGCTGACAGTCGGATCGTTGCAACCCTTGCCGGGCACCGTGCAGGAGCTGAGAGAAGGTGACGTGATCACGGCCATCGCGGGCACTCCAACGCCAGATTATGATGAAGAGGGGGCATGGCAGAACTTCATTGATGCGCTGCCTGTGGAACCGGTTCTGAACTATACGGTGATCCGTGACGGTGAAACCCTGGATGTTCAGGCACCCTGGATGTTTCCGCCACTGATCCGTCAGGTGGCCCCTCGCAGCGCGGCCATGGATATCCAACTGAAACAAGGCGATGTCATCATGTCAGTGAATGGCGAGCCGATCTTTGCCTTCGACCAGCTGAAAGACTTTGTCGAAGGGTCCGACGGTCGGGTTTTGCTGCTGGAGGTCTGGCGGGACGGGTCCGTGCTGGAATTCGCATTGGCACCCCGACGCACGGATGAACCGCAACCGGATGGTGGTTTTGTAACGCATTGGCGGATTGGGATCATTGGGGGCATGATGCTGGAACCGGCGACTGAACCGGCAGGTATTCTAGCTTCACTGACGGGTGGTGTCAGACAAACGGGTCGTATTATCGAAGGATCGCTGTCGGGCATGTGGCACATGGTGACGGGTGCGATTAGTACCTGCAACATCTCGGGACCGATCGGAATTGCTGAAACCTCGGGTGCCATGGCCAGTCAGGGGGCCCAGAACTTCATCTTCTTTATCGCGGTTCTGTCTACAGCGGTCGGATTGTTGAACCTGTTTCCGATCCCGGCACTGGATGGCGGACATCTTGTGTTCTACGCCTATGAGGCCATCGCCGGAAAGCCACCCAGTGACGGGGCCTTGCGGGTGCTCATGGGGGTGGGGATCACTTTTATCCTCACGCTGATGCTGTTCTCAGTGAGCAACGACCTGTTCTGCTGATTGTGGCGCTCAGTGCAAAATTGAGCCGCATTATCGCCTTAATTGGACGGTATTCTCTTTGCGTCTGAGGGAAATGCCATGACCAAAACGCTGAGAAAATCGTATCAGAGCTTTAGCTTCCTGTTCGTGTTGAATTGGGACGTTCTACTGAGCTTTGCGGTTACAGCTTTGGCGATGGCAGGTGCCGCCTATCTGGCGGCTATGTGATTCTTACTGAAACCGACGTCATTAAATTGCTTGGCAGTCTGAACGGCGGCTTTGCTTTCGCCTTTTGACAAGCTCATTCAATCCCGTTACTCAGCATTAAAGTCTTAAATTCTGGGTAGAGCATAAAATGACTGACAGGCGAGGGGCGGGCACATCCTGCGGGCAGCAAGTGCCAACAATCAATATTTTGTGGCAGGCGCTAGCGGTTCTTTTCCTTTTTGTTGCAGCGAGCTTAATGACTTTTCCGCAAGCAGCACTGGCGCAAAACTATACTATCAATTCGTTTGACGTTCAGGGCAATCGCCGGATTGAAACCGGTACGATCATCGCCCGAACGGGAATCGAACCAGGCCAGAGTGTAACCTCAGGGCAACTCAATGATGCCTATCAGCGTTTGCTTGACAGTGGTGTATTTGAGACAGTCGAACTGACGCCGCGCGGCTCTACGCTGGTCATCGAAGTTCAGGAATACCCGACAATCAACCAGATCAGCATCGAGGGTAACGCCCGTGTCAAAGACGACGTGCTGCTGGACGTTATCGAATCCCAGCCGCGTCGTGTTTTTACCCCGCAGGTGGCTGAAGCTGACGCCGATATAATTGCTGAAGTGTATTCGGCTCAGGGCCGTGTCGCCGCGACCGTGATCCCTCGGATTATCCGCCGTAGTGACAACCGGGTTGATCTGGTCTTTGAGGTGGCAGAGGGCACCACCATTGAAGTGGAACGTGTCAGCTTTGTGGGCAACCGCGCATTTTCGGATCGGCGTTTGCGCCGTGTTCTGGAAACCAAGCAGGCGACATTTCTGCGGACTTTCTTCCGGAACGACACTTTTATCGGCGATCGCATCGAGTTCGATAAGCAGGTCATCCGGGATTTCTACCTGTCACGAGGCTATGTCGACTTCCGTGTGAACAGCGCCAACGTCGAGTTTACCAGCGAACGGGATGCGTTTTTCCTGGTGATGAATGTAACCGAAGGTCAGAAATTCTCATTCGGTAAAATCACGACCGTCAGCGAAATACCGGGCGTGGATCCAGCACCTTATCAGGACTCGCTGAAAATCAAGCCCGGCGTAACCTATACACCGTCGCTGGTTGAAAATTCCATTACACGCCAGGAACGTCTGGGTCTGAAACAAGGTGTGGATTTCCTGCGGGTGGAGCCGCGTGTCAAACGCAATGACCGTGACCTGACTCTGGATATCGAGTTTGTCCTGACAAAAGGCCCGCGAATCTTTGTTGAGCGGATCGATATAGAAGGCAACACTACCACCCTGGATCGCGTGATCCGTCGTCAGTTTGACACCGTCGAAGGTGACCCGTTCAATCCACGCGAAATCCGTCAGGCGGCTGAGCGTATCAATGCCCTGGGTTTCTTCGCTGTCGCGGAAGTCGAACCGCGCGAAGGATCGTCGCCCAGTCAGGTCATTCTGGATGTGGACGTTGAAGAACAACCCACAGGCTCGCTGAGCCTTGGAGGCAGCTACTCGGTTACGGACGGTTTCGGGATTGCAATCGGTCTGAACGAATCCAACTTCTTGGGCCGTGGCCAGAACCTCGGTGTCTCGATCTCTACCGCGCAGGACTCGGAGGAATACACAATCAACTTTACCGAGCCCTACCTGCTGGGCCGCAAGCTGCGATTTGATCTTGGTCTGGGTTTGTCAGGCACCAATTCCGGGTTTGCGAGTTACGACACAAGCAGTCTTTTCTTTGCACCGCAGCTGACCTACGCGATTGGTGAATTGTCGGCTCTGCGGGTCCGCTATGGCTGGGACCGCAGCGAGATGACGCAGCAGGACAACGAAACTAACGGTGCAGTGATTGCTTCTGAAATTGCGCAGGGCAAGCGGACGTCCAGTTCTTTGGGTCTGTCCTACATTTACGACAGCCGTCTCGGCGGCCTGGACCCGAATTCCGGTGTTTTGTTCGAAGTTGGTGTTGATGCCGCTGGTCTTGGTGGGGACAACAAGTTCTTCAAGACCACGGCGCGCGGTATCGCGCAAACCCGTGTCTGGAATGAAGAGGTGGTGCTTCGGGCTACGATGGAGCTGGGCGCCTTGCATTGGCGCGGCAACGATTTCAGCCGGACTGTGGACCGGTTTGTCCTTGGTCCCAACACCTTCCGTGGTTTCGAACCTGCGGGTATCGGACCACGTGACCTGTCCAACGGTCAGGATGACGCGATCGGGGGCAACTACTATTGGGTTGCCCGTTTCGAAACCGACTTCCCGCTGGGTCTGCCCGAGGAACTGGGTTTGCGGGGTGGCTTGTTCTATGATGTTGGCAACCTCTACAACATCGACAACGTGAACACGGCAGGTGCAACTATTGTCGGCGCAAATGGATCGATCCGCCACGTGATCGGCATTTCGGTTCTGTGGGAAACCCCATTTGGACCGTTGCAGTTCAACTTCTCGCAGCCTCTGAAGAAAGAGTCTTTCGACAAGGAACAGAACTTTGATTTCACGATCCAAGCCCGGTTCTGATCCGCGATGCTGAACAGATTGCTTTGCAGAACACGGGGCCCGCTTTGGGCCCTGTGTGCATTTATGACGATGGTCTCGGCACCTTTGGCAAATGCACAGCAGCTTGGTGTGCCGCAAGCCAGTGTGGTTACCCTGTCCAGTGAAGAGTTGTTTGCCAAGTCAGCCTTTGGACAACGAGTTTTGCGCGAAATTGAAAAGGAAAGCGCCTTACTGGCCGAAGAAAACCAACGGATTGTCGCGGAACTGAGCAGCGAAGAAAAGGAACTCACCGAGCAGCGCGCCAACATGTCGGCCGACGAGTTCCGCCCCTTGGCCGAGGCGTTTGATCTTAAGGTTCAGTCCCATCGCGAGGGGCAAAGGGCAAAGCTGGACGTTCTGGCCCGCCGCAGTGAAGAAGCCCAACAAACATTTTTCGAGATTGTGCGCCCGGTGCTGGTCGATCTGCTGCGCGAAATTGGGGCCAGCGTGATGATTGAACGATCCAATGTCGTTGTCAGCACATCCGACATCACCGAGGCCGCAATCATCCGAATAGATGCGGTAATTGGTGATGGAAGCGATTTGCAAGAAGGGAAGGGCGAATAGGTTCGCTTGCCCTTGGGGTGGTGTATTGCTAACCACGCAAAAAAGAAACATCCAAAACGGGATTTCTGCATAATGAGCACTGAAACCAAAAGCGCAGACATTCAGCTGATCCAAAGGATCCTGCCGCACCGCTATCCGTTTTTGCTGGTTGATAAAGTGGTAGATATTTCGGGCTATCAGTCGGCACGTGGAATCAAGAATGTCACCATGAATGAACCGCATTTTCAGGGGCATTTCCCGGGTACGCCGATCATGCCGGGCGTCACGATTGTTGAGGCAATGGCACAGACCGCAGGCGTGATGCTGGGCGTGGGAATGGACGTCATTGATACCGAGCTGTTGATTTACTTCATGAGCATCGACAAGTGCAAATTCCGCCGCAAGGTTGTGCCCGGTGATGTGCTGGAAATGCATGTGGAAACCGTACGCGGGAAAAAAGGCGGTAAGCTGTTCAAGTTCAGCGGCCGTGCCACCGTCGAAGGGGACGTGGCCGCCGAGGCGGAATTCTCGGCCTATGTCGACTGGGATATGGAAAAAACAACATGAACGGAGTCCATCCCAGCGCAATTATCGAAGACGGTGCGCAGATTGGACGGGATTGCATCATCGGTCCATTCTGCCATGTGGGCGCACAGGTGAAACTGGCGGATCGGGTCGAGTTGAAATCGCACGTGGTCGTGACGGGTGACACCTCGATTGGCGAAGATACCGTTGTGTTCAATTTCTCGGTGATTGGTGAGATCCCTCAGGATCTGAAATTCAGTGGCGAAAACACCCGTCTTGAGATTGGCAAACGCAACCGCATTCGCGAGCATGTGACAATCAATACCGGAACCGAAGGTGGCGGAGGTGTCACGCGGATCGGCGACGACTGCCTGTTTATGGCGGGTGTTCACGTAGCCCATGACGTTCAGATCGGCAACCGTGTGATCATGGTCAACCATTCAGGTGCGGCGGGGCACTGTATCGTCGAAGACGACGTGATTATCGGCGGCATTTCGGGGCTGCATCAATGGGTGCGTGTTGGACGCGGGGCCATTATTGGCGCGCTGACCATGGTGCCCAAGGATGTTATTCCTTATGGCCTGGTACAGGCGTCGAGGGGTGAACTGGATGGCTTGAACCTCGTCGGTCTCAAGCGCAAGGGTGTATCACGCGAAGATATCTCGGCGCTGCGCGCGGCCTTCAAGGAACTATCTGACGGCGAAGGTACCTTTATGGATCGTGCCAGCCGGATCGGTGAAGGTAACGAAAGCGACTATGTGCAGCAGATCGTTGATTTCGTCACCGGCCATAGTGATCGGTCCTTCCTGACCCCGAGAAAGTAGGATCATGCTTGCGTTGATTGCGGGAACCGGGGCGCTGCCCACCGAAGTTGTTGCCCAGTTGGCAGAACGTCCCCTGATCTGCGCGATGGAGGGGTTTCTGCCGGACACCCTGAGCGCGGATGTCGTGTTTCCTCTGGAACAGTTGGGCAGCTTCATCGCCGACCTGAAGGCGCGGGGCGTGACTGATATCTGTCTGGCCGGCGCTGTTCGGCGCCCGCCAATCGACCCCTCTCGCATCGATGCCGCGACACTGCCGCTGGTTCCGATCATCCAAAAGGCCATCCTGTCCGGGGATGACGGAGCTTTGCGCGCCATGATCGGAATTCTTGAGGGGGCCGGTGTCAACCTCAGGGCCGCGCATGAAATCGCGCCCGGTTTGTTGCCGCCGGTGGGGTGCCTGACCGAAGCGCATCCCTCGGACGCCGACATGGCCGACGCTGACCGTGCAGCGGGTATTCTTCGGGCAATGGGGGCGGCGGATACGGGGCAGGCCTGCGCCATATCCAAAGGGCAGGCGCTGGCTATCGAGGGGATATTCGGCACTGCGTGGATGCTGCAATCCCTGACGCAACGCCCCGACGCAGGCGGGGGCATTCTTTTCAAAGGCCCCAAACCCGATCAGGATCGGCGCGCTGATTTGCCCGCCATAGGACCGGATACCGTCACCGATACGGTTGCGGCAGGATTGTCCGGGATCGTATTGGAAAAAGGCGGTGTACTCGTTCTGGAAAAAGATCGTGTCATCGCTGAATGCAATCGCCTGGGTCTGTTCCTGTACATCCGCGAGCGGGCGGTCTGATGCGTGTCTTTCTGGTCGCTGGTGAACCTTCGGGTGACCGGCTGGGCGGAGCGCTGATGGAGGGGTTGAAAACCCTGGTGCCTGATGTTGAATTCGACGGGGTCGGTGGCCCGTTGATGCAAGCGCAGGGTCTGAGCAGCCGGTTTCCCATGTCCGAGCTTACGGTCATGGGGCTTGTTGAAGTTCTGCCGAAGTTTTTCCACCTGAAACGGCGTATTTCCGAGACAGCACAGGCGGTGCTGGACACGAAACCGGATGTATTGATCACGATAGACAGCCCTGATTTCAGCTTGCGCGTCGCCAAGATCGTCAAAGCTAACAGCAAAATCCGAACAGTCCATTATGTTGCCCCCAGCGTCTGGGCCTGGCGACCCGGGCGTGCTGACAAGATGGCAAAGGTCATCGACCATGTGCTGGCGCTTCTTCCTTTCGAACCTCCATACATGGAACAGGCAGGGATGGACTGCGACTTTGTCGGTCATCCTGTGGCCAGCGAGCCGATTGCCACACCAGACGAGATCGCGGCCTTTCGGAACCGCTTCGATCTGGCCGACGCGCCAATCCTCCTGGCTTTGCCCGGTTCGCGGCGGGGTGAGATCGAACGTCTGGCAGAGTCTTTCGGCGGCGCATTGCGGTTGTTCATCGATGACCACCCGAATTACCGCGTGGTGATCCCGACGGTAGGTTCGACAACCGATCTGATAAATGAATTGGTGCGAGAATGGCCCGGCGCCCCCGTGGTGCTGGACCCTCGCAATGTAGGCGCAGAGCAAGCCACAGCCGACAAACGTGCAGCCATTGGTGTCGCAGATCTTGCACTTGCTGCATCGGGAACGGTTTCGCTGGAACTTGCGGCGCAGAATACGCCGATGGTCATTGCGTACAAACTCAACTGGCTGACGCAGAAGGTGGCGGAACGGATGGTCAAACTGGACACCGTTACTCTGGTCAATCTGGTCTCGGACACGCGCGCCGTGCCGGAATGCCTGCTGAATAATTGTCAGCCTGAAAGGATCGCCGAAGCCTTGCGTGAGGTGGCCGGCGCAACCAACGCGCAACAGCACGCCATGAACCTGACCATGGATCGGTTGGGGCGAGGAGGCGAAGCACCTGGTTTGCGCGCGGCGCGGGCTGTTCTGAACAGAATGCAGCCAGAAAATGCTTGATCACGCGCTGTTCGCCGTTTCGGCCGGGATCGCAGTGATTTCCACCAATCTTGACAATCTAGCCGTCTTGTTGGGCTTGATCCTGGTGATGGAACAGCGCCGCGCGCTCGTGGGCTTTGCGGTCGCTCAGACAATTGTACTTTCCTTAGCCATGACCGTGGCTGTGGGCCTGAACCAAAGCGGTCTTCCGTTTTGGATCGGCTACCTTGGCCTTGTCCCATTGGTGTTTGGCTTGCGCGGTATCTGGCGGCAATTTCGCAACGCGGAAACTGAAAACACAGAGTCAAAAGGGGCCGTGACCTCAGTGGTGACGCTGTTTCTGAGCCTCTCGATAGACAGTTTCGCGGTTATGACCCCTCTGCTGGCGGACTCGGCGCCTTCTTATCGTGTTGTTGCGTTGGTTGGCGCTGTCACTGCGGCCGCGGGTCTGGTCGTAGTAGCGGCATGGGGGGCACCCTACGCCAAAAGCCTTGGACCTCGCGTTGCCCGTTTGGATCGGATCGCTCCATATATCATGGTCTGCGTCGGGCTCTATATTCTCTTAAACTCTCCCACCGACATGCTGTGACCGCACCGAGAGAGCACTTTGTCTCGCACACGTGATCTCTATTCGGCTGTTGCAGTGATGCAGGTCCGAGGTATCGTCACCCGAAAAAGGAGCTTTCGACATGACCCGCATTCCCCCTTTGTCGGATCAGGAAATGACAGTCGACGCGCGCGCGTCCCACGCAGCATTGGGCGCGTATGGTCCGTTTGACAACTGGGCCCGCGTTGCGGCGTATTGCCCTCCGGTTCTGAACCATGTCACGGGAATGCTGACAACCCTGCGAGAGCAGGAGAACCTGCCGCGCCGTGCGTTGGAGCTGGCTATGGTGACGGTTTCGAAACTGAATGCCTGCGATTATTGCGTCTCGCATCACACACCGCTGCTGACGGTGGCGGGTCTCAGCCCCGAAGGTGCGGCGCGTCTGCCAGACGTCGCAGATCATACGGAACTCGATGCCTGTGACAAGGCGGTCGTTCGCTATGCCGAAGCCGTGACGATCCGGTCGGGCCGTATGCGGGACGCTGAAGTGGCGGATCTGAGGGAATGGTTCACGGATGCTCAGATCGTCGAGCTGACCTGGCGCATCGCCTTGTGCGGTGCGTTCAATCGGTTCAACGATGCATTGCAGATTCAGATCGAATCCGAGGTCAAACCGGTTTCAGCTTAATACCCACGCCAGATCCAGCCGCCGCCGAATACGCGGCTGTCTTCACTTGCGTAAAACACACAGGCCTGCCCTGGCGAGATGCCTTCCTCGGGGGTCAGCAGTTCGACCTCGGCCGTTGTGTCCGACAGCGGCCGAAGGATTGCCTCGCGCGGCGGGCGGGTCGAACGGACTTTAACGGATAGATGCCATTCATCGCGTGACGTGAAGGGTTCGTCGCCCAGCCAGTTGATCTCGCGCACCGGAACGACGCGCGTTGCCAGCATCTCTTTCGGGCCCACTACGACCTGCTTTTTGTCAACGTCCAGTTTGACGACGTAAAGCGGCTCGCTGAGGCCGCCGATGCCAAGACCGCGACGTTGCCCGATCGTATAGTGGATTACACCGTTGTGCTGCGCCAGAACGCGGCCATCCGCGTGAACGATCTCGCCGGGTTCCGCGGCTCCGGGGCGTAGTTTTTCGATGACACTGGCATAGTTGCCGTCGGGCACGAAGCAAATATCCTGACTGTCAGGCTTGTCTGCTACAGACAGCCCATATTGCGCAGCCATTTCACGGGTTGCATCTTTTGACGGCAGGTGGCCCAGCGGGAAGCGCAGGAAGTTCAGTTGCTCCGGCGTGGTCGAGAACAGGAAATAGGACTGATCGCGATTGGCGTCTTCGGCGCTATGCAGTTCCGGACCGTTGGCGCCCATCTTGCGCTGAATGTAGTGGCCGGTGGCCATGCAGTCTGCCTCAAGATCCTTGGCGGTTTCCAGAAGATCCTTGAATTTCACCCGCTCGTTGCAGCGGATGCAGGGAACTGGCGTTGCACCTGCTAAATAACTGTCGGCGAACTCGTCGATCACGGCATCCTTAAAGATGTTCTCGTAATCCAGAACGTAATGTGGAAATCCACGCTCTTCCGCCACGCGGCGCGCATCATGAATATCGATTCCTGCGCAACAGGCACCTTTCTTGGCCAACGCCGCGCCGTGGTCATAAAGCTGCAACGTCACACCGACCACATCATAGCCCTGATCGGCCAGATAGGCCGCGACAACGGAACTGTCGACGCCCCCTGACATCGCCACAACGACCCGCGTCTCCGAGGGCGGTTTGGCAAAGCCAAGCGAGTTCAGCGGGGTCTCGGTATCGAGGGCCATTGCAGTTTCCAGTCCGGGTTAAGAAAGACCGGCAGAATATAAGAAAATTCTACACACTCTCAAGGGGCGGTTTCACTCGACCTTAAGTAGGCTGGTGTCAGCTTTGGTGCAGCAAGAAGGGTAAAGCGATGTATTTGCACAAAGTTGAAGGGCCAAGGTCTGTTGCTCTGCCGGATGGATCTATTTTGACGCATGCCGATCTGCCGCCCGCAAACACAAGGCGATGGGTGGCGTCACGCAAGATTCTTGTCGTGCGTGGAGTACTTTACGGTTTGATCAGCCTGTCGGAAGCAAAAAGGAAATACGGCATCAGCGACCAAGAGTTCAACGGTTGGGTGTCGTTGGTCGCAGAGCACGGCGTTGAGGCATTGAAAGCGACGGCGCTAAAAAAGTATCGACAACCTAAAGGCGAGTGTGAATTAATAATTCAACGGTAACGTCAGATTAACCATTCTTGGTCAGGTTTAATTTTAATTGGAATTATTGACCCGAATTGGAGCAGTGAAAAATGCGCATACTTCTTGTCGAGGATGATCCGACCACGTCCAAAAGCATCGAACTGATGCTGACGCATGCGAACCTGAACGTCTACGCGACGGATCTTGGCGAAGAAGGAATCGATCTGGCGAAACTCTATGATTACGACCTGATCTTGCTGGATCTGAACCTGCCGGACATGAACGGGCATGAGGTTCTGCGCCAGTTGCGGATCGCCAGGGTGGAAACGCCGATTCTGATTCTGTCCGGTGCTGATGATACTGAAAGCAAGATCAAAGGCTTTGGATTTGGTGCGGATGATTATCTGACCAAACCCTTCCATCGCGAAGAACTTGTGGCGCGCATTCATGCCATTATCCGCCGTTCCAAAGGGCATTCGCAATCGATCATTCACACAGGGCGTGTAGCAGTGAATCTTGATGCCAAAACCGTCGAAGTGGATGGTAAGACTGTGCATTTGACCGGCAAGGAATACCAGATGCTCGAGTTGCTCAGCCTGCGTAAGGGGACGACTCTGACGAAGGAAATGTTTCTGAATCACCTCTATGGCGGCATGGATGAACCCGAACTGAAAATCATTGACGTATTCATCTGCAAGCTGCGCAAAAAGCTAAGCAATGCAACCGGAGGAGAGAACTACATCGAAACCGTTTGGGGCCGCGGTTATGTGCTGCGAGATCCGCAAAACAACTCGCTGGACGAAACACGGATGGCAGTCGGTCTCTGATTTGAAACACCAGTGCCGCCGGTGGTCCAGGGCGGCACATTGCACTCACGGCTCAGCACGTCTGGACCTGGCCATGGCCTCGCCCTATCACTGAGGTCCAAGTACGCGTGACAGGGCGAGGCCATGAGCAACTTAACTTCCATATCCGAGCTGACAGAAGATGAGGCACGTGCCGAGCTTGCACGTCTGGCCGAACTGTTGTCGAAAGCAAATACGCTGTATCACACGGCTGACGCGCCTGACATGTCGGATGCGGAGTATGATGCTCTCAAGCGTCGCAATGCTGAAATAGAAGCGCGCTTCCCCTATCTCAAGCGTTCCGACAGCCCGACGGATCAAGTGGGTGCAAAGCCTGCTGACGGTTTTTCGAAGGTGACGCACGCCGTGCGCATGATGTCGCTGGGCAATGCTTTCGATGATGAGGACGTGGCAGATTTCGACAGATCGATCCGGAAATATCTGGGCCTTGGCTTCGGGGAAAGCCTTGCCTACACAGCCGAACCTAAGATTGATGGCCTGTCTCTGTCATTGCGTTACGAAAAAGGACAGCTTGTTCAGGCCGCGACGCGTGGAGATGGTGAAGTCGGTGAAAATGTAACGGCCAATGCCCGCACGGTCTCCGATATCCCGCAGCACTTGCAAAACGCACCCGAGGTTCTGGAAGTCAGGGGTGAGGTTTACATGTCTCATCCGGATTTCGAGGCGTTGAACGCGCGGCAAGCAGAGCGCGGTGGCAAACCCTTTGCCAATCCGCGCAACGCGGCGGCGGGGTCTTTGCGACAACTGGATTCGGAAATCACGCGCTCGCGCCCGTTGCGTTTTTTCGCTTATGCCTGGGGAGAGGTTTCGCAACCATTGGCCGACTCGCAGATGGGGGCGATCGAGCGGCTTAAATCACTTGGATTTTCGACGAATCCTCTGACCCGTCTTTGCGCAACGACGCACGAGATATTGGATCATTATCGCAATATTGAAGCCCAACGTTCCACCTTGGGCTATGACATTGATGGGGTTGTTTACAAGGTGAATGATCTGTCGCTTCAGGCGCGTTTGGGGTTTCGCTCAACCACACCACGATGGGCGATTGCACACAAATTTCCAGCCGAACTGGCATGGACAAGGTTGGAGGCGATCGACATTCAGGTCGGTCGCACAGGCGCGCTTAGCCCGGTCGCACGGTTGCATCCAGTGACGGTGGGCGGTGTTGTTGTTTCCAACGCCACTTTGCACAACGAAGACTATATCGCGGGACGCGATGCCAAGGGCGGCACGATCCGCGATGGCAAGGATATTCGTGTCGGTGACTGGGTTCAGGTTTATCGCGCCGGGGACGTTATTCCGAAGCTGTCTGATGTTGATCTGTCCAAACGCCCACCTGGTTCGCAAACCTTTGCCTTTCCAACGCGCTGTCCGGAATGTCATAGCGAGGCGATCCGCGAAGAAGGCGACGCAGTCCGCCGCTGCACCGGTGGCTTGATTTGCCCCGCGCAGGCCGTTGAAAAACTGAAGCATTTCGTCTCGCGCAAAGCGTTTGATATTGAAGGCCTTGGCGCGAAACAGATCGAGATGTTCTATGATGATCCGATCCTTCCGATTAAAACTCCGACGGATATCTTTACATTGGAACAGCGTGACAAGGGCAATTTGGCTCGGCTGAAGAACCGGGATGGGTGGGGGGAAACCTCAGCCAGAAATCTGTTCGCCGCGATCGACGAAAAGCGAACCATTCCGTTTGCGCGCCTGTTGTTTGCTTTGGGTATCCGACATGTGGGTGAAGTCGGAGCGCGTGATCTGGCGCTGTATTACCGCGATTGGGAGACCCTGACACAAGCCCTGGACGCCGCGCACCCGGCAGCTCTGGCGCAACGGCAAGCGGATGAGGCGGAAGATGCCGAACGGGCGGCCGCGCTGGCAGAAGGTCGTCGGGCGCGGGTCAAGGAAGCGCGGGATGCGGCAATCACCGCGGCGTGTGTTCCGCCGGATGCCAATGCCACCTGGGCGGAATTGATCGGAATCGATGGGATTGGTGCAACACTTGGTCTGTCTCTGTCCGATGCGTTTTCGAACGTGGAAGAAAGACGCGCCTTCGATACATTGCGCAAGGAATTGACAGTAATCGCACCTGATGCACCGGCATCAGACAGCCCAGTGGCAGGCAAGACGGTTGTGTTCACCGGGACGTTGGAAAAGATGACGCGCGCCGAAGCCAAGGCGCGGGCCGAGGCGTTGGGTGCGAAGGTGTCAGGTTCCGTCAGCAAGAAAACCGATATTCTGGTCGCCGGTCCCGGTGCGGGTTCGAAAGCCAAGAAAGCGGCAGAGCTGGGTATCGAAACCCTGGATGAGGATGGCTGGTTGCAGCTGATCGAAGGCGCATGAGCGGGAGGCCGGAACAGCTGTTCCCGCTGTTTGCGGAGCTGGAAACACTCGACGGCGTTGGCCCCAAAACCGCGCAAGCCCTGGAACAGGCCGGTATTGAGAGCCCACGCGACGTTCTGTTCGGCCTGCCCTATGCCGTTGTCGATCGACGCCGGCGAGAGACGATTCAGGGCGTCGATCTGCCCGCCACGTTGACCGTCGAAGTGACGGTCGGTCCACACAGGCCGCCTCGAAACAAGGGTGGGGCATACCGCATTCATGTCGAAGACAGTCAGTCTGATTTTCAGTTGGTTTTCTTTCACGCGCGCGGGGACTATCTGAAAAAAATGCTGCCTCAGGGTTCGCGCCGTGTGGTTTCGGGCAAGCTGGAGCTGTTCGATGGCATGGCTCAGATGGTGCATCCGGATCATATGTTGCCCGTCGAGCAAGCCAGTGAGATCCCAGAGTTCGAACCGGTTTACCATCTGACACAGGGGCTGACCCAGAAGACGGCGTTCAAGGCCAGCCGCAGTGCTCTGGCGCGGGCGCCGGAGCTGGTGGAATGGATCGACCCTGCGCAGATGGCACAGCAAAACTGGCCGGATTGGATCTCTGCAATTCGTGCTGGTCACAATCCTCAAGGGGCTGATGATGTCTCACTGTTTGCGGCTGCACGTCAGCGTCTGGCCTATGACGAGCTGTTCGCGCATCAGATGACGCTGGCTCTGGCGCGTCAGCGAGATCGGAAATCCCGTGGTGTCGTCAGCGTAGGGACAGGCGCGTTGCAATCCAAGGTTTTGGCCAGTCTTCCTTATCGTCCGACCAGCGCGCAAAGCCGCGCGATCGAGGAAATCGCGGCCGATATGGCAACGGACGCCCGCATGAACCGATTGTTGCAGGGTGACGTAGGGGCCGGCAAGACGTTGGTGGCTTTCATGGCCCTTCTGATTGCAGTCGAGGCCGGAGGGCAGGGCGTGATGATGGCCCCGACTGAGATCCTCGCGCGCCAGCATCTTGAAGGGTTACGCCC
The DNA here is from genome assembly GCF_003443535.1 of Ruegeria sp. AD91A. GTDB lineage: Bacteria > Pseudomonadota > Alphaproteobacteria > Rhodobacterales > Rhodobacteraceae > Ruegeria. Next base: position 1,123,120 of record NZ_CP031946.1, on the reverse strand, counting down.
GCTGGCGGAAGAGGCGGGAGTGGTGCTGGAACTGCTCACCGGGCGAGACAAGGGCGCAGAGCGGCGCGCCAAGCTTGAGGCTTTGAAAAATGGCAACATTCAAATTCTGGTCGGCACCCATGCCGTGTTTCAGAGTGATGTTGAATTCAAAGCGCTGCGATTGGCTATCGTTGACGAACAGCACCGGTTTGGTGTGCGCCAGAGGATGGAATTGTCGGAAAAAGGGCAGGGTGCGGACGTATTGGTGATGACTGCCACACCTATTCCACGCAGTCTGGCGCTGGCCCAATATGGCGACATGGACGTCTCTGTGCTGGACGAAAAGCCGCCGGGGCGCAAACCTATCAAGACAGCGATTGTCAGCACGGAGCGCATGGATGAGGTCGTATCCCATCTGCGTCGCGCGATTGAAGAGGGGCGGCAGTGCTATTGGGTCTGCCCCTTGGTCGATGAATCTGAGGTTTCGGACCTGACGGCTGCTGAAGAAAGATTCAAGCGCTTGCGTGCTATATTGGGCGAAGGTGTGGTCGGGCTGGTTCATGGGCAAATGCCGGCGGCCGAAAAAGACGCGGCAATGTCTGCATTCCAGATCGGGGCCACCAAGGTTCTTGTCGCCACGACCGTCATTGAAGTGGGGGTCAACGTGCCCAATGCCACGATCATGGTCATTGAACGGGCCGAGATATTTGGTCTGGCCCAACTACATCAACTGCGCGGTCGCGTGGGGCGTGGTGACGCGGAATCGACATGTTTGCTGATGTACCAACCGCCGCTCAGCGAGGGGGGACGTAAGCGGTTGGAGGTTCTGCGTGAGACTGAAGACGGGTTTCGTATCTCTGAAACCGATCTGGAAATGCGTGGTGCGGGGGATCTGATCGGAACCGCACAGTCCGGTCTGCCCAAGTTCCGCATTGCTGATCTTGAGCGTCAGGCCGGATTGATGGCTGTAGCCCAATCCGATGCCCGGGCGTTGCTGAATGCGGACCCCGAGCTGACCTCAGACCGGGGCCGCGCGGCGCGTATACTTTTGTGGCTGATGAAGCAGGATCAGGCGATCCGTTTGATTTCAGTAGGTTAGGCGAAAAGTTCCAAAAAGTTCACAAATGTTCTCAAAAAGTTCTTTACCGACTCGGGTAAATATGAGAACAAAAGGTCAACAAAGGATTAAAACTCTGACCGGAGGTGACCCTATGCTGACCCAGATCAAGACTGTATTCAGCCGCTCGCAATCGACTATCCTGCAGGATGCAGTGGGCGTGATGTCTCTGGTCGTGATCCTGATGGTCGCCCTGCACCTTCCGGTTGGATTCTAAGCCTTTCTGACTGCGATCTCGTGCCGAAAAAACCGCGCTGTCATCCCCATTTCAGTCAAGGGTGACCTGCCTGTCCCAAACCCCTTGAGGGGCCATGCCTCGGCCCCGTGCGGTAATCCGGACCCCACGCGAGACACGCAATGACTGCCGCCGCCCTTTCGCCCGGAAGGTGCGGCGGTTTTTTTTACAACTGTCCGGTTTTGAAAATCTCAAGCAATGCGGACAGGACGGAATTGACCGCGACAGAGGCCAGGATCATCCCCATGATACGGCTGATGATCGCCGCTCCTGAGTGGCCAATCAGGCGAATGATCGGTTCCGCCAAGAGCATGAGAACAAAGGCAACAACCAGAACCGAAAGCATGACCAGCGCGGTAATCCCTTGATCTGCTGCACTATATCGATGGTTGTCTGTCAGGATGACGACGGCCAGCATCGCCCCGGGTGAGGCCAGAGACGGAACGGCAAGAGGGAAGATTGCTGGGTTTTGCTTGTGATACTTGTCTTCCTGATCCTCTTCGGCCTGACGTTGTTCAATTTCCTGTTTGCTCTCGCCGAAGATCATCGTCAGTGCAAAAAGAAACAGTATGATACCCCCAGCCACCTGAAACGAATTCAGACCGATATCCAGCGCTTCGATCAGCAATTGCCCAAACACAAGAAAAAACAGCAAAACGCCTGCGCTTATCAGGGCGGCTAACAGGGCCGTTTTCCGCCGGGCCGCAGCAGTAAGACCTGCGGTGACGGCGATAAAAACCGGAATTGTGCCAATCGGGTCAATGACGACCCAAAGCGTCACAAAATGCTCAAGCAGATTATTCAATACCCATCCCTCCTTAAATCTGTACGGAAGGTAAACGGGTTTGTCTCAAATAGCTACAATCAGGCGCAATGTGCCTGTTCCGCCTGCGCCATGGCTTCCGCAGTGGCGTCCAGCGCCAGCAGGATTGAAGCATGGCGGTTCTTATAGTCCCGCGCCGGCATCAGAACCTTGAGACCGTCGAAGGGCGCGTCCGGAGCGGGGCCATCCTTTTTCAACATCGCAGCAAGCTGATCGCGCGCCGCTTCGACCTGTGCACGCGTCGCGCCAATGATTGCGTCGCCAACCAACGAAGCGGACGCCTGACCCAACGCACAGGCCTTCACGTCCTGTCCAAAGGCACTGACGCGACCATCCTGAACGTTCAGATCAACCGTCACTGTAGAGCCGCATAGAGGTGCGCGTTTCTTGACCGTTGCATCCGGGTTTTCCAGCCGATCCAGATGCGGGATGTCCGCCGCCAGCGCCAGAATGCGTCCGGAATACAGCTTAATCAGGTCGTTCTCGCCGCTCATGGCTTTCCCTCGTCGTGTGTTCCTCATACATAGTGACCAGCCAACCGGATGCAAAAGGTTTTTGTCATGTCTGACCCCGTCGCGTTTGATCCATCTACTCTGAAATATAACGAGGCGGGACTGATTCCGGCAATTGCGCAGGATGAGGTGTCGGGTGAAGTTCTGATGATGGCATGGATGAATGCGCAGGCCATTGAAAAGACATTGGAAACGGGCAGGGTGACCTATTGGTCACGCTCGCGTCAGTCTTTCTGGATCAAGGGCGAAACCTCAGGTCATGTGCAGAAACTGGTGGACTTCCGCATCGATTGTGACCGCGATTGCCTGTTGGTTCTGGTGCGTCAAACCGGTGCTGCCTGTCACACCAACCGCCGGACGTGCTTTTACACCGCGGTGCGGGACGGGACCGAAACCGAACTGATGGCTCCGATGGAAGTAACGTAGCAAGATCAAAGCCCCACCATATGGCGGATGTCAGCCGGGCTGGCACCTTCGGCCCGATATTTCGAGATCGCACGTGCGTCGTCCCGTTTGGCCAGTCGTTTGCCCGCGTCATCGCGGATCAGATCGTGGTGGAAATACTCGGGTGTAGGCAGGTTCAACAGCGCCTGAAGCAGAACATGAATGCGGGTGGCTTCGAACAGATCCCGACCGCGAACCACACGGGTGATCCCTTGAGCTGCGTCGTCAAGAACGACGGACAAATGGTAGGACGTACCCATGTCACGGCGGGAAAGTACAACATCGCCGATATTTGTTGCCATTTCATCCGGGGTGAATGTGACAGTTCCTGTTTCGCCATCGGGACCTGAGCCCAGTTCCGAGAATTGGAATTTGGCAGGATCGCGGATTGCTCGACAGGCTTTGGCAACGTCCAGTCGCAGCGCCTGGTTTCGCGGATGATGTATTCGGCTTAAGTCTTTGGCTTGATTAGCATTTCGACATGTTCCGGGATATACTATTCCATCTGGTCCAAGCAAGGGCGCGCCTTCTTGGGGGGCGCTTGCGGCGGCAGCAATATCTTTGCGGTTACAGACGCAGGGATACAGAAGACCCCTTTTCCACAACCGATCCAACGCTCGATCATAGATACTCAGCCGATCTGATTGACGCAAAACCGGTTTCGGCCAGGTCAGCCCCAACCATTTGAGGTCATCGTAGATCTGATCCTCCCAATGCCGACGCGAGCGGGACTGATCGATATCTTCGATGCGCAGCAAGAACTGTCCATTTTCGGATCTGGCCATGTCGCTGGCGATCATCGCAGAATAGGCGTGCCCAAGGTGAAGTGGACCGGTCGGGGATGGCGCGAAACGCGTTACGAAAGTCACGCTTTTTTTAATACATACACGTCAGAGTTAAGGTTGATACCGGGCAAGTGTGGCCCGTATTCACGAAATAGAAAACGTGCTGCCCCCATGTCGACCCAATCCGTCAGTCGGCAGGTGAATTTGTGATCTGCCAGCGCATGATCGTTCAAGGAACACGCAAGCAACCCACCTTTGGGCAAGGCGTGCATCAACAGGTCGAAAGTCTCGGGTGGCGCCGCGCCCTGGCCGATGACACCAATGGCTGTGATCACCGAATACGCGCCGCGCCTGAGCAGGGCTGGCTTGGTGATGTCAAAACCGGTCAGGGTTCGGTAAACACCCTTGGCCTCTGCCTCTTCCAGCATTTTGGGAGTGGGATCGATACCATCGATGACTTCAAATCCCGCCGCCCGCAAGGCGAGACCGGAAAGCCCGGTTCCACAGCCAAAATCCAGAATTGGCGTTTGGGGGTGAGGGTGGAATTTCCACAAAGCCGCGGCCACCCGTCCCGGGGTTGCATATCCCTGTTCCGCGACCTCTTTTTCGTAGGTCGCAGCCCAGTTCTGATAGTGCGTTTCAGTGTCTTTGGGCGTGTCGAGATTGTAGGTATTGTCCAGGAATTTGTCGCTCATCCCGGCATGCTAGGCCGAGAGCATGTCGCGCGTCCAGTCAGCATTGATCCAACCATGTTTGCCATTCTGCCTTGGCGCGATCGGTATAGGCTTTGTACCGGTCCCTCCGGCCCCGCCGCCCGCCTTTCAGGCCGTCTACGGGGCGGAATAGGCCGAAATTTACGTTCATCGGTTGAAACGTCTTGGCTTCGGCCCCTCCGGTAATGTGATGGATCAACGCACCCATTGCACTGTCTTTGGGTACTTCGGGCAATTCACGCCCCAGTATTTCCGCGGCGGCCGTGCGACCGGCAAGCAATCCCATCGCGGCACTTTCAACATAACCTTCGACGCCCGTAATCTGGCCGGCAAAGCGGATGTTGGGCTTGGATTTCAACCGCATCTGTGCATCGAGCAGGGTGGGAGAGTTGATGAACGTGTTGCGGTGAATACCGCCGAGACGAGCAAAACTGGCGTTTTCCAGACCGGGGATCCTGCGGAACACGTCGGTCTGGGCTCCGTATTTCATCTTGGTCTGGAACCCCACGATGTTGAACAATGTTCCCAACGCGTTGTCCCGTCGAAGCTGAACCACGGCGTGAGGTTTGACATCAGGCGCATGAGGATTTGTCAGTCCTACCGGCTTCATCGGACCGTGACGCAAGGTCTGGCGTCCGCGTTCGGCCATGACTTCAATTGGAAGACAACCATCAAAATAACCTGCAGTTTCACCCTCGTGAAACTCGGTTTTGTCCGCAGCCAGAAGCGCGTCGATGAAAGCTTCGTATTGATCACGGTCCATCGGGCAGTTCAGATAAGCCGCGCGTTCTTCCTCGGTCTCACCTTTGTCGTACCGGGATTGCATCCAAGCTTTGCTCATGTCGATGCTGTCGGCGTAGACAATCGGTGCGATTGCATCGAAAAATGCCAGCGCGTCAGATCCTGTCTCGGCCCGGATTGCTTCCCCCAGTGCAGGTGAGGTCAACGGACCGGTCGCAAAGATCCACTGTCCATCGTCGGGAAGGGCGGTCACTTCTTCGTCGGTAACCGTCACACGCGGATGTGAGCGGAGTTTTGCGGTGACATCTTCGGCAAAGGGATCGCGGTCCACGGCGAGCGCACCACCGGCCGGCAGGCGATGTGCATGGGCTGTGGTCATGATCAACCCATTGGCGGCACGCATTTCCCAGTGCAGCAGACCCACGGCATTTTGTTCATCGTCATCTGATCGGAAAGAGTTTGAACACACCATTTCCGCCAGGTTTCCGGTCTGATGTGCAAAAGTGCCAACAGTGGGGCGCATTTCATGAATGATCACGTCAACGCCCATTTCAGCGGCTTGCCAGGCCGCTTCGGACCCGGCCATTCCACCGCCAACGATATGCAAAACTTGTGTCATGTGCAGCCACATAGGGCACCGCACACACAGGCGCAACTGCCGTATTTTTGTGACTGTTTCAGTGGGAGGGTCTTGGGGTCGCCGCTGCGGGAATGTCAGCGCTGGTGAGAGAGACCAGCTGGAGGGACCTTCCGCCCACGGCGACCCAAAAGTGTACTGAGGCCTTAGCCTCGACCCAGCTTTGCCACAGAGTTGCCCTTTTGGAAAGTGCTAAAATGAAAACAGTGGCAAAAAATGTTCAAAACAATTGCGTCATTGGGTCCAATTCGGGGGGCGCTTTTCAATAAAGGCGGAAATGCCTTCTTCTGTATCGCGGTACAACATATTCTGCGCCATTGCGTCTCCGGTATAGTCATAAGCCTGATCCAAAGGCATTTGCAGCTGTTGATAGAACGCTTCTTTCCCGATCTTCACGGCCACGCCAAGCTTGGATGCGACCAGTTCCGCCAGCCCGTTGGCTTCTTGTTCCAGCAGCGTTTCCGGAACGACACGATTTACCAGACCCAACTCGGCGGCGCGTTCCGCTGAGATGAACTCGCCGGTGGTCAGCATTTCAAAGGCCTGCTTTCTGGGAATATTTCGGCTGAGCGCCACCATCGGCGTGGAACAGAAAAGGCCGATATTGACTCCGTTGACGCCAAACCGTGTCCCTTCCGCAGCCACGGCCATGTCACAGGTTGCAACCAACTGACACCCGGCGGCGGTCGCAATGCCATGGACTTGCGCGATAACAGGTTGGGGCAGGGATTGGATGGACATCATCATCCGGGCGCAGCGGGAAAAGAGGTCCTGAAAGTATGTCTTGCCGCCATCTTCTGATTGGCGTCCGGCGGTCATCTGTTTCAGATCATGCCCGGCACAAAACGCCTTTCCTGCCCCCGACAGGACCACGGCCCGGATCGAGCTGTCCTCGCGCAGTGCATCAAGTTCGGCCTGCAATGCAGCCAGCATCTCATCACTCAGCGCGTTCAGCCGGTCCGGTGCGTTCATCTTAAGTCTTGCAACCGCGCCAGTGTCGTTACGTTCCAGAATTGTCATCTTGCCCTCCGATCCCAAGTTGGGCCAACTCTAGGTCGGCAAGAGCAGGAGGGGAAGTATGGCTTTGGAAATGAACCGGGACGAACTGTCACAATACCTCAAAGAGGTGTTCCCTCAGGTGCGCAAGGATTTCGTCGTCGAAGACTTGACCGAAGACACGATCACCATGCGCCTTGTGGTTCAGGACCAACACCTGCGCCCCGGAGGCACGGTATCAGGCCCGTCCATGTTCGGGCTGGCCGATGTCAGTGTCTATGCGATGGTTCTTGCGCGTAAGGGGCGTCAGTCATTGGCCGTTACAACGAACAGCTCCTTTGATTTCCTGCGCAAACCGGAAGGCGGCGCCGATATGATTGCGACCTGTCGTCTGTTGAAGCTAGGAAAAACACTGGCCGTTGGGGATGTGCTTTTGTACTCGGATGGCGGCGATCTTCCGGTTGCGCGGGCAACGATGACCTATTCCCTGCCGCCAGCAGGGTCCGCTGCCGCGAATTTCGGATAAAAAAGGCCGGGGACAGGCCCCGGCCCAGGAAGAGGTCCCAATAATTGGGACTGGGGATCAGTCAAGGCTGCCAGAAAAAGCGCTTTGTTTCCCGGCCGGCCTGATGGCGGGTCAGCCCGACGTCCTGCAGCAAACGGTCATCCAGATAGCCCAGATTGACACGACTGCGGCGACGGCGTTCCCATTGAGTGACCGCCGCCGCAAACCGCACGGCCAGAGCAGCGAGCAGAGGCAGCCGTGGGCTGTCGTTCAGCAGCAGAAGGGCGGGGGTGTGCATTGTGCGTGTCATCTCAGAAGTCCTTTCAAATTGTATTGACACAAAACAGTACCATTTGGTACATAGTTTTGATACATTCAGAATTGTGTCAAAGGCAAAGGAAGAATTGTAATGGATACAATTTGGCCGGACGCTCTGCCAAAATCCAAGGGTCCCAAATATACATTGGTTGCTGACGCGATACGGAAAGCTATTGATGACAAGACATTGGATGTCGGCGCTAAGCTTCCCCCGGTGCGCGAACTGGCTTACCGGTTGCAAATCACACCTGGTACAGTCGCACGGGCCTACACGATCCTGACCGATGAGGGCTTGCTCCACGCCGAGGTTGGGCGTGGTACATTTGTAGCCCCGCCAAAATCTCCGATTCTGGACGATGTCTGGGCCAGGCAACTGTATATGAAGGATGACAAATACAACGCCAATGTCAGTTTGTTCAGCCCACGCCTGCCGGATGCAGGGCAGGTCGCGCTTATCCGGGAATGCCTGCAAAAGGTTGCGCAAGCTGACCCTGGGCTTTTTCTGAATTACCCCACGCGGGACGCATACAAACCCATGAGGCAATCAGTTGTGGATTGGTTGTCAGATTTGCCACTGGGTCCGCTCTCACATGATGACATCGTTTTGACCCATGGCGGCCAGAACGGATTGTGTCTGGTGTTTCAGACCATCCTACGCGGACCCAGACCGATTGTGCTGGTCGAAGACCTCTCTTACGCCGGGTTTCGCCGGGCCGGGGAGTTGATGCGCGCCGAAGTCATCGGAATCAAAATGGACAAATGGGGCATTGATCCTGCGTCCATGGAGCATGTTTTGCGACAAACCAGTGCTCAGGCCATCTGCGTTTCGCCAGAGGTTCAAAACCCCACCGGGGTTCACACGCCGCTGGAACGCCGGAAAGAGGTGGTGGACGTCGCGCGGCGTTACGACCTTCAAATCATAGAAGACGATTGCTATCGCATGGGAGAGGCGCGAGAACCCAGTTATCGTGCGCTTGCTCCGGAACGTGGATGGCACGTTTCATCAATTTCAAAGATCCTCACCCCGGCTTTGCGCGTGGGTTTTGCCATTGCCCCAAAGGATCGCAGCGTCGATCTGCGTCGATCTGCCGAATATGGGTATTTTGGCCTTGCCCAGCCGCTGGCCGAGCTCACGCGGTTGCTGCTGTCGGATCCGCGTACCCGTCAAATTGCCCAGGATGTACGCAAGCGGATGGGCGACTACGTTCGGATCACTGTCAATGCGCTGGGGGGGTTTGATCTGAACTGGGCTCCGGACGTGCCCTTTGTCTGGCTGAACCTGCCGTCAGGTTGGCGCTCTGCTGCGTTCAGCCGTGCGGCAGAACGGGAAGGTATTCAACTCAGATCGGCGGATGAATTTGCCCTGCGCGATGGACGTGCGCCAAACGCAGTACGCATCGCAATGAATGGGCATGTTTCGCTGGAACGGTTCGAGGATGCAATGCTGAGGTTGCGCGCTTTGCTGGACAATCCGCCTGAACAGATCAGCGTCTAGCATTCAGGTCAGCGGGGGCGGATCGCCAAAGAATCCGGCCAGATGGGTGATCTTTCCATCTTCGTCCAATCGAATGAAATCATGCCCGGCCACCATGATTGCGCCGTCGGGCGCCACCATATGCCACGTGAAGTGAACGACATCGTGGTGCGAAACCGGACTGCTGGTGATTTCGACGCGCCCATTCGAGCTTTCAAGAATCTCTCCGATATGAGCATTCAACCGCTCACGCCCCGAAACATCAGCTGTTGGATCCACATATCGACCGTTTTCCGCAAAACAATGCGCCAAGAACTCAAGCCGTTTTCCCGAGGATTTTTCCTGCCAGGCGGCACCGTAGCTTTCAATTGTGTGCATTAAATCCTGCATGCAACTCTCCGTGGCTTGACGCGATAAAGTCTAATCTAGTTTATCAGAGTGTTGAAATTGGGAGAATTCCAATTCAATAATATGGGGTAAAATAATACCTATTTTGCAAGTTGTTGTTTTGATTATATTTAATTAGCATTGGGTCGCTTGACGTGGCAATCATGGGTGTCTAGATACGCATCCATCGAATTCGGGCCGCTCCGCTGGGGCGGTCTTTCACATCAAACAGGACTATCCTGCCATGAAAACCTTTTCTGCAACACCTGCAGACATCGACAAGAAATGGATCCTGATCGACGCCGAGGGCGTTGTTCTGGGTCGTCTTGCCTCGATCGTCGCCATGCGCCTGCGTGGCAAGCACAAAGCGTCGTTCACCCCGAACATGGACATGGGCGACAACGTCATCGTGATCAACGCTGACAAAATCCAGATGACCGGCAAGAAGCGCGAAGAAAACTTCTACTGGCACACGGGTCATCCGGGTGGCATCAAGTCGCGGACCAAGCAGCAGATCCTCGAAGGCAAACACCCTGAGCGCGTCGTGACCCAAGCCGTCAAACGCATGCTGCCGGGCAACCGCCTGTCGCGTCAGATTATGACCAACCTGCGCGTTTATGCCGGTGCCGAGCATCCCCATGAGGCGCAAGCGCCCGAAGTTCTGGATGTTGCATCCATGAACAAGAAAAACACCCGGAGCTAATGACCATGGCTGATCAGATCAATACTCTCGAAGAGCTGGGCGCCGTCGCAGGCGTTGAGGTTGTGGCCGAAGAAGTCATCGTGCGTGAACCCGTACGTGACGAGCTGGGTCGTTCGTATGCCACCGGCAAGCGTAAAGACGCTGTTGCCCGCGTCTGGATCAAACCCGGCTCCGGCAAGGTTACCGTAAATGGCAAAGACCAGGACAAGTATTTTGCACGTCCCGTTCTGCAACTGATCCTGCGCCAGCCGTTCCAGGTTGCTGGTGTTGAAGGTGAGTTCGACGTCGTTGCAACCGTCAAAGGCGGTGGCCTGACCGGTCAGGCCGGTGCGGTCAAGCACGGCATCTCGAAAGCGCTGCAACTGTACGATCCCAACCTGCGTGGCGCTCTGAAAGCGGCCGGCTTCCTGACCCGTGACAGCCGCGTTGTGGAACGTAAGAAATTCGGTAAGCGCAAAGCCCGCCGTTCCTTCCAGTTCTCCAAGCGTTAATTCGCCGGGAAAACCCAATAAGAAAGGGCTCGCACATGCGAGCCCTTTTTTGCTTTGCTTTGTCTGTAAAACTATTCTTCGTAAACAAGTTTCCACGCGCCGTTTTCAACGACATTGACGAAAACCGTATCCGCCCCCTGGTGATCGTCCGGGCCATAGGAAATATGGTTGCCGACCAGGTCATCCTGATAGTCCAGTGACTCCATCGCTTCGATAAAGCTGTCATGCGTCAGGTCAGGGCCCGCGGCCTCTAGTGCTTTGACCATCATTTCAGCAGCGGAATAGCCCAACATGGCGAATCCAACTGGGTCTTCGCCCGTGGCGGCCTTGTATTCTTCGATAAACGCCGCTGGGGCAGGTTGATCCGCACGCGCCCAAAGATCCTGCCACGAGGCTGCTGCATAGAATCCATCGGTCACTCCACCGGGAACCTGTGCCACAACAGTCAGGAAGCTGGCCGAAGTGCCGAGGAACTTCATGTCCGTCAGGCCCATCTTCTTGGCCGTGCCAACTACGGTGATCGCCTGCCGTACCCCAAGCGCCATGGTGACGATATCGCAGCCTTCTTCCTTGAGCTTGCTGAGCGATCCGACAAAATCCGTCTCATCCGGCTTGTGGGTTGTTTCAGATCCAAAAGCGATGCCGGCTTCTTCGGCTCCGGCCTTGCTGCCTTCCAGGATTTCCTCACCGAAATCTGTTGGCAGATACATGGTGCAAACCGTCTTTGATCCGAATTCGCCGGCCAGATATTTCACGCCAATACGCGCCTGATCGAAATAGGTCGAGAAGGACGTGAATTTGTTCCGCATCGGTTCCTGCAACATCTGACGCGCAGCAGTCAGAGGCGCAACATTGGGAATGCCCTTGGGATCCAACAACTTGAACCCCGCCATGTTCATCGGCGTGCCCAGCGATTGCAGCATCGCGAACACCTTGTCGCGGTTCAGCAGCTTGTTGTAGCCCTGCATCGCACGCGGCATCTGATAGCCGTTGTCCTCGACCACATAGCGGATCTTGCGCCCGTGAATGCCACCGGCTTCGTTCACCCGGTCGAATACCACGTTGGCACCCTTGGTCGCCGGAACACCCACTGCGGCAAAGATGCCGCTCAGGTCGTTGACGGAACCAATGACTATCTCGTCGTCCGTAACGCCCTGTGTCTGAGCCGAGCCGATGCTTGCCGAGGCGGTCAACGCCGTGGCTGCGGCCAGCCATTTGAGTGACTTCTTCATCTTTCTCCTCCCGAAAACTCTTTGCCTAAGTGTACATGTCTTCAATCAGATGTCCGTGTTTCTTTTCCACCAGACCGCGTTTCAGTTTCATCGTGGCGGTAAGCTCGTCATCTTCGGCGGTCAGCAAAACATCGATCAAGCGAAAATCCTTGATCTGTTCAACTCTTGCAAACTTCGCATTGACGGTTTCGACTTCGGAACCGATCAGATCCCTGATTTCGGACGCGGCACAAAGCGAGGCAAAGTTCGAGAATGGGATCTTCTGGTCTTGCGCATATTTCTCGACGTTTTCCTGATCGATCATGATCAACGCCGTGAGGTATTTACGCTTGTCACCAGTGATAACCGCGTCCGAGATGTAATGGCTGAACTTCAGCCGGCTCTCGATTTCGGCCGGGGTGATGTTCTTGCCACCGGCGGTGATGATGATGTCTTTCAACCTGCCGGTGATGGTAACGAACCCGTTCTTGTCGATACGTCCCATATCGCCGGTGCGCAGCCAGCCATCGGCGGTAAAGCTTTCCGCCGTCTTTGCGTTATTGCGCCAATAGCCCTGAAAGATGTTCATGCCCTTGAGCTGAATTTCACCTTCGTCCGAGATACGGATATCGCACCCCGGGACGACCTTTCCGATGGTTCCGATCTTGTTGCTTTCAACGGTGTTGAGTGTCGCAAGGCCGGACGTTTCGGTCATGCCGAAGCCCTCGACGATCGGCACTCCGATGGCCCAGTACCATTTCAACAAATCCGCCGAGATAGGGGCAGCACCCGTGCCACCCCGGCGCAGCTTGTCCAAGCCCAGCATCCGGCGCAAATTCTTCAGAACCAACTGATCCCAAAACCAGAACCGGGCCGCGATGGCGGCGGGAACGGGTTTTCCCGAACTCACGTATTCGGCCCGGCGCGCGCCGGCCTTCAGGGCAAGACCGTATGCCATTCGACCCAGCGACGTTGCATCCTGCGCCAGGATTTGCACATGCGCATAGATCTTTTCCCAAACTCTCGGTACTGCCGTGAAGGTCGAAGGCGAGACCTCTTGCAGATTTGCAAAAACCGTCTCGGGGCTTTCCGCGAAGTTCACGGTGCAGCGGGCGGCCAGCGGGAAATAGACAGATACGTCGCGTTCCAGAATATGACAGAGCGGCAGAAAACACAGCTGTTCGTCACTGGCCTGCGTTGGCAATGACCAGGCACCGGCCTCAATGCCAGCCAGGATGTTTTCATGGCTTAGCATCGCACCCTTGGGTTGGCCGGTGGTGCCGGATGTGTAAACCAGCAAAGCTGTGTCCTGAGGTTTGGCCTGTGCGATTTCGGCTTCGAACCGTCCCGGATCTTCGGTTTCGACCTGCTGGCCCAAAGCGTAAAGATCGTCGATCATCATGCAGCGTGGATGGGTCAGGTCATGCAAGCCTTCGCCCTCCAGTATGATCACCTTGACCAGGTCCGGAACTTGACTTTCGACTTCCAGAAACTTGTCCAGATGTTCTTCGTCCTCGACGATCAGGAACTTGCTGCCACTGTCATTGACCAGATATTGCAACTGATTGGCAGAATCCGTGGTGTAGACGCCAGAAGAAATGCCCCCAACGCACTGAATGCCCATGTCGAACCACATCCATTCCTTGCGGTCCTCGGACAGGATTGAAACAACGTCTCCGCGTTCCAAACCCAGCTTTCGCAGGGCGAGCCCGATCCACTTGGCGCGCCGCCAGTAGTCGGCCCAGGAATATGACTTCCAGATGCCCAAGTCCTTTTCACGATGGGCTGTTCGATCCCCCAGTTCCGCACAACGGCTTTGAAACAGCGCACTGATGGTTGTGCACCCATCCACACGCAACGGGCGTTGTCCGGGGGTTGCATTAAGTTCAATGCCGTTGATCCTGATCTGCGGGGCGAGGGGCGTTGCATCCATCTTGCTTACCTCCACGTCTTTTTGTGTTTCCACCGGCGGTTTTCGCGCGCGCCTTCTTCCCGCACGCCTAGATAGAAGTTCTGGATATCCTTGGACTTCAGTAACTCATCCGCAGCGCCGTCCATGACGATGCGTCCAACCTCCATCACGTAACCATGATGCGCCAGTTCCAATGCTGCATTGGCGTTCTGCTCGACCAGCAGCATCGTCATATGCTGTTCTTCGTTCAGACGTTTCAGAATGCCGAATATCTCTTGTACCAGTAGCGGCGACAGACCCAGTGACGGTTCATCCAGCAGCATGATGCGGGGGCGTGCCATCAGCCCACGTCCGATCGCCAGCATCTGTTGTTGCCCACCTGACAGGGTGCCGGCCTCTTGCGTGCGGCGTTCTTTCAGAATAGGGAAATAACTGAAAACAAGGTCGCGGTCCTGGGCGATCTGCGCTTTGTCTGATCGAGTATACGCTCCGAGGCTCAGGTTTTCATCGACGGTTAGCAGAGGAAATACCTCGCGCCCTTCGGGCACATGCACAATCCCGCGCTGGACGACTGTATGCGGCTCAGCCCCCTGAATGTCGTCGCCATCAAAGGTAATCGCGCCCTTTTCCGGGTCCATCACACCCGAGACGGTTTTCATCAATGTCGTTTTACCTGCACCATTTGCGCCAAGGATCGAGGCAATCGTTCCTTCGTGAACGTCCAGCGAAACACCGCGAATGGCCATTATCGGGCCATAAAAGCTTTCGACATTTCGGATTTTCAGGATTGGCAGGCTCATGAGGCTTTCCCCAGATAAGCTTTAATCACCGCCGGGTGCGATTGAACTTCGGCCGGGGTTCCAAGCGCCAGTTTAGCACCATCTGCCATGGCCAGAACCCGGTCTGACACGCCGGAGACCAACCCCATGTCATGTTCTACCATCAAAACGGTGATGCCCATCTGTCGTCGGATATCATCGATCCACCAACGCATGTCTGTTGTCTCTTCGACGGACAACCCCGAGGCCGGTTCATCCAGCAGCAGCAATTTGGGGTCGGTTGCCAAAGCGCGGGCAACTTCAACCACTTTGCGTACGCCGTAGGGAAGCCCCGATATCATCTTGCCGCGATAGGCTTGCAGGTCGAGAAAGTCGATGATCCGTTCGACTTTCTCGCGGTTTTCCAGTTCCTGTTGCTTTGCGGACGGGGTGAACAGAATTTCGGAAATCAGGTTTGTCCTGCGGTGGCGGTGCCGTCCGACCAGCAGGTTTTGCAGAACGGTCGCGTGTTCGAACAGTTCGATATTCTGAAAGGTCCGCGCAACACCATAGGCGGCGACGCCGGACGGTTTGACCTGAAGCAGATCATGACCGTCAAACTGGATCGCTCCTTCAAAAGGATCGTAGAACCGGGAAATCAGGTTGAAAACAGTGGACTTGCCCGCACCGTTTGGGCCGACAATGGCAAAAACCTCACCTTCCCGAACATCAAATGACAGGTCATCCACCGCCGTCAGACCGCCGAATTTCAGAGTGACGTTTTCAAACTTCAGCAAGCTCATCTCAGACGTTCCGTTTTGAGATAGGATTTTTGACGTTTGAACATGTCCTTTCGATAGAACGGGAACAATTCGAACCATGTACGGATCTTAAGCCAGCGGCCGTAAATCCCCATGGGTTCGAACAGGATGAAGGCGATCAGGATCATTCCGAAGATGCCGAACTCCAATCCCGGAATGGCCACCGTATTGCCACCGAACAGGGCCCCGGCATATTCTTTTGAGATCGACAAAAACTGCGGTAGGAACCCGATCACGATCGCGCCCAGAAACGCGCCGTGGATCGACCCAAGCCCACCGATCACGATCATCATCAACAATTGGATCGAGATCAGAACACTGAAGGTTTCGTTGTTGAACGCTCCGGCAAACAGCCCCATCAGTGCCCCGGCCCAGCCCGTAACGGCACAGGACAAGGCGAAAGAGATCATCTTTGTCCGGGCGATATCGATTCCCATCGCCTGGGCCGAAACCTCAGAGTCGCGCACCGCGATAAAGCTGCGGCCCAAAGGCGCGCGCAGCAGGTTGATATATCCCAGTGTGACCAGAACGGCGACGGTCAGGACCAGCCAGAAAAACTGATCGGGCGTTCCCCAGCGGTCAACCAGATAGCCGAAGATTTCGACCCCGCCGACATATTTGCCCGCAACGCCGCCGGTGATGGGTTCGGACAGAACGATGATGTCGTCCATCAGGATCGAAAGCGCCATGGTGAAGATGGCCAGATAGATGCCATGCAAGCGCAGGGCAGGGATCGCAACCGTCACGCCCGCGATCCCCGTCAGGATGCCGGCCAGCGGAAAGGCGAGCAGAAAGGGCACCCCTGCTTCGATCAGGGCAACGTTGGCATAGCAGCCAAAAGCCAGAAAGGCCGCGTGGCCCAGACTGACTTGCCCCGTGTGCCCGGTCAGGATCATCAGGCCCAACCCGGCAATAGCCCAAATCAGGACGTTGGTCAGCTCACCCAGATAAAACTCATCAAGCCACCAGGGGGCTGCGGCAACAACTGTCAGAAGGATCAGATACAGGACAAGCTGATAGCGGTCTTTCCATGGATGGATATCCTGCATGTAGCCTGTTTTGAAGACGATCCGCATGGCTCAGACCTTTTTGACCCGAACCTGACTGAACAACCCGTTGGGTCGAAAGATCAGCACGGCAAGCAGCAGGGCGTATGGCGCGATCTGGCTGTAACCCGCCGCGATATAGCGGCTGGCAAAAGGTTCGATCACCCCGACGATAAGTCCACCAGTCAACGCACCGGGCAGGCTTCCGAACCCGCCGATGACGGCGGCGGCAAATGCCTTGATGCCCAGCAATCCGGTTGTCGGATCCACCGCGCCCTTGGCGGCGAACAGAATGCCCGCAATCCCCGCAACGACTCCGGCCAGCGCCCATATGAATCCCTGGACCCGCTTGACAGGCACGCCCATGTAATAAGCTGCCAGCTGGTTTTGCGACGCCCCCTGCATCCCAAGGCCAAGTTTGGTGCGGTTGAAAAAGACGTAAAGGCCCCATGTCAGCAGGATGGTCACGACGATTACGGCAACATCTTCCATACCAAGCACAAGGCCTCCAAAGCGCACCTCTCTGCCCGCAAGCGGGTTCTGCAGCGTTTGCGGTTCGTGCCCCCAGATCAACCCGGCCGCAAAGCGGATCACAAAGCCAAGGGCGATGGTCAGGATTACAACGGCGGTCTGGCTTTCCCCAAAAAGACGTCGGATGATCAGGCGATCCAGAAGATAGCCCAATGCACCCATGATCCCCAATGACAGCGGCAAGGCCAGCCAGAACGGCAGACCCATGTACTCGGTGTTGGTCAGGCCGATGGTCACAAAGGCCCCCAGCATCATGAAATCACCTTGGGCGAAATTCACCGCCTCGGTCGCCTTGTAGATCAGAACAAAGCCAAGCGCGATCAGGCCATAGACACATCCGTTTGCCAGTCCGCTGATCAGCAGCTGTGCGTTATCCAAACTGTCCTCCCTAGACCGGTTTGCCGGTGTCGCGTTCCGCCCGCGCCCGTCGTCCGGTAACGCAGGTTTGTTCTACTATGGCGTGACAATCACCTTGCCGTCACTCTTTTTCAGCGCATCTGCCAGATTTGGCACAAGATTTTTCAGCCTAACATGTTCTGAAACATCCGTTTTCCAACGCCCGTCGGCAAACCGGGCCTGAACCTCGGCCACGACGCGCATCTGATCAGCGGGCGGGGTCGACATCATCCAGTTCGTCAGCCAGAAGCCTTCGATCCGCTTGCTCATAAAGATCAGTTGACCGGTCTGAGTCAGCGTCGGCGCCTCGGTTGACAGCTTGCCATAACTGATCCAGCGCGCCCGGTTGGGCATGGCGCAGAACAGTTGTTCAGACAACTGGTCCGTCACGGCATCCAGAAACACGCGCGGTTTCAGATGCGCGCTCAGATCCGCAAACTTTGTGACAACGTCTTCATCGGCTGTCACCAGCACTTCGGCCGCACCAAGGTCTTTCAACATCTCTACCGTCTCGGCCCGGCGCACCAAAGCGATCGGCTTCAACCCCAGATCGCGGCCAAGGCTGCACATCAGCTTGCCCAATTGGCTGGTCGCAGCTGATACGACAAAGGCATCTCCGTCAGCTTTGGCCATATCCACCATGGCCATCGCCGTCATTGGATTAACGATCTGAGCAGCCCCATCATCGTCCGAGATATCAGGGCGCAGAGGGATGCACATCTGCATCTGTGTAACGACAAATTCTGCCCAGGCCCCTGTTCCGGCGGCGACAAACGCGACGCGTTGTCCTTGCAGGGCCTCGGCGCCCTTGCCGACGGCGACGACGTCTCCGCAACCTTCGAATCCGGCGGGCGAACCTTTGACCCTTGGCTGTCCGTATTCACCTTTGATGAAGTGCAAATCTGACGGATTGACCGAAGCTGCGCGCAACCGGATCAGCACCTGACCGGGGCCGGGTTCTGGTGTTGGAACTTCTGCTTCTTCCAACCAGTCGGCGGCATTTTCAATGGCCGGTCCGGTGGCCGTGCCGGAGTACCCGTCATGTTTCAGGATTGCGGCGAACATAGTCTGGGGCAGGTCGGTCATCGGGTCATCCTCGAAATGGCTAAAGCAAAGCCCGCACCATATCTGGAAGGCCCCCAATAGTACGGGTAAGATGCGGGCTGTTTGTCTGGCACAGCCAATCAAAAGCCGCGAAGGACGTCAATTCGACGACGCCATAACGTAGGGGCAGCGCAGATGCGCCCTTGGGAAAGGCCGACCCGTGGATCGGCCTCAATCACTTTACTGTTGGGTCAACAAGTTGGTCAGTTCCTGAATCTTCTGAATAATTGTTTCAGGTGAGTCCTTGATATCATTTACAATCTTGATCGCCTGATCCTTCAGATCAGTGGCCAGAGTGCTTTCCTGAAGGGATGTCATAATGCCTTCATAATCGAAATTTGTGGGGTCCAGCTTGCCTTCCTGAACCCATGAATTCAGCAACTCCTGACCCTGACCGGCCAATGCTGCCACCTGATCGCCAGCCTCCTGGGCGGCATCAGAGGCCTGATCCGCTACGGATGACGCCGCTTCGCTTGCCTGATCCGCCACCGAAGAGGCCGCTTCAGTTGCTTGGTCCGTCAATGACGATGCTGCTTCAGCGGCTTTCTCGGTCGCTGCATCGACTGCGTCAGAGGCAGCGTCCTGAGCAGAGGAAGCCGCGTCTGTCACCGCTTCGGCGGCTTCTTCTGCCGCGGTTTCCAAACGTTCAGCGGGTGTGGGTTCGGGTTGTTTCAGGTAAAAATACCCGCCAGCACCAATTGCGGCGATGACGATGGCAAGAATGAGAGTACGCGACATGTGTGTCTCCTTTGGAAAATGTGTCGCCGGGATGCGCTAAAAATAACTCAGGAACAAAGGGGAATTCCCAATAATTCTCAGCAGAATAGAGTATAAGCCGGGCTACGCTCATTGCCCGACGAAACGCGGCAAGAATATGCCTGCACAAAGGCACCGCGACCGGATTGGGCAGCGATCCGCGGGGAATGGCAGCAGCAGAAGTAAATCCTTGGGAAGTCTCTGGTTGACCTAAAAGCCAGCATTGGCAGTGTGGCGGAGAGACAGGGATTCGAACCCTGGGTGGGCTTGCACCCACAACGGTTTTCGAGACCGCCCCGTTCGACCACTCCGGCACCTCTCCGCGGGGGTCTGTGAGGGGGGGATTTAGTGAGGAACGGGCAGGGGTGCAAGCAGAAAATTCGGGAATTTACGAAACCCGGGTTTTTCCGTTGCCAGCAGGCATAAAACGCCTAGTCTGATAAGTATGACACAGTTTGTACGCCGCTTTGCCTTTTGGTTTCTGGCCCCGCTTTTTGCGCTTGTACTTATCCCATTGGAACTTTCCGCTGCCAACCGGGACCGGATTGAGGCTTTTCTGACGACAACCGGGTTTGACGTAGCGTTGGAAAGCATCGCGCTGAGCTCGAGGTCCGCCCCTCAGATGCTGGGGATCGACCCTGAGGGATTTGGCTCGGACTGGGCCCGTCTGGCAGACGAAGTCTTTGAGGTCGGCGCCATGCACGAGACCGCAGTTTCCATCCTGGAACAAACTCTGAGTGATGAAGCCCTGACGCATGCGGTTGACTTTTATGCATCCGACCTGGGGCAGCGCCTGGTAGAGGCCGAAAACGCCTCGCATATGCTTGAGGACGATGAAGCCAAACAGTTGGAAGGGCAAATGATCATCTCGGACCTGATCAAGGACGGATCGGAACGGGTCGAAAGTTTCAAGCGCATGAACAATGCCATCGATTCGACCGGCACCGCGGTGCGGGCCTTGCAAGAGATTCAGGTGCGTTTCCTTCTGGCAGCCAGCGCATCAGGTGTCATCGAGCTGCAACTGGATGCGGATGAATTGCGTGCGCTGATGAAGCGGAACGAAGCCGGTATGCGCCAGTCTCTCCAACTGTCCAGCCTTGCAGGGGCAGCTTACACCTATCAGGATTTTTCTGATGCGGATGTCGTTACCTATGTCGAAGCATTGGAACAACCCTTGATGCAGGAAGTGTATGAATTGCTGAACGCGATCCAGTACGAAATCATGGCCATGCGGTTCGAAGTTCTTGCGGCCCGAATGGCCGAATTGCATCCTGCACAGGATATTTGATGCGCCGCGTTTTTTTGGCGATTGTAGTTGTTCTGTGGGGTGTACCCTTGCAGGCCGATCAAAAGGTTGACCGGTTGGCGCAGGCCATGCACCTGTCGCATGTGATGGAAATTCTCGTACAGGAAGGGCAGGTGCACCGCGAGGAACTTGACGAAACGTTGTTGGACAAGACTGGCGGCGCGTTCTTTGAAGCGCAGGTCAGGGACATTTACGATCCGGATTGGATGCAAAAACAACTGACGGATGCGTTTGAAGCAGGTTTGTCTGATGCGCAGCTTGATCAGGCGATCTTGTTTTTCGAAAGCGATCTCGGTCAGACGATTGTGGCGCTGGAAAACTCGGCCCGGCAGGCGATGTCAGACCAGGCCATAGAGGACATGGCCCGTGAAGCATACGATTCCGTCAAACGAAACACGACTCGCTTTGAGTTGGTCGATGAGTACATTCAGGCAAATGACCTTATCGACAAGAACGTTCAGGGGGCTCTGAGTTCAGACTACAACTTCTTTCGGGGTCTCGATGTTGACGCGCAAGGCGACGATCAGGAATTGCTGGCCGAGCTTCTTTCCCAGAAAAAGAGCCGCGCCGCCGAAACCGAGGCGTGGCTGTATTCTTTTCTGCTGATGGCCTACCGGCCTTTGGACGAGACCCAGATGCGCGAGAATATCGCGTTTTCCAGAACCGAAACGGGTCGCGCCCTGAATGAAGCGTTGTTCGACGGTTTTGACCGCATGTTCAACGACATCTCGTTCCGGATGGGGCGGGCGGTTGCTCAGACGCTCAGAGCGTCTGATCTTTGACATCGCTTTGGTGTTGACTTTTTACGACGTTCTATGGATAAGCGCGCATCCCGGCCGGTTTTCCGCGCCGGGTATCGTTATTATTTGACCCATTCGACATCGTCACAGGGTCAGTCACACAGCCCGAAAAGGGCTCGCTGTTCGAGGTGGCTTAAGCCAGCAACACCCGGTTCAGGGGACCACAGAACGCGGATATGAAAAGGAAAGACGCATGTTTGCGGTCCTCAAGACTGGCGGCAAGCAGTACAAGGTTCAGGCGGGCGATATGCTCCGCGTTGAAAAACTGGCTGCCGACGCAGGAGAAAAAGTTCAATTCAACGATGTTCTGATGCTGGGCGGTGACGCTCCGGTTGTTGGCGCACCTTTCGTTGAAGGCGCAGGCGTACAGGCCGAAGTGATCGAACAGGTCAAAGGTGACAAGGTCATCAAGTTCGTCAAGCGCCGTCGTAAGCACAGCTCGAAGCGTACCGTTGGCCACCGTCAGAAACTGACTCTGGTCAAGATCACCGACATTCTTGCGTCGGGCGCTGACAAGTCGGGCATCAAGGCTGCAACCGGATCCGCTCCGGCAGGCGACTCTGCTCCGGCGGCAAAGCCTGTAAAGAAAGCTGAAGCCAAAGCCGATACACCCTCTGCTGCTGCGGACGATCTGACCGCGCTGACTGGCGTCGGCCCAGCCGCTGCCAAGAAGCTGAACGAGGCCGGTATCGAAAGCTTTGCAGCTCTGGCCGCCTTGTCGGACGAGCAGATTGCTGCTATCGAAACGGTCAAAGTGAAGCCCGAATGGGTTGAGCAGGCCAAAGAACTGGCCAAAGGCTAAGGAGAGAGAGAATGGCACATAAAAAAGCTGGCGGTTCCTCCCGTAACGGTCGCGACTCAGCTGGTCGTCGCCTTGGCGTAAAACTGTATGGTGGCCAGGCCGCTATCGCAGGTAACATCATCGTGCGTCAGCGCGGCACCAAGTTCTGGCCGGGCGAAGGCGTAGGTATGGGCAAGGATCACACCATCTTTGCAACCACCGATGGCGCCGTTAAGTTCCATAAAGGACTTAAAAACCGCACCTTCATTTCGGTCCTGCCAGTGGCGGAGGCCGCAGAGTAAGCCGAAACCCAGAAGGTTTAAGAAAAATTCATGGGGGACCGGCACAAAGTGCCGGTCCCTTTTTCGTTCTAACGCAATCGTGATCAATCAAACCGATGACAGTCGCAACCACCAGTTTCCTGATTTTTGCCGCCAGCCAGGTCGGCACGCCGGGACCGGCCAACATGGTCCTGTTGGGAACGGGTGCGCGCTATGGCTTTCGGGCAGCATTACCTTTTGTCGGGGGGGTGATTCTGGGGAAGCAGTTGATCATTTGGCCGATTGGTTTTGGGTTACTGCATCTCGCGGATCAGGCACCTGAGGTGTTTACGGTACTTAAATACGCGTCAGCGGCCTATATCATGTGGTTGGCGTGGAAAATTGCCAACACGCGGTTGTCGCGACAACAGTCCGAGGGGAGGGCCCCCGGCTTTCTGGCGGGATTGATTGTTCATCCGCTCAATCCCAAAGCCTGGGCCATGATCATTGCCGGTTTCACCGGGTTTGTGGCCGCGGGCACGCCCAGTTTTGAAGCGACGATTACGATCGCTCTTTGTTTGTTGTTTTGTCAGGTGGTTCTTCATCCGATCTGGACCTTTGCGGGCGATAGAATTGCCCACGCGGTTGAAGGACGGCCAGTTGAAAAATATCTGATGTGGACGTTGGCGGGTCTTACGGTTGCGTCCGTACTTTTCGTGTTGTTCGGAGGAGGAACACACTCATGAAACTTGAAACAATAATAAATCAGCCGGTCATAGAAACCGAGCGGTTCGATCTGCGCCCTCTGCGTCGTTCGGATATGGGGCTGATCGAGCATTATGCCGGTGATGAGCGTGTGGCACGCATGACAACCAGTATTGCACATCCTTTGGCCCCAGGCTCGACCGAAGCTTTTGTCACGCGCTCAATGGCTGAAGACCGGGACGAGGATGTCTGGGTCATGGATGCCACCAAGGATGATGGCCCGGAGCTGATTGGTCTGATCACGCTGAAACGGCTGGATCGGAATCAGTCAGAAGTCGGCTATTGGGTTGCGCCGATCTATTGGAATACCGGCATTGCCTCTATGGCTGTCGAAGCGCTGGTGAATGCCAACCCGCTGGAAAACGCGACCATGTTTGCCAGCGTGTTCCAGGACAATCCGGCCTCTGCCCGGGTTCTGACCCATTGCGGGTTCCAGTATCTTGGCGATGCAGAAAGCTATTCGGTGGCGCGTGATGCGAATGTGCCCACCTGGACGTACAGTAAAAAACTCTGACTTGTGGCCGATGGGGCCTTTGCAGTAGGGGACACACATGAAATTTCTCGATCTTGCAAAGGTCTACATCCGGTCCGGGGCCGGAGGTGGCGGCTGCGTCAGCTTTCGGCGCGAAAAGTACATCGAGTACGGCGGCCCTGATGGGGGGGACGGTGGTAAGGGCGGTTCCGTCTGGGTCGAAGTTGTGGACGGGCTGAACACCCTGATCGACTTCCGCTATCAACAGCATTTCTTCGCCAAGAACGGCCAGCCGGGCAGGGGGCAGCAACGTACCGGCAAGGACGGTGATGACATTGTCTTGCGCGTGCCTGTCGGCACCGAGATTCTGGACGAAGACGAGGAAACGGTCATCTGCGATCTGACTGAAGTGGGCCAGCGCGTTCTGCTGGCCAAGGGCGGCAATGGCGGTTTCGGCAACCTGCACTTCAAATCCGCCACCAATCAGGCGCCCCGCCGTGCAAATCCGGGGCAGGCAGGCATTGATCGTACGATTTGGCTGCGTCTCAAGCTGATCGCCGATGTGGGCTTGCTGGGTATGCCAAACGCGGGAAAATCGACCTTTCTTGCAGCTACGTCCAACGCGCGGCCCAAGATTGCGGATTATCCGTTTACCACGCTACACCCTAATCTGGGAGTGGTGGGCGTCGACAATGCGGAATTCGTCGTGGCCGACATCCCTGGCCTGATTGAAGGCGCCCATGAAGGACGCGGGATCGGAGATCGCTTCCTTGGTCATGTTGAGCGCTGTGCTGTGCTTCTGCATCTTGTCGATGGAACGTCGGAAACAGTTGCCGATGATTACCGCACGATTATCCACGAGCTTGAAGCCTATGGTGGTGAACTGGCCGAGAAACCCCGGATCACCGTCCTGAACAAGGTTGATGCGCTGGATGATGAAGAACGTGATCTGGCCAAATCCGAACTGGAAGAGGCCGTTGGCGGCCCCGTGATGACG
The DNA here is from genome assembly GCF_003443535.1 of Ruegeria sp. AD91A. Classification (GTDB taxonomy): domain Bacteria; phylum Pseudomonadota; class Alphaproteobacteria; order Rhodobacterales; family Rhodobacteraceae; genus Ruegeria. Next base: position 1,098,344 of record NZ_CP031946.1, on the reverse strand, counting down.
ATGTCCGGCGTTGCTCATCAAGGTGTAACCGAGGTTCTGCGCGCGTTGCGCGGCCAGATTGATGACAATCGTGTTCGCCAGAAACCCGCTGAGGAGGCGCAGCCTTGGCAGCCCTGACCTCAGCGCGTCGCCTGGTCGTCAAAATCGGCTCTGCTCTGCTGGTCGATCGGGATACAGGTTTGCTTCGTTCCGATTGGCTGCATACTCTGGCACAGGACGTGGACTGGCTCAAACGGCAAGGGACGGATGTTATTCTGGTCTCGTCGGGGTCGATCGCGCTGGGGCGCGGTGTTCTGGGTCTGCCCGCAGCGGCTTTACCTTTGGAAAAATCGCAGGCTGCCGCTGCCGTTGGACAAATTCGTCTGGCACGCGCCTATGAAGAAGCGTTAGCACCACATGGAATCACCACGGCGCAGGTTTTGGTGACGCTGGAGGACAGCGAGAATCGCCGCAGATACCTGAACTCGCGCGCGACTCTGGAAACATTGCTTGGCCTTGGAGTCGTGCCGATCGTCAATGAAAATGATACAGTGGCAACGGATGAGATCCGGTATGGTGACAATGACCGTCTGGCCGCGCAAATCGCGGTAACGGTCGGCGCGGATCAGCTGATCCTTCTGTCAGATGTGGATGGCTTCTATTCCGGCAACCCGAATGAAGATGCTTCAGCTACCCGGTTCGAAACCATAGACCGGATCACGCCCGAAATCGAAGCCATGGCGGGTGATGCGGGTTCTGGTTTGTCAAAGGGCGGAATGAAGACAAAACTGCTGGCTGCCCAAATGGCCACCGCGGGTGGTTGTGCGATGGCAATCACTGAAGGATCGATCTTGAACCCTCTGAAAAGGCTAGAGAATGGTTCAAGCTGTACGTGGTTCACCGCAACGTTGGACCCGCATGCAGCGCGCAAGCGTTGGATTTCAGCCATGAAACCGCGTGGTGAGATCACTGTCGATGAAGGGGCTGCCAACGCGCTGGCCAATGGCAAAAGCTTGCTGCCCGCGGGTATTGTCGAAGTGACTGGTGATTTCGGGCGCGGCGACCCCGTTTCGATCCTTGACCCAAAAGCGCGCCGACTGGGGCAGGGTATCAGCCGTTATACCGCGCAGGAGGCGGGCGCGATCAAGGGGCGTAAGTCTTCCGAGATCGAGGCCACGCTGGGCTACCCCGGCCGCGCTGCCCTGATCCACCGGGATGATCTGGCCCTGTAACCATCGAATAAGACGACCTGAGAGGCACGCGACATGAAAGACTTTGACAGCATTCCAGCTCTGATGGCCGATCTTGGGAAACGTGCCAAGGCGGCATCACGTAAACTGGCTTTTTCAAGCGCCGAACGAAAGCATGCCGCTCTGATTGCGGCAGCCGAGGCGGTTTGGGCCAATCGCGGGGAGATCATCGAAGCCAACCAAAAGGATCTGGAGTTTGGCATTGAGAAGGGCCTGAGCCCGGCGATGATGGATCGCCTTATGCTGGATGAGGCGCGTGTTCAGGGCATGGTCGATGGTTTGCGCGCGGTGGCTGATCAGACCGATCCGGTGGGCGAAGTGCTGGCCGAATGGGACCGACCGACAGGATTGAATATCCAGCGCGTGCGCACCCCGCTGGGTGTGATCGGCGTGATCTACGAAAGCCGCCCAAATGTAACCGCTGACGCAGGCGCGTTGTGTCTGAAATCCGGAAATGCTGTCATCCTGCGGGGCGGGTCCGAGAGTTTTCATTCCTCAACCGCGATTTATGCCTGCTTGGTAGAAGGGCTGAAGGCCGCCGATCTGCCGGAAGATGCGATTCAGCTGGTGCCGACACGTGACCGCGCTGCGGTGCAGGAGTTGCTGACCCTGACCGACTATGTCGACGTCATCGTTCCGCGCGGAGGCAAGGGGTTGGTGGGCCTTGTGCAGCGTGAGGCTCGTGTGCCTGTCTTTGCGCATCTTGAAGGTATCGTGCACATCTATGTCGACAAGGCGGCTGATCCGCAGAAAACGTTGGACGTGGTGCTGAACGCCAAAACCCGTCGCACCGGCATCTGCGGTGCTGCCGAATGCTTGCTGATCCATCAGGACATCGCCGAAACGCTGGGGCGTGACGTGATCGCCGCGCTCGTGAATGCTGGGGTTGAGGTTCACGCCGACGGCATACTTGCGGTTGAGGGTACAGTTTCCGCAACGGCTGAGGATTGGGGAAAAGAGTTTCTGGACAGTGTTATCGCGGCCAAGCCTGTCGCTGACATCGACGCAGCCATTGCGCATATCCAGCGATACGGATCAAACCATACCGATTGTATCATGACCGAGGACGGCGCTGCTGCGGCCCGTTTTTTTGAGCGCCTAGATAGCGCGATCCTGATGCACAACGCTTCGACTCAGTTCGCCGATGGTGGTGAATTCGGGATGGGCGCCGAGATCGGAATCGCCACGGGCAAAATGCATGCCCGCGGCCCGGTGGGGGCCGCCCAATTGACCAGTTTCAAATACCTGGTGCGCGGGAACGGAACGACCCGGGACTAAAAGCGCAGCAAAACACGGGTCGCAGCGGTTTCGACTGAAACGCGCCGACCCATTGCATTTGCCGTTTCGGGCAGCAGAGCGAACTGGACCTGCGCAGGTGTAATCTTGTTGGGGAACCGACCGGTTGCAACGTGTTTCCACAGTTCAGCATCCACATTCAGTTTGTCTGCGGTCCCGGTGATCGTCCATTTTTCATCTTGGGTTTTGAATTCGACCGTTCCGCCCAGTGGCATGGCGCTTTCGCAGCACATGATTCCCAAAAAGGCCAGTTTGACCTGATTTCGCGGCACGGGTTCCTTCAGATTCCAAATGACCCGTACCCGTCCGGTGCGTTCCATATCCTTGAGCAGTTCAGTCACTTCGGCTCGCCCAAGCGGTTGTTCTCCTGCTGATCCAAAGGCAACCCTGAAAAAACGGATGCGCGCACCAGCGCTGCCGACGCTGCCCGAGATCAACTCCATCTCGGGGCCCTGCACCGCGCCAACCATGTCCAACAGTTCCAGCCCGTTGGTGATTGCACCGATCGGGCTGATCAGATCGTGGCAGATTCGGGAGCCGATCAATTCAGCCAGGTTGACGTTCGTGTTGCCCATGCGTACCTCCTGCGGTATCTGCCGCAGGAACCGGAAGCCCCAAATGACAGACATGAATGCTATTCTTGCACCGGGCATGTTTGTTCGCCACCCGGATTTCCCCGAATGGGGTGTCGGACAGGTTCAGTCCAACGTCGCAGGCAAGATCACCGTGAACTTTCGCGAGCAGGGGAAAGTGGTAATCGACGGAACGCGCATCGCCCTGATGCCGGTCTTTGATCCGTGAAACTGGTTTAAGAAGAGTTAACAGAAAAGGCCAGATGCCCACTTGTTGCCTTCCCCTGAAGAACTGGGGTATCAGCCGCGATGACAACATAGGATCGATAAGTCAGACATGCCGGACGCTGGCCCCTCGTTCACGATCAAATTGGCGGAAACTCAAGACGAACTGCACGCCGCGCAGCGGTTACGCTATGACGTGTTCGTGCGTGAACTCGGCGGCGGGGGCGAGCTGATCGATCATGTGACTGGGTTGGAACGTGACCGGTTTGATCCTTACTTCGATCACTTGCTGGCCCTTGATGACGCGACAGGGGAAGTCGTCGGCGTTTACAGGCTGTTGCCGGGCGATCGTGCGGCAGAATTGGGTCAGTTTTATTCCGAAGACGAATACGATCTGACCGTTCTCAAGCAAAGTGGCCGCAAGCTCTTGGAACTGGGCCGGTCGTGCCTGCACAGGGACTACCGGGGCGGTACGGCGATGTATCATCTCTGGAATGGTCTCTCTAGGTATGTGGCCGAACGTGAGATCGAAATCCTGTTCGGTGTCGCCAGTTTTCATGGCACGGATGTGCAGGAACTGGCCCAGCCATTGTCCATGCTGCATCACAATCATCTGGCGCCGCCAGACCTGCGGGTGAGGGCTCAGCCGAGCGTGTTTCAGACCATGGATCTTGTCGCACCGGACGCATTGGATCGTCGCAGCGCCATGTTGCAGGTTCCAGCCCTGATCAAAGCCTATCTGAGGCTCGGCGGTTTCGTCGGCGAGGGGGCGTTCATCGATCACGACTTCAACACCACCGATGTGTGCCTGATCCTGGATACGACCCGTATGAACGAGCGGCAGAAGCGCATCTATGGCGGAGCTTGAATCGGTGAATGATCCGCTTTGGAACAGTGAGGAAGCGCCGGACCCAATCGAACTGGGTTTTGTCGGTTGGATACTCGTTTTACTGAGGGGATTGCCTTTGGCCATCCTTGTGTTCGGCGGTCTGCTTGTTCTGTTGGCCATTCGACTGATCGAGTTGCCGTTTTTTGGCGTTCACCGCCCCGTTACACCTTTTATCAGCCAGTTCGTGTGCCGAAACGCGCTTCGCATCCTTGGAATTGGATTTCACTGCTCGGGCGCGTTGATGAAGGAGCACGGTGCAGTTGTCGCCAACCACACATCCTGGCTGGATATCTTTGCCTTGAACGCCCGCAAGAGAGTCTACTTCGTGTCCAAGGCAGAAGTTGCAAACTGGCCGGGTATCGGATGGTTGGCACGGGCCACCGGGACCTTATTCATCGAGCGGGATCGCAAAAAGGCGCGCGAGCAGACGGCGATCTTCGAAGAACGACTCAAGGCCGGACATAAATTGTTGTTCTTCCCCGAGGGCACCTCGACCGACGGATTGCGTGTTTTACCCTTTAAAACAACACTCTTTGCCGCGTTCTTTTCAGAAGAATTGCGTGATTTCATGTATGTTCAACCGGTTTCGGTGGTGTTTCACGCACCGAAAGGTCAGCCTGACCGTTTCTATGGCTGGTGGGGCGATATGGATTTCGCGCCGCACCTGCTCAAGACTTTGGGTGCGCGCAGACAAGGATCCGTTGAACTGATCTATCATTCGCCGGCCCGGATCAGGGACTTCGCCAACCGCAAGGAACTGGCGGCCCATTGCGAAGCGGCGGTGCGCCACGCTCATGCATTGGCGCGGCTTGAAAAATAAGGGCATTGACCCTTGCACTGCGTCCAAACCTGCCGTATACGCGCGCCATTCAAACCCGCAGGCGGGGTTTGGGCTTTGTAGGGGAGACATCCCTATCTGGCCCGCCGGTTGGAGCATCCGCTTCTTTCACCCCCGCCGAGGCGTAAACCGGAAAAGGAAAATAGCATGGCTCTTCCCGAGTTCACCATGCGTCAGCTGCTGGAAGCTGGCGTTCACTTTGGTCACCAGACACAGCGTTGGAATCCCCGCATGGGCCCGTTCATCTACGGCTCGCGCAATGGTATCCACATCATGGACCTGACCCAGACTGTTCCAATGCTGGACCAAGCTCTGCAGGCCGTTCGTGACACCGTTGCAAAAGGTGGCCGCGTTCTGTTCGTTGGTACCAAGCGTCAGGCAGCTCAGCCGATTGCAGAGGCTGCAGAAAAGTCGGCTCAGTACTACATGAACCACCGTTGGCTGGGTGGCACGTTGACCAACTGGAAAACCGTTTCCCAGTCGATCAACCGTCTGAACCAGATCGACGAAGCAATGGAATCGGGCGCCGAAGGCCTGACCAAGAAAGAGCGCCTGGGCATGGAACGTGACCAGGGCAAACTGCAGGCATCGCTGGGCGGTATCCGTGAGATGGGCGGCGTTCCTGATCTGCTGTTCGTCATCGACGTCAAGAAAGAAGCACTGGCCATCGCCGAAGCCAACAAACTGGGTATCCCGGTTGTGGCTGTTGTCGACACCAACTGCTCACCCGACGGTGTCGACTACATCATCCCCGGTAACGACGACGCAGCCCGCGCAATCTCTCTGTACTGCGATTTGGCCGCACGCGCGGCTCTGGACGGTATGACCGCTCAGATGGGCGCAGCAGGTGTTGACCTGGGTGCATTCGAAGAAGCGCCGGTTGAGGAAGCCGTTGTGGAAGAAGCACCCGCAGAAGAAGCCGCTCCGGAAGCGAAAGCCGAAGCGTAAGCTGCCCGTCACGTAAATGACATATGGGGCAGGGTAGACCTGCCCCAATTCCGTTTGAATTGAGGAGAGCCAAGAGATGGCAATCACAGCAGCAATGGTTAAAGAACTGCGCGACTCGACCGGCGCAGGCATGATGGACGCAAAAAAGGCGCTGACCGAAACCGGCGGAAACATGGACGAAGCCGTTGATTGGCTGCGTACCAAGGGTCTGGCCAAAGCGGCCAAGAAATCCGGCCGTACCGCAGCAGAGGGTCTGGTTGCAGTGCACGTCAACGATGGCAACGGTGTTGCTGTCGAAGTGAACTCGGAAACCGACTTTGTCGCGAAAAACGCGGAATTCCAGGAAATGGTCGGCAAGATTGCTTACGCGGCTGAAGGCGTAGACAACGTAGAAGAGCTGCTGGCAGCTGATCTGGGCGGCAAAACCGTTGCAGACACCCTGACCGACAAGATCGCCACGATTGGCGAGAACATGTCGGTGCGCCGCATGGCCAAACTGTCGGGCGACACCGTTGTGTCCTACGTCCACAATGCGGCCACCAACGGCATGGGAAAAATCGGCGTTCTGGTTGCTCTGACCGGTGGCGACGAAGCAATCGGCAAACAGGTTGCAATGCACATCGCAGCCGTGAACCCGGCGGCCCTGTCCGAAGCAGACATGGACCCGGCAGTTGTCGAGAAAGAAAAGCAGGTCCAGATGGACATCGCCCGCGAATCCGGCAAGCCGGAGCAGGTGATCGAAAAGATGATCGAAGGCCGTATGAAGAAATTCGTCGCGGAATCGACTCTGCTGAACCAGCAGTTTGTCGTGAACCCTGACCTGACCGTCGAAGCAGCGGCCAAGGAAGCCGGCGCGACCATCACCGGCTTTATCCGCCTGGAAGTTGGCGAAGGTATCGTGGTTGAGAAAGAAGACTTCGCAGCCGAGGTCGCCAAGGCCGCTCAAGGCTAAGTGGCACAGGGAAAGTGCCGAAAGCGGCATTTTCCAATAAAATTAAAGGGTTACGCATAGCGTGACCCTTTTTCTTTTGCTATTGGCAAACAGAATACTTCAGCGATCTATAGAAGAATTGGAGGGCCCCGCATGATGGGGATGGTCGAGGCCCCCCAAAATTTCCGACACTGGCACGCGGACAAATAGGCGCCCCCTTGTCAGAGTGATCGGAGAGCTTTGTTATTGCAAAGATCCAACCCAATGTTCCCTGGCTAAAGCCACCACTCACGGAACACTCTCACTTTGCAACTTTTAGGTTTGATTTGAAAAGTAGTGATTTCCTTACCTAAGGTAAACTGACGCGGGATAGCGTCAAAATATTGCGGTTATACTTCCATAATGAACATCTGATTGTGCAGAGACGCCTTGAGAACCGCCTGCGCCGTCGTTTCGACCGAGAGAGCCTCTCGCGCGAGTCGCAGATGCTTTTCTACAGTTGCAGATGTCAGTCCCATCAACAGCGCGATATCCTGAGTGGTTTTCCCGTCTCCGACCCACTGCAACGCTTCGCGTTGTCGCTTGGTCAGTGCTCGATTTGGCGGATGGAACGGCAATGTCAGGATTTTCAGGTGGGCGACATTGTTCATAAGAAGAATGTCGTCGCCGTGTTCTTCCCAGACCGCATCCACGTCTTCCTGGCTTAGCCCATTGGCAGCAGCCAGAGAAATCGCTCCCTTCGAGCGCATGGAAACTGAATTGAAGCTGACGGTATAGCCAGAAACCACACCCATGGACTTGTTGAAATCGAAAACTTCGCGCTCCTTCGCGGTCATCGTTCCGCCCGAGTTCATGTCTTGCAGCATTTTCCAGCTGGCAGCGCCTTCATTGTCCAACGCCCACTTCAACATCGGGGCATGAAAATAAAGCCCATCCTTGATGAAACCGTCGACATAGGCCCGTTTGTGGTTTGTCAGAATTACGAAATCTTCGGGATCGCCCAGAGACGTCTCCGTCCTGTATTGCGTATGGCCATAGATCAGGCGGGAAAACCCGAATTCACCCATCTGGCGGCAATGTGCATCCCACAGGTCTTCCAGGGTCTTAGCGTAGCTGACAAACTGAAGATATTCCTTGAGCTTCATGTCGAGTTGCCTGCTTTCAGATGAGCCGCGAGCGCGTCCAGCGCCAGAATATAGCTTTGGGCACCGAAACCACAGATCTGACCCAATGCAACAGAGGCTACATAGGACCTGTGCCGGAAGGCTTCTCGGGCATGAATGTTGGAGAGATGCACTTCGACAACCGGTAACTCTACAGATGCAATGGCATCCATGAGGGCAATCGACGTATGCGTGAACGCCCCTGCGTTCAGTATCAAGCCGCTTTGCACACCACGGGCCGCATGAATAGCGTCAAGTAGCACACCTTCGTGATTGGATTGCAGATGCGTTACATCCAGCCCTATCGACGCCCCATGCTGAACGCAGCGGTCCTCGATCATGTGCAATGTTGTGTCGCCGTAAACCTCGGGCTGCCGTGTACCAAGCAGATTGAGGTTTGGGCCATTCAATACCAAGACGTTATACATGTTTTCACTATCCCCATACTATGGTTCATAGACACGAAAAGGCCGGGTTGTCTACCTGACACTGCCGGATTGCATCCGGTCAGTTGCTCAGAAAACAGAACTCGTGATGGTCGAAAAAACTGAGTTCAAACATCCCACCCGAAAACACCGTGTATCCCTGTGGACATGGGCCATGCTTTTTCTCTTGGTCTTCCATTGGCCGGGAAACAGGTTTTCAGGTTCTCTTTGATCGATTTCAGGTTCGGCAACGAGGGTCTTTCCAGGATTTTCGGGCGGCCCTGCGCGACGCTGAGTAATACTTGCAAACCGTCTCCGATGAGACTGTAGATTGTTGTGTAAAATTTTTTGTGCAACCCGGGTTCGTGCCAATGCAGTGAACGGTAGATTGCCGTGTCGGCAACAGGCCTTCGAACCGGGTCAGAATGCAGACGAAACCAGACTTGATTGAGGAGCATGACAATGACACCGGATACCCTTTTCTCGTTGCCCGGCAAAACCGCATTGGTAACTGGCGGCGCCACGGGTATCGGGCGAATGGCCGCTGAAGCATTGGTCAGGGCCGGTGCACGTGTTTTGATCACCTCCCGAAACGGGGACGCATGTATCAAGGCCGCCGCCGAGTTGAATGCGCTGGAAGCACCCGGAAGTGCCGAAGGATTTGCCGGAGACATCGGCAGCGAGGCCAGCATCGCCAATCTGGTTTCGGACATTCAGAAACGCACTGAAACTCTTGATATTCTGATGAATAACTCCGGTGTGACCTGGGGTGCTCCCTTGGGGCAGTTTCCGCATGACGCCTGGGAAAAGGTGATGTCGGTCAACGTGGCCGGAGTATTCGAACTAACCCAGAGGCTACTGCCGATGTTGATGGAGTCTGGCACAGCAGACGATCCGGCGAGAGTTGTAAACGTCGGCTCTGTGATGGGAGAGGTTCCCATGGGGGATGGCGCCTATAGCTATTCAGCCTCGAAGGCCGCTGTTCTGCATCTAACCAAAATCCTGGCCAAGGAATTGTCGCCTTACCACGTGACGGTCAATGCGCTGGCTCCGGGACCGTTCGTTTCGCGGATGACAGCCTTTGCGACAGCGGACGAGGGCAAGCGCGAAAAGGTCGGTAAGTCAGTGCCTCTTGGGCGTGTTGGCTGTGATGAAGATATAGCGGGGTGTATGCTGTTCTTATGCGGGCGCGGCGGCAGTTATGTCACCGGTTCGGTTATCCCGATTTCAGGTGGGATCAACGTTGTAACGTCAGGCAATATCTTCGCTGACGCCTTTTGAGGGAGGCTGCGTTTGAAACCAAGACCTTTCACAACGCATTGGTTTTACTTCTCTTCTTGTTTTTCGACAGCTCAATTTCCAGGTTCGGCAAGCTGTTTTTGCCAAAGAACATTTCGGATCCGTAAAACAGGCTGGGAACACCAAAAACGCCCCGACGAACAAACGTTTTGGTCTGATCCTTCAAGTTCTGTTTGATTTCAGGACTCGTCATGGCTTCGCGCAGCTTGCGAACCGGCAGTTCGTTTTCTTGCAGAATATCGACGAGAACGGCCAACTCGTCAGCTTTTTGTCCATGCACCCAAATCGCATCAAAAACGGCGCTTATATATCTGATTTCCCATGATTTTCCCCTGGCGAAATGGGCGCCACGCATCGCGAATTTTGTATTTATCGGAAAATGCGGGCTCATATGGAAGCTCAGCCCGCGACGTCGCGCGAACCTATGCAGGTCATGGGTAAGATAAGCGGTTTTCTGACGGTTCTCAGAAAACGCCTGAAATGGGCTCTGGTTGTGCGTGGCTTTGAAAACAACAGGCAGAAGGACTGGGGTATAATTGATCTTGGCACTATGCCGCGCCGCCAGCTCTGGCAGTATCTTGTGGGCCAGAAAGGCATTTGGGCTGCAAAAATCGTAAACGAAATCTATGTTTTGCGTCATGATGTCCCTCCAGGCCGGTCCGGCATGACCCCATCCAAAAATTTACAAGCGAATCTGTATCGGTTTCACTGTATCACTTGGATGAAGGACGTGCCTCTTGGCTCTGCTTATTTAACCGTTTAATTCAGCCCGGGATCTGCTGTTGTTTCAGGCCCCACGCATGCACGATATTGGTCAACAACTGGCGGAACTCAAAAAAATGCTTCAAAAACAAGTCATGTTCGATCAAACGCGGCTTAGCCGGCTTTGCACCTGGATGGACAGCTCTGTAGAGCAGCGTAAATATGCAGGCTCGTCCTTTTTGCTAAAGCACAAGGGAGAAGAGGTTTTTTTCCACTCGAGCGGTCTACGCAGTGTTGAGGACAATCTGCCGTTCCAACGCGACACGCTGGCGCGCATTTACTCGATGACCAAACCCGTCACTTCTGTTGCTTTGATGATGTTGGCGGAACGTGGACTGTTTCACCTCGACGCGCCTCTGTCCGATTTCCTTCCCGAGTTTAAACAGATACAGGCTTTGGTGCCCGGCGCAGAAAAGCTGGATCAAACCGAAGACGCAGCACCCCCAACTCTACATCAGTTACTCACCCACACCAGTGGTCTCAGCTATCCGTTCAATCCCGGGATTCTACCGGACGCGATGGATGAAAAGGGTCTAATCTTCAAACCAGATCAAGGGCCTCTGAGAGATCTCGTATGTGAACTGGCAGAGTTACCATTGGCATTCCAACCCGGAACACGGTGGGAATACTCTGTCGGAACCGACGTGATTGGACGCGTTGTCGAGGTCGTCTCGGGACAGGCTTTGGATCAATTCTTCCGGCAGGAAATTTTGGCTCCCCTCGGGATGGGCGAAACCGGGTTTTCAGTACCAGCCGGGGCAGGGGACAGGTTCGCATCCCTTTACACCCCGCTGGTCGGCGACGCGATGGCGTTGAACTCGCTCGACCAAGGAAGCGATACACTACGATTGATCGATTCTCACGAGGGCTCGCCATTCGAGAACGCGACGACCTTTTCAGGTGGCGGTGGGTTGGTGTCCACAATCGACGACTATGCCAAATTCGTCGAGATGCTACGTAATCGAGGGGCCGGAAATGGCCATCAATTGCTTGGTCCAAAAACAGTGGACTTCATGATGCGTAACCACTTGCCGGGTGATATCGCCTCGATGGGTCCAAAGAGCTTTGCGGAACAACCCATGGAAGGCATGGGATTTGGCCTTGCCGGATCGATTGTTCTGAATCCGGGTCGGGTGCGTGTGCCCGGATCAGTTGGTGATTTCAGTTGGGGTGGCATGGCCTCGACCTATTTCTGGAACGACCTGGAGAACGACCTGACGGCTGTGTTCTTTACTCAATTGTCGCCGTCCAGTTCCTATCCATCCCGTGCTGAACTCAAGGCATTGGTGCACGCCGCCATGATTGAATGATCTTGCTCGGGCTGATACCCGGGTCTCGAGTAATCAGCCTGAGAGCAAACAATGACCGAAGCGGAACGCATCTTACTGGATCTTCTGGATATTGAACGGCTTGAGGTCGACCTTTTCCGCGGCACGGGATCGGGTGGAGAAACACCAACCCGGATTTTCGGCGGTCAGGTCATTGCGCAGGCCTTGGCCGCTGCATACAGAACCGTAGATGACCGGTTGTGCCATTCCCTGCACGCCTATTTCATCCGACCCGGAGACCCGGATAAGCCCGTTATTTATCAGGTGGATAGAGCACGTGACGGAGGTTCGTTCACTACCCGCCGCGTCGTCGCAATTCAGAATGGCAAACAGATCCTGAACATGTCGGCATCCTTTCACGTTCAGGATGAAGGTTGGGAGCATCAGCATCCGATGCCAACTGTGAATCCACCCCAGACATACCCATCCCGCTCCGAACTTCGACAAGCATACGTTGATCGCGTGCCTGAAGGATTTCGCAGTGAACTTCTGCGTGAACGCCCGATCGAAGTCCGGGAGGTGGATCATCTGGATCCGTTCAACCCCGAAGTGTCGGACGACCACAACAAAACTTGGTTTCGCATGGCGGCTGCCGCGTCTGCGGACGCGAAAACTCAACATCTTCTTTTGGCCTATGCGTCAGATATGAACCTCATGTCGTCGGGTTTGCGACCTCACGGGCTGAGCTGGTTTTCCGGAGAGTTCAACGGCGCCAGCCTGGATCACGCTCTGTGGTTTCATGCACCCGTGAAATTTCAGAACTGGCATCTGTATGTGATGGATTCCCCATGGACGGGGCAGGGACGCAGTTTCAATCGTGGGTCGATCTACTCGGAAGACGGAACCCTTGTCGCGTCGGTGGCTCAGGAAGGTCTTATGCGGAAGGCTCAGGGAAAACGTTAAATATCCGGCGTAAATATTTGATTCAATTTACACATTCCGCCCAGCCAGCGGTCGTAATCAGCCGCTTTGAGCCGCAAATAATCCAGAACCTGCGGATGTGGAAGAACCAGAAACCGTTCGGATCGGATGGCTTGAACGCAGGCTTCCGCGACGTCTTCGGGCTCCAGCATTCCGTCGATCGATGCTACTGAAACCTCGTGTCCCTCAGTCATCTTCGACCGAACCGCCTGAGGACAAAGAACCGAAACCCGCAGACCTTTGGCGCCATAGGTCAGCGACAGCCACTCAGCAAATCCGACCGCTGCATGTTTCGTGACACCGTATGGCGCTGCACCTGGTTGGTTCAGCAATCCCGCTGCAGACGCCGTTGTCATAATATAACCGCCGCCGCGACCGATCATGCGAGGCACCAGATGTCGCGCGGTCCACACGTGCGACATCACGTTGATTTTCCAAATCTTTTCCCATTGATCGTCCGGAACATCCAGACCGCCAATAGTCAGGATACCGGCATTTGCGCAGAACAGATCAATTGGGCCAACAGTGTTTTCGGTGAAATCGATCAACGTCCTGATCTGATCTTCGCTGGAAACGTCACAAGTGAATGCAACGCCATCAATTTTGTTTGCGACCGCATGCGCTCCGGCTTTGTCTATATCCGAGCAGATGACACGCGCACCTTCTTGTGCAAAGCGTTCCGCCAAACCCTTGCCAATACCATCAGCGGCGCCGGTAACAACGACAGTTTTATTTCTGATCTGCATAGTACGTTCCAAAACAAGTAACTTGCGTGGTCTGGCCAGAGTGTTCACTTTGCAGACAAGTTACAAGTCGACAACTTTAACCATAATACCGATTATACGTCTTTCTGCTGAAGCATGGTGGATTCACAAATTAAATACGTCTCCTGTCAAAATTCAAATGGTTTGCACGTTATAAGCCCACACCAAGTAGCTACCCCAACGCGTATCCTGCGCCACGAACGGTTCGCACTGGGTCATTCCCACCATATTGCGTCAGAGCTTTGCGCAAACGCCCGATATGTACATCGACGGTTCGGGTATCGACATAGATGTCGCGGCCCCAAACCCGGTCCAGCAATTGCTCGCGGCTCCAGACCCTGCCCGGCTTTTCCATAAATGTGCTGAGAAGCCGGAATTCGGTCGGCCCGAGCTTCAGGGGTTTGTTGTCCCGGCTGACTTTGTGTGTTTCGGAATCAAGAACGATGTCATCGAACTCGAGGCGCAAACCAACAGTCGTGGGACGGACGCGGCGCAATTGCGTGCGAACGCGTGCCATCAACTCGACCACTGAATACGGCTTGACCACGTAATCATCCGCCCCGGTTTCAAGACCGCGAACCTTGTCCACTTCCTCGGACCGGGCCGACAGCATGATAATCGGGATTGAACGTGTATCCGGGCGGCTTTTCAGACGACGACAGACCTCTATGCCACTCAGATTGGGCATCATCCAGTCCAGAACGATGATGTCCGGACTGTCTTCGTCAACCAACAGCATGGCCTCATCACCGTTGGCGGCCTTGGAGACCCGAAATCCTTCAGCTTCAAGATTGTAGGCCAGAACTTCACGCTGAGCCATTTCATCCTCTACAACCAGAACGGTAGGTTGATCTGCGGACATCTCACTCGCCTCCTAAACGGTTTGCGACGTGTTGTCGGCCTTGGGCCGAGCCTCGGTCGGGCGGTCGCCAGTGACCAGATACACAACCTGTTCGGCAATCGAGGTTACATGATCGCCCATACGTTCAATGTTCTTGGCGATGAAATGCAGATGCATGCAGGCCGAGATATTGCGCGGATCCTCGGCCATGAAAGTCAGAAATTCGCGAAACAGGCCGTTATACATCTGGTCGACCTCTTCATCGCGGTTGATGACATCTGTGGCCAGCTCTGCATCGCGCTGAATATAGGCATCAAGCGCATCACGCAGCATCCGTTCGACCTCGCGGGCCATACGGCGCAGAGCGGCGGCGCTTCCAGTGATCTCGCCCGCATTGACCAGAACGGTGGTTCGTTTGGCGATATTCTTGGCATAGTCGCCAATGCGCTCAAGGTTGCCGGACACCTTCAGAACCGACAAGATCAGTCGCAAGTCACCGGCCGTGGGCGCACGCAACGCAATCAACCTGGCAGTTTCTTCGTTAATAAGCTCTTCAAGCGCGTCGATGGCTTTGTCGCCCTTGCGCACTTCTTGCGCCAATTCTTCGTCGCGTGTTTCAAGCGAGCGCGCCGCGTTTATGATGGCGGCCTCGACTAGCCCGCCCATCTTCATGATATGCGCCTGGATCGCTTCAAGATCGCGGTCAAATGCAGATGCAATATGTTGTTCGCTCATTGTCAGATACCTGTGCTTAGCCAATACGGCCGGTAATGTAGCTTTCCGTGCGCGGATCGACCGGATTGGTAAAGATCTGTCCGGTTTCGCCGAATTCAACCAGATTTCCCAAGTGGAAGAAGGCCGTTTTCTGACTGACACGCGCAGCCTGCTGCATCGAGTGGGTGACGATCACCACCGAATACCGCGAGCGCAATTCGTCGATCAGTTCCTCGACCTGTGCGGTTGCAATCGGGTCAAGGGCCGAGCACGGCTCGTCCATCAACAGAACTTCGGGTTCGGTGGCAACCGCACGGGCAATGCACAAACGCTGCTGCTGGCCGCCGGACAGGCCCGTTCCAGGCGCATCCAGACGATCCTTGACCTCATCCCAAATTGCACCACGGCGCAAGGATTTTTCTACGATTTCATCCAGTTCCGCCTTATTTCTGGCCATGCCGTGAATGCGCGGGCCATAAGCGACGTTGTCATAGATCGACTTGGGGAACGGGTTGGGCTTTTGGAACACCATTCCGACCTTGGCGCGCAACTGTACTGGGTCGACACGCTTGTCATAGATGTCCTCGCCATCCAGCAGGATATCGCCCTCAACCCGGCAGATATCTATGGTGTCGTTCATCCGGTTCAGGCAGCGCAGGAAGGTGGACTTGCCGCAGCCGGAAGGACCGATGAAGGCCGTGACGGTTTTGTCTTCGATTTCAACGCTCACGTCCTTAATGGCATGGGTCTCACCGTAGAAGACCTGAACATTCTTGGCGTCTATCTTGATGTCTTTGGAGTCCACGGATCTCTCCACTCGTGTCATGTCGTTCATTTCGGCCCCTATTACCAGCGGCGTTCAAAGCGGCGGCGCAAGATGATTGCGATGATATTCATGGTCAGCAGGAACATCAAAAGGATGATGATCCCACCCCACGCCTTCTCGTAAAAGCCGGCGTCAGCGCGTGCGGCCCATGTATAGATCTGGGCGGGCATAGCTGAGTTCGGCTCGGTAAAGCCCGCGAGGAAGCCGTCAGGATAACCTCGCGCAACAAATCCAACCATGCCGATCAGCAGGAGCGGCGCTGTCTCTCCCAAGGCTTGTGCAAGACCGATAATTGTACCTGTCAAAATGCCCGGGGCAGCCAATGGCAGCACGTGATGGAACACCGCCTGCATTTTTGAGGCCCCTACCCCCAATGCCGCATCGCGGATCGAAGGAGGAACCGCTTTCAAAGACGCACGGGTCGAGATGATGATTGTCGGCAGTGTCATCAGGGTCAGAACCAGACCGCCGACAAGCGGTGCCGATTGTGGCAGGTGCATGAATTGGATGAACACGGCCAGGCCCAGAATACCGAAGACAATGGACGGAACCGCTGCCAGGTTCGAGATATTCACCTCGATCAGGTCAGTGAACTTGTTCTGCGGCGCAAACTCTTCGAGGTAGATCGAAGCAGCAACGCCAATCGGCAGTGACAGACAAAGTACCACCAGCATCATGAAGAACGATCCAACAACCGAGACACCAATGCCTGCACCGCCGGGGTTGTCCACGCCTGCGTCGGCACCAGTAATGAATGGCCAGTTGAATGCCTGCTTGATGATGCCTGCCTCTTCCAGCGCATCGACCAGATCCAGGTCGCTTTTTTGCAGAAACCGGCTGTCCTGCATGGTGTCACGGGACACGCGACCTTTGAAATACCCGTCCACCCGGCTGGATGCCGCCAGATCGAAACTGACCGGCTCGCCGAGCTTATCTGGGTTTTCGGAATAGAAGGTCCGGATTGTCCCGCCGACTTTACCCAAAAGACGCTCGATCGCGGCCTCATCAAAATCAACGCTGATTCCGCGTTCAGCAAGTTCACTGTTCAACTGAGCGATGAACAGGTTGGAATAGGCCTTTGTCTTGAACAAGGTCTCTTCGACCTCGTCCCTCTGCGGCTCAGTCAGCGTGAAATCCACACTGACGACCGTGCGTTGGAAGGCCGGGATCCCCTGCGACAGGATTGAAGCAAACAAGACAACCAGAAAGAACAGGCCAGTTGCAATTGCAGCGATGCCATATGCGCGAAAACGTTTTTCGGCTCTGGCCCGTTTCTTCGTGTGCGCGTCAGTAGCCGTGAGCGAGATCGTATGTCGACCGGATTGCGGGCTTTGCATGCTGGTGTCGGTCATTCGTACTGCTCCCGGTACTTACGCACGATATACAGGGCAAAAACGTTAAGCCCCAAAGTAAGAATGAATAGTGTCATGCCAAGCGCGAAGGCGACCAGCGCCTCGGGGGAGGCAAAGTCAGCGTCGCCGGTCAACTGACTGACGATCTTGGCTGTCACGGTTGTCATGGCTTCGAACGGGTTCAGGCTGAGGCGGGCCGCGGCCCCTGCCCCGAGAACCACGATCATGGTCTCGCCGATGGCGCGCGATGCAGCCAGAAGGATCGCGCCGACGATACCCGGCAACGCGGCGGGCAGAACGACCTGACGGATGGTTTCCGATTGCGTGGCACCAAGACCGTATGAGCCGTCGCGCATCGCCTGCGGGACCGCATTGATAATGTCGTCAGACAGCGAAGAGACAAACGGGATCAACATGATCCCCATCACCAGACCGGCTGTCATCACGGCGGTGCCGGCTTTCATCCACCCCAGGCCATTGTCACCGAAAACGTCCAGCAGAAGTGGACCGACGGTCAACAGCGCGAAGAGACCGTAAACAATGGTCGGAATACCGGCCAAAACCTCAAGCAATGGTTTGGCAAAAGACCGCAAACGGGACGAGGCGTATTCGCTGAGGTAGATCGCGGCGAACAATCCTATCGGCACCGCAACCAGCAGCGCCACGACAGAGATGTAAAGCGTCCCCCAAAGCAACGGTATTATGCCGAGTTCGGACAACCCTCCGCGGCCCGAAAAGCTGGGTGCCCAGGTCATGCCGAAAAAGAAATCTGATGCGGGGTAGAGCTTGAAGAATTCCCAGGTGTTGAAAACCAGGGACAGGACAATGCCCACTGTTGTCAGAATGGCTACCGACGCGGCGGCCAGAAGAAGGGCTTTAACGCCCTGTTCAACAACGTTGCGCGCACGATAGTCAGCGTTGGTTTGCAACCAGCCCATTACGGCGCCGATCAAAGCAACCGTGAGAACAGCGACGGACATGATTACATAGCCGGTCGAGCTCATGGCCCGATAGCCCTGAGCTGCGCGCAATACCGGCTGGGTGATGTCCGACGTCACCACCTGGCCTGCTTCCTTCAGTTTCCGGGTAATCTCCGTGACATCTGCATGGGCATCGCTGGCGACAGTCTCGGTCAGGTTGCCTTGTGCGACCGCGCTGTCCAGCCCGGCGGCTGTGCGGCGTACTTCCGCCATGACCAGACTGCGCGAAGAGCCTTCCTTGATCACTGTTTCCGGTATCATGCCTGACACCTGCGAGTTAACAAAGAAAGGCTGTGCCAACAGCCAGACAATCATGAGACCGACAGCAGGGACAAGCGTCTTCAGCGCAACGTTCGCGCCATAAAAGGTGGGCAGGGAATGCAGGTTCCGACTGTCACCACCTGCGTTCTGCAACGCGCGTATGCGTCCAAGTATATAGCCGACAGCTGCGATCGCAGACACGATCAGAATAAGCCAAAGTATCGGCATGACACCCCCAGTTACTCTCGATTGCGATGAGAAAAGACAATGAAGGGGCGACTGATCCGTCGCCCCAAGATGCGTTAAACCAGTGTCAGACTTAGCTGCCCGAACCCATGGTGACTTCGTTGGCGATGGCGTCCTGAGTTTTTGCAAGCTCAGGATCAGCAACCAGTCCGTAGTTGGCAAGCGGGCCTGACGGACCGGCGATTTCGTCAGCAGTGAAGAACTGAGCGTATTCCTTCAGGCCCGGGACCACGCCGATATGAGCTTTCTTTACATAGAAGAACAGCGGGCGCGAAACCGGATATTCACCGGTGGAAATGGTCTCGGTCGACGGGGCAACACCCGACATGGTCGCAACCTTCAGCTTGTCGGCGTTGTTTTCGTAAAACGCCAGACCAAACACGCCGATGCCGTTGGGGTTGGTGTCGATACGCGCCAGAGTTTCGGTGTAATCACCGTCGATATCGACCGATTTGCCATCGGTGCGAACCGCCAGACAAGCATCTTCAGCGTCGTCTTCGCTCATGCCGCCAGCAATCATGGCTTCCATTGCGCCGGTTTCTTCACATCCGATCAGCAGAACTTTTTCTTCAAACACTTCACGTGTGCCGTGCTTGGTGCCCGGGATGAAGCCAGCGATTTCAACATCGGGCAGTTCCGAATTGAACTCAGCCCAGCTGTTGTAAGGGTTATCAGCGATCTCGCCGTCTTTCAGCACTTTTGCGCCCAGGGCATTGAAGATATCCGCAGGTTCGAAAGTAGTGAAGTCAGGCCCGGTTTGCTGGCTTGCAAATACGATGCCGTCATAGCCGATACGGACTTCCATAATGTCTGTCACACCGTTTTCGGCACAGGCTTTGATCTCTTTTTCGCGGATCGCGCGCGATGCGTTCGCAACGTCGATGGTGTTTTCGCCAACGCCTTCGCAGAAACGCTTCAGACCAGCCGACGAACCGCCGGATTCAACGACCGGAGTTGGAAAATCTGTGTTTTCACCGAACAGTTCGGCTACGATCGAGGCATAAGGCAGAACGGTCGACGAGCCGGCAACCTGAACGTTGTCACGCGCCGCAGCAGTGGTTGTCGAGACGGCAGCGATAGCCAGCGCAGATGCCGACAGTTTTACAAAGGACATTTCAGTCTCCCTGAAAAGGTATGCTTGATCACCCCCATGATGATCCTGCGGGCACCCCTATGGGGCGTGCGTAAGTCTTTTGTGACAGGTGTGTAACACTTTCATGACAACCAGGACTTTTTTGCGAGTTAACCGCTAAAACGCTGACGACCAAGAAAGCCGGAACAAGGCCGACTTAGGTGTCTATCTGGGCAAAATCACCGTAAAAACAGAACCTTTTCCCAACTCGCTTTCCACACGAAGTCTTCCACGATGACGATTTACGATGTGCTTCACGATCGCAAGGCCCAGTCCCGTTCCGCCCAGTTGGCGCGACCTGTGACTGTCCGCGCGATAGAATCGCTCTGTCAGGCGCGGCAAGTGAACGGCATCTATGCCGGGCCCTTTGTCTATGACCTGAATTCTGACAGCCGGGCCGCGCATCGCCGGATCCCTGTCCGCGGGCAAGACACGTACGGTGACGCTGCCGCCACTGGCGCCATACTTGATCCCGTTCTCGATGAGATTGGTTAAAACCTGCCGTAATTGGTCGCCGTCACCAGTGATTGAAAGCGGGCCGTTTGTCACGTCCAGCGACAGTACCACGCCAGCGTCTTCCGCAAGGGGCCGCAGCGAATTTATCGTGGATTGCAGAAGGCCGGTAAGCTCCAGCTGTTGCTTGGGTCGAACACGTTCTTCGCTTTCGACCCGATTCAACGACAAAAGATCTCCGACCAGACGGTTCATCCGGTTGGCTTCATCGGCCATGATCTTGAGAAACCGATCCCGTGCCGCAGGGTCTTCACGTGCGGGACCTCGCAAGGTTTCAATAAAACCCATCAAAGCGGTCAGCGGGGTGCGCAACTCATGGCTGACATTGGCTACGAAATCCCGTCGCATCTGGCTGGCATGTTCCAGATGAGTGGTATCCTGAAAGGTCACCATGACGGCCCCTCCGGACGCGGCACCTACCCCGTTCAAATATCTGCATTCAACTTCGTACGCTGTGTCCTGCGCGCCATCATTGGACAGATGACGAGTTTTTTTTGCGCTTTTGCTTGTCAGGGCTTGCTCGATGGCATCCAGAACCTGCGGCTGTCTCAAAATGGTCGCGAAATGGCGCCCGACAATTTTCTGTCCCAGAAGAGACGTTGCATCCGTGTTCGCCGCAATGATCCGTTCGGTCTGATCGACCACCAGCGCCGGCAACGGGATCGCAAGGACAATTTCCTGAAGAACGTCTTCGGTCATGCTTCAAAACCCAATCAACCCAATCGCCTTACTGCGCAGGTTTTAAGGTTTCACGAAACTTGCGCATATTTTCTTGGTAGTGCAGCGCACTGAACGTGATCCTTTGTGCCGCAGCCTCGTCCAGCTGGCGCACAACCTTGCCCGGCGATCCCATGACAAGCGAATTGTCGGGGATTTCCTTGCCCTCGGTGATCAGGGCTCCTGCTCCGATCAGGCAGTTCCTACCGATCTTTGCCCCGTTCAGAACGATCGCGCCCATTCCAACCAACGTGTTTTCACCTATGGTGCAGCCATGCAGCATCACCTTGTGCCCGATGGTGCAGTTCCGACCAATCGACAAAGGAAACCCGGCATCTATGTGCATCACGCAGTTTTCCTGAACGTTGCTGCCCTCACCGATCCGGATTTCTTCGTGATCCGCGCGAATCGTACAGCCGAACCAGACCGAGGCCCCCTGCTCCAGTACAACCTTTCCAATAAGATTGGCATCAGGCGCGACCCATGTATCCTCATGAATTTGCGGGGCGTGCTCGCCCAAGGCGTAAATGGTCATGACAATCCCTCGAACTCATTCTGCAACTTGCGTACGTGTTGTTGCAACGTGGGTTGCTGAATGCGGCGCATCCGTTCAGCGCTTACGATAGTCTTCAGCTTGTCCTCGGTTGCCTCGAGATCGTCGTTGATCAGGACATAGTCGTAATAGCCCCAGTGACTGATCTCGTCCCAACTTTTGAGCATCCGTCGGCCGATAACGTCATCACTGTCCTGCCCACGGGCTTCCAGACGGCGACGCAGCTCGGAGATAGACGGCGGCAGAATGAAGATCGACAGGGCGTGCTTGCCCAGATCCGAATTTCTGATCTGCACTTCACCCTGCCAGTCAACGTCGAACAATACGTCCCTGCCAGCATTGATCGAGTTTCGGACCGGTTCAGCGGGAGAGCCATAGAAATTACCAAATACATGGGCATGTTCCAGCATCTGCCCATCAGCGACCTGCTGTTTGAATTCGTCCTCGGACAAGAAGAAATACTCGCGCCCATGCTCTTCCCCGGGACGCGGAGCACGAGTTGTCGCCGAGATCGAGAATTCCAGATCCGTATCCCAGGCCATCAGCCGTTTGGCCAGGGTCGATTTGCCCGCGCCGGAAGGAGAAGACAGGATGATTAATAGGCCTCGGCGGTCCGCCATGTCAGTTGTTCCCATTCTTATTCTACGTTCTGCACTTGCTCTCGCATCTGATCGATCAACGCTTTCAATTCCAGCCCGACGGACGTCAGATCCGAGCTTTGCGCCTTGGAACACAGCGTGTTGGCCTCGCGGTTGAACTCCTGCATCAGGAAGTCCAGCTTGCGGCCCACGGCCCCGTCCTGCGCCAACAACTCACGTGCGGCACCTACATGCGCGGTCAGGCGGTCGATTTCCTCGGTGATGTCGGCCTTGACCGCGATCATCGCCAGCTCTTGCGCGACACGATCAGGATCTGCGCCTTGCGTATTCTCCAGCACCCGCGCGAGGTTTTCACGCAGCGCCTCGGCCATTTTGCCCTTGCGTTGCTCTGCAATCGTCGCTGCTTGCGCCGTCAGTTCCGCGACCTGATCCAGTTGCGTGTTCAAGACCGCCGCCAAAGCTTCCCCTTCGGTCTTGCGCATGTCTATGAACGCGGCCAGAAGATCTTTGAAGTCGGACGTCAGATGCGCAACAAGCGGAGTCGGATCGTCGGCCTCGGTTTCTGCATCCATCATCCCCTTGAGTGCGAGGAGATCTGACGCACGTGCCGGCGCGAGCGTGATGCCGCGCGCAGCTGCCAGTGCCTCTGTTTGCTCAAGAGCGGTCAGGGCCGCAGCCATCGCGGCTTCGTTCAAGGCCAGCTCCAGTGCGGAATCCTCTCGGTTCACGCGCATCGACAGGGTCACGTTTCCACGGCTCAGAGATTTGGACAGGGTCGCCCGCAATGAAACTTCGAGGCCGGTCAACCAGTCGGGCACACGCAGACGCATGTCCAGTCCCTTACCGTTTACGCTGCGAAGCTCCCACGACCAGCTGTGCAGGCCGTAAGTTCCCTTCCCCGAGGCAAACCCGGTCATGGATCTGATCATGATGGCCCTTTCCTGTTCCCCTGCTGTTTCGAGCATGTGCCGCACCTAATGCTATTGACTGGTGCAGAGCAAGAGTTTGCTGAAGATGCATTTGTTTGGCGCAAGTTAACCATTCGTTAAAGAATTGCTCCAAAATTGAATTAACCCGAGTCAAACTGCCCCTAGCAATGGCTTACGGGCCGCAGGTGCTTCCATTGTGTTGCATTTTATGAAAATAGCGGCCAATTGACGTTAGGGTAATGAAAATGAAAACCTTTTTCGGGACAGGTTCCGGGTCAGAATTTGGAAAGATCGTCGCAATGGATCGCTTTGACAGTGGGCGCAGCCTATCGCCGATCCGCCAGGCCGAGGCGTATTGGACCGCATTGTTGAGCGGCGACAGCGTACCGATGCGGTCTCAAATCGACCCGCGCGGGCTAGAGAATATTCTTGAAAATACTTTTATCCTTGAACGTATAGCACCCGGGCTGGCCCGATTTCGTCTGGCAGGCAGCCATCTGAACACACTTGCGGGCATGGAAGTCCGGGGGATGCCTTTGACCGCATTCTTTCAACCCGATGCCCGAGCGCAAACCAAGGATATTCTGGAACAGGTTTTTGCGTCCCCAGCTGTTGCCGAACTGGGTCTGATCTCGGGTGGCGTGTTGGGGCGTACGAGGATGCAGGCCCGGATGATCCTTCTGCCGCTGAAAAGTGACCTGGGGGATGTCAGTCGTCTTTTGGGGGTCATGATCGCCGATGGCGCAATCGGCAAGACACCGCGCCGGTTTTTACTATCTGATACACGGATCAAACCGGTTTCCGAAATTCAGGTACCCGCGCCCACTCCGCGCCGTCCTGTGGAAGGTTTTGCCGAGGAACAACGCGAATTCAAACGCTCTGCCGGCCACCTTCACCTGGTGGTATCACGCGACGATTGAAACCCGTAAGATTGCGGTGAACAAAAAAAACAGCGGACCGATGGCCCGCTGTTGTCAGTGTTAAAGTTGCGCTTAGCTTACCGCGCGTTTGGCGCCGTTGCGGCGCAGGTTGGTCAGTTCTTCCGCCACCAGGAATGCAAGTTCCAGCGACTGCGATGCGTTCAAACGCGGATCGCAGGCGGTGTGGTAGCGATCAGACAGGTCTTCTTCGGTCACAGCGCGTACACCACCGGTGCATTCGGTCACATCAAGACCGGTCATCTCGAAATGCACACCGCCGGGGATGGTGCCCTCGGCCTGATGCACACCAAAGAAGTCACGCACCTCGCGCAGAACTGAATCAAACGGGCGGGTTTTGTAACCCGTGGCCGATTTGATCGTGTTGCCATGCATCGGATCGCAGACCCAGGTGACCTTTGCCCCTTCTTCCTTCACGGCCTTGACCAGACGTGGCAGATGCTCACCAGCCTTGCCCGCTCCGAACCGAGCAATCAGGGTCAGACGCCCCTCTTCGTTGTCGGGGTTCAGCTTGGACATCAGAACCTTGAGGTCCTCGGCCGTGGTGGTCGGGCCGCATTTCAGACCGATCGGGTTCAGAACTCCGCGGCAGAATTCGACATGCGCGCCATCAGGCTGGCGCGTACGGTCGCCGATCCAGATCATGTGACCTGAACCCGCCAGCCAGTTGCCCGAGGTCGAATCCAGGCGCGTCAGTGCCTCTTCATACTCCAGCAACAGACCTTCGTGGCTGGTGTAGAATTCAACAGTCGAGAATTCATGCGTTGTTTCCGCAGTAATACCAGCCGCTTCCATGAAGTCGATGGTGTCTTGAATACGGTCCGCCACCTCGGAATACTTCTGAACGTCCTGTTCATCCGCAAAACCCAGCGTCCAGGCGTGCACGCGGCTCATATCCGCGAATCCACCGGTTGAGAAAGCGCGCAGCAAGTTCAGCGTCGCCGCCGCTTGCGTGTAGGCCTGCAACATCCTGTTGGGATTCGGAATCCTGGCTTCCGGCGTGAAGGCCAATTCGTTGATGATGTCCCCGCGGTAGCTGGGCAGTTCAACGCCATCCACAACCTCGGTCGGGGCGCTGCGCGGCTTGGCAAATTGTCCGGCCATACGACCAACTTTGACCACTGGCACCTTGGCACCATAGGTCAGAACCATTGCCATCTGCAGCATCACCTTAAAGGTATCGCGAATTGCATCTGCGCTGAATTGTTCAAAGCTTTCAGCGCAATCCCCGCCTTGCAAAAGGAAGGCTTCGCCGCGTCCGGCGGCACCCAGATGTTGCTTGAGACGCCGCGCCTCACCGGCAAAGACCAGCGGGGGATACTGTGAAAGCTGAGCCTCGACCTTGGCCAGCGCGGCCGCGTCGGTATACTCTGGCATCTGAACCCGGGGCTTGCTGCGCCAGTTCGATTTTTGCCATTCGGTCATAGCTTTGATCTCCGCTGAAGTTTTCAGGTGGTCTCTATACAAAATGCAAGGAAGAGTGACCATATCCCATTTGCGCCTCTTGACGACGTAAACAAGCTTTGATCATGGTGGCTGTCAAATCAGCAGCTGGATGATCGTCCGTCCGGCCGCGAAGTAAGGACATCTAGCCATGCAAGAGCAACGCCAAGTTGTCACGGTGGAAGACACTGCGGCTCCACCTCGGAATTTCGTTTTTGTCCTCTTGGACAAATTCTCTCTTCTGTCCTTTGCTTCGGCGCTTGACAGTCTGCGCATCGCCAACCGCATGGCGAACAGGCAGCTATATACCTGGAGGTTGCTGGGAGAAGGCGGTGAAACGGTAACCTGCTCGGCCGGGACCGAGTTCAGTCTGGACAGTGATCTGGTAGAGCTGCAGCGCGACGACGTTGTTCTGATCTGCGGTGGCGTAGACGTTCAGGCGGCCACCAGCAGACGCGTGCTGAACTGGCTGCGGCGCGAAGCCCGAAGGGGCTTGCGGATCGGTGGCCTCTGCACTGCGGCCTATACTCTGGCAAAGGCCGGGCTGCTGGATAGCAAGAAGGCGACGATCCATTGGGAGAATTCTGACAGTTTCATAGAGGAATTTGATGAAGTAGAACTGACCAAAGCCGTCTTTCAGATCGATGGCAATCGTATGACGACTGCGGGCGGCACCTCTTCGATTGACCTTATGCTCAAGCTGATTGCGGATGACTATGGCGAGGATCTGGCCAACGCGGTAGCGGATCAGATGATCTATTCCTCGATCCGAACCGATCAGGACACGCAGCGCCTGTCAACTCCGACCCGAATCGGTGTCCGGCATCCGAAGTTGAGCCAGGTTATCCTGATGATGGAAAAGAACATCGAAGAGCCGATCTCGCCCTCGATTCTGGCCAAGGACGTAGGTATGTCGACCCGCCAGCTGGAGCGTCTGTTCCGCCGGTATCTCAGCCGTTCCCCCAAGCGCTATTACATGGAATTGCGGCTGCACAAGGCGCGAAACCTGCTGATGCAGACCGACATGAGTGTCATCAACGTGGCGCTGGCCTGTGGGTTCGCCTCACCTAGCCATTTTTCGAAATGCTACCGGGCGCATTACAACACCACGCCCTATCGCGAGCGTGGTGCGCAAAGTGGAAGATTGTCAGTCTAAGGTTCAGCGTCAAAGCTCTTTGACGAAATAGTGCAAGTACGGTCGGAGCATGGGCTGATCTTTGTAGGTTGTTGTCTTGATCGGAGAGTCCAGTTCAACAAACCCGAGTTTGGGATACAAAGACCGCATTTCCACATTTGGGGTGAGTGTATCTGCGATTAACCGCTTCAGCCCCATAGCTCTGGCGGCTTGTTCTCGTGCTTGAATCAATGCGCGCCCCACTCCAGTGCCCCGAGCATCTTCAGTTACAAATACACGTTTCAACTCGCCGGTATACTGATCAAATCGTTTCATCATTCCACACCCCACTATTTTGCCATCGCGGTTTCTTGCGACGATCAGGCATCCGTTCGGAGGCATATAGTCATCCGTGTTCGCCCAGAATTCCTCAAGTGCGCTTTGCGGTGCGGAAGGATCCAATTCGAACCCCATACCCTGCATTCTTTGAGCAATAAGAGCATAATATTGCTCCAAAATCACATTCAGCTCGGTTCTTGGCGGGATACTTGTGCACAATTCAATGTCGAAATCACTCATTGATATCCTCTTAACCGTGTAACCTGTTGGACAGACTGACTGCGGCGATGGAAACGCGCAAACGGAATTGTAAAGTCTGCTGGCATGCTTCGTATGTCACTGTTTGACAGACATCCTGTAAACCGCGCCCTGCCCGACTGAGATGAACCAGATCGCCCCATCCGGGGCCTGCACGATGTCGCGGACCCGTTCGGTCTCGGGGCCCTTGATCTGCTCGACCTCGCGCAGCGGGTCTCCGGACAGCCGAGCGATATAGTCGAATTTCAGCGAACCCACGAAAATGTCGCCCCGCCATTCAGGAAACATTTCGCCCGAATAGACCATCAAGCCCGACGGCGCGATCGACGGGTCCCAGTACAGGCGCGGCTGTTCCATACCGGGCTTGCTGGTGCCCTCGCCGATCTTTTTTCCGGAATAATGTGTGCCGTACGAGATGACCGGCCAGCCGTAATTGGCGCCGGGTTTGACAAGGTTCACCTCGTCGCCGCCGCGCGCACCGTGTTCCGACACCCACAACCTACCGCGCGCGTCCAGATCGGCCCCCTGTGGGTTGCGATGCCCATAGGTCCAGATTTCAGGTCGGATATCTGCCTGTCCGACGAAAGGATTGTCTGATGGCACCGAGCCGTCACGGTTGATACGGATCACGGACCCGATGGGGTTCGAACGATCCTGCGCCTGCGGCCCATCCCCTCGATCTCCAATGGTTACAAAAAGCGTGCCGTCCTTCGCTTCTACTACGCGTGAGCCGAAGTGCCGCCCGCCTGATCCGCCGGGGGAAGCCTCGAAAATGAAACGTAGATTTGTCAGGCTCGTGCCGTTCTCGGACAGGCGCGCAACGGCGACAGCTGTGCCCGCGTCACCATTTTGCGGTTTTGAAAAGGTCAGAAAAACCTCGCGGCTTTGATTGAAATCGCGCGGGATCGTGACGTCCAGCAATCCGCCCTGCCCTGAAGCTGCGACCTTGGGAGCGCCGGATACGGCGTTCGCCTCTCCGTCCTGAACATAAAACAATTTTCCGTCCCGTTCGGTGACAAAAAAACTTCCGTCAGGCAGGATACCGACGGCCCAGGGCGTATCCAGCCCGCCTGCCATTTCGGTTATCTCAATACTCCCGACCGAGGTCGACAATGCCTGTGCCAAGGCACTTTCGGTGCAAAATGTGACGAACAGAATCGCAGCGGCTCTGAGCATGTTGAACCTTCCCCGGACAATCTAAGGCAAACCCTAACAAAACAGATAGATTTCCAATCGATAAAAACACGATTGCGTTAGGACTTTTCTTTTCCGGGTAGCTTGCCTAGGTTCGTGACCAGAACGAACACGTTCACAATAGGGAGTAACCATATGAAAAAGCTGCTTACAGCAACTGCAGCATCCGCCTTGCTGGCCGGACCTGCGCTGGCCGAAGACATCACGCTGGGCGTTTTGTTCGGATTCACCGGCCCAATTGAATCGCTGGCACCTGCAATGGGTTCTGGCGCCGAGTTGGCAATTTCGGAAGTCACCGAATCCGGAAAACTGCTGGATGGATCCAAAGTGTCCGCATCGCGCGCTGACACCGGCTGCATTGATAACGGTCTGGCCACTTCGAACGGCGAACGCATGATTGCGGACGGTGTTGCCGGCATCATCGGCGGCGATTGCTCGGGCGTGACCGGTGCGATCCTTCAGAATGTCGCGATTCCGAATGGCATGGTCATGATCTCGCCCTCGGCGACGTCTCCCGGTCTGTCGACCATGGAAGACAACGGCCTGTTCTTCCGGACCGCGCCGTCAGATGCGCGCGAAGGTCAAGTGATGGCAGATATCCTGAAAGATCGCGGCATCAACTCGATCGCTCTGACCTACACGAACAACGACTACGGCAAGGGTCTGGCGGATGCGATCCAGTCCTCTTACGAGGCGGCGGGCGGTGAAGTGACCATCGTTGCAGCGCACGAGGACGGCAAAGCCGACTACTCGGCCGAAGTCGGTGCTCTGGCCTCGGCCGGTGGCGACATTCTGGTTGTTGCGGGCTATCTGGATCAGGGCGGCCTGGGCATCATCCAGTCGGCGCTGGACAGCGGTGCATTTGACACCTTCGGTCTGCCCGGCGGCATGATCGGTGACTCGCTGCCGACCAATGTCGGCCCCGACCTGAATGGTTCGTTCGGCCAGATCGCCGGTTCGGGCGGTGAAGGCGCCGAGAAGTATTTCGCCATGGCCGAAGCGGCAGGGTTTGACGGTTCGTCGCCCTATTCACCCGAGTCCTATGACGCTGCGGCTCTGTTCATGCTGGCCATGCAGGCTGCTGGATCGACCAATCCGGCCGACTATGGTGGCAAGATCATGGACGTCGCCAACGCCCCGGGCGAAAAAATCTATCCCGGCGAACTGGCCAAGGGTCTGGAATTGCTGGCAAACGGTCAGGACATCGACTATGTCGGTGCGTCCGGTGTTGAACTGATCGGCCCCGGCGAAAGCGCTGGTTCCTATCGTGAGATCGAAGTGACCGACGGTGAAAACAAGACCGTCAACTTCCGTTGATTGATCGTCAAAGGCTATGAATGAAAGCAGCCCGGGCCTTGTGTCCGGGCTGTTTCAATGAAAAAAGACCGCACCCGATAAACGGGGTCGAAACAACAGCGCCGGACAGGCGGCAAGGGGAAAAGATGATCGTCGTCGAGGACGTGCACAAGCATTTCGGCGGATTTCATGCGGTGGACGGGGCATCGCTGGAAATCCAGAAAGGGTCGATCACCGGCCTGATCGGGCCCAACGGGGCAGGAAAAACCACTCTGTTCAATGTGATCGCAGGTGTTCTGCCGCCGACCAGCGGCAAGGTGGTGATGGACGGCGAGGATATCACTGGCCTGCCCCCTCATGAACTGTTCCATAAGGGTCTGTTGCGCACGTTTCAGATTGCACATGAATTCCCGTCGATGTCCTGCCGTGAAAACCTGATGATGGTGCCTGGCGCGCAATCAGGCGAGTCGCTCTGGAACACGTGGTTCGGCCGCAAACGCATCGCTGACGAAGAACGCGCGCTGAAGGCCAAGGCCGATGAGGTGCTGGAGTTTCTGACGATCGAACATCTGGCCGATCACAAGGCAGGTCAGGTTTCCGGCGGTCAGAAGAAACTGCTTGAACTGGGCCGCACCATGATGGTGGACGCCAAGATCGTGTTTCTGGACGAGGTCGGCGCGGGTGTGAACCGCACCCTGTTGATGACCATTGCCGATACCATTCTGCGCTTGAACAAAGAGCGGGGCTATACCTTCGTCGTCATTGAGCACGACATGGATTTCATCGGCAAGATCTGCGATCCGGTCATCTGTATGGCCGAAGGCAAGGTTCTGGCCGAAGGTACTTTGGATGAGATCAAGGCCAATGAGCACGTGATCGAGGCCTATCTGGGCACCGGCCTGAAGAACAAAGACAAGCTGGAGGCCGGGGCATGAGTGACAACCCCTATCAGGATGACAAGGGCAACAAGGACGCCTCGATTACCAATCCGCACGGTGTCGGCACCATGACCCCGGCCCATCGCAAAAGTGGTGCGACGCATAAGGTCGAGGGCGGCCCTTTTCTGATCGGCGACACCATGACGGGTGGCTACGGCAAAGGGCCGGACATCCTGCATGATTGCACTATCGCCGTGGACAAGGGTGAAATTGCAGTCATCGTCGGCCCCAACGGTGCCGGCAAGTCGACGGCGATGAAAGCTGTGTTCGGGATGCTGGATGTCCGTTCAGGGTCTGTGCGTCTGGACGGAGAGGACATCACCAACCTCTCCCCGCAGGACCGTGTAATCCGTGGCATGGGATTTGTGCCGCAAACACAGAACATATTCACTTCGATGACGGTGGAAGAGAACCTTGAAATGGGTGCCTTCATCCGCCGCGACGACATCAGCCAGACGATGGAGCAGGTCTATGACCTCTTCCCGATCCTCCGCGACAAGCGCAATCAGGCCGCCGGAGAGCTGTCAGGCGGACAACGCCAACAGGTCGCAGTGGGCCGCGCGCTGATGACCCAGCCCAAGGTGCTGATGCTGGACGAGCCGACTGCGGGCGTTTCGCCGATCGTGATGGATGAACTGTTCGACCGGATCATCGAGGTGTCCCGCACCGGCCTGCCGATCCTGATGGTCGAACAGAACGCCCGCCAGGCTTTGGAGATTGCCGACAAGGGATACGTTCTGGTTCAGGGGCGCAATGCCTATACCGGCACGGGCAAGGAACTGCTGGCCGATCCGGAGGTTCGGAAGAGTTTCTTGGGGGGGTGAGGATGGTTAAACTCGCCGCAGCATCAATTTTTCTCGCAATCGCATCAACTACCGCTCTGGCATATTCGGGACCGCAAAGTCTCTACTTGGAGTTGGAATGCACGATCTTTGAAAAATGCGACCACCAATTTCTGTGCAAAAAGACCAATGAATCAACCAGTATAACCTACACTTTTCTGGTTTATGATTTAGAAGACATCGACCCAATCGATAGACAAGCGCTATCTTTTCTTGATTGGCAAGAAGAAACGGTTGAGGTGGACTTCATTAATCCGAAAGCGGGCAAACTTCCTCTCCCCGTTTGGTACGCCGCAGATTTGGAGTACGCGCCCGAAGTTACCTTTCGTTTGCAAGATTGGTTGGCTGGAGCGCAGTCCTCCCCATACGGCATAAGTTGGTTTGCCTTTGTTGTTACAAGCGACTTGTACGAGGTTGGTAATAGCAGAGCCAATTCAGACAGGAGGGATGATCTGCCGTTTGAAGTTTCCGTCTACAGGAAACTTAACGGAAAATACGCCATCCAAAACCTAAACTGTGACTCCGGTTGGTATTAGATATGGACTTCCTCAACGCCATTGTGGCGCTTTCCAACATCATCCTTGTTCCCGGAGTTTTCTGAAGTCGATTAAATACTTTATCCGAAGTTACCCGAAATTTCCCTACCATCCTAAGATTTCCACGCGTCGGCTGCAATCCGGTCACATTGTGCGTTTAGCGCCGGTCGCTGTGAAGGAAACGGTTTCCCGGTCAAACAAATCAAGTTCCGTGAAATCAAGCGAACCTTCTGAATAAAAACTCTGTTCAGGACCCAAAAATGAAAAAATGGATGTGTGTGGCCATTGCCACCTTGTGCGCGACCGCCGCAACTGCGGAAGAACGTCACTTTGTCTGCGTGTCGGACCGCGACGGCAGTGAAGTGCGCCTAAATCGGGCACCGGAAGGAGACAAAGGCAACATCGAAACTGCAAGTGTTTCTGGCGACGCGATGGTGTTCAAAGGCGTTGGCAACATGACGTTTGTCCATATTGAAGGCGAAGATGTCATGACCTTTGTCGTGCATTATGACGACATGTCCTTTGACCTCTCGATCAAGGGTCCCCACGCGGGAACCGATCACGGCACCTGCACCGAGACGGACGCCTGAACCCCCTTCGGACCATCTCGACCACGCACCGGAATTGGCCGGTGCGTGACTGAGCCAGACTACAACTGAAAAGTCTGGCCTGCTTCCGTGTTCCCCGTGGATATTTTTCGCAACCAGCAGAAAAATATGACGCAAAACCGCGCGGGAAACATTGTGCCTGCGCGGACCGTCATGCCATAAGACCGCACCCGGACAGTGAGAAGAAATAATGGATCTACTCAACGCGCTTGTTGCGCTTGCGAATTTTGTGTTGGTGCCTGCGGTCGCTTATGGCAGCCAACTGGCGTTGGGCGCGCTTGGCGTGACCCTGATCTACGGAATCCTGCGGTTTTCGAACTTTGCCCATGGCGACACCATGGCCTTTGGCGCGATGATCGCCGTGCTTGTCACATGGGCGTTGCAGGCCGCCGGGATCAGCTTTGGACCGTTGCCGACCGCCCTGCTCGCCCTGCCCTTTGCCATCCTGGGCTGTATCGTGCTGGTGCTGATCACCGATAGGCTGGTCTACAAGTTCTACCGTGAACAGAAGGCGAAGCCCGTTATTCTGGTGATCGTTTCAATGGGTGTGATGTTCATCATGAACGGCCTTGTCCGGTTTATCATCGGGCCGGACGACCAAAGGTTTTCGGACGGTGCTCGGTTCATTGTGTCGGCGCGCGATTTCAAGGCGATGACCGGTCTGCGCGAGGGGCTGGCCATCAAGACGTCGCAAGGTATCACGGTGATCGTGGCCGTTGTTGCCGTGGCGCTGCTGTTCTGGTTTCTCAACAAAACGCGCACTGGCAAGTCAATGCGGGCCTATTCGGACAACGAGGATCTGGCGCTGCTGTCAGGCATCAACCCGGAACGTGTGGTGATGATCACATGGATTATCGTGGCCGCGCTGGCGACGACTGCTGGTGTTCTCTATGGGCTGGACAAGAGCTTCAAACCCTTCGTGTATTTCCAACTTCTGCTTCCGATTTTTGCCTCGGCCATCGTGGGTGGTTTGGGGAACCCACTGGGCGCCATTGCAGGCGGGTTTATCATCGCGTTTTCAGAAGTGACAATCACGTACGCCTGGAAGAAAGTCCTGACCTATCTTGCGCCTGAAAACCTTGAACCGTCAGGTTTGGTGCAACTTCTCTCGACCGATTACAAATTCGCCGTCAGCTTTGTCATCCTGCTGATAGTGCTTCTGTTCAAGCCCACGGGCCTTTTCAAGGGGAAAGCAGTATGACCGACGCTGTCAAAAATACGCTGCTCTTCGCAATTGTCGGCGGCTTGATCCTGTTGACCGGCTTTACGCAAAGCTGGAACACCGCGATCCTGATCCTGAATATGGGGCTGATTTCCGCAATCATGGCGATCGGTGTAAACCTGCAATGGGGATTTGCTGGTCTGTTCAACGTGGGCGTCATGGGCTTTGTCGCGCTGGGCGGACTGGCCGTTGTTCTGGTCTCGACACCACCCACCCCCGGTGCGTGGACTGCGGGCGGCTATGGAATCGTTCTGGCTTTGCTGCTGGGTGCCGCAACAGTGGTGGCGGCTGTTCTGGTGGCAACGAGAATACCGAAAGGTCGAGTGCAAACCCTCACCATCATCGCAGTTCTGGTCGTCGGCTTTTTCGTCTATCGCGCGGTTTTCGACCCCAGCATTTCAGCGGTCGAGGCAATCGACCCGGCGATTTCCGGCAATATCGGCGGTCTTAACCTACCTGTTCTGCTGGCCTGGCCCGCGGGCGGTTTGCTGGCGGCGGGCGCTGCGTGGCTGATCGGTAAAACGGCGCTGGGTCTTCGTTCGGATTATCTGGCGATTGCCACTTTGGGTATCGCGGAAATCATCATTGCAGTCATGAAAAACGAAGACTGGCTGGCCCGGGGCGTCAAGAATGTCTATGGCATCCCACGCCCGTCCCCGGTAGTGGGCTACGAAGTGGACTTGCAGAATGACCCGGCCTTTCTTGCCCAGGCGAAATGGTTCGGGTTGGATCCCGTTACCGCGTCAACGCTAACGGTCAAACTCGGTTATTCTCTGCTGTTCATGATTGTACTTCTGGTGCTGCTCTGGATGGCTCAGATGGCGCTGAAAAGCCCGTGGGGCCGCATGATGCGCGCAATCCGTGACAATGAAGTGGCGGCCGAGGCCATGGGCAAGGATGTTACCCGTCGCCATCTGCAAATCTTCGTGCTCGGGTCAGCGGTTTGCGGTATTGCGGGTGCAATGATGACCACGCTGGACGGCCAGTTGACGCCAAGCGCTTACCAACCGCTGCGCTTTACCTTTCTGGTCTGGGTGATGGTGATCGTTGGTGGATCCGGCAACAATTTCGGGGCTGTTCTAGGCGCATTCCTGATCTGGTTCCTGTGGGTTCAAGTGGAACCGATCGGGTTGTGGCTGATGAATGTCATTACCGCAGGCATGCCGGATGGAAGCGCATTGAAAACCCACCTGTTGGACAGCGCCGCACATATGCGTCTGTTTACGATGGGCCTGATCCTGTTGATTGTTCTCAGATTCAGTCCAAGAGGGCTGATCCCCGAGAAATAGGCCACTTCCACCTTCAATAGGCGAAACCGTGCCTTTCATCCGGCACGGTTTCTTGATTCTTAACAATTTTCTGAATAAACGGACCCACCGCAGTGTTTTCTTTTTTGCGGTATGTTGCCGGCGCTCACACCCGTCTACGCCGATCTGTAACGATCATTCACACTTGTTGAAAAGAGTTAGAAATGAAAGCACCACGCCTCAAGACACTTGTTCTGTTTCCGGTTATTGCCGTTGCAACAGCCGCCTGTATTCCCACTCCAGAAGAACTGGAGACGACACCTGTCAAGGTCCAGACACCCAAAGGTGTCGTAACCTGTCAGTTGTACCGCCAAGATCGGGTGACCTGGGATCGTGCAATTGATTACCCGGCCACAAAAATGTCTGTTCCCGAAGCGGATGCCTATTGCCGTCAGGAAGGTCAGCGCCGCTTGAAATAAACATTGCGGCGCCCGCGATGGGCGCCGTTCCGTCATTTATTTCGGAACAAACCGCCAAGAATACCGCGCACGATACGACGTCCGGTCGTTCCCTTCAGTTCCTTGATTACCGCGTCGGTCATCGCCGATGCAAAGGTATCTTTGCGGCGTTGCACCCGGGAAGAGGACCTGCCAACCCGGCTTCCAGAGTATCTGCGTGCCGAAGCATACTCCCGCTCCATCGGTGACTGCGTTTCCAGAACCTCATCGGCCTCTGCCTGTTCAGCGGCCCTGGCGGCTGCCTCTGCCCGGGCTTGCAGGATTTCAAAAGCCGACTTTCGGTCTATTCCCTTGTCATATTTTGCCGCCATCGGGGAGGTACCGAGAATGGTCCGACGCTCGGCATCAGAGATCGGCCCCAACTGAGACCCCGGTGGGCGAATCAGTGTGCGTTCGACGATTCCGGGAACCCCTTTTTTCTGAAGCATCGACGTTACCGCCTCACCGACGCCTACCTCCCGGATTGCGACTTCGGTGTCGAAGGCCGGATTCTCACGATATGTTTCGGCCGCCAGGCGCAGGTTCTTTCGGTCACGCGCCGTGAACGCTCGCAAAGCGTGCTGAACGCGATTGCCCAACTGCCCCAGAATATCCTCGGGTATATCGGCGGGGTTCTGAGTTATGAAATAAACCCCCACCCCTTTGGAACGGATCAACCGGGCAACCTGCTCGACCTTGTCCACCAACACTTTCGGAGCGCCATCAAACAGCAGATGTGCCTCATCAAAAAAGAACACCAGCTTGGGTTTTTCAGGATCACCGACTTCGGGTAGTTCCTCAAACAATTCACTCAGCAGCCACAGCAGGAACGTCGCATACAACCTTGGCGAGGCCATCAGCTTGTCCGAAGCAAGGATGTTCACCATCCCCTGCCCGCTTTCATCGGTACGCATCAAATCGGACAGATCAAGCGCGGGTTCGCCAAACAGCTTTGTTCCGCCCTGATTTTCCAATACCAGCAAACGCCGCTGGATGGCACCGATCGAAGATGTCGAAACATTGCCGTATCGTAATGAAAGCTGGGTCCTGTTCTCTCCGATCCAGACCAACAATGCCTGAAGATCCTTGAGATCCAGAAGCGGCATTCCCTCTTCATCGGCCACCCGGAACGCTATATTCAAAATGCCTTCCTGTGCTTCGCTCAATTCCATCAACCGGGACAGCAGCAAGGGCCCCATTTCGGTTACCGTCGTCCGCACCGGATGGCCCTGTTCACCAAAGAGATCCCAGAACGTAACCGGGCAGGCAGAATAGGAAAAATCGTCAAATCCAATGCGGCCGGCACGGTCCATAAACGCCTGATGCAATTTCTGCGTATCGCTTCCGGGCAAAGCCAGACCCGACAAATCACCTTTGACATCGGACAAAAACACCGGGACCCCGGCTTGGGAAAACCCTTCCGCCAGGATTTGCAAGGTTACAGTCTTACCGGTCCCGGTCGCACCGGCAATCAGCCCGTGGCGGTTCGCATATTTCAGCGCCAGTTCCTGCGGCAGGCCATAGCCTTCGCCACCGCCGCCCAAAAAAATATTATTGCCCATTAACACTGCCTTATATTTCACCGATCCGTCACCAGCATACAAAGTTAACCTTTGACTGCGATAGTCAATTTGCCCTGCGTTTGTTTCCTTCACGTGGGGCAGATTTCCTCCCTGTCGACTGGCCGTGCCTTCGGGCACGGCTTTTTTGTCAGTCCAGGAAAGGTTTTAAAGTTCTGACGGACAGATTAAAATTTGAGGATAGCTGTTGACCCGTCAGCGCCCCTTTCGTAGGGTTTGCGCATAAATAAGTCGGCCAGTCCGACGGGGAGAACCTTTTGGGAAAGAGAGCTGGCAAATACAGCTCTCTTTTTCTGGTTCAGGACAGTTCGGTTTCGATGATCTGGCAACAATCCGTTCACGTTCGGACAAGCTTTTCTGTTAGTGCCTGACACCAGTTCAGAAGAGTGTTAAACGAGGCAAAAAGCTCAATCATCAAATCGAGGCATTCATGACTAAGAAAATCCTCTCGCTTAGTACAGTAGCGGCAGTTCTGCTATGTGGTGCAGTATACGCGCAGGACACAACGACTTCTGAACCGGATGCCGGGCTCGATCTGGGTCAGGAAGGACCGCGCCCCGGAGAACAGTTCGTCAAGGAAGAGTTCGGAGATTGGGACGTGTCCTGCATCAAGGCGCAGGAAGGTGAAGACCCGTGCGCCATCGTTCAGATACTGAAGGGCAATCAAGGTGATCCGATTGCAGAAGTGTCGATCGGGAAACTGCCCGAAGGCGGCGCGGCAGTTGCATGGGCCAACGTGATTGTTCCTTTGGAAACACTGCTGCAAGCACAGCTCGCCCTGTCCATCGATGGTGCGCCCCGCAAGCTGTATAACTATCACCATTGCTTGCCTGTTGGCTGCGTCGCGCAACTGGGCCTGAGCCAGGGCGACATCGAAGCAATGAAATCTGGCACCAAGGCAGTCTTCTCGTTGGTACCGGCCCGATTCCCGGACCAGGTTCTGGAAATGGAAATGTCGTTGTCCGGCTTTACGTCCGGCTTTGATTCCCTGACCGTCAACGGGAACTAAGAGCGCGTTTCGAATACGCCGCCGCATCCTATGCGGCGGCGCTGCGCGGACTAAATCCGCTTCAGCGCTAAAACCGCATTCAGTCCGCCAAAGGCAAACGCATTGCTGAGTGCGACGTCAACTTTGGCTTCCCGAGCTTCGTTCGGCACAACATCAAGCGCGCATTCCGGATCGGGTTCCTCGTATCCGATGGTGGGTGCGATCACACCATCCCGTAGCGCCATGATACAGGCCAACAGCTCCACCGCACCGGTTCCTCCGATCAGATGGCCATGCATGGATTTGGTCGACGATATCATCAGATCGTCGGCATGGGGTCCAAATACATCTGCCACTGCGGCACACTCAGTTTTGTCATTCGCTGCCGTTCCGGTGCCATGCGCGTTGATGTAGCAGACATCGCAGGCATTCAAGCTGGCATCGGCCAAGGCACCTGACATGGCCCGCGAAGCCCCTTGTTTGCTGGGCATCACGATATCGGCCGCGTCTGACGACATAGCGAAACCGACGACTTCGCACATTATCTCGGCGCCCCGGGCACGGGCGTGTTCGTATTCCTCGAAAACAAAGATGCCGGCCCCTTCCCCTTGTACCATCCCGTTGCGGTTGGCACTGAACGGTCGGCACGCATCCTTCGACATCACGCGCAGCCCTTCCCAGGCTTTGACGCCACCGAAACACAACATGGATTCGGACCCGCCTGTGACCATGACCGGTGCAATACCGCTGCGGACCATCTGAAAGGCCTGAGCCATGGCATGGTTCGAAGATGCACAGGCGGTCGACACGGTGAAGCTGGGACCCTTGAGGTTGTGTTCCATGGAAACATGGCTGGCCGCCGCGTTGTTCATGAGTTTGGGAACAACAAAAGGGTGTACCCTGTTCTTGCCATCCTCATAGACCGATCGGTAATTGTCGTCCCAGGTCGACACACCACCACCGGCAGTCCCCAGGACAACACCTGACTTTGCAGCAAGCTCTCCGTGAAACTCGATGCCCGACTGATCTATAGCCTCTTTGGCAGCGGTCAGTGTGAACTGAGTGAACCGGTCATACAGCGACATCTGTTGACGGTTGAACCGCCCTTCGGCCTCAAAGTCACGAACCTGCCCGCCGATCTTGATGGCCAACCGGTCAACGTCCCGGAATTCCAGTTCCGAGATCCCACAGCGACCTTCCCGCATGGCTTCCAGCGTGTCAGGAACCGAATGGCCCAGTGAATTGATCGTACCTGCGCCGGTAATGAC
Source organism: Ruegeria sp. AD91A (assembly GCF_003443535.1). Lineage (GTDB taxonomy): Bacteria > Pseudomonadota > Alphaproteobacteria > Rhodobacterales > Rhodobacteraceae > Ruegeria. The sequence continues at coordinate 1,058,783 of NZ_CP031946.1, read as the reverse complement.
AACACGTTTCATGAGCGTCTGTCAGACCTTTTCCGACACGAGCTTTTCGATCCCGGCAATGATCGCAGCAACATTGGAGATATCAAAATCGTTGGCTTCGGGTTCGTTGGCATTGAAAGGAATAGAGATGTCGAACTCTTCCTCAATCGCGAAGATGCTTTCGACCAGACCAAGGCTGTCGATACCCAGATCCTCCAGCGTGCTTTCGGGCGTCACGTCCGATAGCTCCAGCACGGCCTGCTCTGCAATGATTGCGATGACGCGGTCGCTGATGCTCATGTCGATCCCCTGATTTTCAGTTTGACGATGATTTAATCGCTTGGGGTCTGTTTGAAAACAGCCTTTTTCAATGCCTCAACGTCGCGTGCCATGCGGGGCAGTCGCCGCTGCGCCTTGTAGACATCTGTATGAGTCTCCATTTTGATGCCTGGATACCCCATGATTACGCGACCGGCCGGAACATTTGACAGAATCTTTGTGCCCCCACCTGAGATGACGCCATCCCCTATGAAAATATTGTCGACCACTCCGGTCTGCCCGCCCAGAACGACGTTGTTGCCGATCTCAACCGAGCCGGACACGCCCGTCTGACCGCACAACAGACAATCCTGCCCGATGCGGGTGTTGTGCCCGACATGGACCAGATTATCCAGCTTGGAGCCGTTGCCGATACGCGTGTTGCGGATGGTTCCATTGTCGACGGTGCAATTGGAGCCAACTTCCACATCGTCCCCGATCTCGACCGCACCCAAAGAGTGGATGCGAAGCCAGTTTTGGGCCTTTGCATCACCCTGATCGCCCAACGTTTTGCGGGCGTTCTCAGCGCCGGAGACCTCGGGTGTCACAAAACTGAATCCGTCACCGCCAATCCTTGCTCCAGGTTGCGCAATAAACCGATCCCCGATTTGAGCGCGCGCGCCAATGCTGACCATTTCGCGCAAAAAGGCCCGTTCGCCCAAAACGGCGTCGATACCCACCACACAGTGCGCCCCGATTATCGAGCCCGAACCAATTCGAGCCCGCGCGCCAACAACAGTCAGCGGTCCAATCGCCACATCTGATCCAATTTCAGCCGTTGGATCGATCACTGCGGAAGGGTGAATGCCCGGTTCAACCCCTTGCCCGCGATCCAGCATCGCGGTGATCCCGGCCATTGCCATGCGCGGACGTTTCACGAAAACGGCCGCTCGCAAACCCATGGCCCGCCAGTCCGCACCTTCCCAGAGAACGGCGGCGCGCGCTTCCCCGTTCGAAAGCGCCTCGGCATATTTCGGGGACATGGCCATCGCCAGATCGGTTGGTCCGGCATCGCCCGGTTCGGCCGCCCGCACGATCGTCAGGCCACCATCACCTTGGCACTCGACACCCAAAGCGTCGGCGATTTGCTGAATGGTAAACTGCATCACGGGCTTCCTTTTGGCAGGATTTGCCCTGTGCTTAACCCTGAATGTCCGGCAGGGCCACCCCTGCCTTTTGCAGGGCCTCCCAAGTCTTGCTGTCCCTACCATAGACATCACGGCGATACTGCACGTCGCCTTTTGGTCCGACATAGGCTGTTCGATAAATCAAGTGCACCGGAACTTTTTGTTCCAAATCGACCTTGGTTTCCTTCCCAGTGTTCAGAACGCGATGGAAGAAGGCCTTGGGATCCTCTTCCTGTTTGGCCAGCAATGCATAGGCAAATTCGAAGGGCTGAGCCAGCCGGATGCAGCCGTGCGAGAACGCACGCACCTCACGCGAAAACAGACTTTTCTGAGGCGTATCATGCAGATAAATGTTGTGCTTATTGGGGAACATGAACTTGACCAGCCCCAAAGCATTGCTTTTGCTGGGTGGCTGACGCATCGCAAAAGGAAAGCTCCGAGCAGTGAACTGATTGAAATCAACAGCCCCGCGATTGACCTGCCGCCCCCTGCGGTCAGTAATCTGAATATGACCGACCGCATTGGGATTCGCTTTCAGCTTGGGCAGATATTCCTTGGTGATGATCGAGCGTGGAACATACCAGCTGGGGTTTATCACCATATGCTCCATCACATCCGAGAACTCCGGGCTGCGGCGATCATGCGTGTTCTTGCCGATCACCGCACGGGTTTCAAAGGTGACTTGCCCGTCGTCTACGATCTTTGCCGAAAAATCGGTCTGGTTGACAAGAATATGACGTACGCCGCGATCCCGAGGCAACCAGCGTTCCCGTTCCAGAGCGACATATACAGCCTTGAGCCGATCCGAAGCTGGTCGGTTCACCTCGGTAATCGTACCATTGCCTGCAACGCCATCGGGTTCCAACCCATGCGCGGTTTGAAAAGCTCTAACACCTTCCAGAAGCGCCGCGTCGAAAGACGGGCTGGCCGAGGGCTTCATATAGCCCATTGACACCAACCGATTGCGAAGCTTCACGACATTGGGTCCGGTGTCGCCGTATTCCAACTTGCTTACGGGTACAGTCGCCCCCCAACCGCCCTGATCTATTAAGGTTTGCAGCGTGAGCTTTTGCTTCATCAGGGCCCGGTATTGACGCGTCTGAGGTGCCAGCTGCGCAATATACGCAGTGCCATGTGTGTTTAGTCCGTTCAGATGTTCGGCTGCGCTGAAACGATCCACCGACCGAACAAGCCCGTCGTCGACGCTGCCGGGCCGAACAACACCTGAGTACAATGCGTCAGCGAATTCCACGAAAACCCGACTCAGTTCCGCTTCAACTGCCCCAAGGTCGCGCGTCGAGCGTGCACCTTCCATTTTCTGCAGCAAAGATGATACTGTTGCGTCGGCCTGCGGCAGCCCGTGCAGGTGAGCATTTGACAGTGCCTGGATCAATGCAGCCCGGCGTTGCATATGCTCATTGGTTTCCCCCACCCATATTGGCGAAAACCCGTTTGTCCGATAGAACTCAGCGATCTGCGATGCCTGCGGTGTGTGTTCTGCTATCGCCATTTGAAACGCCATGTTTGGCGCGGATTCAGAAGTGGTGTTTGCCATACTGGCTGTGGCCGCAAAACAAGCGGCAAGCAGGTTACTGGTACTGGTTCGGAAAACAGAAAACATTGGATGGCCTTGGAATCAATAGCTTGGGTAGGTGATACGTGCGTCGAGCAACTATGGATTTTACTGCGAAGGCTTGTCTATTCACAAATTCCTTACCAAATCGCTTCTGCTTTCGCCTGATGCGCGTTTGCATCGGCCCGGTGGCACGGCGTCCACAGCTGCAAAATTTCTGTGCCTAGCTGTGACATTTGCGCAAAAAGCTGCCGAAAATTCCCCCTTGAAAAGGTAACTGTGAAACACTTCTTGGCCGCCGAATCCGATTGTGTCATAAATTTCGCATCTGGGATGGGAAAAAATTAAGACAGTGCACGTAACATCGTGTGCAGGCAGGAACAGTACGGGACGACCAAAATGACCAAGAGCAGTTCCTCGGGCTTGACCCGACGTGCCCTATTGGGTGCGTTTGCAGCAACCGCAGTTGCAGCAGCACCCACATACTCCAATGCAGCAGGCTTTTTGCGCGGTGGCGGCGATATTCGTCGCATACGTATGTATTCCGGTCGCACGGGCGAACGGTTGGACATGATTTATTGGGTCGATGGTAAGTATATCAAGGACGCTGTCAAAGAAGTGCATCACTTCATGCGTGATTGGCGTACAGATCAGGTAAAATCCATCGATTTACGCGCGATTGATATCATGGCGGCATCACACAACCTGCTGGATGTCAGTGAACCTTATATGTTGCTGTCGGGCTATCGTTCTCCACAGACCAACGCCATGCTCCGCTCCAGATCTCGCGGTGTTGCCCGGAAATCGCTTCATATGCAGGGACAAGCAGCAGACTTGCGCCTGGCGTCCCGTTCTGTTTCGCAGATGGCAAAGGCCGCTATGTCATGCAGGGCTGGCGGAGTTGGTCAATACTACGGATCCAATTTCGTGCATATGGACTGCGGTGTCGTGCGCACCTGGCGTGGTTAAGACGCAAGCCTTACGGATTGATTCAATGCACCCGACAACATATGTAACTGGTTGACCGTCATACCAGTTACATACCTGCGTCGCCTCCTCCGCCAACGTCGCCGCCTCCGGATCCGCTGCTGGATGCTGTTTCCGCTGTCGAACTGCTGCTCTCGTGCGTCTTCTCGTCATCGACATGAGAGGTGGCTTTGGAGTCTGATATTTTTTCGCTTTCTGAGTCATCATCACTATCCCAATCCTCGTCAGTAAGTCTGCCGAGGATCAGTGCAATTATTACTCCAAGTACAAGCCAACTTATGACGCTTAGGATTGAAAAACCCGAAATAAAGTAACAGCCCAAAAGCGCTAAAACCAGCACTTTGATTATGAACGTCTTATTTGAAAAGATCACTTGCACGTTCTTTCCTCCATTAAAGCGGACGCGATCCAGCCTCGTCCTGAAAGTGTACATCAAAAACCACGGGTAGAGAGGTCCATGCCGAGGAATAAGCGTCAATGATTGTTCCGCGCATGGTGCAAGACAGGACATGCAAGATAATTGGAGTTGCTCAAGCGACCAAGGAGATCGCGCACCTGAGCGGAGAAAGAACGATCGCCCTGATCGTGACGCTTGCGGACTGGGATCGCAATCTCACGCCACATGACCTTGTTGGTGGAAGGTGCCTCGACGAAGTGTCCGAACAACAATATCAACAACTTAAGTCGCTCAAACACCTTGAGCTTTGCTGAGAGGTGCGAAAGGGATTGTGACCTTGCCCCCGAAATCCCCAGAGCACTATCCTCCACTCACAGACATACGGCTTTAATGGCGCAGCCCGAGACCAAAAGGAAATACCTAATGACCCAGTGTTCTTTGCTTCCAGAGCGCAACGCGCCGTTCATCACGTTGTTCATACTCAGCAATGGCCTGGGTAATATCCCTATCCGTCATTTTCTCTTGCTCTGACCCAAGGTCCGTCATGCGCATAGTGAACCACGCGGTCATCCCACCTGGCGGCAAGGTGGCAAAGCGAGGAAAGGCGCGAGCGTTCTTTCCCGCCCGCCACGTGGTTGGCAGGGACGGATCAATGACAAAACCCCTGGCCAAACCCACTGCATCCACGTCCCCGGAAAGGACCGCGGATTCAGCTTCTTCACGGCGCTTGAACCCTCCCGTAGCCATAAGCGGGACCGATGTCAGTTGACGTGCGGCGCGGGTAAATTCGACAAAGTAAGGACCCTGACTCATGCGCTCCGAACTCGGCGGAGCACCGGGGAAATAGGTGCCTCCGCTGATATCCAAAAGGTCAGCCCCCTTCCCTTCAAGAGCGGCCACGACTACGAGCGCATCTTGTTCTGTCAGACCACCGGCAAGCTGATCCGTCGCGTTCAGCTTTACCGCAACCACAAAATCAGGCGGGACCGCCGCACGAACAGCCTCGACCGTTTCGATGAGCAATCTCATCCGTGCATGTATCGAACCACCATAGGCATCTGTTCGTTGATTGAAGAGCGGGGACAGGAACTGGCTCAGAAGAAACCCGTGTGCGGCATGAATTTGCACACCGCCAAATCCTAAATCCGCTGCACGGCGCGCCGTATTGGCAAAACACGCGGGAACGGTCGCGATTTCGGCACGTGACATGGCTTCACTGCGGAAGTCAGGGAATTCCATCGCACTTGGCCCCTTGGGGGTACTGATTGGCAGATGGGCCAGTGCCCCGGCATGCCCAAGCTGTAACCAAAGCTGCGCGTTGTTTGCCGATCCTCGTCGGGCTAGCTCACGAAATGCCACCATATTGGCGTTGTCATCCAGAACCAGATTTCCGGGCTTTTCTGGGTATCGCGGATCACCCTGGACCTCTCCGACAATCGACGCTGCCAGCCCGCCTTCTGCCCAACGTTCATAAAGTCGAATTTGCGTGGGCGTCGGGTTGCCCTGGCCATCCCCCAGCGAATCCGACATCGCAGATTTGATGATCCGGTTCTTCAGCACTTGGCCGTTCGGCAGGGCCAACGGTGTGAAGAGAGTTGGAGGCGAAGTGGCGTGCAAGGCAGGTCTCCTCGGGCTTTTCTGTCCTTATCTGAGATAGTTTGGATGACTTGTATTGATAATCGGGTAAACTGGATCAAATCTTGATCGTTTTTGGAATAGATGTCACAGAAGACCGAGCTGGAAATCCTGTTGGCTGTTGTTGATCATGGCAGCTTTTCTGCCGCAGCCAGAGCGTTGGGATACACCCCTTCTGCCGTTGGCAAGAGGGTCCACCAACTGGAGCAGCGGTTGAATGTGCCGCTTCTGGTCCGCTCGACCCGACGGATGACTCTGACTGAAGCAGGTCGGAGATATGCAGAGGAAGCACGTGACCTGATTGCCCGCCTGACAGCACTGGAAGAGGATATCTCAGATGATGCTTCCACGTTGCGCGGCACGGTACGCCTGACAAGTTCAGCCGCGCTTGGGCGACGGTTTGTAGTGCCCCTTGTGATCGAATTCATGGAACACCACCCGGAGGTCGAGGTTGAGCTGTTGTTGACGGACAAGATCATCGACCTGATCGGCGAAGGCTTTGATCTCTCAATCCGAACAGGGATATTGCCGGACTCGTCGCTCGTCTCACGAAAACTTATGAACAACCCACGCATTCTGTGTGCGGCGCCTTCCTATATTGAACAACACGGCAGTCCCGGAAAGCCCGAGGATCTCACGATCCACAGATGTCTGCGTCTGGGGCAGGAAAGGCAGCTTTCAGATTGGGGATTTGCTCAGCCACAGGGCGGAAACGCGCGGCTTGGATCGGGCTTTTCATGCAACAACCTGGAAGCGCTCCATGCGGCGTGTATATCGGGGCGCGGCATTGCATGGCTGCCTGAGTTCCTCACCGCGAGCGATATCAACAAGGGACGCCTTCTTCCATTGCTGAAGGAATACGCATGTCCGGATGCTGGTGGTGGTGTGTTCCTTCTGCGCCCTGAAACGACATTTCTACCGCAACGCATTCGCACCTTGATTGACTTCTTTGCAGACCGGTTCAACGAGATGAGACGCGATTGAACAGGGAAAGACTTGAGCACTGAGTTGGGTGCACGACCATTCTCAAACATAGGAAGAAGGCACAACACTGAAACCTAAAGGTTCGTCGACGTTGAAACCTCCCTTTTGACAGCAACTCAAAGGAGGAGAAACGCCGTGGAACTCCACAAGGCCCCGAAATCACACCCGTTTGTTCCTGAAAACCGTCCGAACTCAAGTGGTTGCGGGCGAACTGATGGTACCAAAGTTGAACGGAACCAAAATGAAGTCAAAGGAATCTGAGCTGAAATGAGTTTCTCGCCCTCACAGCTATTCTGCCGAGATCATTTAAAAATGTGATTGATTTTTGGCGCACCTGAGAGGATTCGAACCTCTGGCCTCTGCCTTCGGAGGGCAGCGCTCTATCCAGCTGAGCTACAGGTGCCTTGGCCGTTAGCTAACCTTGTTCCAATCCGGGTGCAACTGAAAATCGTGATTGTTGCACCCTCTTTGAAACCAAAATCAGGCGAAGAGATCATGCGCCAATTCAAGCGCTTCGATCAGCGTATCGACCTCATCCGTCGTGTTATACAGACCGAAGCTGGCACGACAGGTCGCCGTGACGCCCAGATGATCCATAAGCGGGCCTGCGCAGTGATGACCGGCGCGGACGGCAACACCTTTTTTGTCCAGAATGGTGGATACATCATGCGCATGGCCGGCCCCATCCAGCGTAAAGCTGAAGATGGCTGCCTTGTCTGGCCGCGTGCCCTGAACCTGAAGCCAGTTAAGACCGTTCAGGCGCTGCATGGCATAGTCCCGCAGGCCGGATTCATGGGCAGCAATGTTGTCCATTCCCAAATCCATCATGTACTCCAGCGCAACACCCAGGCCGATGGTTTGGACAATGCCGGGTGTTCCGGCCTCGAACTTCATAGGCGGATCGTTGTAGATCACCTGATCCTTGCTGACCTCTTTAATCATGTCACCGCCACCGACAAAGGGGCGCATCTCGGCCATGCGTTCGGACTTGATGTAGATCGCACCCGACCCCGACGGGCCATACAGCTTGTGGCCGGTAATGGCGTAAAAGTCGCAACCGATGTCCTGAACGTTCACCGGCATATGCACCGCGCCCTGACTGCCATCAACCAGAACCGGAACGCCCTTGGCATGCGCACCTTCGGTGATGGCTTTGACATCCACGACAGTTCCCAGCACATTGGAACATTGCGTCACGGCCACAAGTTTGGTTTTCGGGCCGATTGCATCGATCACCGCCTGGGGATCCAGTCCTCCGTCAGCGTCGACATCCACCCACTTCAGAACGACGCCCTGCCGCTCGCGCAGAAAATGCCAGGGCACGATGTTGGCGTGATGCTCCATGACACTCAGAACGATCTCATCCCCGGCTTCCAGGCGCGGCATGGCCCAGCCATATGCAACAAGATTGATCCCTTCGGTCGTTCCTGAATTCAGAACGATCTCATCCTCGTTCGATGCCCCAAGGAACCGGGCGATGATGCCGCGGACGGCTTCGTACTTCTCGGTTGCCAGATTCGACAGGAAATGCAGTCCGCGGTGAACGTTCGAGTATTCCTCGGCATAGGCCCGTGTCACCGCATCGATGACAATTTGAGGCTTTTGCGCCGAGGCCCCATTGTCCAGATAGGTCAGCGGCTTGCCGTTCACTTCACGCGCCAGAATTGGAAAGTCTGCACGGATTTTTTCTACGTCATACATGGTTTTCTTTTCCCTATACCGGGGCGTTGGGCATCAATGCGAGTACAAAGGGCACGGCAACCACGCCGGCCAACAAAATGACCCCAAATGCTTTCCAGAGCGATCCGAATTTATGGGCTTCATTCAGGAAATGAAGCGTGACGTAAAGGCTCAGAACAAACGTTGCGAGAGAAAACATCAGCATCAAGAACGGAAGGACCATCGCCAAAACAAGAGTGATGAGCATCGCAACGATCTGAAGGTATTGCAGCCAGACTATCAGTGTCATGATGCCATTAAACGTCGCGACGCCGCCAAGTAAGCGCCCTGCAAACAAAAACGCCAGAATGCTGACAAGCAACAAGGCAGCCGAACGTATCAGGTAAAGACCGACTGACTCTGATACTGGCGCCAGTTCCCCCTCCTGGAGCGGCAGAAACTGAAGCCTCCCAACCTGCACCAGGCAACTCAGAACAACCGCCAGGAAAAACGCCAACCAAAGAACCTCGCGCCCGAGGCGGATATTCAATAACTGCCGGGCGACCACGGCCGGATTGATCACAGTTTGAACGGCAAGGTTAACAACGTTCATTCTGCTTGCCTTTGCGCTTGTCTGAGACCGGCCAGCCAGAACCAGAAAAACACCCCGAGCCAGATCAAACCGACCAGAGTCAATGCCGGCCCCGGTCCGATGAACCCGGCGACCAGACCATTCAACAGAACCAGAGGGGTTGATGACAGCAGTGCCCAGAACAACGCAAGACGGGCTCCGTAAGCTGTTCCGCGCCCTCCGACCAAACGGGCGGCTCCAAAAGATGCAAAAGCCAGCGCGTAGAAGAACAGCGGCAGGATGATGACAGTGCCCAGCAAGGCCCCGCCCAACAGCATATTTAGCTCAAGCCCTTCCAAGTGCGCTTTTCGGGCAAGGCTGGGCAATTGCGCGACAAAGGCCACCACGCAAAAGGCCATGACAAACACCAGCGCCCTGTCTTCCCGCTGACCCATTTCAAGAAGCCGACGCACCACGCGCCCCGGCCCCCGGTATGTGGCCAGTATGTCTGACGAAACGGCCATCAACTACGACGCGCCAGCCACCCTTCCAGACGGCTTACGATCTCTTCCGCCAGAGCGCTGTCTTCGATCTCATCCACCGCTTCGGCCAGGAAAGCCAATGTCAGCATGTTGGTCGCGTCTTTGGTCGGAACACCACGGGACCGCAGATAAAACAGCGCGGTTTCGTCGATCGCACCCGAGGTCGAACCGTGCGAACACGCCACATCATCGGCGTAGATCTCAAGTTCAGGCTTGGCGAGGAACTGGCTGTCACCGTCCAGAAGCAGCGATTGGCTGATCTGATAACCGTCAGTCTTCTGGGCACCTTCCTTCACAAGGATCTTGCCCTGAAACACACCGGTCGCCCCGTTGCGCAGCACTTTCTTGAAAACCTGGCGGCTTTCGCAATTCACCGCGTCATGGGTGATGAAAACCGTGTCATCATGGTGGAAGTCGCCATCACCAACGCATGCCCCTGCGACATGTGCAATGGCGTCATCGCCGGTCAGCTCGACAATCTGCTCATTGCGGGTCAGCACGCCATTCACAGTCAGTGTGAAGGACTTGTAGACCGACTCCGTGCCCAGTCGGGTAAATAAATGGGTCGCAGCGCGACGCTCATGATCCCTGCCCTGCGCGCGCACATGGTGCAGCGTGCCCTTGTCAGCAATGTCGATCTCCATGCATTTGTTGAAGCGTGACGCCGCCGGGCCGGTTTCCAGAATGGTCGCCTCGGCGTCGCTTTCCACGCGAACGATATGGTGCAGGATCGCATCAGAGGTCGGCGACGCATGACGATAGATCAGGTTGATCGGTTTGGACGGTTTGCCAGTAACGTGAATCGCCACGCCATCTGATGCAAAGGCCGTATTCAGTGCCGCCAAGGGGCGCTGGACCGGGGACTGACCGCGCGTTTCAAGTACGCCATACAGGTCTTTCGCCCAATGAATGTCCTTGCAGCAGATGTCCTCAAGTCGATCAATGGTCACGCCTTCCAGCGATAGGTCGTCCGACTCTTCGGCACTGAATTCACCGTCCACAAAGACGATGTTCAGCCGGTCGAGTTCGCTGAACATCAACGGCTCGTCATCAGCAAACACCGCAGCCGGGGTTGCGTCTGGTGAGACCAGCGTATCCGGTTGAGTGTACTTCCAGTATTCGTCACGCCGCCCAGGCAGACCGGTTTCCAGAACACGGGCCAGCGCGTCTTCGCGCGCGGCGCGGGTACATCCCGCGTCAGGCATGGTTAGAGCAGACAGCCGTGCCTCGGTTGCGGATTGTTTGACTTCGGGCAAGGCCATCAGTTCACCTCGGCAAGAATGTCGGCATAACCGTTGTTTTCAACCTCAAGCGCCAGATCGGGGCCACCGGTTTTGACAATGCGGCCATCGGCCATGATGTGAACAACGTCAGGTTTGATGTGATCCAGCAGGCGCTGATAATGCGTAATGACCAGGAACCCACGACTTTCATCGCGCAACGCATTCACGCCTTCAGCGACGAGTTTCATCGCGTCCACATCCAGACCCGAGTCGGTTTCGTCCATGATGCACATCTTGGGTTCCAGCATTGCCATCTGCAGGATTTCATTGCGCTTTTTTTCACCACCCGAGAAACCAACATTGACCGGACGCTTGAGCATATCCGCGTCGATCTTCAGCGTCTTGGCTTTGGCACGCACTTCCTTGAGGAAATCCGCAGCGGACAGTTCATCCTCACCGCGCGCCTTGCGTTGCGCATTCACAGCGGTGCGCAGGAACGTCATGTTTCCCACGCCCGGAATTTCGACTGGGTACTGGAACGCAAGGAAAACGCCGGCCGCAGCACGTTCTTCCGGTTCCATCTCCAGTAGGTCATTACCGTCCAGCGTGGCAGAACCCTCGGTCACTTCGTACCCGTCGCGACCCGACAGCACGTAGCTGAGTGTTGACTTGCCTGACCCGTTCGGCCCCATGATTGCGTGTACCTTGCCGGCCTCAACCGTCAGGTCCACACCCTTTAAGATCTGCTTGTCTTCTTCTTCAAGCTTTACGTGCAGATTCTTGATTTCCAGCATTTTTTATCCTTTTGCGTATCGCAAGGGGCACTCTGGCCCCGAAACCTTCTTATCCCAGAAACTTGCGGATCAACCTCGCGGCGATCCAGCCCAGGATCGCCCCTCCGCCAACCGCCCAAACCGGGTTGATGAATTCCATGTGGTTGATGTTGACGTAAGCCATGCCAAGCAGACCGCCAAGAACCGGCAATGCGTACCCCAGCCAGGTCAGCACGTCTTCTTTCCGGATGCCGTTTCGTGACGCCCGCGTCATCAGCCGACCGACCCTTCAAGCGAGATTGCCACAAGTTGCTGCGCTTCCATGGCGAACTCCATCGGCAGTGCTTGCAAAACGTCTTTGCAGAACCCGTTGACCACCAAGGCCACGGCCTCTTCTTCGTCCATGCCGCGCTGACGACAGTAGAACAGCTGATCGTCATCCACCTTGGATGTCGTCGCCTCATGCTCAACCCGCGATGAGTTATTCTTGACCTCGATATACGGAACCGTATGTGCCCCGCATTTGTCGCCAATAAGCAAGCTGTCGCATTGGGTATAGTTCCGGCTGTCCTTGGCTTTCGGATGCATCGAAACCAGACCGCGATACGTGTTCTGTGCCTTGCCCGCGCTGATGCCCTTGGACACGATGCGCGACTTGGTGTTCTTGCCCAGATGAACCATCTTGGTGCCGGTATCTGCCTGCTGGTAATTGTTGGCAATTGCGATCGAGTAAAACTCTCCTTGGCTTTCTTCGCCCCGCAGAATGCACGACGGGTATTTCCATGTCACGGCCGAACCCGTTTCGACCTGCGTCCACATCACCTTGGATCGATCGCCACGGCAGTCGGCACGTTTGGTCACGAAGTTGTAGATGCCGCCCTTGCCGTTCTCATCCCCGGGGAACCAGTTCTGAACGGTCGAGTATTTTACCTCGGCGTCTTCTTCCAGAATGATCTCAACCACGGCTGCATGCAACTGAGCGGTGTCGCGCTGAGGTGCGGTACAGCCTTCCAGATAAGAGACGTAAGAGCCTTTGTCAGCGATGATCAGCGTGCGTTCGAACTGGCCTGTGTTTTCCGCGTTGATACGGAAATATGTGCTCAGCTCCATCGGACAACGAACACCTGGCGGGATATATACGAATGACCCATCCGAAAACACGGCCGAGTTCAGTGTCGCATAAAAATTGTCCGACACCGGAACTACAGTGCCCAGATACTTCTTGACCAGTTCAGGATGTTCCTTGATCGCTTCTGAAATCGAACAGAAGATCACGCCGGCCTTTTTCAGTTCGGCCTGAAAGGTCGTGCCAACCGAAACGGAATCAAACACCGCGTCGACAGCAACCTTGCGGCCCTCAGCCGGGGCGTCTTCAGCACCTTCGACACCGGCCAAAATCATCTGTTCTTTCAGCGGGATACCCAGCTTTTCGTATGTGGCTAACAGCTTGGGGTCGACCTCATCCAAGGATTTTGGCTTCTCTTCCATCGATTTCGGACGGGCATAGTAATACTGGTTCTGAAAATCGATTTTGGGATAGGTGACCATGGCCCAGTTTGGTTCTTCCATCTTGGTCCAGCGTTCAAACGCGGCCAGACGCCATTCGGTCATCCATTCCGGTTCTTCATTCTTTTCCGAGATCAGACGGACGATGTCCGGGTTCACACCTTTCGGCGCGTACTCCATCTCAATGTCAGTGTCCCAGCCGTATTTGTAGGTTCCGGCCTCGCGCACCGCATCAACGGTTTCCTGATCGACACCTTCTTTAACCTGGGTCTGGTCCAAAGCGGCCATGACTTACCCTCCGTCAGATCACGCAGCTCGCGCGCGATGCTTTTTCTCTTTCTCAAGCCACGTCTCGGCGAAACGCAGCACATCTTCTTCCGTTGTCCGAGGTCCCAGCGACACGCGGATTGCGCTGCTGGCTGTCTCCTCGTCAAAACCCATTGCGGTAAGCACCGCGCTGGCACGAACCTTGCCACTGGAACAGGCAGAGCCCGCACTGACGGCAAAACCCGACAGGTCCATCTGCATGACCTGGGTTTCACCCTTCCAACCGGGCGCAGCAAAACACAGGGTGTTCGGCAAGCGTCGCCGCCCTTTCCCGACAAAAATAGGTGATTTTACAGCGGCCTCAAGAGCGTTTTCTAGAATATTTCTAAATTCTTCGACCTGCTCCCAAACGCCATTGGCCAGATCCCGTGCTGCAGCTTCAGCTGCCGCGCCGAACCCCACGATACCAATGACATTTTCGGTCCCAGACCTGCGGCCCATTTCCTGGCCGCCCCCCTTGATCTGCGCCGCCAGATCTGTTCCTCGCTTCATCACAACGGCACCGACACCCTTTGGGCCGCCCAGCTTATGGGCGGAAACCAAGGCCATCTGCGCACTCATCCAGTTGAACGCGAGGGGCAGCTTGCCAAAAGCCTGTGTGGCGTCTGTCACGGCCAGACCGGACGGCAGTGTTTGAACAATCCCTGTCTCTGAGTTTGCCAGTTGCAATGTCGACATTTCAGGTGCGGCCACCTGCACGTCTCCGAACTCAGAAACCGAAAGATCCTCTTTGATCCAAGCTCTTACCGCGTCATGCTCAATCGCTGCACCGTGCAATTGGCGCCTCGACAATGTCAGCGCCGCACCTTCGGTTGAACCAGATGTAAAAACAATATCCGCTCCATCCGCCCCAAAGGCCGATGCAACCTGAGCCCGAGCACGTTCGATCAGAGCTTTGGCGGCACGACCTTCCGCATGAACCGACGAGGGGTTGCCACAGACATCCATGGCCGCAATCATCGCGTCCCTCGCTTCTGGACGCAGCGGCGTTGTTGCGTTGTGATCCAGATAAACACGTTTCATAGATACATCTTTTTGCCGGCAGACTTCATTTCTTACCTCGCCTGTTCAGTTCATTCATCTACAACAGAAAACAGGCTCGGAACGGCCGGGCACGGGGCGAGGTCGTTCTTGATCACATCCGACAAGCGGGTTTGATGCAGGAACACATAGACATGTGCGCTGAGACTTTCCCAAAGCCGATTGGTCAACGATTGCGCACGACTGCCGGATGAAGCTCCGGACGCTCCTGCCCCTTTTTGCAGGGCATCAACGGTTTCGTCTACGGCCGCCAGTATCTCGACAACGCGAATTTCAGACGCAGGGCGAGCCAGTCGGTACCCGCCACCGGGTCCGCGAACGGAAGACACCAAGTCCGCCCGACGCAGTTTGACAAAGAGCTGCTCGAGATACGGTAACGAGATGTCCTGCCTCTCGGAGATTTCCCCAAGCGTCACCAAGCTTTCTGTCGGATGAAGCGCTATATCCGCCAGAGCGACCATTGCGTAACGCCCCTTGGTCGACAGCTTCATTCCATGTCTCCTCTCAGCAGGATTTGCGCGAAATCATTGACGCCGACGCTGCCAGTGCGTATCTCCGACTGGCAGCGTAAAAAAGCGCCATGCAATGTAATTAGAACCGTTCTAAGGTGCCCGACGATTATCGTCAAGTATGTCCGGGCATCTGTACGAAAAAGACAGGACCAAAGCACACATGCCCGAGGTGATTTTTCCCGGACCCGAAGGCCGCCTGGAAGGCCGCTACCACCCGCAAAAGGAAAAAGACGCACCGATCGCCATCGTGCTTCACCCGCATCCTCAATTCGGCGGGACCATGAACAACAAGGTGGTCTATAATCTGCACTACGCCTTTTACAACATGGGCTTCACCGTGTTGCGCTTTAACTTTCGCGGTGTCGGTCGCAGTCAGGGCGAATATGATCAGGGCGTGGGTGAGCTGAGCGATGCAGCCTCGGCGCTGGATTACCTGCAATCGATGAACAACAATTCGAAGCACTGCTGGGTTGCAGGTTTCTCGTTCGGTGCGTGGATCGGTATGCAACTGCTGATGCGCCGCCCTGAAATCACGGGATTCATCAGTGTATCGCCCCCTGCAAACATGTACGATTTTTCGTTCCTTGCCCCCTGCCCGTCTTCCGGCCTGATCATCAATGGCACGGCTGACAGGGTGGCGCCTCCGGCTGACACAACCTCGCTGGTGAACAAGCTGCACGAGCAAAAGGGAATCACCATCACCCACACCGAGGTGGAAGGGGCCGATCACTTTTTTCAGGATCGACACATGGACACGATGATCACCGAGGTCAGTGACTATGTGAAACGGCGCCTGACCGAGAACACCCGCTAATGTCCGACACCATCACATCTCTTGCGGCCAAACTGGCCGAAGATACGATGAAGGTTATGGATGAGACAGGCGAAGACAGATTTTTTGTCGAAGTTGGTGAAGTGCTCGGGGCAGCATCTCAGTCTCTGGAAGAAGCGTTTCTGACGGAAATTCGTGTTCGTTTGGCTGAACGGAAGGCCAGGCAGTTTGTAATCAAACGCCTGTCTGCGCATCGCGCCAAACTGAAGGCCATCGAAAAACAATGACCGACCGTTTGTCGGCGCAAATCGCATTTCTGAAACGGGCTGACGAACTGAAAATGGTCGAGCGGGCAAATGTCCTGCTTGACCAGTCGAGGCCCGAGAATTCCGCGGAGCACAGCTGGCATCTGGCCTTGTGGGCCCTGGTCATGGCCCCGTTGGCGGGGTCGGATGTCTCGATTGATCGGGTCATCCGTATGCTTTTGCTACATGATCTGGTTGAGATCGTTGTTGGCGACCACCCAATTCATCTTGAAACAGATTGGGCTTCGGTTGCCAAGGCTGAGCAAGCCGCAGCTTTGGAGTTGTTTGGACTTTTGCCAAAGGATCAGGCTGATGCGCTCCACGCTTTCTGGCGTGAATTCGAGGAGGATCAGTCCCCCGACGCCCGGTTTGCCAAGATACTGGACCGGTGTCAGCCACTGTTTCAGGTTCTGTGTGCCCCTAACCCCAATCCGGACCACGTGGACATAGCGCGTTCAAATCTCGAAGGCGGCCGTGCAGCCTATCTGGCACAGGTTTTTCCGTTGGCCTACGAGCATGCCATCAACCTTCTGGCCGGCACAGATACGCGCGCCAATGCGTTTACGACCCGGTTGCCGTTTCTGACTGAAGCCGATCAGCTGAAATCCGTTCTCCGCGCCTCGCGGCTGATGGCGGGTGATCGTTTTGAAAACTCGGCGGAACACTCGTGGCACATCATGCTCTACGCCTGGGTCCTGTCTGAAAGCGCGCCTCAGAAGATCAGTGTTGATCGGGTGATTCAGATGCTGTTGCTGCACGATATCGTCGAAATCGACGCCGGCGATAATCCGATCCACGGGCAGGTCGATCACGCGGCGCAAGCCGCCAAGGAACAAGCGGCGGCCAAGCGGTTGTTTGGCCTGTTGCCTGACACTCAATGCAAGGGCTTCACCACGCTGTGGCAAGAGTTTGAAGCTGCAGACAGCCCAGACGCCAAGTTCGCCAAAGCCGTCGACCGTTTTCAGACACCTATCGCCAATCTGGAAACCGGTGGCGGGTCATGGGTCGATTACAAGGTAACATATGCCCAGCTTGAGGCGCGAGTTCAGCCTGCAATTGCAGCGGGGTCTCCTCGGCTTTGGGATTGGCTGCAACCGCAACTGGCTGCGTATTTCCAAAGCGGCGAGGCTCTTCATCACTAGACAACAAAGGAAAAAAGGAGCCGGAAGGCTCCTTTTTCCCTGCTTAGTTCTGCGCGGCGCTAAAAAACACTACTACCATCAAACTGTTGAACCATGTTGGCTGCTTCAACTTCGACGGACCCCCCGTCAGCAAGCCACCCAATCACCACAATCAGACCCGAAGCAAATATGACGGATTTCGAAAATGTCGTCATCACTCAATACTCATTAACAAAAGATAAAATATGTTGAGAACATTACACTAATTCGATTTTCAGAACAGTAAGGTATACCTGACCTCGGCTGGCGTTCTACCTGGTTGAGATGGAAATTTACCTTGCTCAGACCTTCAATTTCATGCTCAACGCGATGTGTCTTCCCCATTTGAGGATTCAAATGCCCCAAGCGTATCTGTATCTGATGCTAGCCGTTATTGCGGAAACCATTGGCACCACCGCGTTGCAGGCCAGTCAACAATTCACGCGGTTTTGGCCGTCCGTCCTTGTGGTCGTGGGGTACGGAGTCGCTTTCTACTTCATGGCGTTGACGCTGAAATTCATGCCTGTTGGCATTGTCTACGCGATCTGGTCAGGTCTGGGGATTTTTCTGATCGCCGTGATCGGTTTCATCGTTTTCGGTCAAAAACTGGATTGGCCGGCGGTACTTGGACTTACCATGATATTGGCGGGAATCCTGATCATTCACCTCTTTTCCAAGACTGCTGGTCACTGATCCACGGTTAGGGCTGGTATATTTTGTCGCGCCGCGCTATGCGCGCGGCAACTTCCCGTTCAAAGGCTGACCTCTCATGGACCTGCGCAATATCGCAATCATCGCTCACGTTGACCACGGCAAGACGACCCTGGTGGATGAGCTGCTCAAACAATCCGGCGCGTTCCGGGAAAACCAGTCCGTGGCGGAACGCGCCATGGACAGCAACGATCTGGAACGCGAACGTGGTATCACCATTCTGGCCAAGGCAACGTCGGTCGAGTGGAAAGACACCCGCATCAACATTGTCGACACACCCGGCCACGCCGATTTCGGCGGTGAAGTGGAACGCATTCTCAGCATGGTCGACGGAGTTGTCCTACTGGTTGACGCCGCAGAAGGCCCGATGCCGCAGACCAAGTTCGTGACCTCCAAGGCCCTGGCGCTGGGTTTGCGCCCAATCGTGGTTCTGAACAAGGTCGACAAACCGGACGCGGAACCTGACCGCGCACTGGACGAATGCTTTGACCTGTTCGCAAACCTCGGTGCCGATGACGACCAGCTGGACTTTCCGGCGATGTACGCCTCGGGCCGTTCGGGCTGGGCAGACATGGAGCTGGATGGCCCCCGCAAGGACCTGAGCGCCCTGTTTGACCTGATCGTCGATCACGTCCCTGCCCCCAAGCAGGTCGAGCACAAGGACGAGCCGTTCCGGATGCTGGCCACAACTTTGGGCAGCGATCCGTTCATCGGCCGCATTCTGACAGGTCGTGTGGAAAGCGGCACTCTTAAGGCAGGCGACAACCTCAAGGCGCTCAGCCGCGATGGAACGGTGATCGAAAACTTCCGCGCGTCGAAAATACTTGCATTCCGCGGACTGGCACAGCAGCCCATCGACGTGGCAGAAGCCGGTGACATCGTCACCATCGCAGGCATGAGCAAAGCCACAGTGGCAGATTCCCTTGTTGCTCCGCAGGTCGAAGAAGCCCTGCCTGCACAACCCATCGACCCGCCGACGATTACCGTTACTTTTGGGATCAACGATTCTCCGTTGGCCGGTCGGGATGGCAAAAAGGTTCAGTCACGCGTTATCCGTGATCGCCTGATGAAAGAAGCCGAATCGAATGTCGCGATCCGCATCACCGACACGCCCGGCGGCGAGGCATTCGAGGTCGCAGGCCGAGGCGAATTGCAGATGGGTGTTCTGATCGAGAACATGCGCCGTGAGGGTTTCGAACTCAGCATCTCGCGCCCGCAGGTTTTGTTCCGCGAAGAAAACGGGCAACGTCTGGAACCCATCGAGGAAGTCACCATCGACGTGGATGATGAATACTCCGGCTCGGTGATCGAAAAGATCACCGGCGCACGCAAAGGTGAGTTAGTCGAAATGCGCCCCGCAGGTGCTGGCAAGACCCGCATCATTGCCCACGTACCGTCCCGCGGCCTGATCGGCTATCACGGCGAGTTCCTGACCGACACGCGCGGTACGGGCGTATTGAACCGCGTGTTCCACGACTGGGCTCCGCACAAAGGTCAGATCCCGGGGCGTCGGGCGGGCGTTCTGATCTCGATGGAAAAAGGTCAGGCCGTGGCTTATGCCCTCTGGAACCTCGAGGAGCGTGGTCGGATGTTTGTCGGCCCCCAAACGGATGTCTATCAAGGCATGGTGATAGGTGAGCATTCTCGCGACAATGATCTGGAAGTGAACCCGCTGAAAGGCAAGAAACTGACCAACGTACGCGCCAGCGGTTCAGACGACGCCGTTCGCCTGACACCCCACATTCAGTTCTCACTGGAAGAGGCGATTGCGTATATTGACGACGATGAACTGGTCGAGGTCACACCCAACGCTGTACGCCTGCGTAAGCGCTTTCTCGATCCTCACGAACGGAAGCGGATGGCCAAGTCGGCCTGATCATTCGGGCAACCCGCCGTCGCAATCAGAAACAATTGCCTCAGTGTGGCATTTTTGCGTCCAAACGGACAAAAGATGAAAAATGGGCAACCGGGCAATACGCCCGGTTTTCTTTTGAAAAGAATATTCTTTCTGCTTTAAGTTGCATTAAGATTTTCCCACTCACCCATTCCACATATTGTGATTGAGACCCATTTAAGGTGAAAATATGCCAGTTGTGTGACGTGGTTCATAAACACCGGCGCATCGGTGGTTCATATGAACACGTAGTTGAATATCGAGTTTCGAGGAGTTTCCAATGGGCGTCCAATCAAGCAGTATCCCGCTTTTTTTTGTAGCCACTACCTTTTTGTTTTCGCCCACTGGCGAAGCATTCGCAGCCGGGACGTGTACGATTCAAACGGCCAGACAATCCGCTGCGTCCGCGCAGGTTCTGTGTGAGTGCGACGCTGTAACATCGGGTATGATCCGATACATTCAACGCCGGCACGATTTCGATCAAATTCTTGCGCGTGTCGGAGCTGAATGTACGCCACTTGCAGACTTGCTTTCTGATTTTCCGACAGCATCGATCGGCGCAAGTGATCAGCGGTCCGGTGATGGTCCGTCTGATGAGACTGCCGACAGCAGCCCCGCTTTCGGTGGTGGCGGCGGTTCAGGCGGTGGAGCTGGCACCACTGGCGCTGGAGGCGGTGGCACTGGTGGTGAAAACGAAGGCGGTGGCGAAGGCGGCGGCGAAGGCGGCGGCGGTGGCGAAGGCGGCGGCGAAGGTGAAGGCGGCGGCGAAGGTGAAGGCGGCGGCGAAGGTGAAGGCGGCGGCGAAGGCGGCGGCGAAGGTGAAGGCGGCGGCGAAGGCGGCGGCGAAGGTGAAGGCGGCGGCGAAGGCGGCGGCGAAGGTGAAGGCGGCGGCGAAGGCGGCGGCGAAGGTGAAGGCGGCGGCGAAGGCGGCGGCGAAGGTGAAGGCGGCGGCGAAGGTGAAGGCGGCGGCGAAGGTGAAGGCGGCGGCGAAACGTTCTAGTGTGGAAGCAAAAATACCGGTGCAAGATTCGATTGCACCGGTATTCACTTTCTCAAAAAAGGTTTTCAGTTTTCCTCAGCTATGCCCGTAAACACCAACCCAACTTCCGGGCCGGTTCGGGTCTTGCATACGAAGAAACAGGTACCGCGTCGCTGTCCAGGGTTTGATACGGTTTGTGAGGTTGTCCAAAACCAAATCACCGTTTGAAGAGCGGTACACCAGCACCGCATGAGGCACCCGGCGCGTGTCCAGAACAGTAGCGATCAAGAGTTTGCTTGGATCGACCCCCGCATGGATCAAGTCTCTTTTCTTCAACAGCGCGAAGTCCTCACAATCACCGCCCCTGGCGGTGGGCAGCGCCCATCGCTCGGTCGTTTTGTACTGAGATTGATCGGTGACTTCGCGGGTCGACCTGTTCACACGCCGGTTAATTTGTTCGACAACCTTCAGTTCTTGCTGACTGGACAAGGATACGGATCGCTTTCCTGCGCAGGCCCAATTGTATTGAGCGCACAAGTTGGCGGCTCCGGACGGAGGTGGTGAAGACGCGACACTTGGGATAAACCCGTTCCCGGACGCATGCGCGACCGAGGTCATGGCAAAGGTGCAGATGCCTAAAACACAGATGCTGACGACCCGCACCGAAACCGGCAAAAGTCTGGAACCAATCCGTTTGGCCAGATTTGTAAAGTGTTTCATGCCTGTACCCCAATCCGGTGTTTTTCGCACGATCGCACGTCAAACAGGGTCGCATTCCGATTCATGAAACTATCTGCGAACAACCCTGCCCAAGCAATCACCTAAAAAGTTGAAGGGGAAAAAGGGCGAAATTTCGTCCGCTAATCTGACCTTTTCGCGCAAGAAATTGGATGGCGCGGCCACAATTCGGGCGCGAAGCTCTAAAATCTGCGACACCAAAGTCACGTAAGTGCCTGCAATAATGTAAAATTAAACTCAGCCCATGTTTGCGGGCTGAGTTTCCTTGATCGATTGTGACATAAGCAGATGATTGCCTATTCGTTGCCAGACTCTACGGCAAACGACGTTTCAAGTCGTGAAACCCTGGCGATCACTCTGTGATTTCAACCACAACCAATTCACGTTCACTTGCCTCGCGTGCGTGACTCAGTGCCTGCTGATAATCATCCGAATTGTAACACTCGACCGCTGCTTCAAGCGATGGGAACCGGGCGACGACATTACGTGGTCGTTCCTTGCCTTCCAACTGAACATAACGCGCGGCACGGGCGATGAAGGCTCCCCCGTGCTTGGCAATGGCTGGTCCAGCCAACTCGGCGTATTTTCCGTACGCCTCAGCATCAGTCACCGTTACGTGTGCAATCCAAAGTGCCGCCATCTTATCCTCCCAAAACCTGTTCTGCGGCCTTGATCGCCGCATCCGCATTCGACGCGTCCTTGCCGCCGCCCTGAGCCATATCCGGACGACCGCCACCGCCTTTGCCGCCCAATTCCACCACGGCGGCCTTGACCAGGTCGACCGCCGAAATGGTCCCTGTCAGGTCTTCGGTAACGCCGGCCGCAACCGCAGCCTTGCCGCCTGTATCCGCGATAAGCAGCACCGCACCTGACCCAAGTCGAGCCTTGTGTTCGTCGATCAATGCCGGAAGATCTTTCCCGGATACACCGCTGAGGGCCTGTGCCATGAACTTCACTCCGTTCACATCACGTGCCTCGGCGCCACCACCCTTCCCGGCCCCGCCGGACATCGCAAGATCACGACGCAACTGAGCCACTTCATTCTGCAGTGACTTGCGTTCTTCCAACAGGCTCTTCACGCGTGCCACCACATCGTCCGGCTGCGCCTTCAGTTCCAACGCCACCTGTGCAAGGCGTTGATCCTGCGCCGAAAGGTACCGAAAAGCTTCATCCCCGGTCAGCGCTTCGATGCGCCGTACGCCAGCGCTGCTTGCGCTGTCCCCCATCACGACAAACGTGCCAATGTCGCCCGTCTGGCGCACATGGGTACCGCCACACAGTTCAATCGACCATGTCTCGCCATCATGGCCCTTGCCCGTGGACGCCTTGCCCATCGAAACAACACGAACCTCGTCACCGTATTTTTCACCGAACAATGCCTGCGCGCCCAGTTTGCGCGCATCATCTGGTGTCATGACCCGTGTCTCGACAGCCGAGTTCTGGCGGATGAAGTCGTTCACCTCACGTTCGACTTTCTGGATTTCCTCAAGACTCAGCGCTTTGGAATGGCTGAAGTCGAACCGCAAACGATCGGCCGCATTCAGCGAGCCGCGCTGCGCTACGTGGTCGCCCAGCGTTTCCCGTAGTGCTTCGTGCAGCAGGTGCGTGGCCGAGTGGTTGGCCCGGATTGCAGTGCGGCGCGCATGATCGACTTCCAGCTCGACAGCATCACCTTTTGACACAGCACCGCTGACGACCGTCACCTTATGTGCATAGACCTTCCCATCGGCGAATTTCCTGCTGTCCTCCACCCGGCTGAGGTGATCGCGATCTTCAAGGCGCCGCAACTCGCCAGTGTCACCGACCTGGCCACCTGCCTCGCCGTAGAATGGGGTCTGGTTCACCACGACCCAGCCGCTGTCACCCGCATCGATCTTTTCAACCAAAGCGCCGTCAACAACCAAAGCAGCAACCTGAGCTTCAGCCTTCTCGGTGTCATAGCCAAGGAAGTCGGTCGCCCCGGCGGTATCCAGAACATCGAACCAGACTGCCTGATCAGCAGCTTCACCCGACCCCGCCCAGGCAGCTCGTGCCTTGGCCTTCTGTTTTGCCATCGCCGCGTCAAAACCGTCTGTATCAACCGTCCGGCCCTTCTCACGCAGCGCATCCTGAGTCAGGTCCAGCGGGAAGCCATAAGTGTCGTACAGCTTAAAGGCCGCTTCACCGGATAATGGCGCACTCTCGGAAAGGCCAGATACTTCGTCGTCAAGCAGCTTCAGCCCCCGATCCAGCGTCTGCTTGAAGCGGGTTTCTTCAAGCAACAAAGTCTCTTCAATCAATGGCTGTGCCTGGGTCAACTCTGAATAGTGCCCACCCATTTGTTGTACGAGTGACGGTACGAGTCGGTGCATGACCGGATCCTTGGCGCCCAACAGGTGAGCATGGCGCATGGCACGACGCATAATGCGACGCAGAACATAACCGCGGCCGTCATTGCTCGGCATCACGCCATCCGCAATCAGGAACGAGGTCGAACGCAAGTGGTCTGCAATCACACGGTGGTGCACGTTCTGATCCCCGTAAGGATCCACGCCAGTCGCATCGGCCGACGCTTCAATCAGTGCCTTGAACAGATCGGTGTCATAATTGTCATGGCTGCCCTGCAACAATGCACCGATGCGCTCGAGCCCCATGCCCGTATCGATCGATTGCATGTCGAGTTCGACCATCGAGCCGTCTTCAAACTGCTCGTTCTGCATGAAAACGACGTTCCAGATTTCAATGAATCGATCGCCATCCTCTTCGGCCGATCCCGGAGGGCCACCCCAGATGTGGTCGCCATGATCGTAGAAGATTTCGGTACACGGGCCGCAGGGGCCGGTCGGACCCATCTGCCAGAAATTGTCACTGGTGGCGATGCGGATGATCCGGTCTTCGGGAACACCGACCTTTTTCCAAATTTCAAACGCCTCGTCATCAGTATGATAAACCGTAGCAAGCAGGCGGTTCTTGTCGATTCCGAATTCCTTGGTGATCAGTTCCCACGCGAACGGGATCGCTTCGTGTTTGAAGTAATCACCGAACGAAAAGTTCCCCAACATCTCGAAGAATGTATGGTGGCGCGCAGTGTAGCCCACATTGTCGAGGTCGTTATGCTTGCCGCCAGCACGCACACATTTCTGCGCTGTGGTGGCGCGCTTGTAGTCACGTGTTTCCAGGCCGGTGAACAGGTTCTTGAACTGCACCATGCCCGAATTGACGAACATAAGCGTAGGGTCGTTGCGCGGAACCAGCGGGCTGGACGCCACGACCTCATGCCCCTGTTTTTCAAAGTAGTTCAGAAAGGTCGATCGGATGTCGTTCAGGGTTGGCATAGGGCTCTCTCGGCGCACGTAAATCTTGGTCTCCGCAGGTTTATCCCCCCGTCAGAGGAGTGTCCACAGCAGAGGTGTGCCCGAATGAAACAAGGCGGCCCGACGTCAAGCCACTATAGGTAAATGTTGACGAGCTTTCGACCAGCAGCTAGGCCGCTGGTCGTTTTCGTTAGAAATATGAGCTTGTGACGTGCCGGAACCCGAGAAGGCTTCGCAAAATCTGCGAACAAAATAAGAACTCGGCTTCCTCGCCTGCCTGGAGGTTTCTGAGTCAATTTTTGCCGCAACCCACTTTGTGACCTTTACGGCGTATTTCCTGACCCAAGAGAGGGGCGCGACCGACCAGCTACTCCGGGTTCAAACTTGGCGCGGGGCAAGGTCTGCGGGTCTGGAGATGAGCGCACCTATGTTTGCCCAAGTTGCGGACGGTCTAGCATCCTCAAATCCAACAAAGCATTGGCGGAAGAATACGCAAGGCTCTCCCGCCTGAATAGAAGAACAAAGCATTAAAGTTGTCCGAGTGTTGCATGTGTCAATCACGGAGCGACCGTTGAGCTGATGCCCAGCCGGTATCGAAAGTTCGGCAAAACGGCCAAAGGAGATCCAAGATATCAGTGCAGAGCGTGCAAGAAGACCTTTTCGATTGGTCGCTCGACGAGGCGACAAAAACGTAGAGATCTAAATGGAAAAGTCTTTAGATCGCTGGTTAATGGCGTGACGCTTTCAGCTATCTCACGATACCTCGATACATCACTTCCGGAAGTCTATTCGAAGATCGACTTCATCCACGAGCAATGCCAAGCCTTTGCAGCAGAGCGGGAGAAGCGACTTCCCGAAGTATTTGAAGGAAATAGTCCTCACTTCGCCACGGACACACATATCCTTCAGGTGAACTGGCCTGACAAAGGTATTCGTAAACTTGTAGAAGTGCGCCAAATGTGCACCGTCCACAATGATAGCAAGTATGTCATCGCGTCTACAACAGATGTTGATCCCGACATTCACCCGCTTGCCGTCGAAAAGGCGATGGACATTGTCGGTGACAAAGACAAGCCTCGTTCTATGCGAGAGAAAGCTCGGATTTGGTTTGCCAGTGAGTACATCGAGTTCATTTGCAAACGACACGAGGCGACCAACCCAAAATCAAGTAGGTGGCACCGTAACAAAAAGCCTAGAGAGCTTGATGACGATATCAGGCTCCTTGAGAAGGCCGCGAGGGTTCGACAAGACGCGGCCGAGTTTGCGCATATCATGCTGCTCAAGAAGAAGATCGGTAAGAAGTATCGACTGCTGAACTTTTCAGTTGACCGCGATACGGGTGTCTCTTCAGCCTTTTTGGCTGTGTTTAAAATGAAGTGCAGAAGAGCTTGGTGCGGATTGCAGACGTCACCATAGCAAAGAATGAAAGCCATCCGCGGCGCCTGGGGTTTGTGACTGATGGTAACAGGGAGTTTGAGCGCGCGGAGCATTTGATGCGTCAGGCAGGGTTCTTGCCTGGAGGTGGTGATCAGGCTGTCTCCAGGCCACAGGACGGCGCCATGGAGTACCTTTTGGAAGCCTCCTTTGGCAATATGGCACTCTCCGATATCAGGGAGCTCCTAATGGATCATACCGGTCAGTCTGAAACGGCCGGCATTCACTATCCGTTCCACTTCATTAATGAGCCGCATAAGCGGGTGATTTTCCGCACTGACCCGACACGATTAGACTATGCCCAGATGGCCCAGTTCGCAGTTCGGGCGGGAACGCATCCGGTAGACATGTATCACGCTCGGGCACGGACCAAGGTCATGGGATTTGAGCGTGGCTTGTCAACCTCGGGCCGCAAAAGCCTGTGGTACTACAAGCAGTACTACAATCCGGTTATGGTCATGAAGCTGGTGGATATCCTGAGGTTTGCCCATAACTACACCGACCTCATGGTAAAAGAACACAAGAGCCCAGCTATGAAGCTCGGTATTGCAAAGGGCTTCGTCTATGATCGGAATCTCTTCAGTTTCTAATCTAGTCAAGCGCAAAGCCGTTGTTTACTTTAGCATTTGAGCGGTCGAAGATTTTCGTACCAATATCTCTCTCCGCTTTCTGTAGTAGTCGGCCCAGTTCTTTCTCCTCCACGTTTGACGAAGTCTATTTTTGGGTTCGTACAAGAGGAAATTTTGACAAATTCTAGAATCGAAATATCATAACTTGAGTTGTTGGTTCTCTGCCGCTTTCCACTGACAACGTTCGGTGAATATGAGGCGGTCAAACTCATTTGCGGGAAAAACAAGCCCTATTCGTGGGCTAGATCGATCAAATAAGTGGATCGTTGGTTTGGACTTTAAAACGACGCAAGAAGTTCCTGATAACGATCTCCAGGATCATCTAAAGGCAGTCGAAGCATCGTCTAGTTTTTTTGGGTGATTAAACGGCGCTTCGAAAGTCTGATCTACCCAAAAGAATAGGAAGCTATTCGGAATAGCCCAAGGAGCGTTGTGTCCTGCACGGTATATAGACCGTTAAAAGGGCGCAATTTCTTAACTTTGATTCTTTTCCCGAAGGGGAGACAAACATGATTAAACGTCACCAAGTTGCCACGCCTTTGGCTGCTTTCTTTTGTACCTTTGCGATCTCCGCAACGGCTCAGGATTTCGATCCGACATCGCTATCGACCTACGGCAGCAAGCCCAACATCATTCTGATCGTATCAGATGATACCGGGTATTGGGATCTTGGCGCATATCATGGTGGCGCAGCGCGTGGCATGGACACCCCCAACCTTGATCAAATGGCCAAGCAGGGGATGATGTTCACGGACTTCTACGCTCAATCCTCTTGCACGCCGGGGCGTGCAGCAATGCAGACTGGGCGTTACCCGAACCGCTCGGGCATGACGACGGTCGCTTTTCAGGGGCAAGGTGGTGGGTTGCCGGCGGCAGAATGGACGATTGCGTCTGTTTTGAAGCAGGCTGAATACAACACTTACTTCATGGGTAAGTGGCATCTCGGTGAAGCAGAATACGCCATGCCAATTGCCCATGGCTACGACAAGATGGAGAACACATTCCTGTATCACCTGAACGCGTACACATATGCTCTGGACGACTGGAATGTGCAGATGTCCGATGATCAGCGGGCATTTTACAAAGAGAACACCACTGGTGTCTTCGAAGGTGTAGCTGGAGAACCCGCCAAAGAAGTGCTGACCATTGAAGACATGACAACCGCTGATCTGGCTGCGCTGGACAAGATCGGTGCAGAAAAGGCGGTGGCGGAACTGGAGCGTCTTGCTGGCCTGGACCAGCCGTTCTTCATGTCTATCAACTGGGCTGCGAACCACCAGCCCAACCTGCCGTCGCCTGATTTTGTGGGCAAGTCGGCAGTAAAGAACAAGTATGGCGACAAGGTGGTCGAGCTTGACTTTCACACTGGTCAAATCCTCGACAAGGTGGAAGATCTCGGAATTGGGGAAAACACCCTGATCATTTACACTGTCGATAATGGCGCGTGGCAGGACGTGCATCCTGATGCCGGCATGACACCGTTTCGCGGCACTAAGGGAACCGACCGGGAAGGAGCGTACCGCGTACCGTTCTTCGCCAAATGGACAGGAAAAATTGCGCCGGATTCGAAGTCGAGCGACATTACCGGTGGTACTGACTTGATGGCCACTTTTGCCAGCCTTGCTGGAGTGCCACTGCCAACCGAAGACCGGGAAGGTCAGCCCACAATCTTTGACAGCATCGACATGGCGCCGGTTCTGTTCGGAGAGGCTGATCCGCAGCGATACTCTTGGGCGTATTTCACCGAAAACGAGCTCACACCAGGTGCCATACGTGTTAACGAATGGAAGGCTGTCTTCAACATGCGTGGCGACAACGGCGCGCGGGCCGGCTCCGAATCCCCGGCGGCCGAACTAGGATGGCGTGGTGCAGAGAAATACATCGCAACTGTGCCGCAGGTGTTCAACCTGTGGGAGGATCCGATGGAGCGCTATGACATCTTCATGACCACCGGGCGTGAGAACACCTGGACGTTGCCGACACTGGCCGGTGAGCTTGATCGACTGGTAAAAACCTACATCGAATTCCCGCCGCGCCCTGTACAGAGCGAATCCTACGCAGGTCCGATCACGCTCACTGGTTACCAGCGTTTCCAGAACATCCGGGACCAACTGGAAAAAGACGGGTTCTCGCTGAGCCTTCCAACCGGGAATTGATGCAAATGGTTGGGGCGTCGCCATGCGACGCCTCGACACTTCGATGACGCAGTCGAGTGGGTCAGGGAGTAGCAAGGTGCAGACCAATCTGAAGGCTTCAGGTACAAATGTAACTTCGACCCGGAATTTCCTTGCCAGGTTCTTCTTTAGCCTTTTCGTCTTTCTGGGAGTATCTACTGCAACAGGTAATCCTGTGGTTGCACAGGAGAACGACGCGGCCTCAGCAGCAGCTCAGGCGAATAATCCGCTGGCAAATTTCAAAGCGGTCAACGTTCAGAACTATTATATTGGCGATATTTCCGGAACGGACCAAACTGGCAATCAGTTTTGGCTCAGGTATGCGCAACCTATGAGCTTGGGGAACACAAATTGGGTTCTGCGGGCCTCTTTGCCTTTAAATTCATTCCCGGCACAAAGTGGTAAAACGACGGGCGTTGGTGACCTCAACGTTTTTGCCGCTTACCTTATAGATATTGGAAATCCGGCTGTTAGCTTTGGTGTTGGTCCTCAATTAACCGCGCCAACAGGTTCGACCGATGGGTCTGGATCTAAAAAATGGTCAGCCGGTATCGCGAACGTATTGTTCAACGCGTCGTCACCGATATTCCAATACGGTTACCTTCTGACTTGGCAAGCCAGTTTTGCCGGAGACAGTGATGCAAAGGATGTAAATATCGGAGCTTTTCAACCTTTTCTGTTCTACCAACTCGGTGGAGGGACATACCTAAGGTCAGCGCCAATAATGACCTACGATTTTGAATCGGACAGCTATAATGTGCCAATCGGCTTGGGTATAGGGCAAGTGTTCAAAAAGAAGGACATCACCTACAACGTCTTTGTCGAACCGCAGTACTCAGTTGCGAGCAAAGGGCCAGGGCAGGCAAAATGGCAGATCTTTGCTGGCTTCAATACTCAATTTTGAAGGTAATGCCTTTTTCCAACTACCTCCATGTCGGCCGCTCTCGCGTTGTGAGGTCTTTCGCTGCACCAAAATCCAATGCCTGTCAGTTGGTGTCAATTTTTCATCGTCTCAATCGGAGCAAAAAAGAAAAAGAGGCTGAACTCTCAGCCTCTTTCAAGATTTACCTATAGGGCCTTGGCCCGACGGGCCGCCTCTTTTATCGTCTTCTCAATGCAAAACCGGAAACAACCCAGCCTCCGGTCAGCGGCTGTTAGGCTTCGAGGATGTCATCATCCTCGGCGGCACTCGGCGGCATGTCAAAGTCCAGCCCATGAGCCGCACGAATCTTGTCTTCGATGTCCAACGCTATGCGGCTGTTGTCACGCAGGTATTGTTTAGCGTTCTCACGACCCTGCCCGATCCTCTCGTCACCGTAACTGAACCACGATCCAGACTTTTCGACCACACCGGCTTTGACACCCAGATCCAGAAGTTCGCCCATCTTGCTGATGCCTTCACCATACATGATGTCGAATTCCACCTGCTTGAAGGGTGGCGCAACCTTGTTCTTCACAACCTTGACGCGGGTCTGGTTGCCGACGACTTCATCCCGGTCCTTGATCGCGCCGATGCGGCGGATGTCTAGACGGACCGAACTGTAGAATTTCAGTGCATTACCGCCAGTCGTTGTCTCGGGGCTACCAAACATAACGCCGATTTTCATCCTGATCTGGTTGATGAAAATGACCATGCAGTTTGAGCGGCTGATCGAACCCGTCAGCTTCCGCATCGCCTGACTCATCAGACGGGCCTGTACGCCAACACTGCTGTCCCCCATGTCGCCTTCCAGTTCGGATTTCGGTGTCAGCGCCGCAACCGAATCGACCACGACCATGTTGACCGCACCAGAACGCACAAGCGTATCGGTGATTTCCAGCGCTTGCTCACCGGTATCGGGCTGCGAGATCAGAAGTTCGTCCAGATCAACGCCCAGCTTGCGGGCATATTGCGGATCCAGCGCGTGTTCGGCATCAACAAAGGCACAGACGCCGCCGCGTTTTTGTTGTTCCGCGATACAATGCAGCGTCAGAGTCGTCTTGCCCGAGCTCTCCGGGCCGTAAATCTCGACAATCCGCCCCATCGGCAGGCCGCCGATTCCCAACGCAATATCCAACCCGAGCGAGCCGGTCGAGCTCGCTTCGATATCCTGCGTGGCACCTTCGCCCAGCTTCATGATCGAGCCTTTGCCGAACTGCCGTTCGATCTGGGCCAGCGCACTGTCGAGCGCCTTTTGCTTGTCTGCGTTTTTCTTGTCGCTCATTGTCAGAAGATCCGCCATTATCCTGTCGCCTTCCCTTTTGTCACACCCTTGATCGGGCGGCAATCGCTGCTTTGTTCGCCTCTTGTTCCTTATGGGACCAAAAAGAGAACATTTCAATAAAAACTTACAGGATTTAGTCTTCTGCAATTGTGTTAAGGAGTCGTTTACGACAATCTGCGCGCATAGCCGTGTGACAGTTGGAGCAATTAAATGCTTGTTTTCTTTGAGGAACGCCTTGCCTTCCTTGCTGTTCCTAAAACCGGCAGCACGGCGTATCACAAGGCGTTGCGGGATCGCGCTGACCTTGTCGTCACGCACCCGCCAGAGCTAAAGCACGCTCCGGTGCGCAGATATGATCGGTTTTTCCAGAATATTTTTCTGAAGATGTACGATACCGAGATGGAAATCATGGCTGTAGTTCGCGAACCCGTAGACTGGCTGGGTAGCTGGTATCGATTTCGCAGTCGCGCAGACCTGACCGGCCACGCCCAATCAACCGGAGACATGAATTTTGACGCGTTCTTGCAGGCCTATATGACAAATCCGCGCCCAGATTTTGCCGATGTTGGCAGCCAAAGCCAGTTTTTCCGTACCCGCAGCAATGGTCGAGGCGCCACTCATATCTTCAAATATGAGCATCAGGGCAAAATTCTCGACTTCTTGCAAGCGCGTCTGAATGTACAAATCGACCTGCCACATGAGAATGTGTCACCATCGGGTGACCTGACACTGACGCCCGAGACTCTGCAGAGATTTCGAAGAAGGCACGCAGAGGAATTCGCGCTCCACGACGCAGCCTTGTAAGAAGATCAATTCAGCTGCTGAAAAACCGCTTCGGTCAACTGGTTGAGTGAAAACGGCTTGGGCAGGAAGGTCGAATTGGCGATTTCGGGTCCTGAATCCCCAAACGCGCCTTCGGTATAACCCGATACGAAGACCACACGGGCATCCGGGCGTGTTTCCCGAGCTTTCCGCACCCAGGTCGGCCCATCCATGCCGGGCATGACCACATCCGTTACAAATACATCAACGTTCAAAGTCGAATCCTCCAGAAGGCGCAATGCTTCCTCGGCCGAATCCGCCTCCAGCACGGTATAGCCTTTAAGCCGCAAGGCCCGGGTCGCGAAGGCGCGGACCGGAGCTTCGTCTTCAACCAGAAGTACCACGCCTTCTCCTTGGCGCGCACTTTGTGCTTCGGGTTGAGCCGGAGAGTCCTGCTCAGCTTCTGCCACCGTGGCACAAACCGGCAGGAATACCGTGAATTCGGTGCCTCGATCCACAGCGCTGTCTACAAAGATGAAACCGCCTGTCTGCTTGACGATGCCGTAGGCCGTCGAAAGCCCGAGTCCCGTGCCCTCACCCGTGCGCTTTGTCGTGTAGAAGGGTTCGAAAACCTTTTGCAGTTTGTCGCAAGGTATCCCTACACCGCTGTCCACGACCCTGACCGTAACGTACTCCCCAGGCTTTACGGTTGCCCTGTCGCGACTGAGCGGTTGCGTCAGGTTCAACACCTCGGTCTCGATACGTATTTCGCCCCCGTCCGGCATGGCGTCGCGCGCGTTGACGACCAGGTTCATCAGCACCTGTTCCAACTGCCGTTTGTCCGCCCGAACCGGCTTTAATACTGGATCATGGCTGAGAGTCAGTTGAACTTTCTCGCCAACCAACCGGTTCAACAAGTGAATTAGGTCCGAGATCGTGTCCCGCAAATCCAGAACTTCGGGCCTGAGGGTCTGTTTGCGCGAGAATGCGAGAAGCTGGCTGACCAACGCAGCGGCCCGGTTGGCGTTCTGATTGATCTGCACCAGATCCCCGTAGTCCGGGTCATTCTGATCGTGGCGCAACAATAGCAGATCGCAGTGCCCGGAAATGGCTGTCAGCAGGTTGTTGAAATCATGTGCAACCCCGCCAGCCAGCTGGCCCACAGCTTGCATTTTCTGCCCTTGAACGAATTGAGCTTCCAGAGTTTTCAACTCGGTCGCATCATTCAGAACCGCAATCAGAGAAATCTTGCCATCAACAACAACACGGCTCAACGTGACCTGCACAAAGATCTCTTTGTCTTTTCTGGTCAACTGAAGAAACTCAGAACGTTGGGCTTTTTCTTCCGAGGCTGTGCGCGCAAGCCAGTCCAGAATGGGGCGCCCCAGGCCCCGCATGATATAAGTGATATTGGTGCCTTCGAGGTTTTCGTTTCCCAGCAGCTTATTCGCCAACCTGTTGGCATTCAGAATGGCCCCCTCGGGAGAAAGAGTAAGAACCGGAACCGGAAGGTCTGCAAAAGACGAACTGGCCCCGGGTGCCGGAGTCTGGATGAGCGGCACCAAACCAAGGCTTCGCTCTTTGCTGGTACGGGAAAGTTCAGTCACAGCAACCTGAATCATCCCGTCCAGTGACTTGATTATGTTCGAAGTTCCGATCTGTGGGTCAGCATCACAGAAGATGTCGCGAACACCACCGGGACGGGACCCAAGCAACCTTTTTGCCGCCGGATTTGGACACACCACATCATTCGCGCATCCTATTGTCAGAACCGGCAAATTGATCGACTGCCAGCTTCCATGGTCTGACTGGTGAAACCGCCAGCAAAAAATGTCGGGGGCCAATTGAAGCACAGTTACACTGTTCGTGTTTCCCCTGATCCAGTAGTCTTCCTTAGCCCGCCCGAGTGATCGGGCCTGAGATTGCAACCTCAACAAAACCACCTGAGGGTTTGGGAAAGTTGATCCGAGGCAGCATGCAAGGCTGGCTCCTTTTGCCGCCCCAAACTGGTTTCGTGCTGGTGTGTTGGACGCCAGAATGTCGCCATAGGCATTGGCGATCAGGAAAGGTGATTCTTCCTGTTCCACAAAGGCGGCCATTACGGCAGTGGCTTGTTGCGCTTGCCTGGCAGCAACCTGACCCTTGATCACGACGCACAACGTTACGAACAGAACGGACATTCCCGCGACCATCATGCCCATGGTCCAATCCGGTGGCAGCAGCCCGACCACAGGTGCGAAACTGATCAATAATGCCAACCCCACCAACGACCAAAGACGAGAGGCAGAGGGCGTTTGGACAAGGGAAGGGTCACTGAAAAATTCTGCTGTGTCAGACATAAACGGCTCGGGCGCAAAGTTATCGGCTATAACGGCCAAAATTGGTTAATACCCGCTTAACGGTGTTCGAAGTGCGGCCGTCCACCCTAGGTTGTTATTTCCCGAAAACTTAGCGCGTCAAGTGCGACGTGAAGAACCCATCAGATTCGTGTGTTACGTGCCACGCCTTCCGGTAGGTTTCTCTCCACCCGGAATGGCGTTCCAGAAAATCGGCTATGATCGAACCGTTTTCGTCCATCAGAACCGAACAAGTTGCGTAAGCCAACAGGCCGCCCGGTCGCACCAAAGGCGCTATGTCAGATAAAACACGAGCCTGAATGATCGTGAGTTCCCGCAGCCGTTCCTCGGTCAACGCCCATTTCCCGGCTGGTGCCCGTCGCCAGGATCCACTGCCAGAGCACGGAGCATCCACCAAAACCACATCAAACGGATCAAGACCCGAAAGTGCAGCGGTGTTCAGGGTGGTTATCTTTGCTCCTGCTCGCTCTGCCCGGGTCGGGATGTCTTTCATTCGGCCAGGATTCACATCATGCGCGAACACCTCAACGCCCTCGTATGCTGCCAGAGCCAGCGCCTTGCCACCGCCACCCGCGCAATAATCTAGAACACGCATTCCCGGCCGCAGATCCAGCGAGGCCACAACAGCCTGGCTTGCGGCGTCCTGAAGCTCGATCAGGCCCCGGGCATAAGCCTGGCTTTGGGCAATGCGCCGGGCCCCTTCTGTCACTTTAAGGGCAGTGCGGCAAATCTGAACCGGATGGGCGACAATACCCTCGGACTTCAAGGCTTCGATGGCATCGTTCGGATCGGTTTTATGGAAGTTGACCCGTAAATGAACGGGTGCCCGGTTCTGCAAAGACATTGCACAAGGAACCAAAGCGTCGTTCAGAGAGGCAGCAAACCGAGGCCAAAGCCACTCCGGAATGTCATATTTCTCGGCTTCGGACGCGAAATCCCGCGCCGTTTCCGTTTCCTGAACCGGCATCGGAGCGTGACGATTGCCGGTGAACAACTCGGCCAGATCACCGCCTGACGCACGCGTCGCACCGATCATCAAACCGCGTCCGGTATCGGACCCTCCCAACGCCGCGTACGAGCGCTGGCGTCGCAACGCGTCGAATACGTGATCGCGAATGGCCGCTCGATCCTTGGATCCGGCAAAGCGACTGCACCGCGCCCAGCCTGTCAGAGCTTTTTCCACCGGGGCGCCAGACAGGATGTCATCTAGAATTTCAATCGAGGCCTGAACTCGGGCAGCGGGCGTCATCGCGAAATACCTCGGCAGAAACAGGCCTCGATGGGCCGATCCAATTGACAGCACGACACCCGGTCGTGGGTGCCGTGTATCTTGTTCAATGACTTACATTACCCGGTAGTTCGGGCTCTCACGTGTAATCTGTACATCATGCACGTGGCTTTCTTTTAGACCCGCGCCCGTGATCTTCACGAAGTTGCAGTTCTTGCGCATCTCTTCAACAGTTGCGCAGCCCGTGTAACCCATCGCAGCACGCAAGCCGCCAACAAGCTGGTGGATCACGGCACTGGCAGAGCCTTTGTAGGGCACCTGCCCTTCGATGCCTTCGGGCACCAGTTTGTCATTGGCCGCGTCCTTCTGGAAATAGCGATCCGCGGATCCGCGCGCCATTGCGCCCAGACTGCCCATCCCGCGATAGGATTTGAACGAACGACCCTGATACAGGATCACCTCACCCGGGCTTTCGTCGGTGCCTGCAATCATCGACCCGACCATGGCACAGGATGCACCGGCTGCAATCGCCTTTGCAAAGTCACCCGAGAACTTGATGCCACCATCAGCAATGACCGGAACATCGCCCGCTGCTGCCGCACAATCGCCAATCGCCGTCAGCTGAGGAACACCAACGCCTGCCACCATCCGAGTGGTACAGATCGAGCCCGGACCAATACCCACCTTGATCGCGTCGGCGCCCGCATCGATCAACGCTTTGGTTGCCTCGCCGGTCGCCACGTTTCCGGCAATGATCTGAACCTCGTTCGACAGGGTTTTAACCCGCCTCACAGCGTCCAGCACGCCCTGAGAATGACCATGAGCGGTATCAACGACGATGATGTCGACACCCGAATCCACCAATTGCTCGGACCGTTCGAAACCGGCATCGCCGACCGACGTCGCGGCAGCAACCCGCAAGCGACCCAGACGGTCCTTGCACGCGGTTGGGTTCAAAACGGCCTGCTCTGTATCTTTCAGCGTCAGAAGACCAGTCAGCTTACCGCCACCATCCACAACCAGCAGCTTTTCGATCCGACGAGCCCGCATCAGGCTTTTGGCTTCTTCCAGATCGGCAGGTTCCTGCAGCATCGCCAGATTTTCCGAAGTCATCATCGCGTGCACCGGCGTATCGTCCGAATTTGCAAAGCGCATGTCGCGGTTGGTCAGAATACCCACCACGCGGCCCTGCTCGTCCACGACCGGAAAACCGGTGAAGTTATAGCGCTGCACCAGCGCGTTGGCGTCGGCCAATGTCTGGTCCACCCGCAACGTCACGGGATTATAGACAATACCGGATTCAAACCGTTTGACCCGGCGGACTTCGCGCGCCTGTTCATCCACCGAAAGGTTCTTGTGAACGACACCGATACCCCCCGCCTGTGCCATGGCAATGGCCATGCGCGCCTCGGTCACGGTGTCCATGGCCGAACTCAGCAATGGGATGTTCATGGTGATCTCGCGCGTCACACGCGTAGTGGTATCTGCCGTTGCCGGAAGCACAGAAGATGCGCCCGGAACCAGGAGAACGTCGTCAAAGGTGAGTGCCTCACGAATCTGCATTTGAATACCCCATGCAAAAGCCCGTTTGGCGGTGACCCTATTACATGGATTGAACCAAAGGGAAAGCCCTTGGGGGCAACTCTGTGGCTCTGGTTGCCGAAGCAGTCGAAGAAAACGACGCTCGTTGTGCAGATCGTGCCGCTGATAGCCCTTTCCCTTTGCGCTCAAACCCATATCTTGCCCGGAACACGCGCGAATATGAAAAGGTATGTCACTGATGACCACCGACCCTCTTGTCGTCTTCACCCCGTCCGGAAAACGTGGGCACTTCCCCGTCGGCACCCCTATTCTGACGGCAGCCCGTCAATTGGGGGTGGATCTGGATTCGGTCTGTGGGGGCCGCGGCATCTGTTCAAAGTGCCAGATCACACCCAGCTATGGCGAATTTCCCAAGCACGGCGTCACGGTGTCCGAGGGCGCGCTGAGCGCATGGAACGCGGTTGAACAGCGTTATGACGACAAGCGCGGTTTGAAACCGGGCCGCCGTCTGGGCTGCCAGGCCTCTGTTCAGGGCGACGTGGTGATCGACGTACCGCCGGAAAGCCAGGTACATCGTCAGGTCGTTCGCAAGGCGGCCGCCGCACGCGCCATCACGATGGACCCGGCCACACGCCTTTATTTCGTTGTGGTGGAAGAGCCCGACATGCACTCGCCCACCGGCGATCTGGAACGGCTGGAGCGGGCGTTGCGCGAGCAGTGGGACATCGAAGCCGTCACGGCGGACCTGTCGTTGATGTCCAAACTTCAACCGGTTCTGCGCAAGGGTAAATGGGAAGTCACCGTGGCGGTTCACAAAGGTCACAAGGACAGCGTGGCGCGTATCGTCGAAATCTGGCCCGGCCTGCATGAAGGCGGGCTGTATGGTCTGGCCATCGACCTTGGCTCGACCACAATCGCCGCACATCTGACCGATCTGGAAACCGGCGAGGTCAAGGCTTCCTCTGGCCTCATGAATCCACAGATCCGCTTTGGTGAAGACCTGATGAGCCGCGTTTCGTATTCCATGATGAACCCCGGCGGCGATCGGGAAATGACCAAGGCAGTGCGCGAGGCGATCAACGACCTGGCCACATCGATTGCCGAAGAGGCAGGCATTGACACCTCTCTGATCGTGGAAACGGTGTTCGTCTGCAACCCGGTCATGCATCACTTGCTGCTGGGGCTGGACCCGGTGGAACTGGGTCAGGCGCCGTTTGCGCTGGCAACGTCGGAAAGCATGTCGCTGCCCGCGCGCGAGATGGATCTGACAACCATGAATCCACGCGCGCAGGTCTACATCCTGCCCTGTATCGCGGGCCATGTGGGCGCAGATTGCGCGGCCGTTGCCCTGTCCGAAGAACCCGGCAAGTCCGAAGATCTGGTTCTGATCGTCGACGTGGGCACCAACGCCGAAATCCTGCTGGGCAATACCAGCCGCGTACTCGCCTGTTCTTCGCCCACCGGGCCTGCCTTCGAAGGCGCTCAGATCAGTTCTGGCCAGCGCGCTGCGCCCGGCGCAATCGAGAGAATCGAGATCGACCCTGTCACCAAGGAACCCCGGTTCCGCGTCATCGGGTCCGAGAAG
Source organism: Ruegeria sp. AD91A (assembly GCF_003443535.1). Classification (GTDB taxonomy): domain Bacteria; phylum Pseudomonadota; class Alphaproteobacteria; order Rhodobacterales; family Rhodobacteraceae; genus Ruegeria. Next base: position 1,019,862 of record NZ_CP031946.1, on the reverse strand, counting down.
TGGTCTGACGAAGATGGCTTTGATCAGGAGATCGCCACAACCGGGATCACGGGCATCTGCGGATCCGGAATCATCGAGGCAGTGGCCGAGATGCGTATCGCTGGCCTGCTGGACGAAAGTGGTCTGATCGGATCGGCGGAACAGACCGGTACGGCCCGCTGCGTGCCTGAAGGTCGCACACACGCCTATCTGATCCACGACGCCAGCGCCGAAGGTGGCCCCCGCATCACCGTCACGCAGGGTGACATCCGCGCCATCCAACTTGCGAAATCCGCTTTGTACGCAGGTGCACGCCTGCTGATGGACGAAATGAATGTCGAAAAGGTGGATCGCGTGGTTCTGGCCGGTGCGTTCGGCGCGCATATCTCGACCAAACACGCCATGGTGCTGGGAATGATACCAGATGCGCCGCTGGAGAAAGTCTCGAGCGCGGGCAACGCCGCAGGTACCGGCGCGCGTATCGCGCTGTGCAATATCGGATCGCGCGCCGAGATCGAACGCGTCGTGCGCGAGATCACCAAGATCGAAACCGCCATCGAGCCGAAGTTTCAGGATCATTTCGTGGCCGCCAATGCGATCCCGCACAAGACCGACCCGTTCCCGGAACTGGCCCAGGTTGTCACACTGCCCAATCCAAGCTTCAACACCGGCGGCGAGACCGAAGCAGGTGGCGGACGTCGTCGCAGGCGCCGCAGTTAAACCGACAGTTCAGTGACCCGTGGGAAACCTCGGGTCATTGTCCTCACCCATATCAGGCGTTGCGTCGGACCTCGTCCAGCGACGTGACGCCTAGTTGGGCCATGGCGATGCTCATTTCTTCGCTGAGTACCGACCATAGCTGTTCAAGGCCCGCTTCGCCTTCGGCCGCTATTGCAAATTGAAGGATGCGACCGAAAAAGGCAAAGTCCGCCCCGCTAGAAAGTGCCTTGAGCACGTCTTCACCCGAGCGCAACCCACTGTCGTAGAAAAGCGGGTAATCCGGACCCACGGCCTTGCGGATCTCGGGCAGAACCGTGATCGGCGCGGGAGCACTTTCCAACTGGCGTGCACCATGGCTTGAGACCTGAATGGCGTCCACGCCTGCTGACTTGAGCCTTTGCGCGTCGCCTGCATCCAATACGCCTTTGACCACCAGCTTCCCGGCCCACTGATCGCGCAGGCGGGCCAATGTCTCCCACGTGGCCTTGGCGCGGCTTTCGGTCCGGTCGAAATCGTAGCCATCCATCAGGAAATTCGCCATTTCCGGCTTGCCTTTCAGCAGGACCAGCAAGGACCACCGAGGGTGCAAGGCAAAATCCATCACCTGCTTGGGACCCATTTTGAAGGGCATCTTGAACCCATGGCGCAGTTCGCGCGGGCGTCGGCCAACCTCGGGCACATCCACGGTCAGAACCAGTGTCTCGTACCCCGCTGCCTTGGCGCGATCGACAAGCTTGAACGTGCCGCTGCCATCGCCGCTGAAGTACAGCTGAAACCAGGCATGGCCTTCAGCTTCGACGATCAGATCCTCCATCGCGGTCGAGGCGACAGTCGAAACCCCGAGCGGCACTTCATGGCGTGCGGCGATGCGGGCCAGCATCAAGTCGGCACCCGGCGCGGACAAATTGCACATGCCCATCGGAGCGATACCGAACGGGCGTCTCGCGGGCCGGTCGAACAAGGAACTTGCAAGAGATCTTTTGCTAACGTCTCGCAAGATACGCGGGTGCAAGGTCATTGCATCCAAAGCGGACCGATTGCGACCGGCACCCACCTCGACCCCGGCCGCACCATCAATATAGTCGAACACCATCCACGGAAGACGCCGCCGCGCCAAGCGGCGGGCGTCCTCGGCGCTGTGGATGGCGCTTGCGCCCATCAGGCCTGAACGGCCTTCATGAATCGGTCGCGGATGACGACCGGATCCATCGTGATCGGCGGCATCTTGGCATTGCCGCTTTCGCACTTGCTGACGATGATGGTCATCTGTTTGGCATCCAGCGCCTCTTGCAGCACACGTCCGGTGTCTTCGGCGGCGCATTCGATCACGCGCTCACACCCGGCGGCCTCGGCCATCTTGGCCAGCGAGGTCTTCTGCCCCGCATAGGTCGGTTGATCCCCGGTGGAGCCGTAAGAGCCATTGTCAACAATCAGCAGGATATAGTTGTCAGCCACGTTGTTTGCGATGGTAGGCAGGGTGCCCAAATTGGTCAGAATCGAGCCATCCCCGTCGATCACGATCACCGGTTTCGGCTGCGACAGCGCCAGCCCCAGACCGATCGAGGACGCCAGCCCCATGGTGCCAAGCATGTAGAAGTTGGTTGGCTGGTCGTCGATGGCATGCAGTTCCTGGCTGGGGATGCCGATATTGCAGACCACCAGTTGAGACCGCAGGACCGGAGCGATTTCCTTCAGAATTTCAGAACGGATCATTGGTCGCCATAGCCTCCCCAGAAATTGGCGTCGGTCAGGATGGCGACCGGCTTGTTGCACATGAATGTGTATTTCAGGATCGCGTCGAGCTCCTCGACATCCGCCTGATGGTGGAAGTGGTAGGTCGGGATGTTCAACTGAGCCAACAGCGCCTTGGTGTGAACGGCCATCTCGACCTGGCAGGCAATGGGTTCGCGCAGCTCGCCCCGGTACGAGATCAGCATCGGCAGCGGCATCCGGTAATACTGGATCAGCGTCGCCAGCGTGTTGATCGTGACCCCGATCGCGGTGTTCTGCATGATGATCGCGGGTCGCTTGCCGCCCATCCACGCCCCGGCGCACAGGCCCATCCCTTCGTCTTCCTTGTTGGACGGGATGTGATAGATGCCATCACGCTCATCGATTTCCGCGATGACACCTGCCAATTGCTTGCACGGGACAGTGGTGACAAACGAGATATCGTTCGCCACCAGATCGTCGGTGATCTTTTTGTCTATGTTCATGATCCAGCTTTTGGTCCTGTTTGGGGCGCTAGACGCGCGATTGAGGAATTCAGGCCCTTCGGTGCACGTGCACGGCACAGGGGGCGTGACGGACGACGCGCGAGGCGGTCGATCCCAAGAAGTAGTCGCTCAGGTCCGGCTTGTGCGAGCCGATTACGATACAGTCGACATTGTTGCTTCTGGCGTAGTCGATGATAGAGCGCGCGGTATGGCCTTTGACAATCTCGGACGTCACCCCATCAAGCCCTTCGACTTTTTGCAGCAATTGCAAACGGGCCCGTTCGAAGCCTTCAGCGACAACGGATTTGTCCAGATAGGCGCTGACCGATCCCTGAGGCATCTCGTAGACGTGCAGCGCAATTATTTCCGCGCCCTTACCTGACATGGCCCGCGCGATTTCCAGCGTGTGTTGCGATATGCCGTGATCCAAAGCTAACGGGACCAGTATTTTCGTGTACATGAAGGTCTCCAGTTCTGTCAGTTCTATACCCAGGGCCTCAGGATAATCTTGGGTGCGGCCACAGCGCCAGATCGGATATCGCAAAACGCTTGCGCGCCGTCGGCCAGAGCGCGTTCTTCAATCCAATCCAGAGCCCCCAGCCGCCCGTCAAAGATAGCCTGAGCCGTCTGGCGAAAGTCTTTGGCGGTGTATGTGTAAGTCCCGATGAATGTGATTTCCTGTAAGGTCATCCGACGAATGTCCAGACCACCGGTATCTTCACCCAAACCAACATGCGCGATCACGCCCCCCGGCACGGCCAGGGCCGAGGCAACTGACCGCGTCACGGCATATCCCACAGCGTCTATGACCAACGGGTAAGTCCCTTTGGCTGAACCCTCCAGCGCAAAACTTTCGATTTTCGCCAAGTAGTTCCGACGCAGCTCATTTGGTTCCGCGATGGTAACATAGTCGACGCCCATTGCTCGCAAGGCCAAGGCCGCCGCAAGGCCGATGGCCCCACCGCCGATCACCAATGCGCGACGGTCCATCCCTGGATGCAGAGCCTCGATCCCTAGACGGGCAGTATGCCAGCTTACCGCCAAAGGTTCAGCCAGCGCAGCTTTGGCAAACGAAATACCTTGCGGTACTTCGACAAGATTGCTGGCAGGCATGGTGACATATTGAGCAAACGCCCCTTCACGCGGCGGCATCGAGATGATCTGGCGATCCGGGCACAGGTTTTCACGACCAGCAAGGCAGGCCGCGCATTGACCGCAGCTGACCAGCGGGTTGATTGTCACACGATCACCGGCGCGTTTCCCGTCAACAATCACACCAGCTGCCTCGTGCCCAAGGATCAGGGGCGCCGGACGACGCGCATCATGGCCTAGATAGGCGTGCATGTCCGACCCGCAGATGCCGACCGCCTCGACCCGGATAAGGTGTTCCGAAGCCCCCGGTTGGGCATCCGGCACATCACCGAACACCATCTGTTCCACACCTTGATAAACCAGCGCCTTCATTTGGCCGTGAACCCTCCATCAACCATAAGAACCTGCCCAGTGACATAGTCGGACGCTTTTGAGCACAAAAACAGAATCGGCCCATTGATGTCCTGCATCTGTCCATTGCGCCCAATGCAGGTTTGTGCGGCGTTCCGCTCTGCGCGTTCGGGGTCGTCGAATACGGCCTGCGTCAGTTCGGTGGGAAAGAAACCCGGACCAATCGCATTGGCGGTAATGCCGAAGGGCGACCATGCCTCGGCCATCGCCCGGGTCAGTTGCCCGATCCCGGCCTTGGTGGCCCCATATGCAATTCCGCCCGGAAACGCGCGCGTTGTTTGCAGCGAGGCAAAATTGACGATACGCCCCCACCCCTTCTTTTTCATCTCGGGCACCATGGCCTGACTGAGGAAAAACGGCGCGCTGAGGTTCAGGGAAAGCGTGGTATCCCATCCTTCAGGAGTAACATCGTCGGCAGCCTCGCGTGTGTTGACCCCAGCCGCATGTACAATGATGTCCGGTGCTCCAAACTTTGAGTTGATCGTCTGCACCAGCTCGCCCATTCCGTCACGATCCGAAACATCGGCGATCACCGCTTCTGCGCTGTCGCCGATCTCGGCCTGCATCTGCGCCAGGGCGTCGCCGCGCCGGGCCACGCCGACAACATTCGCGCCGGCTGCGGCAAGCGTCCGCGCCACCTGCCGCCCCAGCCCCGAACTGGCGCCGGTAATACAAGCCACCCGGCCCGTCAGGTCAAACAATGCGCGCGGGTCATCCATCGGCGGTCAGGTCGAACGTTTCATCCGGGAAATACTTGGCCAGACGCACATCCGCCGCACGGGCATGACCTTCCATACCTTCCAGTCGGGAAATCCGTGCGGTGGCTTCGGCGATGGATTTCGATCCTTCACGCGTGGCCCGCTGCCAGGTGACGATCTTCATGTATTTGTGAACGCTCAAACCACCGGTATAGCTGGCCGCACCTGACGTTGGTAGAACATGGTTCGTCCCGGTTGCCTTGTCTCCGTATGAAACTGTTGTCTCTTCGCCCAAAAACAGCGAGCCATAACACGTCAAGCGATCCAGCCACCAATCCAGATCCTCGGCCTGAACCGTCAGGTGCTCTGGTGCATATTCATCGGAACAGGCGGCCATCTCTTCACGGTCGGAACAGACAATGACTTCGGCATAGTCGCGCCACGCGGCCGAGGCATTTTCCCGGTTCAGCTCTGGCAGATCGTTGATCAAAACCGGAACCAACTCCATCACTTTCTGTGCAAGGTCGCGATCGTCAGTCACCAGCCAGACGGGCGAGTTGTACCCGTGTTCGGCCTGACTGACCAAATCGGTTGCCACCACATGGGCGTCCGCGGAACTGTCGGCCAGGATCAGGCTGTCGGTCGGGCCCGCGATCATGTCGATACCAACCTTGCCGTAGAGAATGCGTTTGGCCTCGGCCACGAACTGGTTGCCCGGCCCCACGAGGATATTGGCGCGCGGCAGTCCGAAAAGGCCATAGGTCATGGCGGCCACGCCCTGTACACCGCCCATGGCCAGAATGCTGTCGGCTCCGCAAATATGCGCGGCATAGACAATAGCAGGCGCAACACCCTCGCCCGGTCGCGGAGGAGAACAGGCGGTGATATGACGGCACCCAGCGACCTTGGCCGTTGTCACTGTCATAATAGCGCTGGCGATATGGCTGTATCGCCCACCGGGAACGTAGCATCCTGCCGCATCCACCGGGATCGCCTTTTGCCCCGCAACGAAACCGGGAACGATCTCCATCTGTACGTCCGACACGGTTGCCTTCTGCGTTTCCGCAAAGCGCCGAACGTTGTCATGGGCAAACCGGATATCGGCCTTCAGCTTTTCGGGCACCAGCGCGATGGCTGCATCAATCTCGTCCTGCGTCATCAGGACATTTCCTTCGAACTTGTCGAACTTGACGGCATATTCCAGCGCCTTGGCATCGCCACCGGCCTCGATATCGGCAAGGATGGTCTTGACCGTATCATGCACCTCCGAGGCATGTGATTGAGCGGTTAAAGTCGCCTTTTTCAAATATTCACGAGGCATGTTCAGCAGGTCCTATTGGTAGATTTCAGGAAGCAAGGTAGTCGACACAGCAGGCACGTAGGCGATCAGGATCACCACGATGAGCATGGTCAATACGAAAGGAACGGCCCGCGCGGCAATCTTCAGAATGGACTCACCGGTAATGCCAGATACGACGAAAAGGTTCAGACCCAATGGCGGCGTGATAAAGCCCACTCCCAGCGCGGTGATCATCATGATGCAGAACTGGATTTCATTCATGCCGATATTGTCGGCCAGCGGTTTCAGGATCGGTGCCAGGATCACGATGTTCGGCGTTGTCTCCATCACACAGCCCGCTGCGATCAGGATACCGATCATCAACAGGATCAGAAGATACGGATCGTCAGTCATTGATGTCACAGATGCCACGAACCCTTGAGGAACACCCATAATCGCCAGAGCCTCGGCCAGTGGGGCCGAAAAGGCGATGATGGGCAGGATTACCCCGTTCACCTTGGCCGAACTGACCAGCATCGAAGGAAAGTCTGCCAGTGACAGAGTGCGCAGGATGAAGCCCATGACTATGGTGACAACAACGGCCGTTGCGCCCGCCTCGGTCGGCGTCAGGCGACCCGAAAAAATGCCGTAGAAGATGATCCCCGGCACGATGAATGCGTACCAGCCCGACTTTAGCGCCTTGCCCAGATTGGACAGCCATTCACCCATCGTCATCACGCCGCCGCCCTCGTAGGCATAAAGGCGGTTCATGATGATGTTGGTGATCAAGATAGACACCAAGATGGCCAGACCCGGGATCAATGCCGCCAGAAAGAGGGTCGAGGCAGATATACCCAGCACAAGCCCGATGATGATATAGGCGATCGATGGTGGGATCAGGATGCCGGTACAGGCCCCCGCCGCGACCAGAGCACAGGCGTAGGGGCGCGGATACCCGCTTTCCACCAATCGATTGATTGTCATCCGACCAACCGCCGCCGCCCCGGCAGCATCCGACCCTGAAATCGCGGCAAACATACCACAGACCAGAACCGTTGCCGAACCGAACCCGCCTTTGGCGAAGCACGTCAGCGCCTCGGCAACATCAAGGAATTTGCGCGACAGACCGGTCCGCACCAAAACGTCCCCGGTCAGGATGAACAATGGCACAGCCGTAAGGGCAAATGCGTCGATACCTGTGAACAGGCTTTCTCCGACCAGGCTGAGCGGCAGGTCCCCGGACATGACCAGCATCACGATCGCGGCTGTTCCAATGGCGGCCCAAACCGGCACGGCCAAGGCGATCAGACCAACGAACAGGATGACTGGCAGGTAAAAATCCCAGCCCAGTTCAACGGTTTGGTTGAGGGAGTTCCAAAGCATCCGTGTTCTCCTCAGTCAAACAGCTTGTCGCCTTCGAAGACGGGGGTGCCGTCACGAAGAGATTTCAGGTCACGCAGGAAGGATTGGATCAGCCGCCATATCATCAGGGCAAACCCAGTGGGCACGGCCATAAGGAACCAGACTTTCGATACCCGAAGCCCATCCGTGACCGAACCGAATTTGGCCGAAACATGAACCGCCTCATACGACCAGTACAGCGCGATGATGGCCACGCCGAACATCACGAGATCGCCGAATATATAGAGCAGCGCTTTGGGGCGCGGCCCGATGTAGTGCATGATTACATCGATCCGGATATGGGCCCGTTCTTTCACCGCAGCCGCGGCACCAATCCAGGCGAGGTAGATGAAGGAATACCGAACGATTTCCTCGCCCCAGATCGACGAATAGGCAAAAATCTCGCGCCGCAACACCTCGATGGCCATGGTGATAACCAGCATCACGTAGAACACCAGCAGCAACCAGCGCTCTGCGTTCCGGTCTATGTTTTGAAGAATGGTCATCTGATCCTCCGGCGAAAGGACAGCCACGCCCGCGCCTGTCGTGGCGGGTTGTTGTCGGGCTGACTGCAAGAAAAGGTCGTGGACGCCCGTCAGGCGTCCACCGGTTTGGCTTTAGGCGTCGTGGACGTAGTATTTGCCCTGAGTGCCGGCCGCTTCGACAAGTTTCTCGAAGTTGTCCATCGATCCGGCCAGTTCCGTCTTGAACGGATCCCAGTCGGCGTTCTGATACCCGCCTGCATCCTGCCATTCCGCCAGTTGATCGTCACTCAGCGAGTGGAACTGCACCCCTGCCTTGTTCAGCTCGGCCATCGCATAAGCCCGAGCCGACGGAACCTTGGACAGGTTCTGATGGCTGGTCATTTCCGACCCCCACATGATGCCTTCCTGTACATCGGCGGGCATCGAGTTGAACCATTCCAGGTTACAGGAATAAACTTGGCTATCCGGGACCGCCTGAGTGAAGGTGACATGGCTGAGGATATCCTTGAAACCAAAGACATAGAGCGCGCCAACCGATGGATCGAGCGCGTCCGCAACGCCCTGCTTGATGGCCGACGGGGTCTCGCCCCAGGCTACGGGCGTCGGGTTGGCACCGACCATGCGATAGTACTGTTGCAGCATCTTCGATCCCGGCACGCGGAACTTGATCCCGCTCATATCACCGGGAGTGAGCACTGCATTGCCGCCCTGACGAACCGCAACGACGCGCGGGTCGATGTTTACATAGAACAGAGCCTTGAATCCTGCGGCCTCGACCTTGGGGTGAACCTCTTTTTTCCACGTGTCAGAATGAACAAGGTTGGTAAAACGCTGGTTCGAGCCGCACAGGTACGGCATGTTGATCAGGTCGACTGTCGACGCGAATGGCGCAAAGTTTGACAGCGAATGCTGCGCTGCTTGAATGGTGCCGCCCTGCACCTTCTGGACCAGTGCGCCACCCGCACCAAGCTGACCGCCGGGGGCCAGTTTGACATAGACCTTTCCGTTTGTGGCGTTCTGAATGTTCTCCTTCAGATCCAGCTGCATGATCGGATAGCTGCGCGACGCGCCAAGCACATAGGCCGTGGCCACCGTCATCACGTGGTCTGCGGCCTTCTCTCGCTCGCTCTCTTCCTTCGCGGTCTGCGCGGCAGCCTCAGAAGACCACAAAACGCCCCCTGCCCCGGCGACTAATGCGGCCGTGAATGCGCCACTGGCGCTCAGTTTTAGAAAATTGCGGCGCTCGGCCGATGCAAGTTCGGTCTTGTCGGTTTTCATCAATTGCCCTCCCAAGCAAAAGTTCAGCTGCCGTCTTTTGCGTTCCGGTCAGCTTCCTTTTTCAGAATTGCGACAACGAACAAGATCGAGGCCGCGAACAGAACCAACATCTCTCCAACGTCACCAAGAAACGCACTGTTCGCAAAAGCACCCAAAGCGACATTTGCGAAATAGATCGCAAAAACAATGACTGATGCAGCGAGATACATTTCCGGGACCCCCTTCAGAATCGGCTCAATTGTCTTTGTAAGCGCTTACATCAAAAATGCAAGCGCTTACATAAACGCTTTCATCCTTGGAGAAATGCGACTAACTTAGGCGAACCGAAATTGAGAGTTCGAGAATGTCAAAACATCGGTCCGCACCGACGCTGGATGACGTTGCCAAGGCAGCAGGCGTTTCAACTGCCACCGTGTCGCGGTGCCTGAACACCCCGCAACAGGTTGTCGAGGCAACGCGAAAACGTGTTTTATCTGCCGTAGATTCCCTGGGCTACACGCCGAACTTTGCAGCGCGTGTGATGGCCGCTCGGCGTTCTTTCACTATTGGCGCTATCATCCCGACAATGGAAAACGCAATCTTTGCAAGGGGTTTGCAGGCGTTTCAAGAGGAAATCCACAAACAGGGCTACACCTTGCTGGTCTCCAGCTCAGCCTACCAGCCGGCCGCAGAAGAAGATCAGATCCGAACACTGGTTGCCCGGGGTGCTGACGGGCTTCTGCTGATCGGGCACGACCGTGACCAGCAAATCTACGACTATCTCGAACGGCAGAAAGTGCCGGCCCTGGTTGCGTGGTCCTTCCTGCCGGACAAACCCATACCTTCGATTGGATTTGACAACAGACGGGCAATGGAGGCTTTGGCGAGCAGGATCATCGAATTGGGCCACACGCGTCTGGCGACGATTTCCGGCATCAGCAAGGGAAATGATCGTGCGCGCTTGCGGATCCAAGGTATAAAAGACGCGATGTCCCAACATGGCCTGTCGCAAGACGATCTGGTCGTGACCGAAACCTCCTACGAGATTGAAAATGGTGCCGAGGCATTCAAGCACCTCATGTCGAGCGACCGCCCGCCATCCGCGGTTTTGTGCGGCAACGACGTTCTGGCAGTCGGCGCGGTACGGCAAGCTCAGCAGATGGGACTTCGGGTGCCCGAAGATGTCTCCATCACCGGATTTGATGATATCGAGCTTGCGCGCATCGTCGCCCCTGCACTGACAACTGTTCATGTCCCTCATCGTGAAATGGGACGCAAGGCTGCTTTGGCGTTGATACAGATGATCGAATCCAACTCACCCGGCACATCCGTCGAACTGCCAACCCACATCGTAGGCAGAGAGTCTCTGCTTGGCCTCAACAGGTAACGCCGGCTTTGTCATTCCGTTGAACAGGACCATCGAAATACGCGCTATCATAAAGATACTGAGATCCGCGAAGGCGGCGATGAAGCCGCAAAGCGTCTGTTTTTTGACTAATTAACAACGTCTTACAGATTTTTGCTGGAGCGGGTAGCGGGAATCGAACCCGCGCGTTCAGCTTGGGAAGCTGACAGGCTACCATTACATCATACCCGCCGCGCCAACTGAGATAACATCAGAGCATCCGAACGATCAAGTCAGATCGTCGTTCACCTTCATCAAGGGTTTTACTCGGTTCGCGCCCGCAGGCTGTCGATCAGGGACTGGTCGACATCCAAGGCGGCGCCCGCCGCCTCCAAAGTTCGGCGATCGAGATGCTGGGGGTTCAGATCAACCCCTTGTGAAAACGCTTCAACAATGGCCTTCATGGCTGCGATCCGCGCATATTTCTTGTTGTTGGATGGGATCACGTGCCAAGGGGCTATTTCTGTCGACGTCCGTGCCAGCATTTCGTCAACGGCCACTTCCGCGACATCCCATTTTTCACGGTTTCTGAAATCTTCGTAAGTCAGCTTCCAACGTTTCATCGGGTTTGTCAGACGCTCGGTAAAACGGCGCATCTGCTCTTCTTGTGAAATGTGGAAGAACAGTTTTACAATCCTGGTCCCGTCATCAACCAGCATTCGTTCGAAATCATTGATTTCCTGATACGCGGCCCGCCAGCGCGTTTCCGGGGTCAGTTTTTCAATTCGCTCCACCAGAACCCGACCATACCAGCTGCGGTCGAAAGCGGAAATCGCACCGGACGGCGGCAGGCGTTCCCAGAACCGCAGCAGATAATGCCGGTTGAGGTAGTAGTTTCGGGGCGCGCCGATGGGCCAGACCTTGAAGCTGCGCGGGTCCAAAGCCTGACTGATCCGGCGAATGGTTCCCCCTTTTCCGGCAGCGTCCCAGCCTTCGAACACCAACACGCCCTTGATCCCGTGAAACAGAAAGGCTTGCTGAATTCTGGCCAACCTTGTCTGCAATTCGATCCGCTGATCGAAATAGTTCCTTTTATTCAGCCTTTTGTTCAGATCTGCATCTGAGAGCTTTGGGGGATGATGTTTTCTCATGCTGGCACCTGATCGTTGCATCCTGGATCAGGGTATTCTGAAACCTTGTGGCAAATCGACATTGATCAGAGTCAAATGCAAAAGGCCGGGCACAGGGCCCGGCCTTTGCAGTCTGTTCCGCCCCAATCAGGCGCGGCGGCGACGGCCACCGCCGCGACGACCACCTGCGGGGCCTGCGGCACCCGCCTCGTCCGGCGCTTTGTTGAACTTGATCCACTCACCGCCATGGGGGTCATTATTGGTCAGCAGGTTGGCGGCGCGAATGGCCTCCATTTCCTTACCCGCGCGCGGCTTGGTCGAACCCAGGCCGAACAACTGACAGAAGGTTTCATCATCCATGTCCGCAGGCAGAATGACACCCTTGGCTTCAATCTCGGCCTTTTTCTCAGCGATCCTCTTGGGCCCTACAGGCAAGGCAACAGGGTTCATGATTGCCGAGGTCATACCAGCGCCCATCGCCATTGGAAGGAAAGCGTTATTGATGCCGTGGCGGTTCGGCAGGCCGAACGACACGTTGGACGCACCACAGGTGGTGTTTACGCCCAGCTCTTCGCGCAAGCGACGGACCAGCGCGAACACCTGCAGACCAGCAGTTGCCATCGCACCGATGGGCATGACCAGCGGGTCGACCACGATGTCATGCGCGGGAATGCCGAAATCAGCCGCGCGCTCGACAATCTTCTTGGCCACTTCGAAACGCACATCGGGATCTTCCGAGATACCGGTGTCATCGTTCGAGATCGCAACAACCGGGACGTTGTATTTCTTGACCAGCGGCAGAACCAGCTCCAGACGCTCTTCTTCGCCGGTGACCGAGTTCAGCAGCGGACGGCCCTCGGCCGCCGCCAGACCCGCTTCCAGCGCACCTGGAACCGACGAGTCGATGCACAGCGGTACTTCGACCAGCCCCTGAACCAGTTCGACAATCTTGCGCATCAGCGGCGGCTCGGTCTCGTTCGGATTGGGGTTCGAGTTATAGACAACGCCCGCATTGATATCCAGAACGGTTGCTCCCGCAGCTACCTGCGCCAGCGCGTCTTTCTCGACGGTCGAGAAATCGCCCGCTTCCAGCTCGGCGGCCAGTTTCTTGCGGCCAGTCGGGTTGATCCGCTCACCGATCACGCAGAACGGTTCGTCAAAGCCCAGGACGGCTGTTTTTGTTTTTGATTCTACGACTGTACGCGTCATGTCCGTTCCTTAGGAGTTTACAGGCTGTGCAGAGGCACCGCCGTTATTGATGGCCCAGTTGGCGTTGGTCTTGATGCCGCCAAGTGGGAAGAAGTGTAGGTTGGTGATGTTGAAATCCGGGTTGGCCGCTTTGTGGTTGGCCAGCTCGGCCACAACATCGGTCGGCTCGTAGGGCAACAACAGCTTGGACACGTCCATGGCACGCTTTTGCAGCACCTTCAGAGACGGGCCAACACCGCACGCGATGGCGAACTTGATCAGAGTCTGCAGCTTGGCCGGACCGGCGATACCGATATGGATCGGCAGATCAATTCCGGATTCTTTCAGGCTGTCGGCCCAGGCGATGATCGGCTTGGCGTCAAATGCGAACTGGGTGGCCAGCGCCATTTCGGCGTCCGTGGTCTCGTTGAACTTCTGTTTCCAGCGCAACGCGTCATCGACGTTTCTGGTCGAGCCGTCCGGGTCAATGTCCTTGTTACCTTCGGGGTGACCGGCCACGTGCAGGCGCTTGAATCCCGCCTTGTCGAACAGACCGGTTTCCAGCAACTGCATCGAACTGTCGAAATCGCCGTGCGGATTGGCAACACCACCGGCCAGCAACAACGCCTGTTCGACACCTGCTTCGCCCTGGTACATGGCGATCCAGTTTTCCAGGGTGGCCGCGTCTTTGATTATCCGCGCCGGAAAGTGCGGCATCACCGGATAGCCCTCGGCCGCGATCCGCTTGGCGGTCTTGACCATATCCTCGATCGGAGTGCCCTCGATATGGGCGATGTACACGCGCGTTCCCTCGGGCAGCAGCGGGCGGAAATCCTCGACCTTTTCGGCGGTGCGCGGCATCACCTCGATCGAATAGCCCTGCAAAAAGGCTTCGACGGTCGGATTTACTGGGCCGTTTTCGACCACATCACGTTTCTTGAAGTTCAGCAAAGCCATTTCGGCCTCCCATAAAGTCTGGGGCTCATGCCCAACCGTCATTGGCGATCAGCGCTTTGACGCGGTCCTGATCGTATTCCGTTTCCAGACGCACAGCTTCGGCTTCGGCAATCTCGGCAGGATCGCCTTCGACCGCGAAAGGTTCGGCTTTGCGCCATTCGGCCAGATAGGCATCACTGTCCTTGGCGTTCACCTTCATCGCGGCACGGTCGATGGCTTGTTCAAACCGTTCTTCCAACTGCCGCTTTGCGCCACGACGGCCTTTGCCGACGATGACCTGAGCGGGAATGTCGCGCCAATACACGATGGTGACGTCAGGCATTGCTGTGATTCCTCCTAACCCGATGGGCCGGTTCTAAACTTCAATGTAGGCTTGGGTCGGTCGATTTTCGACACACGGCGCTTTCCAAACGACGTTTTGCGCCTACTGTAGGGTACGCGGCTTTTACCCAGTTTTCCGGAAAACGCGCATATCATAATTCTCATCGTCACTATGAAAGCGCTGCATAAAAAAGAAAAACCCCGGACGGAAGAAACCGTCCGAGGCATGAATTGATGGGTCAAATGGCCTTAACCGACTAGACCCCCATCCTCGCGAATAATGGCGATAATGGCCGAACGCGGCACCGAGTCACCGCCTTCAGGCCAGTGGCTGTTGCCGTCTTCGCCCGGGTGCTGAATGCCGACAAACATTGTGCGACGATCTGGAGACCAGCTGAGACCGGTGACCTCGCACTCATTCGGGCCAACCAGAAAGCGGCGAATTTCGCCCGTGACAGGGTCACCTGCCAGCATCTGGTTATTGCCCTGACCAGCGAAGTCCCCTTCGTTGCCATAGTTTCCGTCGGTTTGAATCCAGAGCAGACCATTGGTGTCGAATTTCAATCCGTCGGGTGAATTGAACATGTTGTCGGCGTTCACGTTCTCGGATCCGGCATAGGCATTTTCATGCACGGTGGGATTGCCTGCCAGCACGTACAGATCCCAGCCGAAGCCGGCAGCGGTATGATCACCACCGTCCGGTCGCCAACGCACGATCTGACCGTAATTGTTCTTGTCCCGCGGGTTCGGGCCGTTGGCCGAGGTATCGTCGCCCCCTGCATTCGGTTTGACACCACGGTTCTTGTTGTTGGTCAGACAGCAATAGACTTCGGGTGCATTCGGGTTTGATGCCACCCATTCCGGACGGTCCATTGTCGTGCCACCAACGGCCGAAGCGGCTTGACGCGTGTGGATGCAAACCTCGGCCTGCGATGCAAGCCCGCTGGTTTCAGGTGTCAGATCGATCCACTCACCGGTGCCGTCATCGTTGAACTTGGCGACCGAAAGCGTTCCATTCTCAAGCAACGCATTCGTGTCCACCCCGGCTGCGTAAAAGCCATCGGAAACGAAGCGGTACAGGAATTCTCCGCGTTCATCATCGCCCATGTAGACCACGACGCGACCATCGTTGTTGACTACGGTTTCCGCGTTCTCGTGCTTGAAGCGCCCAAGCGCTGTCAGCTTGCGCGGTGTCGATGTCGGGTCGGTCGGGTCAATCTCGACGACATATCCGGCACGGTTTGGTTCATTGGGGTTTTTGGACACGTCGAAACGGTCGTCGATCTTGGCCCAGCCGTAGCCCCAATCGCTTGCCGATACTCCATAGCGTTTCAGTTCAGGGCTGGTTTCGTGGTTTTCATCCTCAGCCGAGAAGTAACCATTGAAGTTCTCTTCACAGGCCAGATACGTGCCCCATGGTGTCATGCCATTTCCGCAATTGTTCCATGTTCCCTTGCACGTCATGCCGGACGGATCGGCGGCGGTCTTCATAAGGTCGTGACCCGCGGCCGGACCGGTGATGGTCATCTCGGTCTGCGGTGTAACACGGCGGTTATACGGGCTGTCCTTTACGATACCCCATTTTCCATCTGTGTTGGCAATTTCCACAATGGTAACGCCATGGGCCATCATGCCTTTGGCAACGTCGTCATCGGATGCTGCCTTGGCGTCCGGATTGTTGCCCCAAAGAATGTCGCGGTTGGTATACTCGTTGTTCACCACCAGCAGAACATGACCGTCGTGGTAAAACACATCCTGGCCATCCGTGTTGTCACCAAATGCGCGTTCCTGACTGGCTGCCGTGCCTCGGGTGGCATGATTGAATTCAGGCACATCCGACCACAGCGGATCACCCCAGCGCACTATGACCTCGGCTTTGTAACCCGAAGGCACAATCACTTCGTCAGCCGTCGAAACCGGAATCGCCTCGAACGAGAAACGATCTGCCGCAGCGCGCGCAGTAGTCGGCAGAATCGAGCCGCCAACGGCAGCGAAACTGCCCATCGCCAGGACGCCACCCATGAATCCGCGACGCGACAACGCGCGCTCGACAACGCGGTCAAAGTCACATTCTTCAGGTCGCGGGCTTATGATTTCATCGTATTCATCAAAGGAAAGGGTGTGATCGTCTTTCATGTTAATCTCCATATCTGGCTGTAAGCTCGAAAAGAATCCTGCTGAGGGTTCCATGAATGCCCATCGCACCTGAGTATGAACGGCATGTGACACGCACGTTAATTTCAAAATTGAAATCACTTGCACGTCGGCAATCCCCCGCCTAGGGTCGGGGTAACTCGAAAATCGGAGGGCGTAACGATGGCGCCCAAGCGTCCCAAAGGTGCGGGCGCGTTCCCGAAAGCGGTCGAAAGCCCCGCGCCGGCAAGACCCGATCCGGATGCTCTTTATGCGGCACTGGATTTGGGTACAAATAGTTGCCGCATGTTGATCGCCCAGCCCAAGGGCAGTGGGTTCCATGTGGTAGACAGCTTCTCCAAATCCGTGCAATTGGGCGCGGGTCTGGAACGCACCGGGCGGCTGTCGCGGGCGTCCATGTCGCGTACCGTTCAGGCTTTGCGAATCTGTCAGCAAAAGCTGAAACGCAACAAGGTCAGACGGATGCGTCTGATCGCGACCGAGGCGTGCCGCCGCGCCAAGAACTCGCGCGAATTCATCCGGCAGGTGAAGCGCGAAACCGGCCTTACGCTTGAGATAATTCAGCCCGAGGAAGAAGCCCGTCTGGCAGTGATTTCCTGTGCCCCGCTGGTTTCAACCAAGACCGAGCAGTTGCTGGTCGTCGATATAGGAGGTGGCTCGACCGAATTGGTCTGGATAGACATCTCGTCCGTTCCGCGTCGCGACCGGCCAGCAGCAATCATGCGGCTGCACCACGGGTTTCACCCTGCCGACAGCCCCTTTCCGGCAGCAAAGGTCGTTGATTGGATCAGTGTGCCGCTGGGAGTTGCCACGCTGCGGGACCAGTTCAATGATGTCGAGAATGACGCCGCTCGTTTTGCGTTGATGAGTTGGTTTTTCGAGGAAAACCTTGCCGATTTTGCACCCTATAAGGACGAACAGGCGCGCGTAGGGTTTCAGATCGTCGGCACCAGCGGCACAGTCACTACTGTTGCGGCCTCTCATCTGGGCCTCAAGCGATATGACCGGACCAAAGTGGACGGGCTGCGCATGACCAGCGATCAGATTGACAAAGTCATACGCGGGTATTTAGAACTCGGCCCTCATGGGCGGCGCCGGGACCCTCGAATTGGTGAAGACCGGCAAGCCCTGATCATGTCCGGTTCGGCCATATTGCAGGCTTTGCTCCGTTGCTGGCCCACTGACCGCCTTTCGGTGGCGGACCGGGGGCTGCGCGAGGGTTTGCTGTATGCGCAGATGAGCGCGGACGGTGTATTGGAAGACGGACCGTTCTGATGGCGAAGACACCAAGTGGAAAAAACAACTCAGGCCGCGGGCAGCGCGACCTGAAGGTGAAGGTCAAAACAGCACGTGGGCGAAAGCTCAGCTCGACCCGTTGGCTCGAACGGCAGTTGAACGATCCTTATGTAAAACGCGCTCAGGCCGATGGATATCGTGGGCGAGCGGCATATAAAATTCTGGAACTGGACGACAAATTCCGCTTTCTGGTGCCCGGCGCGCGCGTGGTGGATTTGGGTTGCGCGCCTGGTGGCTGGTGTCAGGTCGCCGTCAAGCGGGTGAACGCGCTGGGCGAGAAGTCAGGCAAACGGGTCGGATCGGTGCTGGGCATTGACCTGCAAGAGGTCGAACCGGTCGCTGGCGCCGAAATCCATGTTCTGGACTTCATGGAAGATGACGCCGACCAGAAGGTCAAAGACTGGCTGGACGGCAAGGCAGACGTAGTGATGTCGGACATGGCTGCGGCATCATCTGGTCACAAACAGACCGATCACCTGCGAATCATGGCGCTGTGTGAAGCGGCAGCTTATTTCGCGTTTGACGTTCTGGAAGAAGGCGGAACCTTCGTAGCCAAGGTTCTCGCCGGTGGTGCCGAAGGCGATCTGCAAAAACTGCTAAAGCAGAAGTTTCAGAAAGTTGCCAACGTCAAACCGCCTGCGTCACGCTCGGACAGTTCGGAAAAATTCGTTGTTGCAACAGGGTTTCGCGGCGATTCTTAATCATCCAACCGAATGCGATTTCCGCTCAGGCGTTGTTCGCGCAACGACGTGGCCGCCATGCCCTGCAACATCAATGTGTCACCATGGGTCAGGTATACAGGTTCGCGGCTGCGCAACTCTTCAATACGTTGCGCCAACGAAATAGATCGTACATCCGTTGCTCTCTGCTTTGACACTTCAATAGACATCCATCACCTCTAATCAGCACACCTGAAATGTTGTTAGCGAGGAATCTTGCCGTGAAGATGGAGCAAATCGGGCACGTATATGCCGGTTCAGGGGCTGAGTTGTTGCGACAATTGCCGCAGTGCCGGATCATCGGGCAACTTGTCCAATGCCTCTTGCAAGGCGGCACGCGCAGCTTCCGGACCGCGATTGATCTGCACCAATTGCACGAGCATGGGCCACGCTTCGGCCCGCTGCGGGTCCAGCGTCACAACTTCGCGAAAGGCCTGTTCCGCCGCAGGAGCGTTGCGAAGCGTCAACGCCATGCCCCCCAGTACAAGGTGGGTTTCCGGGGCATCCAGCCTATTCGAGATCGACTCCTGCCATTCTGACATGCCCTTCCCGGTCAAAGCCCGTTGCTGAGGTGTCAAAGCCTGCGGAGGAATACTCAGGAACTCTTTGGCGGCAGCGATGCGCACGTTTCGCAGAGGGTCAGACAATAAGGGCTCAAGTCTTTGCACCTGATCTGTCGCGCTGGCCTGACGCTGTAGCGCCACTGCATTCGCTCGTATCAACGGGTCATCTTCTTGCAAAAGTGGCGCCGTGACAGCGGCCATCTCAGGCGATCCAAACGGCTGCATAAGATATGCGGCGGTCGCTCTCACAATCCCCGGCTGCGACGCATCCATCGCAACGGAAAGCAAACCCTCGGGCGTGTCGAGCTGCCCTTCGGTCGCAGCCTTGAAAACCGTCCCGTAATGCGCGCTCCGATTTGGCGAGCCTGGGAACCAATCCTTTATCTGGTCGGCAGCCCAAGCTTGATCTTCGCCCTGATGGCAGTCTGTGCAGGCATCAACGCCCAGCCCCAGATCCGGTCGCGGTATGCGAAAGCTGTGATCGCGTCGACCGTCGACACCCATGTAGGTTCGCTCGATCATATGGCAGCTTTTGCACTGCGCCCCTTCGCTGTCTGCCGGATGTTTGTGATGCTCGGGGGTGTCGTACTCCTTGGGGTCAAGGGTCGGGAACTCCGGGTTTCCGGCGGGTGAATGGCATTGCGTGCAAACTCCATTTCCTTCGGCCTTCAACTCTGCGCTGTGCGGTTCGTGACAGTTCATGCATCCCACGCCCTGCGCGTACATCTTGGATTGCAGGAACGATCCATAGACGTAAACCTCATCCAGTATCTGCCCGTCAGGATGATACGAACCGGGGCGCAGCACAGCCAGATTATACGCATCATGATACGGGGTTCCCGGAACCGGGTTTCCATTGCCATGCGCCTCGCGCCGGGAATGGCATCCGGCGCATTGCTGTATTTCTTCTTCGGCCCGCCCTTTGCCCCAACTCATCAGAAAGCCGGCATCGCCCAGGCCATCTGAAGACCCCTGTTCTTGGACCCAATCGATATGTGCAGACCCCGGCCCATGGCAGGCCTCGCACCCGACGCCGATCTCGACCTGTTGAGAGGTGTAGGTTCTGGTTTGAGGATCGTAGTTTTTTTCGAATCCCGTGGCGTGACACTCGGCGCAGCGCGCGTTCCAGCTCTTGTAGGGGCCCGTCCAATGCAACCCGTCATCAGGCGGCAGGTCCTGATCAGGATACAGGTGATACCAGCGCTTTTGCTCGGTATCCCAAACCACGTCAAAACTTTGCAACCGGCCCGGTTCAGTCTCAAAAAGGTATTGCTGCAAGGGTTCGATTCCAACGACGGAATGAACGTCATACTCCGTCGTCACACCGTCCTTTTCCGTTACACTGGCCGAGAACCTGCCTGCCTCACGTTTGAACTGGACGGCCATACCGTCATGATCGAACCGGGTTCCGTCAAAATCGGCCGCAAGAGCGCCGTCAGTGGTATCTGTCCACGCCAGCGCATGGTGTGACCCAGCCCAGGCTTCGGCTTCTTGTTGATGACAGTCGGTACACTGATCTGAACCTACATACTCTGGCGTCTGCGCCTGAATTTCGCCAGCGATTGCAAGGCAGGCCAGTATCAGGGCAAATCTCATGCCATATCTCCTTCAGAGGCTTTTTGCAGATCAATCAATGCACCATTGTATTCGGCCCCCAAAATCAGGATCGCGGAATAGAGATACAGGAAAATCAATGCCGCCATAGCCCCCGCCAATCCAGCATAGGTGGCGCTGTAGGTGGCGAACTGGCTGATATAAATTGAAAAAGCCCATCCACCGGCCGCCCACAAGGCCAAAGTCAGCAGGACGCCGGGCAGAATTTGCATCAGGCTGTGCCTGCGGGTCGGCAGCACAAGATGTGCCAGAAGAACCGTGCCCGCTGGAACCGCCACGGTAAACGTCCAGCGCAGGCGATCCACTGAAAACCAGTTGGCCACGGCACCTTCTGTGTGTTCGGCCACCAGTTTCGTATAGACTGGCAAAACCACCTCGACCGCGGCGATGATCAAAATGGCCGCCCCGCCCAGAATGACCAGCACCAGGCAGAGCAGCCGGGTTTTCCAGAATGGCCAACTGTCCTCGTCGTGGTAGGCCTGGTTCATGGCTGCACGCACGGCGGCCACGCCGTTGGAGGCAAAATAAATCGCTAGCAGACCACCCAAGGTGATAACACCCGAGCCGGATCCGGCCAGAACGGCCCGCAGTTCGGCCACGATGGGATCGGCGACATCCTTGGGCCACGCTCCGAAAATCAGGTCAATCAACTCATCCGTGACATAGCCTTGCGACAACGCCCCTGCCAGCGCCACGGTGAACAGCACAAAAGGAAACAGCGCCATCATCAGCGACATGGCGACATGGCTGCTCATGACAAAGCCGTTCTTTCTGCTGAACCGGCGGATCGACAGCCAAAGCGCCTGAACTGGTCGGCCAAACAGGGGATTCGCGGCAGTGGTCATACGGCAACCCTAACCTGCCGAAATAGAACACAGAACCCGTCATGAATATCTATTTGGAGAATGAGGGCCAACAAACGCCTGAACGCATTGCATAAACAAGACCTCGCGTGCAGGATTGGGTCACGCAGGATGGGAAATGGGCACTGCTTTTGCCAGACACAGGATACCGAATGACCCCGGATCAAAAAGACATCACGGTTAGACCCAGGCTTCGACTGTCCGTTGTCCGGGATACATGCATCATCGCGACACTGATCGTGCTGGGCCTCTATGCCGGTGCGAACTTCCTGATCCCGCTTGCCATGGCGCTACTGGTCAATGTTCTGATCATAGCGCTGAGCGATCGCGTCGTAGCCGTGACCCGCGCTCCGGTCTGGCTGGCCAATGTCGCCGGTGTGACCGTCGTTCTGGCGGGTTTGTTCATGATCATGTACGTGCTGGGCAGTCAGGCGACGCAATTTGCACGCTCCGTCAGCACCTATGAAAACCAGTTCGATGGTGCAGTCGAGCGTGTAACAGGACTGGTCGGCAACGACGTGACCACCTTCATTCGTGACAATCTGGTCAGTATCGACATGTCCTATGTCGCACGCGTATTGCTGGGCAGCGCCACCTCATTGTTGAACCAGTTTTTCCTGATCAGCCTGTATGTCGCCTTTCTGATGGCCGAACGACTGGCGTTTCGGAAAAAGATCCAACTGGCGGCCGGAGATCCCGTCGCCGCAGCCGAGTTTTCCACCATGCTCGATGCGATTTCGGTCAGCTTGCAGCGTTATGTCGGCGTCAAAACCCTGATCAGCCTGATAACGGCAACCATCAGCTACACGGTTTTCCGCTCGCTTGGTCTGGAATACGCGGAAACCTGGGCCGTACTGACCTTTGCCCTGAACTTCATCCCCTCGATCGGTTCGATCATAGCCGTGTTTTTTCCGGCCATGATCGCACTTGTTCAATTCGAAACGATCATCCCCTTTCTTGTCATCGTGCTGGGATGTGGAACGATCCAATTCCTGATCGGCAATTTCCTTGATCCGGCCATGCTTGGTCGATCCCTGAACATGTCGACCTTTCTTGTCATTCTGGCCCTGACCTTCTGGACAACGGTCTGGGGCCTGATCGGTGCGTTTCTGAGTGTGCCTCTGACAGTATGCATCCTGATCGTTTTCAGCCACATCCCGGCACTTCGGCCGGTCGCCATACTGATGTCTCTGGATGGCAGGTTGGGCGAGGATAACAGTCAGGCCACAACAAGCTAGGTCATGAAGCGCCCCCTTTTCATCGGATCGGATATCTACCGCAACTCGACCTACGGTTCAAAGCACCCGCTGGCCATCCCGCGGGTTTCAACCGTCATCGATCTGTGTCGCGAACTGGGTTGGTTGACGTCCGAGAACTACCGCGTCAGCCCCTGCGCAAAACCCGGTGTATTGGAAACGTTTCATACGCCGGACTATATCGCCGCCCTGCAAAAGGCGGAAGCGGACCAGCATGTCACGGACGAAACACGGAAAAGATACGGTTTGGGGACTCTGTCGAACCCGGTCTTCGCCGAGATGTACCGCCGACCTGCAACCGCTGCCGGTGGTTCCATGTTGGCCGCCGAACTGATCCGGGACGGCAGGATCGTTTTCAACCCTGCGGGCGGTACACACCACGGCCTTGCGGACCGGGCGAACGGGTTTTGCTATCTGAATGATCCGGTTCTGGCGATACAGTCCCTTTTGAACACTGGCATAGAGCGCGTGGTCTATGTCGACATCGACGCCCATCATTGCGACGGGGTTGAACTTGCGTTTCACGGGTCGGACAGAGTCCGGATGATCTCGGTCCATGAGGCGCGGCGATGGCCGTTCACGGGCCAACTTGAGGAAGACGCCGGTGGCGCGGCCTTCAACCTGCCCGTTCCAAGACATCTGAACGACGACGAATTTGCCGCCATTCTGGATCAATTGATCCTGCCAGCGACCGAAGCGTTCAAACCGCAAGCGATTGTCCTGCAATGCGGAGCCGACGCCGTGGCCGAAGACCCGCTTTCGCGTTTGACCCTGTCCAACAACGCGCATTGGCGAACGGTCGCGGCGCTGAAGTCTCTTTCGCCTCGTTTTCTGGTTCTGGGTGGCGGTGGATACAATCCCTGGTCCGTGGGACGCTTGTGGAGCGGCGTTTGGGCCACCCTGAATGATTTCGAAGTTCCTGACACACTTGACGTCGGTGCACAGAAAATCCTGCGGGATCTGACCTGGAGCAGGGCCGCAGGACAGGCGCCTCAACCCCACTGGCTGGACAGTTTGCGAGACGCGCCAAACATCGGGCCCATACGACAGGAACTGAGGAACGATTTGCGCCACCTCACCCCCAGGCATTCACAGTAGATCGGTCCGTCAAAGCCTGCTAACATTCCGACATTTCGGGATATTCCTGACCGGCTTAACCCCTGTTCCGTTATCACTTCAATTCTTCCAGTTTGGCACCGATTGGACCACCACCCATGAATGCACTTAATCAGATACTTGATCTCAAGGCCCGCATGGGCCAGTCCATCATCGGGCAAACCGAGGTCATCGACCGACTGCTGATCGGGATGCTGGCCAACGGAAACCTTCTGATCGAAGGTCTGCCCGGATTGGCCAAAACACGTGCAGTCAAGGCGATGGCACGCAATCTGGATGCGGATTTCAGCAGGATCCAGTTCACGCCTGATCTGCTGCCTTCAGACGTGACGGGAACCGAGGTGTTTCAACAGAGTGATGAGGGCGGCACCTTTCGCTTTGAACCCGGTCCGATCTTTGCCAACATCGTCCTCGCTGACGAGATCAACAGGGCACCGGCAAAGGTGCAGGCCGCTTTGCTGGAAGCGATGGAAGAACGGCAGGTTACGGTATCCGGAACCACCCACAAAATGGAACCATTGTTCATCGTGATGGCAACCCAGAACCCCATTGAACAAGAAGGCACCTATCCCTTGCCCGAAGCGCAGATGGACCGGTTCCTGATGCATGTTCAGATCACCTATCCGCCGGTCGAGGGTGAGGTTGAAGTGATCCGACTGGTACGGGGCGAGGAGATCGCGGCCGGGAAAGGCGCGTCAAGCGAGCCACCACCGACGATCCCGCAGGACGCTGTTTTTGCTGCGCGTTCGGAAATTGGGCAGATCCATGTTTCGGATGCAATGGACCGCTATATGGCCGATCTGGTTCAGGCGACCCGGACGCCTGCGGCGCTCAGCGAAGAACTGGCCAGCTGGATCGAAATCGGCGCCAGCCCGCGTGCCTCATTGGCATTGGACAAATGCGGTCGAGCGCATGCGTGGATGAACCAGCGCGATTATGTGGACCCTGCGGATATTCGAGCCATAGCACATGACGTGTTCCGTCACCGCATCACGCTGAGTTTTGAGGCGCAGGGGAACGCCAAAACGGCAGATGACGTGATCGCGGAAATCCTGCGTCTCGTCGCGCTGCCCTGACGGTTCGGGTTGGCCGGGTGCATCAATCCACAACATATCCCGATGATCCCCGCATTCACGTCAGTGCGGATCACCTCTTGCGTCTGGAACCGCATTCTCGTGCTCTGAGCTTTTTGCCACGTCAGCCCGCCCGGTCGATCCTGAATGGAACACACGCATCACGCCTGCGCGGACGCGGCCTGAACTTCGAAGAATTGCGAAACTACCAACCGGGCGACGATATCCGCACAATTGACTGGAAAGTCACGGCGCGAACCGGGGAGCCCCATGTTAGGGTCTATACCGAGGAACGAGACCGCCCTGCCCTGCTGCTGGTCGACCAGCGCGTTTCGATGTTCTTTGGAACAGAAGTGTACATGAAGTCGGTCATCGCTGCCGAAGCTGCCGCAATCACTGCGCATCGCGTTCTCGATCAGGGCGATCGTGTTGGAGGCCTGGTCTTCAGCGACACGAGCGTTGCAGAACACAGGCCACAGCGCCGCGCTGCGGCGCTTATGCGGTTTTTGTCATCAATCGGGGCTGCCAATTCGGCCTTGCACGCTGCCTTGAACCCGCAACCAACCGTGGCTTTGAATAACATGTTGTCCGAAGCCGCGCGTATGTCCCAAACCAACGGGCTGGTTTGCCTGTTTTCCGACTGTGACGGGCTTGACGAAAGATCGGAGTCCTTGCTGCGCCGTATTGCGTTCTCAAACGATCTGATCGTGTTCAATATTTCTGACAGAACAGCCAAGGTACTGGCGCCCAATCTGAAACTCACGGTCTCGGACGGGAAAGACCAGATCGAAATCGACAGCGCCGACCCCGAATTGTCCGGGAAAATTCGCAAATCCATGGAAGACAGGTTGAACCAACTGCATACTTGGTCCCGGCGATACGGTTTTCCGGTTGTTCCTTTGACAACGGCGGAACCTGCTCTGGATCAGTTGCTGTATCTGTTCGGGCATCGCGGGGGGCAGAAATGAGCATCGACACGACAGGGAAATCTCTGGTTGATCTGCTGAATATGCTCGAGCCGACACCAGAACCTGCGACTGTTTCGATGCTTCCGCAGACATGGGGGTGGTTGGCGCTGGCTGTTATTCTGGTTGGCTTTGTTGTACTAGTCAGTGTTGTTTTCGTCCGACGAAGACAGGCAAACGCGTATCGACACCATGCGCTGGCAGAGCTGGCAAACCCGGATATCACGTCGGCAAAAGTTGCCGAAATCCTTCGCCGCACCGCGTTGGTCGCATATCCGCGCAGGCAAGTCGCAGGAATTCATGGGAATGATTGGCTGAATTTCCTTTCGCAAACATCTGATGATACAATCTTTTTATCTGACATTGGGCAATCACTGATCGAAGCGCCGTACAAGGACCTTCCGCCAAACCGCGCCTTGACACAACTTGCTCGGCATTGGGTCAAGTCCCATAAACTGCATCGGGGAACGTGATGGTTTCCTTTTCTGCACCGTGGGTGTTTTTGCTGCTGCCGCTGCCGGTGCTGGTCTACGCCATTGCTCCACCCCGGCGGGAAACAACCGCGTCTATTCGCATTCCGTTTTTCCGCCGCGTTGCGCAAGCAGCAGGCGCCGAGCCGAAATCCGGGTCAATTATCCGCAGCCGTGCCTGGCTTCAAACCGCCAACGTGGTATTGATTTGGCTTCTGCTGGTTCTGGCGCTGGCCCGTCCGGAACGATTGGGCGACCCCATCGTTATAGAGAAATCTGCCCGAGATGTGGTTTTGGCGCTGGATATCTCTGGCTCGATGGATCAGCGGGACTTCGAGTCCGGGTCCGGTACACCGATGCAAAGGCTGGAGGCGGTCAAAGAAGTTCTGAAACAGTTCATCTCTGAAAGAGATGGCGACAGGATGGCGTTGATCATCTTCGGAACACGCGCGTTCATTCAAGCGCCCTTCACGGAAGATCTGAACAGTTTGAATGGGTTCCTGGACCAAACTCAAGTTGGCATGGCGGGTCCGAACACAGCTTTGGGCGATGCCATCGGACTTGGCATTCGAACCTTTGAGTCCAGCGAGGTTGAGCAACGCCTAATGATCGTACTCAGCGATGGCGCCGATACATCCAGTCGCATGACACCGGTCAATGCCTCGGCAATTGCTGCGGAAAAGAACGTAGTTGTCTATACGATTGGTGTCGGAGACCCGAATGCAACGGGTGAAGATCGTGTGGACTTGCAGGCTTTGAAGGACATAGCCGCGCGTACGGGCGGAGAGTATTTCTTTGCCGACGATGCCTCGGCCCTCGAACAGACCTATGAACGCATTGATGAACTGAACCCCAGAATTGTGGAAACACAAAGCTATCGGCCCAAACATAGCCTTGCCCATATTCCGTTACTATTTGCGTCGATCGTCATTATGGTCAGCATGGCCGGGTTCCATTTCACCCAGCGGCACCGCGGGGTCGTCTGACAATGGATCTGGCTGATTTCCATTTTATCCGAGGCTATTACCTGCTGCTTCTCATCCCCATCCTTGCGCTGTGGTGGAGGATCAGATCCAAACCGCTGGCAGAAACCAAACTGCCGACAGGGATCGCCCCGCATCTTGCAGAAGCCTTGTTGCTGGGCAAAGAAGACACCCGGCGCACGCAGCCCATTGATGCTGCGATGATCATTGCAACGCTTGTCATATTTGCGGCCTCAGGTCCAACGTGGTCACGCGCACCCAACCCGCTGATCGCGGACACTGCCCCGTTGGTGATCGCTCTCAAAGTCACCGATAGTATGGAAAGCTCGGACCTTGCGCCATCCCGGCTGGATCGGGCACGGTTCAAGATTTCCGATCTGATCAACGAACGCGCCGGTGCTCGAACCGCCCTGATCGCATATGCAGGAACGCCGCACCGAGTTGCCCCGTTGACAGAAGACGCGAATATACTCCGTCCGTTGCTTGAGGGGTTGACGCCCGCGGTAATGCCGAAGGATGGCGATGCCGCAGCCGATGCGCTTGAGTTGGCTCAGTCCATTCTGAATGACAGCGATAGCCCGGGCGCTGTGTTGTTCGTGCTCGACGACCTCGATCCATCTCAGGTATCTGGGTTAAGCTCCTCGAATACTGAAATTTTCTTCCTCACTATGCTGCCTGTCGGTGGTCGAATTGCTCAGTTGGACAGCATCCAAAATGCATCGGTGGTGGCGTTTTCGAACGACGACCGGGACGTCACTCAGCTGACGCGCCGTATTCAATCAGCCTATACTGCCGCCCTGGATGACGATGATCGCCTGGACTGGCAGGATAAGGGCTGGATTCTGGCCTGGCCTGCTGCACTGCTGTCTCTGCTGTGGTTCCGAAAAGGCTGGGTGGTCCGATGGGCAATTCTGGCTCTGATTGTGTTGCCCACATCCGGAGCGCGCGCAGAAGGATGGAGAGACTGGTTTTTCACCCCCGACCAACAAGGCCAGATTGCGATGAACCAAAAACGGTTTGGTGAAGCGGCTGAGGTGTTCGAAGACCCATATCACAGGGGGTATGCCTATCTCAGGGATGGTCAATACGCCGAGGCATCGTCCGTTTTTTCCAAGCTGGACACGCCGGAAGCTGCGTTTGCCGAAGGTATGGCCCGAATAAGAAACCGCGAATATCGCCCAGCCATATCGGCGTTCGAGGCAGCTTTGGAACGTCGTCCCAACTGGCCTGAAGCCCAGCATAATCTCGATGTATCCAAAGCCATCCTGGACTATGTCGAAACGACGCGCGAACAGTCCGATACAGGGGAAGAGACTGGCATCGGTGCAGATGATACGGTGTTTGACAACGACGCAGCACGCGGCAGTGACACCACGGTTCAAGCCGCCAAAGACGGGCCGCAGTCACTGTCCGCCGACCAGTGGATCAGTATGATCGACACCGATATGCAGGATTTTCTGAAAAACCGTTTCCTATTAGATAATCAGGAGCAAACAGAATGAGATACCTTGCTGTCTTCATTCTGTTTCTGCCGCTTACCGTGTCTGCTCAGGACAGCTCAGCTTATCAACCTCGGGTGTCAGTAGACGTCCCGAACGAAGCCGTCATCGTAGGCCAACCCGCAATTGTTCGCATCAAGGTTCTGGTTCCGACCTTCATGCCGCAACCGCCCACCTTTCCATCACTGGAGCAGCAAAACATCCTGGTTCGCCTGCCTGAAAGGGCTTCGGGTCCGGTAAGCGAAACGGTGGACGGAGAGACGTGGTCGGGGGTGCAGCGCAGTTATCGCCTGTATCCGTTGGCACCAGGACCGGTCGCGTTCGAAGCGCAAGAGGTTGTCGTGACATTTGCCGATCCGCAGTCCAATGAACCGGTCCAGGTTTCTGTGACGCTTCCTCCCATACAGCTCAATGCAGAAATCCCAGATGGCGCTCAAGGGCTTGACCCGCTTATCATCGCAACCGGTTTCTCTCTTGATCAGAAGCTGGACGGTCCGACCGATATGCAGGCCGGCGATTCCATCACGCGTTTGATAAGCGCGCAGATCTCTGGCACCACAGCTCTGACAATCCCAGCGCTGACGCCGCAAGATCAAAGCCCACTGCTTCGTGCCTATCCCAAAGAGCCCCGGTTTTCAGAAACAGAAGACCGAGGCGTCCTGTCCGGGCAACGTGTCGAAGAAACCGTGTACATCGCCCAAGATGGCGGCGACATACAATTGTCGGCGGTTTCGATCGACTGGTTCAATCTGGACACCGGTCAGATCGAAACGGCATCACTTACCCCGACCCAGCTTACACTGGCTCCCCCCAAACGACAGCTGCCTGACGCGCGGGCCGTCCTCAAGTCCGCTCTTTATCTAACCGTTGTTGTATGTGCGCTTTGGGCTTTTGGGCGATTTCTGCGCCCTCGCTATGAAACCTGGAAAATTGAACGGCAGCGCAAGTACCTTGCCTCGGAAAAGTATGCCGTCGATTCACTGCGGGCAGCTTTGCAATCGCGGAACTTGCCAGCGGTTTATCAGGCATTGGATCTCTGGAAGTCACGTAGCGCTCACCCTGAGCGTTCCCTGGATCTTGAACGCAATCTGATGCAGATCGGTGCAGTGCGGTATTCATCGACCACCACAAACGGCCCGGAAGACTGGGACGCTGCCATGCAAAACCTAAATGCGTTGAACAGCTCAAAAGAACGAAAGAGCGAATCCTTGCCGCCACTCAACCCCTAGGTTTCAACTTTGACAGCTGCTGATCAGTTTGCGCCTGTCGATCAACCTCAGTCGGCCATAGCCCAATTCCACGAGGCCCAGATCCGCCAGGTGATGCAGATGTCGGTGCAACGTCGGCTGAGATACCGCAACCATTTCAGCAAGTTCTTCCTGAGACACGACAATCCACCCATCTGATTTCAAAGTGCCTTCGTCAAGATGCAACAGACGCAGCACCAGACGCTTTTCAGACCCCGTAACCGCAAGGTTGGCCATGATGCGCAGTGCCGTCTTCATGTTTTCATGGGTCAACGCATAGAAATCACGAATGTATTCCGGATTTTTCTGAACCAATCTTTCCACGCGGAAACTGGGAAAAAACAACGTGCGGGTCTTTTGCGTTGTCACGACGCTCACCAGTCGTTTCGCCTCGGCGAAAAGCGCAAGATCCCCGATCCAGAAACCCGATCCATCCTGATGCAAGACAAATTCCTGTCCGTCATCGGCAGGTGCGGTGATCTGAAGCGCGCCTGAAAGCACCGCGAAAATACCATTGGCCCGGTCGCCGTGGTGGTAAAGGGTTTCTCCGGAATCGAAGGCTCTGTGAATTGCGACGGTCATAAGATCATTCTGAAACTTTGAATCGCGCGCGCCAAACCAGTCGGTTTGGGTCAGAATCCGCATATCCCCATCAGAATCAAACATTTGTATCTTTCAAAATGATCATATGATAAGTTTTCGATACGTTTCATCGCATAAAATAGCTGTGTTCGCTGCTCGAACAAGTATCTGTTTTTTATTCGGGCAATCAACAACTTGCTTGCAGCTTCAAAGTATAAGCTAGCGGCTTCAAGTAAACTTCACGTTTCAGGGTCGTTAAGACTCGATTAATCAGGAGCACTTCATGTCATCTCCACGAATGATTGCAGATAATTGGCGCAGAACACTGCGCCGGTTCGCAGTGGCGACCGTAACTGTTGCCCTTGCCGTGCCCGCCTGGGCGCAGGATCAAAAGCCCAATATTCTTGTGATATGGGGCGACGATATCGGTCAATCCAACATCTCGGCTTATACCATGGGTCTGATGGGATATCAGACACCCAATATCGACAGGGTTGCCAAAGAAGGCATGATCTTTACCGATTATTACGGTGAACAATCCTGCACGGCTGGTCGGTCCTCGTTCATCATGGGCCAGTCTGTGTTCCGTACCGGATTGTCCAAAGTTGGTTTGCCAGGCGCAAAAGAGGGCATGCAGGTTGAAGATCCAACGATTGCCGGCCTACTAAAAGCTCAAGGCTATGCAACCGGTCAGTTTGGTAAGAACCACTTGGGCGATCGGGACGAGATGTTGCCGACCAATCATGGGTTTGATGAATTTTTCGGAAATCTCTACCACCTGAACGCCGAGGAAGAGCCTGAAAACGAAGACTACCCCCAAAACCCGGAATTCCGCGAACGGTTCGGTCCGCGCGGGGTCATAAAATCCAGTGCTGACGGGATGATCGAAGACACCGGCCCGTTGACCAAAAAGCGCATGGAAACGGTGGATGACGAAACGGTTGCGGCCGCGCTCGACTTCATTACGCGCAAAACGGAAGAAGGTGTTCCGTGGTTTGTTTGGTGGTCGGGCACCAGAATGCACTTCCGTACTCATGTCAAAGACGAAATGCGCACGAAAGCCGACGAAATCGCCGGCAAGCATATGGATGAATACCAAGCAGGTATGATCGAGCATGACATGCATATCGGCCAGTTCCTTGCCCTGCTGGATGAACTTGGGATCGCGGATAACACGATCGTACATTATTCCACCGACAACGGCCCGCACATGAACACTTGGCCGGATGCGGCAATGACACCGTTCCGTGGTGAAAAGAACACCAACTACGAAGGCGGTTGGCGTGTTCCGTCAATGGTACGCTGGCCCGGCAAAATCGACGCCGGCTCGGTCAGCAACGAGATCATGCATCACATGGACTGGTTGCCGACCTATTTGGCGGTTGCGGGAAATCCAGACATCAAGGAACAGCTGCTTGAAGGGATCACCGTAGCCGAAGTTGGCGGCGGACGAGACTACAAAGTGCATTTGGATGGATACAACTTCCTGCCTTACTTGACCGGTGAAACAGATGAAGGCCCGCGTCACGAGATTTTCTACTTCTCTGACGATGGTGACCTGACTGCGTTGCGGTATGATGACTGGAAAGCAGTGTTTCTTGAGCACCGCTATCCGCAGACTTTGCAAGCCTGGGCTGAGCCCTGGACCGAACTGCGTATTCCGTTGCTCTTCAACCTTCGCCGCGATCCGTACGAGCGGGCCAATATCACTTCCAACACCTATTGGGATTGGTATATAGACCGTGTTTATTTGCTGCTGCCTGCGGCAGAATATGTGGGCAAGTTCCTGGAAACATTCGAAGAGTTCCCTCCGCGTCAGAAGCCGGGCAGCTTTACGATTGGCGACGCCAAGGACAAGATCTTCAGTCAGGTCGGCTCCAAGTAAATTCGCGACACCTGAACCCGCAGCACCTGAACGGCGCTGCGGGTTTCTTGTTTTGACAACGGTATTTTTACCAAAACATGCGTCGAAGGAAACAAGCCATGACAAGAGCGCCCCTAGCATTGGCTGTTGCAGTCGTACTGAATGGATTTGCAAGCGTCACGGCATCCGCAGATCCGCTGCCCTCATGGGCGGTCTCGGAAACGCGGGACCGTATCGTTGAATTTGTCGAGGCGGTGACGGACCCTGAAAACGCAAGCTATGTAACCCCGGCAGCCCGGATCGCAGTATTCGACAATGACGGAACACTCTGGGCTGAACAGCCGGTGTATTTCCAGTTCATTTTCGCCATGGACAGGCTTTCTGAGCTGGCGGAACAGGATCCTTCGATCCTGTCCACACCTGCTTTGAAAGCC
Organism: Ruegeria sp. AD91A; assembly: GCF_003443535.1. Taxonomy (GTDB): domain Bacteria; phylum Pseudomonadota; class Alphaproteobacteria; order Rhodobacterales; family Rhodobacteraceae; genus Ruegeria. The sequence continues at coordinate 986,685 of NZ_CP031946.1, read as the reverse complement.
GCTGCCGAAGGTGATCTTGCGACCGTTCTTCAAGGCGGTCACGATGCTTTGATCGAAGTCGTCAACGCATCGCATTCCGGAACCACTGTCGAGGCGTTTCAGGCAGCAGTCGCGCAATGGCTGGCCGAAGCCAGTCACCCGGACACCGGATTGCCTTATGACCAGATGACCTATCAGCCCATGGTCGAGCTGTTGCGCTATCTGCGGGACGAAGGGTTCAAGACCTATATTGTCTCGGGCGGCGGCATTCACTTCATGCGGGTCTTTGCGGAACAGGCCTATGGCATCCCGCCGGAACAGATTCTGGGCACCTATGGAAATTCGACCTTCGAAGATGTCGACGGCGTCCCGACTGTCGTCAAGGCCCCCGGGATTGCCTTCATCGACGACAAGGAAGGCAAACCCATCAACATCGAACGCACAATCGGCAAACGCCCCATTCTGGCCGGAGGAAATTCAGATGGAGATTTCGCCATGCTGGACTGGACAACCTCGGGCGACGGGCCACGGCTGGCGGTTCTGATCCACCATACGGATGCCGAGCGGGAATGGGCCTATGATCGGGAAAGCCCGATTGGGCGGTTGGTTGACGGTCTGGATCAGGGGCCGGACAAAGGCTGGGTCATCGTCGATATGGCGAAAGATTGGTCGCGGGTCTACACTGGAGGAAACTGAACGGCCCGAAAGACTTACCGCCCATGTGGACATTGCTTGTATCCATCTTTGTTTTTTCGCTATATGCAACTGCATTTGTGTTTTCGGTGCGCGCTGCACAAACCGCGCGCACCCCACAAGGAGCCGTTGGCTGGGTGGTCTTTTTGGTATCGGCGCCATTCTTTGCGGTGCCGATGTACCTGTTTCTGGGGCACCACAGGTTTCGCGGCTATCGCATCTCGCGCCAGCAAAGCGAACGGGTCGTCGAAGGGATCAAGACCTTTGCCGACTATTCCCGACCTGATTCGTCCACGATGCCGATCAATCCACGACCATTCGAGTTTCTGGCCCACCTTCCGGTATCCAGCGGCAATGGAGCACAGCTCCTGATCGATGGTCAGGCAACGTTTGACGCCATTTTCGAGGCGATAGACGAGGCCAAGAACTATATCCTGATCCAGTTCTACATCGTCCGAGACGACGCGCTGGGCCGCAAGCTTCAGACTAAGCTGATCGAGGCCGCAAAACGTGGGGTGCATGTCCGTTTCATGATCGATGCTGTCGGCAGCTATGGGTTGCCAAGCACCTACCTGGACACGATGCGCGATGCGGGAATTGACGTGGCCGACCCTCGCCGTCAACGCGGCCCGAATTTCCGGTTTCAGCTGAATTACCGAAATCACCGCAAAACCGTCATTATCGACGGTGAAACAGGTTTTATCGGCGGTCACAACGTGGGCGTTGAATATCTGGGAGAAGACCCGCATTTCGGCCATTGGCGCGACACGCATATCAAAATGACCGGCCACATCGTCCGGCAATTGCAGCTCATCTTCACCGAAGACTGGCATTGGGCCCGTGATGAAGACCTGATTGATGACCTCGACTGGGCAGGTAGCGTGGCCGAGCAAGACATGAATGCCCTATTGGTGGCCACCGGACCCGGAGACGAAACCGAAACCGGCGCCATGATGTTCTTTTCGGCAATCGCCGAGGCGAAAGAAAGATTGTGGATCGCATCGCCCTATTTTGTGCCAGACATCGACGTCATGACCGCCCTGCAACATGCAGCGATGCGCGGGGTGGACGTTCGTATCCTTGTCCCGGATGTGATTGACCATCGGCTACCCTGGCTGGCTGCTTTTGCCTATTTCGACGAAATCCGCGACTGCGGCGTGCGTGTGTTCCGTTATACGGAAGGCTTCATGCATCAGAAGGTGTTGGTGGTTGACGACACGCTGGCCGCGGTCGGCACGACAAATCTGGACAACCGGTCCTTCCGGCTGAACTTTGAGGCGATGGCCCTGTTTTTCGATTCTCGCGCAGCGCTGGCTGTTGATCACATGCTGCGTGCGGATTTCGAGGCAAGCTATGAATTGACGCGCAGTTTGATCCAGCAACCACCGTATATCCGGTTTGGCGCCCCCTTGGCGCGGTTGTTTGCGCCAATCCTTTAGGAAAAGAATTTCTCCTGAAAGACGCGCGTCATCATCGCCACCAGATAAGCGGTCGACAGACCAAAAGCCAAAAGACCTGCAACCGAGGCAAAGGATCCGAAGATACGCAAACCTTCGCCCAAAACGATATCGCCGTATCCCAGAGTGGTAAACGTCACCAACGAGAAATAGATGGCCGAGTTCCAATCCGGCAAAACCTCAAGCAACACCCATACGATGGCCCAGATCCAGACCTGAATCGTATGCGTGGCAACGATAAACGCCAAAGACACTGCGATCGGTGCTGCCGTTGCGAAAAACACTCCTTTGGCGGACCATTTCTCATCTCGTTTAATGATCGTGACAGTACACCAGGTTAACAAAAGAATCTCGACCACGAAGCAGAGCGCCAGAAAAGTACTGCCCAAAACGATCTGATGCAGCAACGTCATGTTTTTCATCCTGATTTACGATAGTGGACCGTCCGGGCAGAATGACCCTTTGAGGTGCAGGGCACAACCCCGACGCTCGTGATGACAACCTGCGGCGAATGGAACCGGGTGCGGGTCCGCACTGGACAGTTTGGAATTCCGTTGCACATCCTTGGAAGAAAAAGGCCAGATCATGCTGTTGACCATCGACCGTGTTCAGAAAACCTATCCCGGCGGGCGTCCGGTTCTGCGTGACGTGTCGCTGACCCTAGATCACGGGCAAACTCTGGCCCTGACCGGAGAAAGCGGCAGTGGCAAAAGCACTCTGTTAAACCTTGCCGCTGCACTCGACTGTTTCGACAGCGGTGAAATCACTTTGAACGGTACGCCTCTGTCCCCTTTGGACGATGCCGGTCGGGCCGAGTTGAGGCGCAGGCAGGTCTCGCTGGTGTTTCAGCAGTTCAACCTGATCCCATCCCTGACCGTTGCGCAAAACCTCTCGTTTCATGCCCGCCTTGCCGGTTCCGAAGATGCTGGGTGGACCGCACAGCTGATCGAACGTCTGGGCCTGTCGGATCTTTTGGACCGATATCCCGAAAACCTCTCCGGCGGGCAACAGCAACGGGTGGCGATTGGTCGTGCGATGGCTGCGCGCCCGAAACTGCTGCTGGCGGATGAGCCCACGGGCAATCTGGATGAAACCGCCAGCGCAAAAGTACTGGATCTGATGTTGGCACTGGTGGCCGATACCGGCGCAGCACTTCTGTTGGTCACCCATTCCCAACAGATAGCGGCCCGCTTGGATCGAAACGTCCAGCTATGCGGTGGTCGCATCCAATGACAACTGCCATCATTCAGGCTTTGATGTCACATTGGCGGGTGCACTGGTTGCAACTTGCGACGCTTTTGACAGGCATCGCGTTGGCCACGGGTCTTTGGTCCGCGGTTCAGGCCATCAATGCCGAAGCACGTGTAAGCTATGCCCGGGCCAACGCGCAACTCGCCCTTGGGCAGTTCGACGAACTGCACGATCCATCTGGTTTGATCCCGGTCACTCGTTACGTTGATCTGCGTCGCTCAGGCTGGCAGGTAGCGGCCGTTCTGGAAGGCCCCTATCGGATCGCAGGCCGCACTTTGCGTCTGATGGGCGTGGACATGGTCGCCTACCCCGCCTTGCCAGCTATGACCGAGGCAGAGCAAAGCGTCGCGCCGCCCGAGCCCGCTGACATGCTGACCGCTCCAGGGCGCCTCCTGATCGCGGAAGAACTCGCGCCTCTGTTCCGCGACCAAAGCAACCTTCCTCCAGTTTCGTTCACCACGGCGCTGCCCCCTGATGTTATTCTGACAGATATCGGCGTAGCGGAAACCTTGCTGAACCAACCCGGTTTGATTTCGCGCCTCATTGTCCTGCCCAATCAACCGCGTAATCGCCCCCCCCTGACCGAGATCGCACCTGAACTGGAGCGCTCCGGCCCCTCCTCGCAAGTCGATACCGCACGATTGACGGACAGTTTTCACCTGAACCTGTCTGCCTTTGGTCTGTTATCCTTTGCCGTTGGCCTGTTCATCGTGAACGGTACTGTCGGGCTGGCCTTTGCCCAACGCCGCGGCATGATCCGCACATTGCGCGCGCTGGGTGTTTCCATGCAGCGGCTGGTCTTTTTGATCCTGACTGAGCTGACGGTTCTGGCCCTGATCGGTGGATTCATGGGGTTGCTGCTTGGTTTCTTTCTGGCCGGAGCGTTGTTGCCCGATGTCGCCGCGACCCTGCGCGGCCTGTACGGTGCCCCTGTGACCGGAGAATTGACGATGCATCCGCATTGGGTATTTGCCGGGATCGCCATGGCACTCTTCGGCACCCTGATCGCCAGTGGCCATGCGCTGTGGCGATTATCTCGTATGCCTCTGCTGGCAGGGCCTGGTGTCCAAGCCTGGCAGGACAACGCGGGCGCACGCCATCTGGCAGGTTTACTTGGCGTGGCACTGATCGCCGGAGGTACTATCGCCTATCTCGGCATCGGTGGATTGGTGGCCGGCTTCATTCTGTTGGCCGGGTTGCTGACCGGTGCTGCCCTTTTGTTACCATCGCTTCTGACCTTCGCGCTTTCTGTCTTTTCCCACAGGGCACGCGGTGCCGTGGCGCAGTGGGTCTGGGCCGACATGCGTGCACAATTGCCCGGGCTGTCTCTTGCTCTGATGGCCCTGTTGCTTGCGCTTGCAGCAAATATCGGTGTGGGCACAATGGTTTCAAGTTTCCGGCTGACCTTTGTCGGCTGGCTCGACCAACGCCTGACTTCGGAGCTCTACCTGACCGTCCGTGACGAAGAACAAGGGCGCGAGATCACCGAGTGGCTGCGACCACAGGTCGACGCCATCCTGCCAATTCGCAACGTGGAACTGTCGCTCGAGACAGGACCATTGTTCTTGTACGGGGTCGTAGATGATCCGGCCTATCGGCAGCACTGGCCCTTGATTTCGGCAACCGCGAGCGTCTGGGACGACGTCATGGCCGGAGACGCGATTCTGATCAACGAACAACTGGCACGGCGCGCGAACCTCTGGCCCGGAGATACGCTGACGCTATCCCCGGATCACGCGTTGACCATAGCCGGGGTGTATTCGGATTATGGAAACCCGACCGGGCAAGCCATTGTTTCGATGGCCCAGCTTGACCGCATCGCGCCGGGGGCAGAGACCCGACGGTTTGGCATCCGTTTGAACCCCGAGCAGGCGAGTGAAATGGCGCAAACCTTGCGGGACCGTTTCGCCCTGCCGCGTCAGGCCGTGGTTCAGCAGGCCGCCATGAAGGCTCAATCGCTGGCAATCTTCGAGAAAACCTTTGTCGTCACTTCCGCGTTGAATATCCTGACCTTGGGCGTTGCAGGTTTTGCCATACTTACAAGCTTGCTGACCTTGTGGACACAACGTTTGCCGCAAATCGCCCCGGTTTGGGCACTGGGGCTGAACCGGACCCAATTGGCACAGCTGGAGCTGCTGCGCAGCGTGTTGCTTGCCGCTCTGACCGCTTGTCTGGCACTGCCGCTGGGTCTGATCCTTGCCTGGGTTCTTTTGGCAGTGATCAATGTACAGGCCTTTGGCTGGCGGCTACCGATGTTCGTCTTCCCGTGGGATTGGCTCTGGCTGTTCCTGCTGACCCTGCTGGCCGCCCTGATTGCCGCCACCCTGCCCGCGCTGCGTATGTTGCGTCTGCCCCCTGCCGATCTGCTGAGAGTGTTCGCCAATGAACGTTAAAGCCCTTTTGGTCATTCTTGCGCTTCTGTGCCCATCGCCGCTTTGGGCACAGGGCTATGCTGGTCTTGGAGGATTGGCCGAAGGATTCGGGATACCACAGGCGGGGTTCGAATTCGACTTTCCCAAAGATCATGGACCTCATCCCGCCTATAGGATCGAGTGGTGGTATCTAACGGCCAACCTCAAAGGCGAAGACGGGCGCGACTATGGCATTCAATGGACCCTTTTTCGGTCCGCCCTGAAACCGTTTGAAGCTGATGGCTGGCAAAGCCCGCAAATCTGGATGGGCCATGCGGCGGCCACCACGCCCAAAGCCCACTACTTTGCTGAACGCCTGTCGCGTGGGGGGATCGGGCAGGCAGGTGTTACGGCGCAACCGTTCGAGGCCTGGATCGACGAATGGCGCATGGCCGGACCGGATCTTGACACCCTGACCCTGACAGCAAACGGCACAGAGTTCGGGTATGATCTTGCGCTGACGGCACGAGGCCCGTTGGTGTTTCACGGCAACGCCGGCCATTCGGTCAAATCAGCCAACGGGCAGGCCAGCTATTATTATTCGCAGCCCTTCTACTCAGTTGAGGGCGTTCTGCATCTGCCGGACGGTGATATGCGCGTCACTGGTAAGGGCTGGCTGGACCGGGAATGGTCTTCGCAACCCTTGGCCGAGGATCAAACCGGCTGGGATTGGTTTTCTCTCAGCTTTGAGGACGGAGACAAACTGATGGCCTTTCGCCTGCGCGGCGGTCGTGGCGATTTTACTTCGGCCACATGGATCAATTCAGACGGCAGTACCGAGGCGATCCCCAACGGATCCGTCAGGCTTGAGCCGCTTGCGACCAATCAGGTCGCCGGGCGCGAAGTCCCGACGCAGTGGCGCGTCCTGCTTTCAAGTCGAGGCATAGACGTCGCGGTAACTGCCCTGACGCCAGACGCGTGGATGGGTACGCGTTTCGAATACTGGGAAGGCCCGGTTACAGTCACAGGCAGCCACGAAGGCGTTGGTTATCTGGAAATGACAGGCTACTGAAACAGCTGCTGCACAGATGCTTCCTGAACTATCCGACGGCAGCGGACTGCCGTCGGCGTTTCAACACAGTTGCGTACTGGATATGATTTCGCGGTCAGCGCACCACGTAAACGGAAACGTTGGAATGCCGCACCACGCGCGCGGCGTTCGGACCAAGCAGGTAATCCTTGAAGTCCGGTTTGTGAGCACCGATCACGATCAGGTCGGAATCGGCGCTTTCGGCCGTTTTCAGGATCTCCTGATAGGCTGTTCCCGTCGCTACGACATGGCGGATTTTTTTGTTTCGCTCAGCACTCAGGGTCGATACGCACAGCGCAGTCAGCTTGGCTTGCGCTTCCTCCAATGCCTTGTCGTGAAAACCGGATTCAAAAAAACCCGACACCCAGCTTTCCCCGAAATCAGGCAACACGGTCACGACGTCAAGTTGCGCCCCTTCCATATCCGCCAGCGCAGCTGCTTTATTCAGGACCGGCGCATCAATCTCGCCGTTGCTGATATCAACGGCACACAGAACAGAACGTGTCATGCGGGCACTCCTTGTCTTGCGGCACGACCGCGTTGCAGGAAAGCGATAAGGCCGAGAAGGATCATCGCCGGGATATAAACCAATTGCTTCGGCGGCTGGCTCGACGGCAGACTGACCGAAGTCAGGCGCACGGCCTCATCCCCATAGTAATCGAAGATTCCCAGATCGTCGGCCACAGGTGTGCCGAACAGCGGCTCTTCAAGCTTGACCAACCCATCCTCGGGGATCAACAGCAGGCCCATTGCCTCGACCCGTGCGGCTCCGCCTTCCTCTTCTCCGACGGTGACGACGACGGTGGTATCCACCATCTCGAGCGTGTCGAAATCAGGTCCGGAAACCACCAACCGTACCTCCGTTCCGGGCGGAGTTTGACCGATTGTCTCTTCGAACGCGGCCGGATCAACCGTTTGGAATGGAGGCGCGATGCGGTCCATGAAGAAGTCCGGCCTGAACAGGGCGAATGCCACGAAAATCAGGGCGATGCTTTCATAGATCCGGCTGCGGGTCAGGAAATACCCCATCGTTCCAGCCGTAAACACCAGGATCGCTATGGTCGCGAAAATGGCGACTAGAATCCCCTCGACCCACGTTACATCGATCAGCAGGAGATCTGTGTTGAAGATGAAGACAAAGGGCAGCGCCACGGTACGCAGGCTGTAGAAGAACGCCGTGAAACCGGTTTTGATTGCATCGCCGCCCGACACAGCCGCAGCGGCAAAGCTGGCCAGTCCGACCGGAGGTGTCACGTCGGCCATGATCCCGAAGTAGAAAACGAACAGATGGACAGCGATCAGGGGAACGATCAGCCCGCTTTGCGCACCCAGTTCAACAACCACCCCAGCCATCAGCGAGCTGACAACGATATAGTTCGCCGTTGTCGGCAAACCCATGCCCAGGATCAGGCTGAGCAGCCCGACCATGACCAGCATCAGGATCAGATTGCCGCCCGACAGGAACTCGACCAGATCGGCCATCACCTGACCAACACCCGTCAACGTGACGGTTCCCACGATCACGCCCGCGGTTGCCGTGGCAAGCGCGATGCCGATCATGTTGCGTGCCCCGTCGATCAGTCCTTGCCACAGGTCGGCAACACCATCGATAAAGCTGTTGTATAGGTTGCTCTGCCCTCGGAACATCGCTTTCAGCGGCTTCTGCGTCAGCAGGATGACAAAGAGCAGCGATGTGGCCCAGAAGGCAGACAGGCCCGGTGACTTCTGTTCGATCATCAGGAAATAAACCAGAACGATGATCGGCAGCAGGTAATGCAGACCTGCCTTGTAGATATCGGCGATAACCGGCAGCGTAACCTCTTTTGCGTTCGGATCGTCCGGTTCCAAGTCAGGCACCTGGGCAGCCAGATACAGCAGGGCGACATATACCGCGCAGATAATCAGGCTCAGCACCAGACCGGCCGCCGACGGCACCAAGCTTGTCACGGCATCCACGGGGAATTGTGACCCATAGCAAAGACCTGCAAAAACCAGGAAGAACCCAAGCATCCCCACCACGGTCCGCGCCAGATGCACATCGCGGTCGCCCAGTGTGGGCATGTTCCGCTTCACCGCCTCAAGGTGCACGATATAGACCAGCGCGATGTAGGAAATCGCGGCAGGCAGGAAGGCGTGGGTGATCACCTCGACGTAAGAAATGCCCACATATTCAACCATCAGGAATGCAGCGGCCCCCATCACCGGCGGCATGATCTGCCCGTTGACCGAGCTGGCAACCTCGACCGAGCCCGCTTGTTCACTGCTGAACCCGACACGTTTCATCAACGGGATGGTGAATGTGCCGGTGGTGACAACATTGGCAATCGACGAACCCGAGATCAGGCCGGTCGCAGCCGAACCCACAACCGCCGCCTTGGCCGGACCACCACGCAGGTGGCCCAGGGCCCCAAAGGCCATCTTGATAAAGTAGTTCCCTGCCCCGGCTTTATCCAGCAATGCGCCAAACAGCACGAACAGGAAGACGAATTTCGTGGAAACACCCAGTGCGATACCAAACACGCCCTCTGACGTGATCCACATGTGGCTCATCGCCTTTTTCAGGCTCGCGCCCTTCCAGCGGATAACTTCAGGCACCCATTCTGAGGCACCGAAAAAGACATAAGCCAAAAATATCGTTGCAATGATTGCCATGGCCGGGCCAAGCGCACGGCGCGCAGCCTCGAACAGCAGGATCAAGCCAAGCAACGCAACCCATTTGTCGGTGTCGTCAGCCAAACCGCCCGCATTGACGATCTTGTCGTAGAAGAAGTAGCCGTACAGCGCGACGAACGCACCCACCAATCCCATGATCCAATCCTGAATCGGGATATAGTTCCGGGGGCTGGATTTGAGCGCCGGATAGGCCGCAAAAGCCAGAAATAGGGCAAAAGCCAGGTGGAATTGCCGTGCATTGTTCACGACGCTTCCGGGCAAGACATAGTTCGCCAGGGGCGAAGCCAGAACAACTTGAAATATTGACCAGATCGCGGCCACGATCGCCAGGAAAACGCCCACGTTCCCGACCGGATTGCGCCCTCCTGCGTCAGAAGATGCAACCAGATCCTGAAGCTCTTCTTCGGAAAGCGGACGATTGGATTGAGTGTCGGAATTCATCAAATGTCTCCCCGTCGCGGCCATTTTTCGGCCATCTAAACCCCGTTTCTTACGGGTTTTGCGCAGGGCGCCCTTGGGCGCCCTGCGTCAGGTCTGGTTTACTGAATCCAGCCTTTTTCTTTGTAGTACTTCTCGGCACCCGGATGCAGCGGAGCCGACAGGCCGTCCGCAATCATCTCTTCGGGCTTCAGGTTTGCAAATGCCGGGTGCAGCTTTTTGAAATCATCGAAGTTTTCAAAGACCGAGCTGACAACCGCATATACAGCATCATCCGATACATCTGCCGAGGTCACGAAAGTTGCTCCGACACCGAAGGTCGCGGTGTCACCGTCCGAACCACGGTACATGCCACCGGGAATGGTTGCGGTACGGTAGAACGAGTTGTCGCCGACCAGCTTGTCCACGGCCTCACCGCTGACGTTCACCAGAACCGAGTCACAGGCTGTGGTGGCTTCCTGGATCGAACCCGAGGGGTGACCAACGGTGTAAACCATCGCGTCGATCTGGTTGTCGCACAAGGCTGCCGACTGTTCAGCCGCTTTCAGCTCGGTCGCCAGTTCGAAATCGTCGGTGGTCCAGCCCATTTCGCCCAACAGGACTTCCATGGTGCCGCGCTGACCGGAACCCGGATTGCCGATGTTGACGCGCTTACCCTTCAGGTCTTCGAAGTTGGTGATGCCGGAATCGGCACGGGCCACGACGGTGAAGGGCTCGGGGTGGACCGAGAACACGGCGCGCAGGCCTTCGAACGGGCCAGCTTCTTCGAATTTCGAGGTGCCGTTGTAGGCGTGGTACTGCCAGTCAGACTGGGCCACACCAAACTCCAGCTCGCCTTCGCGAATGGTGTTGATGTTGTAAACTGAACCACCGGTCGATTCGACCGAGCAGCGCACGCCGTGCTCTTTCCGGCCCTTGTTGACCAGACGACAGATCGCGCCGCCGGTCGGATAGTAAACGCCGGTTACACCGCCGGTACCGATTGTAATGAACTCTTCGGCATATGCCGCCGGAGCCAAAAGGGCTGCCGTGACGAAGGCGCCGACGCTCAATTTGCTGCTGTTTTTCATTTGTTAACTCCCACTTTTTAGTCTGGCAGTTGGAAATCAGATTGATCGCCTTGCTCAGAGAAGCGTGCCGATAATACAAACCGGCCCGCATCGCAACGGCTACAACTCTTTGAATTTTCCAATTTCTCCCAACCCTTGTGAGGTTTCATTCAGATACCCTCAATGTCAAGGCCGGCACTTGCCTGACCTGCGTCAATTCGCATATTTGAGGTTAAATCCTTAACTTTCCCCATCACTTCATCGGGTACAGTGTGGGTCCCTCCGAACGCTCCAAATCCAACACTTGACCTTCTCCCCGGCGCAATTCACCTCGAGACAGCGCGAACCGCGTCTCGGATGTGGTCGGAGGGCATGTCACGCTTGAACGTGCTGGCGGATCTGACAAGTGATGCATCAGGACCAGCTCGATCGAAAGCGAAGCCACGTTCTATTCTGTCGAAGATGAGATGACCTTTCTGCTGATGCAGGACCAGAAAGTTGTGGCTTTCGTAGCAGATTACAGAACACCTCAAATACGACACGAAGATCAAAGGCGGGGTCAGCAGTTTGATCAAGGCTTCTGGGCTGTTTGCTGACGCATTTGCGGTTGATATGTTGGGTGTGGTACCAAGGATAGACTCGAACTCTCACGCCCGTGAAGGCGGGGGATCAAAGCTCTATCAACTTTGTTTAAGGAAGCCCACAAATAAGGGGCAGCGTCCAGAAGACGATCACATTGTCGGAAAGCGGGATTGACGCCTGGCTGATCGCGGCAATACTGGTCGGAACTTTTTTCATTGCGATATTGTTTTTTGTCATAGCTCGAAGAACGGGGCCTGTAAGGGTAAGGCTTGCAGATGGAAGATAGACACTTCGAGTGACCACGGAAGCTTGACGGCGTGGGGTTGTCGAACATGTAAACTGACGGCCTACGCAGGTACAGGTGGAACGCCTGCTGGTTGCCTTCGCAGTTCCAAACCGCGCGGATTGTAGGGTTTTGAAAATAGGGGGGAAATATGATCGAGATTACTTTTACTGTTTTATTGGTTCTTTGCATTCCGTTCGCGGCTTATCATTTTGGTCTTGCCAGCAGTATGCGTGATGCCACGTGTTGTTTTCGTACGGTAATTGCGGTTTTGACACTCTGGTCGCCCGTGGCCGTCATGGCCCAATCACAGGAAGAAATCAGCTTGGCGAAAGCGACATTGTCCAGCCTGCAGGGCATTTCGTTCAAAAATGACACAGAATATTGTGGCTACCTTGCATATGATGCAGCCGGAAAACTCGTTGCCACCGCAGCTCAGCCAGGTGACAATGAAAGTTGCGTTTGGGATCAAGATGAAGATGGCATGGCACTTGTCTTGTCTTACCACACGCACGGGGGGTTTGACCCAGAATACAGTGCTGAAGTTCCGAGCGTTGCCGACATTGAGGCAGACGAAGATGAAGGTATCGACGGCTTTGTAGCAACGCCTGGCGGACGCTTGTGGTACGTTGATACGGAGCGAATGGAAGTACGACAAATCTGCGATATTGGATGCTTGCCGAAAGACCCCAATTTTGTTTCGGGTCTCGAGGGCGAAATCTCCTCAGTCTATTCTTATGAAGATCTTCTTGATTACGAGAGTGATTAGGTTGGGACAAGAACACCACGAAACCTTTGTTCTCCATTAAAACCGTAGGTCACAATCGGATGCCTTTGGCGTTTCTGAATGTCCGCACCTGGGCTCGCTGAAAAAGCTCATCGGTCTCGGATTTCATTGACGACTTGAGCTCAAGAAGTTGACTTAGCACCTGCAGCGAAGGTTAGCTTGATGACCAGCCTGTCTTCACTTCGCTTCAAATTCGCAGGACATGCCACGCATAATCGTACTTGAGATCAACGACTCACGATTGAACAATCACTTTTTGCTGCCGGAACAGAACGGGGTCAGAACGTGAGAGTTTAAGTCGAAAGTGTGAGCAAGCCAAAACCCCGAAAAGAAAAAACAGAGGGTAGGTTCCCCTAACCCTCTGTTTTTACTTTGGTACCCAAGGCCGGACTCGAACCGGCACGGTATCACTACCGGGGGATTTTGAATCCCCTGCGTCTACCATTCCGCCACTTGGGCCACGGACACTGAATTAGCGCTCATCCAAGCGAAGGTCCAGAGGCAAAAACCATCCAATAATCCATTTGTTTCAACCTCGGCTGTTGACGGTCCGTCAGGCGCATGGTTTGGCTTAGCTCCAGACCGAGAACGGGATTTGAGTGCTTTATGTTACGATCGCTTTATGACTGGACCATTCGTCTGGCCGAACACCCTCACGCGCTGTGGGCGCTGGCCATCGTGGCTTTCATCGAAAGTTCGTTTTTTCCGATCCCTCCGGATGTGTTGATGATTCCGATGATTCTGGCCCGCCCGTCCCGGGCATGGTTGATCGCAACCGTGGCGCTGGTGGCTTCGGTTCTGGGTGGCATGCTGGGGTATGCGATTGGTGCGTTTTTCTATGAAAGCATCGGGCAGCCCATTCTGGAATCCATGGGGAAAGCCCATGCCATGGAAGAATTCAATACCCGTTTCAACGACTTCGGATTCTGGGCCGTTCTGGCCGCTGGTGTGACCCCCTTCCCCTACAAGGTCATCACCATTATGTCGGGTTGGACCGGCATGCCGATTGGAACCTTCATAGCCACCTCGATTCTGGCCCGCGCCTTGAGGTTCTTCCTTGTCGCAGGCCTGCTCTGGAGATTCGGTGAGCCGATACGCGATTTCATCGAAAAGCGCCTGGGGTTAATGTTCACTCTGTTCATCATCCTCCTGTTTGGCGGATTTCTGGTGGTGAAATACTTATGACAAGACGTTCGCAACTTGTCGCACTGGCAAGTCTTGGATCATTGGCCCTTCTTCTGGCCGCTTTTGGCTTTCAGCATCTGGGCGGGCTTGCACCATGTAAAATGTGCATCTGGCAGCGCTATCCTCATGCGGTGGCCATCGCGATTGGCGCAGTGGCGCTGGTGTTGCCCAGGCTGCGCTTCCTGCCGTTGCTGGGCGCGGCAGCTGCGGCGGCGACTTCGGCTGTGGGTGCATTTCACGCCGGAGTCGAGCAAGGCTGGTGGGAAGGTCCAAGCAGCTGCACATCGGGTAGCATCAGCGGCCTGTCTACTGACGATCTGTTCGATCAAATCATGTCCGCGCCTTTGGTGCGTTGCGATGACATCCCTTGGGAGATGTTCGGCATCTCGATGGCAGGTTGGAACGCCGTTGCTTCTGCCATACTGGTGCTGATCTGGCTGGCCGCGTGGAAATCCCGGGCGGTTTAGAACTGATCCAACTCTGCATCCCAGTAAAGAAAATCGATCCAGCTTTCATGCAGGTGGTTCGGTGGGAATTTCCGTCCGATATTGCGCAGCGCTTCGGCATCAGGTTGGCGCGGCGGCTTGCGTAAGGTCATCCGGGCCTGGCGCAGCGATTTTGATCCTTTACGCAGGTTGCACGGGCTGCACGCCGCCACCACGTTCTGCCAACTGGTCACACCACCGGCGGCCCGCGGCACCACATGATCGAAGGTCAGGTTGTCCCGGCTGCCGCAGTACTGGCAGCGGAATTCATCCCGCAAAAATAAATTAAAGCGCGTGAAGGCCACGCGCTTTCTGGGTTTTACATAGTCTTTCAAAACAACGACCGAAGGTATTCGGATTTCGGTGCTCGGACTGCGAACGACTTCGTCATATTCAGCCACGATATCCACCCTGTCCAACCAGGCGGCCTTGATCGCTTCCTGCCAGGGCCACAGTGACAGCGGGTAATAGGACAAGGGGCGATAATCGGCGTTCAAAACCAGGGCCGGGTGTTGTTTGAGCGTACCCGGCTCCCTTACAAATTCGGTCCTGAAGTCTCCGTCCATCACAGAATCGCTCCTCGCTCTCAGCTGCCCGTTTGTGACACCAGAGCGGGGAGCACCCGCCCCGGTCTTTTAATAACTATATATCGTGTTAAAGCTCTGACAAGCCCTGAGTTTCCACAATATGTCGCAGACTGGGTAAAGCGAATCCGTAACAGACACATGACAGTTATCCACAGCTTGCGCCGGGGGCGCCCTTCGGGCTATGCGCGGGTCATGTCCTGGTTCATTCGCTTCAACAAACCATATGACGTGCTGCCGCAGTTCACGGACCGCGCCAATGCGGATAGCCCACGCAGCACGCTGTCCGATTTCATCGATCTGCCCGGTGTCTATCCGGCGGGAAGGTTGGACCGTGACAGTGAAGGTTTGATGCTGCTAACGGATCATGGAAGGCTGCAATCACAGATTTCGGACCCAAAGCACAAGATGCCCAAGACCTACTGGGTTCAGGTCGAAGGCATCCCCGACGAGGCTGCCCTGAAAACGCTTCGAAACGGGGTCGAATTGAAGGACGGCCTGACCCGCCCTGCCAAGGCCTGCCAGATCGACGAGCCCGTGGCGCTCTGGCCCCGAACCCCACCGATCCGCGACCGCAAGACCGTGCCGGACAGTTGGCTTGAACTGACCATCCGCGAGGGCAAGAACCGACAGGTGCGGCGGATGACGGCGGCAGTTGGCCTGCCGACCCTGCGCCTGATCCGGTACCGCATCGGAGACTGGACCCTGGATGATCTTGAACCCGGGCGCTGGGACAGTCTGCCACTGCCGACGCTGAACGCGGCCCCGCAACGCAAGCGCGACCGTCGCCCGCGCCGGTGACAGACCCTGCCCTGATCTGCTAAACTGGGGTCATGAAGATAACGCCTAACATCCCGGCCCCGTCGGCCATTCTGGAAGCGGCGCTCTACGTCGACGATCTGGACGCGGCAGAGCAGTTTTACGGTGAAGTTCTTGGGCTGGAGCGTATTCAACGTGTTGCTGATCGCCATGTTTTCTATCGCATCGGCGGATCGGTGCTGCTGATTTTTAATCCCGACAAGACCGAACAACCGCCCGTCAGCCCCGACATGCCCGTTCCGCCTCATGGTGCGCGCGGCCCCGGACATGTGTGTCTTGTGCTGTCGGGTGCGGACATCGCAGCGATGCGCAAACACCTTCTGGACTGGAATATTCCGGTAGACGCCGAGTTTGACTGGCCCGGAGGCGCACGGTCCTTGTATGTGCGCGATCCGGCCGGAAACTCGGTAGAGTTCGCCGAAGGTCACTTGTGGGACTGAACCTGTTCAAACCGTTTCGAGATTCTGTTTACCGGCGTGCCATCACGCAACGGCACACCATAAGCGATCGAGTAATCCCGAAAACCCATTTTTTCATAATAACTTAGACCCGAAATGTTATCGGCCCGGATTGTTGCATTGATTGCACGGAACCCCAATGCGGCGGCCGTTTTGATCGTTTCCCGAAACAGGGCACGTCCAGCTCCACGAAGTGCGGGTCTGCGACGTGTGAACGTGGCGATGTCCGCGCAATCCTCAGGCAACGTGTCATGCGCACCCAACCACTGAAAGCCAACCACGTCACCCTGTTCATCCAAGCCAACGTGGCAGCATATCTTATCCAAGCCTTCCAGATAGCTTTGCGCGAACAAAGGCTCGGAAAACGGAACTTCGAACGCGGTTGTGCCTCCAATCTCGATGACCTGATTGAGGATGCGGCACGCTTCGGCCACATCCTCCCGCATCATTGGTCGCACGACGATCACTTTTACAAGCTCAGTTTGTCGCGCATGAAGGCCAGCGCCACGCTGAGCCCATCCGGCGCGATACCGTGCCCCGTGCCTTTCATGACATGGGCATAGACCTCTTTGAAACCAGCAGCTTGCAAGGCTTCGGCCGCTTCCGGCAACGATTGAGGCGGGACAACGTCATCAGCGTCGCCATGCACCAGCAAGACAGGCATCCGGCTGACGGTTTCATCCGGCAGCAGATCGGGCTCCAGCAAACGGCCTGAAAAGGCTACAACCCCGGCCACGGGATCTTCCCGGCGTGGTGCGACATGCAGGCTCATCATCGTGCCCTGGCTGAAACCAAACAGAACAACCTGTTCGGGCAGCACATCTTCGTCCACCATCAGCGCGTCCAGAAAGGCGTTGAAGTCCTCGACAGCCATTTCCATGCCACGGCGGGCCTCATCCTCGGAAGACCCATCGATCCAGGGAATCGGGAACCACTGATACCCATTGGGCATTCCGGGGATCTGCTCGGGCGCGTCCGGGGCCACGAACAATGTGTCAGGCAGATGCTCGCCCAGCGGATCGGCCAAACCCAGCAGATCGGCACCGTTTGCGCCATAGCCATGCACGAACACCACGACCGAGCGCGTGTCTCCCGAAACAGGCTCTTTCCGGAGCGCATTCAAAACCCGTGTCATCTGATCCCTTCTCTTTGTTTTGCAACCCGGTAATAGGCCCACAGCACCCGCGCCGCAACCGAACGCCAGGGAGACCAGGCTTCGGCCATTATGCGCAATTTCTTGTCTGTCGGACGGTCAGGCAGGTCGTAGAGGATACGCGCTGCTTCTTGCAGGGCGAGATCACCGGGTGCGATGACGTCCGCACGACCCAGTGAGAACATGGCATAGATTTCGGCTGTCCAGACACCGATACCCGGAACTTGCGTCAATGTAGCGACGACATCTGCGTCAGTTGCATCGCGCAGTGCCTTATAGTCGATGTGTGCTTCGGCCAGAGCCCGTGCATATCTGATCTTCTGCCGGCTCAGGCCAACTGCCCGCAGTTCTTCATCCGTCGCCCACATGATCTTGCGCGGGCCGGTCAGCTTGGCATCCCGAAGCCGTTTCCAGATCGCATTTGCCGAAGCCACACTCACCTGCTGGCTGACAATTGCACTCAGCAATTGCGCAAACCCGTCAGGGCGGCGGCGCAGCGGCAACGGGCCGGTCTGATCCATCGCGTAGGCCATGCGCGGACAGGATCGGGACAGCCATTCGGCCCCTTCCGCAACACAGTCCGGTGTTTCGATGATGCGGCCTACGGACATGCGGCCTCCCTGCTCTGCTATCTCGGGCACGTTAGGCGCATGTGACGCAGATGCAACCCGGTTGTGCCTCAAACACTTAGCCGATAACCATTCGCCCATGACCATGATTTCAACTCTTCCGGACGACCGACGGGCCAAACGCAATGTGGCCGTGCTGGTGGCTGCCCAAGCCATACTGGGCGCGCAGATGCCCATGATGTTCATCGTTGGCGGACTTGCAGGTCAGTCGCTGGCCTCGAACCCCTGTTTGGCGACACTGCCGATATCCCTGATCGTTCTGGGATCGATGCTGGCGGCCACGCCGATCTCGGCCATCATGCAAAAATGGGGCCGTCGCGTCGGGTTTCTTGTTGGGGCAACCGCCGGCGCATTGGGCGGGCTGATCGGAGCCTATGGCCTGTTCCTTGGTTCCTTCCCCATCTTTCTTGTCGGCAGCCTGCTGACTGGTATCTACATGAGTGCGCACGGGTTCTACCGGTTTGCAGCAGCAGACACCGCGTCAGACGATTACCGCCCGAAGGCGATTTCATACGTCATGGCGGGCGGATTGGCGGCCGCCATCATCGGTCCACAGATCGTGAAGCTTACGTCTGAAGCTTACGTCATCCCTTTTCTGGGTACATATATGGCTGTAATCGGGATCAACGTTCTAGGCTCGGCCCTGTTCTTTTTTCTCGACATTCCCACGCCTGCGAAACCTGCGGCCGATGAACCCAAGGGGCGGTCACGGATCGAGCTGTTGAAAACGCCCCGCATTGCCGTCGCGATCGTCTGTGCCATGGTGTCTTATGCGCTGATGAATCTTGTCATGACCTCGACACCGCTTGCAGTTGTCGGTTGTGGGTTTTCGGCCAATGACGCGGCGGATATCGTGACAAGTCACGTGCTGGCAATGTATGTCCCCAGCTTCTTCACTGGGCACCTGATTGCCCGGTTTGGCGTTGAAAAGATCGTCGCTCTGGGCCTGACCATACTTGCCGCATCAGGGGTGGTTGCGCTGCAAGGCGTTGAACTTGGAAACTTTTTTGTCGCCCTTGTTCTTTTGGGCATTGGTTGGAACTTTGGTTTCATCGGCGCTACCACAATGCTGGCCGCATCTCATGAACCGCAAGAGCGTGGTCGGATGCAGGGCCTCAATGACCTGCTGGTGTTTGGTGGTGTGACACTTGCATCGCTGGCCTCGGGCGGGTTGATGAACTGCTCAGGCGGCTCTGCAATCGAGGGGTGGAATGCTGTTAACCTCGCCATGATCCCTTTGCTGACTCTGGCAGGCGGTGCATTGTTGTGGCTGGTACTGCGCCCGGCCGACCCCGAAAGCGTCTGATCACCAGCGCCCGCTGCCGACGGTCCACATCAGGGACAGTCGCTGACGCATTTCGCCTTGTTCAAGCGTTCCTGCCGCCACACGCTCGGGCTGGGCGATGGCCTGCTTCAGAACCCATTCCGCAAGCCAACCTGCATACAGCGCGGGACGCGCATCAGGCGCTATGTCGTCCCGGTTTGATCGCGCCTTGCGCAATCGGTCCAAAGCAGATTGTGCCAGTTGCTGAACGCCCCCCGTCGTACCATCAAGCAAAGGTACGCGACCCCGCTTTTCCAGTTCGGGAATGGCGCGGAACCAATTTGCCACACCGACTCCGTACCCGAAATCGCGCAGCACGCTTTCCTCCGCCGCACCCAGCGCCTGAGCTGAGGCCACGAAAAGCGACCCGGAACTGTGATTGATATAAGCGTCAAAATGTTCCTGATCTTCAAACGGATCCCGATATATGTCCCAACGCCTTACAGCGATATATTCATCCAGAATACCTGCCAGATGCGGCGAGAGGACCCGGGACAGAGGCGTCACCACCTCATGCCTCCGAACTGCGGTGCCTTCTGCGATTTGCTGCAGCGCGTCGCGCCACCATTGCAACCGCATCTCGGCGATCATGGACTCTTGCGTCACCCAAGGCGCGCGGGCGACTTCAACATTCAGCGCATAGACCGGAAACAACACCGACCGGGCCGACACCGGAGCCGCCATCGTCGCGCGGAACCTGTCAGGATCAGCCCGCTGCACCAGTGCGGCGCAGGCTTTGACATCATCGTCAAAGACCACGCTCACTCGGCCGCTGCCTTTTGCGGATCACAATCACGGACCAGTTTCCATTGGATCGCATCCAGCAGCGCCTCAAAGGACGCATCAACTATGTTCGCGCTTACGCCAACGGTCGACCAACGTCGCCCCTGACCGTCTTCGCTGTCGATAATGACGCGTGTCACCGCCTCGGTGCCGCCCTGGGTGATACGGACCTTGAAATCGACAAGGCGCATGTCCGACAAAATCTGCGAGTATTGACCCAAATCCTTCGCCAACGCCTTGGCCAGCGCGTTCACAGGCCCCCTGTCGTTGCCAGACTCGTCCATGGATTCGCTGACCGACAGTTTCTTTTCACCATCCACTTTCACCACAACGACAGCCTCGGACAGGCTGACCATCTTGTTGTATTTGTTTTTCCGCCGCTCAACGGTGACCTTGTAGCGCTTGACCTCGAAGAATTCTGGCAGTTGCCCCAGTTCATCCCGTGCCAACAGTTCGAAACTGGCCTGTGCGGTGTCATAGGAATACCCATCCGCTTCACGGTCCTTGATCCGTTCAAGGATTCGGCCCAATGCGGGATCACCGGATTCAACGCTCAACCCTGCTTCGGTCAGGCGTTTGCGCAGGTTCGACTGACCAGCCTGGTTCGACATAGGAATGATGCGTTCATTGCCTATGCTCGCCGGGTCCACATGCTCGTAAGTCGATGGGTCCTTGAGAATCGCGCTGGCGTGCAATCCCGCTTTGTGCGCAAAAGCCGATGCGCCGACATAAGCCGCCTGCTTGCTGGGAACCCGGTTCAGGACGTCATCCAACATGCGGCTGATGCGGGTCAGCCCGGCCAGCGCCTCAGGGCTGACGCCGGTTTCAAACTGCGACGCATAGGGTTCTTTCAACAGCAACGTCGGAATCAGGGCCGTCAGGTTCGCGTTGCCACAGCGTTCACCCAGCCCATTCAGCGTTCCCTGAATCTGCCGGGCACCTGCTTCGACGGCCGCCAGTGAACAGGCTACTGCATTCTCTGTATCGTTATGGGTGTGAATACCCAACCGTTCGCCCGGCAGGCCTGCTGCGATCACCTCTGATACAATCCGCCCGACCTCGGACGGCAACGCGCCACCGTTGGTGTCGCACAGCACAACCCAACGCGCACCCGCCTCCATCGCGGCCCGGCAAACTTCAGTCGCGTATTCCGGGTTGCCCTTGTACCCGTCAAAGAAATGTTCCGCATCGAACAGCGCCTCGCGCCCTTGCGCAACGATATGTGCCACCGAAGCACGAACGTTTTCCGTGTTCTCTTCAAGCGAAATACCAAGCGCATGGGTCACGTGATAGTCATGGGACTTGCCAACCAGACAAACGGCCTGCGTACCCGCATTCATCACCGCAGCCAGCACATCGTCATTCTCGGCCGAACGCCCCGCCCGTTTGGTCATGCCAAAGGCCGTCAACCGGGCCGCGGTCTTTGGGGCAGCCTCGAAAAACGCGCTGTCGGTGGGGTTGGCGCCGGGCCAGCCGCCTTCGATGTAATCCACCCCCAATGCGTCCAGCGCCTGTGCGATCTGTACTTTTTCAGCGGTCGAAAACTGCACGCCCTGCGTCTGCTGCCCGTCACGCAGGGTGGTGTCATAAAGATAGAGGCGTTCTCTGGTCATTTGCCTCTCTCCAATTCTCGCTTCAATTCTCTTAGACGAGACTGAACAAACGCAAAGCTCGGCTTTGTACGCCAAGCGGGAGCAACATCAAGTTGAGAAACATCAGAAAAGTGAACTCCTGCTTCCTTGGCGTCATCCAACGCATGCTGCAATTCGATACTGTTTCCAGAGGCAAATGCCGCTCTGACTTGATGAAAATATGGCAATGCATCGAGTTCGTCTTTTTCAATCGACCAGGAAGCAACATTATTTCCGTCTTTTATTTTTACGCCAGCAGCTTTGAAACCGTCTCGGATCATATCAGCCTGCGCCCATTTTTTTTCTGTCCTTGCTTGGGACCTCACCATCAAGAGTTCTTGGATCAAGTCATCCAACTCCTCGCCAATCTGCGATGTTTGTGCCCACGCCCCCGCCTCAGGTAACAGCAAACCCAGCAATTGCGCACTTGCCAAGAAGTTCTGCAGCAAACCTGAAGTTAGATTCATAGGTTCATTCAGTGCTGTTTTTTGACGGCTTATCTGACGCTCCAAACGGTAAAGTTCTGTCATAGCACCTGCAGTGTTCAAGTCATCAGCTAAAGCCTCGACAACAGCAGGTGCCGCGCTGGCAGCGGGTTCGATGCCCGATGTCAGCGCCCGCCACTTGCGCAGCGTCGCCTCTGCCTCACGGGCCTTCTTCTCGGTCCAGTCCATCGGCTTGCGATAATGCGTCTGCAGGAAAACGAACCGGATCACTTCGCCCGGAACGCCCTGCTCCAGCAGATCATGCACGGTAAAGAAATTGCCCAGCGATTTGGACATCTTCCTGCCTTCGACCTGCAACATCTCATTGTGCAGCCAGACCCGCGCGAATTCACCATGCGGGTGCGCGCATTTGCTCTGCGCGATCTCGTTCTCGTGGTGCGGGAACATCAGGTCGTTGCCGCCACCGTGGATATCAAAACTCTCGCCCAACAACTCATAGCTCATGGCCGAGCATTCGATGTGCCACCCCGGACGTCCCCGCCCCCATGGGCTGTCCCAGCCCGGCAGTTCATCAGTTGACGGTTTCCACAGAACGAAATCCATCGGGTTCTTCTTGTAGGGCGCCACCTCAACCCGCGCGCCTGCGATCATGTCGTCCACCGAGCGCCCCGACAGTTTTCCGTAGCTCTCTTTCCAACTGTCGACAGCAAACAGAACATGGCCTTCGGCGGCATAGGCATGGCCCTTGGCGATCAGATCTTCGATCATTGCGATCATCTGAGCAATGTACTGGGTCGCGCGCGGCATCTCGGTTGGCTCCAACGTGCCCAAAGCACCCATATCATGCAGGTACCAGCCGATGGTTTCATTAGATCGTTCCTGCACCAACTGCTCGAGCGTTCCTTCGGCCCCGGCCTGCTTGCGCTTGAGGGCGGTCGCGTTGATCTTATCGTCCACGTCTGTGAAGTTGCGCACATAGGTCACGTGTTCTGCGCCGTAGACATGGCGCAACAGACGATAAAGAACGTCGAACACCACAACCGGGCGGGCGTTGCCCAGATGCGCGCGGTCATAGACCGTCGGACCACAGACATACATCCGCACGTTTTCAGGATCGATCGGCACGAAGTCTTCTTTCGTCCGCGTCCGCGTGTTGTGCAGCTTGATCGTCGTCATCGGTCGGGCTCCTAGGAAACAGCAAATGCTTGCGCGTTGGCGCGGGCTTAGCAACTTGTCTCAGGGATGAAAACGAAAGAAACCGGCCCGCTTGATAAATCAGCAGGTAATGCAGCAGATAATGATGCAGGTCACCGGGTTCATATCCCATCGGTTATCATGGCGTCACCCTCAAGCCAAGCATTGAGTTTACTCGAACGCTTCGGCACAGTGCCGGTCATGGATCGAAACTACGTCAATTTCATCTGCAAAGAACTCCCCGGAGCCGAACTGTCGGACCCGTGGGGCGGCGGGCATGACGCCTGGAAAATCGGCGGCAAGATGTTTGCCTGTATCGGAATTGCAAATGACGGCGTGTCGGTCAAAACGCCCGACCTTGAAACGGCGCAGATGGTGATCGATGCTGGTGTCGGAATGAAAGCCCCCTATTTTCACCGTAGCTGGGTCCGCCTGCCGTTTGATGCCGAAACAGACGAGCTGCGCCATCGTTTGACGGTTTCATATGACCTCGTTCGCGCGTCGTTGACTAAAAAACTTCAGGCGACCTTGCCACCGCGAAGCTGATTGACAAACCGTTTCTGCTCTGCCCCATTCAGCGCAAGGCAACCAGGGGCGATGGTATGAAATTGTCTGAACGCATCACGCAGATCACCGGCGGCGGCAGCGACGGCTGGGACGTGTTTTACCGCGCCCGCCGGATGCTGAGCGAAGGACTAGCCGTAACCGAGCTGACAATCGGTGAACATGACACCCGAACCGACCCTTCGATTCTTCAGGCGATGGAGCTCTCGGCCCGCAACGGCCATACAGGTTACGCGATGGTGCCCGGCACGGACCTGCTGCGCGACACGGTTGCCGCACGGGTTCAGACCCGCACAGGTGTTCCTACCTCGCGGAAGAACGTTCTGATCACCCCCGGCGGGCAAGCCGCCCTGTTCGCGTCACATATGGCCGTGTGCGACCCCGGTGATGTGGGCCTGTTCCTCGACCCTTACTATGCCACCTATCCCGGAACAATTCGGGGCGTTGGCGCTGTTGCCCGCGCGGTTCAAACCACCGCTGAAGACGCTTTCCAGCCCAAAGCCGAGTGGATCGACGCTGCTGCTGAAGGCGCTGTTTCGCTGTTGATCAACACGCCAAACAATCCGACCGGTGTGGTCTATTCCCGTCAATCGCTGGAGGAGGTCGCCGATGTCTGCCAGCGGCGCGATCTTTGGCTGATTTCGGATGAGGTTTACGACACGCAGGTCTGGGACGGCGAACACATTTCTCCGCGTACGCTGCCCGGCATGGCAGAACGCACACTTGTGGTTGGATCCATGTCCAAGTCCCACGCCATGACCGGGTCGCGGTGTGGATGGGTCGTCGGCCCCAAGGAGGTCATCAGCCATCTGATCAACCTGGCCACCCACACCACCTACGGCGTTCCCGGGTTCGTGCAGGATGCCTCCAGTTATGCGCTGACCGCAGGTGTTGAACTGGAAGAAAAGATCGCCGCCCCGTTCCGCCGTCGACGTGCCCTGGCAATGGATATACTGGCCTCGCAAAACACCGTAGGCCTCGTACCTACGCAGGGTGCCATGTATCTGATGCTGGATATCCGCGCGACCGGGTTGTCGGGGGACGCGTTTGCCAACGCGCTGCTGAACGCACACAGAATTGCCGTCATGCCCGGCGAAAGCTTCGGCAAGGCTGCTACCGGGCACATACGGGTTGCCATGACCGTGGAGGATGAACGCTTTGCAGTGGCGCTGAAAACGCTTTGTACTTTCGCGTCACAACTTGCGAGGAAGCACGCAGCAGAATAGACCGTTTGTCAGAAACGGAATGTTGTACGCAGATTGAAGACGTTGGAATCCAAGCCACCGGTGGATCGGGTAACATCATCGAAGTCTTGCCGCAGCGCTTCACCGCTGATGACAAAATTCTTACCAATCGGATAAGCAATGCCGATTCCGTAAACGGCGGCGGTATCGCTATCGACGGATGTTTCGGCCCGTGCCGCGCCAACGACCACATACCCCAGCGCACTGCCGAAATCGTACCCGCCACGCAGTTTCAAACGGGTCATGCTGTCCAGGCTTCCCTGAGACTGGTTTAGGTTCAGGGACAGGCGGTTGTATTCAAGTTCACCGCCAAGAACGAAATTCCCGAAGTCCTGATCATAGCCTACATGCGCCCCAAAAGAAGTGTCATCTCCGCTTGATCCCCCCGGTCCATCCGCATCCGCGTATCCAAAGCTGAGCCCTACGTAGCCACCCGTCCAATCCTCTGCCAAACCAGAGCTGGCGCTGACGATCAGAGCCGCAGCAATCAGGGCAGGAAGAGGTTTAAAAGTCTGGTTCAACGCAACTTCGCTCGGGCTTCAGATCATGTATTAGGTTCAAAATTAACTGGGATCGCTTTGGTCGGAATTCAATTCCCTGCACGTAAAGCTCAAGGGTAAGTGAATGCAGTATAACAGATTTCAGTCATCGCGGGAGAAAATCTGTCTCAGAAATCCGTCAGAGTTTTGTTGGGCAGATATTTGCTGAAGTAAATTCCGTTGAGGTCGCAAACAGAACAGATTGCGTCGCCGTGTTTTGGAATTCTTGCGCCAAACGTTGAGAGGCGGAATGACGGACCACGACTGGAAAATCAGCCTGATCAGCCGCACCATTGGTGCGGACAGGGGGCGTGCAGCGAGAGGGCGGCCGTAAGCGGCCATTAGCCAGTTCCCCAAACATCTCTCAACGATCGGAAAAAGAAATGAACGACCAATCCCGCAACACCTCGCGCAGCGGCGGACGCGCAGCGCGTCGCGCGGCCCGTGCCACTGCATTGCCTGATCATCTGCGCCCCGTGCGCGCCGGTATGGAAGGCGGCGTTCTGAATGTCCTGACACAGGCACAGATAGAACGTATCCACGAGGCCGCCCTGACAGCACTTGAGACTATTGGTCTTGCCGACGCTCCGCAAAGCGGAATCGACTATTTGGTCGGTGCAGGCTGTATTTTGGGTGATGATGGCCGCATCCGCTTTCCCCGTGCCCTTGTCGAAGACACGATCGCAAAAGCGAACCGCAAGGTTACGTTGTACAGCCGCGATGGAAAGACCGATCTGGAACTGGCAGGTACCAAAGTACATTACGGCACGGCTGGCGCCGCCGTTTCCATGGTCGACGTTCATGGTCGTGAATATCGCGATTCAACCGTGCAAGACCTGCATGATGCCGCACGCATCTGCCAGCAGCTTGACAATATTCACTTTGTTCAACGCCCCATGGTCTGTCGCGATATCGTCGACAACCTGGAAATGGACCTGAACACGATCTACGCAAGTTGTTCGGGAACGTTCAAACATATCGGCACG
Organism: Ruegeria sp. AD91A; assembly: GCF_003443535.1. Taxonomy (GTDB): domain Bacteria; phylum Pseudomonadota; class Alphaproteobacteria; order Rhodobacterales; family Rhodobacteraceae; genus Ruegeria. The sequence goes on along the minus strand of NZ_CP031946.1, from coordinate 960,028 downwards.
TCCTTCACGGAACCAAGCCACGTCGCCCCCGCGATGGAGATGATCTACATGATCGCGGGCGGCGAAGACAAATATCGCGAGCGCCCTTTTGTCTCGAACTCGAACTGCTTCGTCGTCCCGCCGATGAAATTCGCCACAGAAAGCTGTGAAGTGATGGAGGAGTGCATCAAGGCCGGTATGCCGGTGCTGTTGCTGTCAGCCGGGATGGCTGGTGCCACCGCGCCATCGACAATCGCTGGTGCAATCGCCCAGGCGACAGCGGAATGCCTTGCTGGTCTGGTTTATGTAAATGCCGTAAGCCCCGGTGCCCCCGCAATTTTTGGCACCTGGCCCTTTGGCCTTGATCTGCGAACTGGCGCAATGTCCATCGGTTCGGGTGAGCAAGCCCTGTTGACGGCAGGTTGTGCCCAGATGCACCGTTTCTACGATTTGCCGGGAGGCGCAGCAGCCGGTGCATCAGATTCGAAGCTGCCTGACATGCAAGCCGGATGGGAACAGATGTGCTCGAACGTGATGGCGGGGTTGTCCGGGTTGAACATGGTTTATGAGGCCGCTGGTATGCACGCTTCTCTGCTGGGTTTCTGCTTCGAAAGCCTCATTCTCAGCGACGACCTGATCGGTCAGGCACAGCGCTGTGTGCGCGGGATCGAAGTGACGGATGAAACCTTGGCACTGGATCAGATCGCGTCCGTATGCATGGGGGGGCCTGGTCATTATCTGGGAACGGATGCAACCCTCAGCCGGATGCAGGCTGACTATGTCTATCCGACGTTTGGGGACCGCTCTTCCCCCAAGGAGTGGGTGGAGCTCGGCAAGCCGGATCTGGTTGAAAAGGCAACTGCCCGCAAGGAAGAGATACTGTCCACCCCGTCAGCGGCCCGGTTCGACCCGCTGCTTGACGCGGAGCTTCGGGAAAAGTTCAACATTCACTTGCCGATATAGCATCTGAAAAAGCGGCCCGATGAGTGTCGGGCCGCCCTTTCTTGTTTACCCGTTGCTGGGCGGAAGCAATCCTGCCTCTTGCGCAACGGCCACCTCATCAGCGTCCAGCGCCCCGTCGCCGTTTGCGTCCATCGCCGAGAACGTGTCGGCGTCAACGTCGGGCAACACGGCCTGGATTTCCTCGATGGTCAGAACGCCATCGCCATTGGCATCGGTTGAGGACTGCGCCGAGAGCACTCCCGGCAGGGTCAGAGCAGCGATGGAAATCCCAATCAAATACTGCGGTTTCATTTTGGTGCCTCCTGGATAGGTTGATTATGTCTTCGTCCGGACAGGCCCCAGAAACACCGCAACAGCCACGCGCGTCACCCGTTTTGCGCGATCGGGAGGAAATCGCGCCAATCCTTGCGTGTTTGACCGAGTCGGAGTCGCGAAGCGCCGCCGGGCAAAACTTCGCCAGACCCATTTCGGCGGGACATGCCCGAAAGGCATTGCCTGATCCGGCAAGACTGCGCTTATCCGAGCAGCTCGGCGCAAAAAAAGAAAGGGGGCCGAAGCCCCCTGTCAGTTTCGCCATCCAGGCTCATTTCGTTGACCGCCCGGTATTTTTTTGCCTGCGGCCTGGACGTCGCATGGAACGAGCGCACCCGTTCCGTGAAAGAGTGGGAAGGAGCAAGTATTCCGCCCCACCCTGTTCCCGGCCAACACGGGCATGTCGGCCGAGTGGAGAAAGGTCAATTGGTAAGTTTTGTGTCCTTTCTCCGAGTTCGTCGGGGTCGGTTACCTAGGGCAGCGTCCGACCCCTACGCCCCGGGGTGCCGGGGCGTTGTTCTCAGCTACACCCGCTTGTCGCGCCGCAGGTGTTGCACTTCATGCACGTGCCGTTACGCACCAGCGTGTAATTTCCGCATTCGCCGCAAGGATCGCCTTCATAACCCTGCATCTTGGCCTTTGTGCGGGCGTCCATGCTGGTGGCCACCGCCGTTTCGGCTGGCGGTTCTTCGAAAGCAGCTGCGGGTTCGGCCATGCCATTCAATTCAGCCTGGCCAGCATTGAACACAGCCAGATCCTGTGGCAAGCGCTTACGCAGATACCCAGTCGAGCTGATTTGTTTCAACACTTCCAAAGACTTGGACGCGGCACTTTCGCTGATTTCAGAGACGTTCGAGACACCCTCGTCTTCACCGCGACCCAGATCGTCAAAGGTAGCGCCCTCGGGTTTCACATGGGCCAGATCGGTGCGATCCAGGTAGGACACGGCCAGTTCGCGGAAGATGTAATCCAGGATCGACGTCGCATTCTTGATCGAATCGTTACCCTGCACCATCCCCGCCGGTTCGAACTTGGTGAATGTGAACGCATCCACGAACTCTTCCAGCGGCACGCCATATTGCAGGCCAACCGACACGGCGATGGCGAAGTTGTTCATCATCGCCCGGAAGCCAGCGCCTTCCTTGTGCATGTCGATGAAAATCTCGCCCAACTGACCGTCTTCGAACTCACCTGTGCGCAGGTACACCTTGTGGCCACCGACGATTGCCTTCTGGGTATAGCCCTTGCGGCGATGCGGCAGTTTCTCGCGATGGCTGCGGATGATCTCTTTGACCACAACCTTTTCGATCACCTTTTCTGCCAGGACGACGGCCTTTTCCTGCATCGAACCGCTTTCCAGCACTTCTGCCGCCTCGTCGTCATCCTCGACCAGTGCAGCCGCCAGCGGCTGCGACAGTTTCGAGCCGTCACGATAAAGCGCGTTGGCCTTCACACCCAACGACCAGCTGAGTTCATAGGCTTTCTGGCAATCCTCGATGGTTGCGTCATTCGGCATGTTGATCGTTTTCGAGATCGCACCCGAGATGAAGCTCTGTGCCGCCGCCATCATGGTGATATGACTGTCAACTCCAAGGAAACGCTTGCCTTTCTTGCCACACGGATTGGCGCAATCGAAGATCGAGTAGTGCTCTTCCTTCAGATGCGGCGCACCTTCCAGTGTCATGGTTCCGCAAACGTGGTCATTGGCTGCCTCGATATCCGCACGGGTAAAGCCCAGATGCCGCAGCAAATCGAAGGTCGGATCGTTCAGTTTGGTCGCCGGGATGCCAAGAACGCCCGTGCAGAAATCTTCACCCAGTGTCCATTGGTTGAAGACGAACCGGATGTCGAAGGCGCTTTCCAGCGCGGCGTCCACCTTTGCCAGTTCATTCGGGCCAAAGCCGTGACCGGTCAGCGAGGTATGGTTGATCCCCGGCGCGTTGCCGATGGTGCCGTGACCAACGGCATAGGATACGATCTCTTCGATCTGCGACGAGGAATAGCCCAGCTTTTCCAGCGCCGAAGGCACCGAGCGGTTGATGATCTTGAAGTAGCCGCCACCGGCCAGCTTCTTGAACTTCACCAGTGCAAAGTCAGGCTCAATCCCGGTGGTGTCGCAATCCATCACCAGACCAATGGTGCCGGTTGGAGCAATCACGGTGGCCTGCGCGTTGCGATAGCCGTTCTTCTCACCAAGGCTCAGCGCCTCATCCCAGGCTGACATGGCCAGATCGACCAGACGCTTGTCGGGGCAGTTGCCATGATCCAGTGGCACTGGCTTGACCGCCAGTTTCTCGTATCCGTCTGTCACGCCTTGCGCCGCACGGCGATGGTTGCGGATGACGCGCAGCATGTGGTCCGCGTTGCGCTCATAGCCTGTGAACGGGCCAAGCTCACCGGCAATCTCGGCCGAGGTCGCATAGGCCACGCCGGTCATGATCGCAGTCAGCGCGCCACAGATCGCCCGACCCTCGTCCGAGTCGTAGCTGTAGCCCATGTTCATCAGCAATCCGCCGATATTGGCATAGCCCAGACCCAAGGTGCGGAAGTCATAGGACAGTTGCGCAATTTCTTTCGACGGGAACTGCGCCATCGTCACCGAGATTTCCAGCGTCAGGGTCCACAGGCGTGAGGCATGCATATAATCCGCTGCCTGGAACTCTCCATCCTTGAGGAAGGTCAGCAGGTTCATCGACGCCAGATTACAGGCCGTGTCGTCAAGGAACATGTATTCAGAGCACGGGTTCGAGCCGCGGATCTCACCATCTTCGGGGCATGTGTGCCATTCGTTGACCGTGTCGTGGAACTGGATGCCCGGATCAGCACAAGCCCATGCGGCGTGACCAACCTTTTCCCAAAGATCGCGCGCCTTGACAGTCTTTGCGACTTTGCCATCGGTGCGGTTGATCAGCTGCCAGTCCGCGTCTTTCTCGACAGCAGTCAGGAACGCGTTAGTCACGCGGATCGAGTTGTTCGAGTTCTGGCCCGAGACCGAGCTGTAAGCGTCCGAATCCCAGTCTGTATCATAAGTCGGGAACTCGATGCTGTCGTGGCCCTGCTTGGCGTAATCCAGAACGCGTTTGATATAAGTCTCCGGGATCGCGACCTTTTTTGCCTCTCGAACGGCCGTTTTCAACGCGTCGTTCTTTTTCGGATCGTAGGCATCTTCCTGCGCGCCGTCCCACGTGCGGATAGCCTCGAAAAGGCCGTTCAGCATCTTCTCGTGCATCTTCGATCCGGCAACGATCGAGGCTACCTTCTGCTCTTCAATCACCTTCCATTCGATGAATTTCTCGATGTCAGGGTGATCTGCATCGACGATCACCATCTTTGCTGCCCGACGGGTTGTCCCGCCTGATTTGATCGCGCCAGCGGCGCGGTCGCCGATCTTGAGAAAGCCCATCAGCCCCGAAGACTTACCGCCACCCGACAGCGCCTCTCCTTCTGCACGCAGATGGCTGAAGTTTGTCCCGGTGCCCGAGCCGTATTTGAACAGGCGCGCCTCGCGCACCCACAGATCCATGATGCCGCCTTCGTTCACCAGGTCGTCATCAACCGACTGGATGAAGCAGGCATGCGGCTGCGGATGTTCATAGGCCGATTTCGACTTGGTCAGCTTGCCGGTCTTGTAGTCGACATAGTGGTGCCCCTGCGCCGGTCCGTCGATGCCATAGGCCCAGTGCAGGCCAGTGTTGAACCATTGCGGAGAGTTCGGTGCCGCGCGCTGGGTCGCCAGCATATAGCGCATCTCGTCAAAATAGGCGCGCGCGTCTTCTTCGGTCGAGAAATAGCCGCCCTTCCAGCCCCAATAGGCCCAGGCACCGGCCAGACGGTCGAACACTTGCTTCGACGATGTTTCTCCTTCGAACTCTGCGCCCTCAGCCGGAACCGAGCGCCACAGAAATTCGGGAACATCTTTTTCTTTCACTTTCTTGAGCTTGGTGGGCACCCCCGCCTTGCGGAAGTATTTCTGCGCAATTACATCGCTTGCGACCTGCGACCAGCTGGAAGGGACTTCGACGTCATCCAGCCGAAAAACAATTGTACCGTCCGGATTTCGGATTTCAGACGTTGCGGACACAAAATTCAGTTCCGCATAGGCGTCCTGATCCGATTTGGTGAATTTTCTTTCAATCTTCATGTCCGCAGCCCTGGTTAATACAGCTCAATTTCCGATTCCCGACACCAAATCTTGTGTTGCAGGGTGTCGCCCACAACGCCCTAAGAAGCGTGCAAAAAGGTACTGTTCGCTGCCTGAGACAGCGTAAAGCCGCTAGTGCGACCGCACGTAAATCGCTTGTGCTTATCCGACCCTCGCCCGCTGCCTTTTCCGGTTTAAACACCAGATATTGTGGCACTCTCGTTGGTTCATACAATTTGACGTATGTTCCCATAGTAGGTCAACGCCCTTTTTCGGTCATTTTTGAAATCTTTTATATTGACCTGACCGTTGTGTAAGCCCGTCTGCGAGCGGGCGGCGATTCCTCCACAGCTTCATCCACGGCAAATTTCCGCCGGCGCTTGGAAGTCTCATAACGAATTCCCGTTTTTACCAGCATAGTTATCAGCATTTGATCAACTAATGGCATGCTGGTTACGCTGAACGAGAATCAACACCGTTCGGGCAGACGGACCCGCGCCCTGCACAAAACGGTGCCCCCAAGAGGGAGGAGACTCAAACGAATGAAGTTGCTTCGTTTTATCCCGGCGGTAGCCTGCATCGTGGCGTGCGCACCACAAGATGTGCCCATCGCGTCACGCAGCGCACAGTTTGACACCTTCCCTCAGCGCCTGTTCGACACGTTTGAAACCAGTTGTTCGGGCCCCGGCGAGTCTTTCAAGAAAACCAGGAATCAAGTTTTTGAATGCAGTGAATTCCTGCCTCCCAAGGCGACGGCTTATCTGATTCTGAACTATGACGGCCATCCGCAGGATCTTCCTCAAAGTGTCATGCGCCTTACATCAACGAAAACAAACGCCGGATATCGCGTAGACGCACGCGTTTTCTTCCACGTGCCGCAAAAATCCGGCACCGCAGTTGAAGTTCCAGTTGAAAGCAAGGTTTTGGACCAGGCCATCAGCGAGCTCTACCAGTCAATGGGAGGCTCGCCGAATTAGCTTGATGGAAATGGTCGGGGCGGCAGGATTCGAACCTACGACCCCCTGTACCCAAAACAGGTGCGCTACCAGACTGCGCCACGCCCCGGACCGTGCGCCTTCCTAACGATGCCGATCTGATTTGAAAAGCCCTAACAGGGCCAAATTGCGGGTCCTTGCGAAAAAATTTCGTGCTTCATCTCTGTCCCGGGCGCGATGGAGTAGCGCGCAGACAATCCGCCATTAATTTCCAACACCGCAAAAACGGAATCGCCCCCTTCAATCGGCGTAAGATCACCCGGAATCGCCCCTTCATGCACACGCGTCACCAAACCGGTGCGATCCACAAAAATCATATCAAGCGGGATCAGGGTGTTCTTCATCCAGAAGGCAACAGGCTGCGGCGGATCAAACACGAACAACATGCCGGATCGAGTCGGCAACGATTCGCGAAACATCAACCCGCGAGCTCTCTCCTGCGGCGTGACAGCGACTTCGACGTTAAACTGCACCGTCGCACTGTCATTTCTGAGCGCCACCCGGTCCGACCTGCATGCAGCAACAGCACTTCCTGCCCACAACGTTAAGAATATGGTCAAGACTGCCAGAATCCGTTTCATGCGGTTCAGCTATCCAATGCTGCTTCCCAGGCCAGAACCTGCGCGGCCATCCGGCCACGCTTGCCGTCGATCACTCTCATGGCCAGCGCTTCGCCGGGCTGAAGATCAGCGAGCCCCGAGCGGCGCAACACCTCAATGTGAAGGAATACGTCTTCGTTACGCCCAAAGACATTCGCAAATCCGAAACCTTTACCTTTGTCGAACCACTTCACCCGCGCGGCTTCCAGGGGCGCTTCTGCAATAACCTCCGGATCCAGCTCGGCGAAGTCGGCAAGCATCATCGAGTCGGTCCGCGCCGGCGGATCAATGGCGACAACCTCTACCGCCTGAACCCCCCGGTCCGTGCGGTGAGTCATGATTTCAATGCTGGCACCGTCCGCAACCGAGCTCTGGCCGAAATTGCGCAGAACATTCACGTGCAACAGGATATCAGGGCCGCCCTCTTCGGACACAACAAAGCCATAACCCTTGGCAGGGTCGAACCATTTTACGTGTCCACGGACGCGGTACATGTTGTTCAGGTCTTCTGGCACGGTTTTCCCATCGCGAATATCAACAGTTCGTTAAGGGTTTGTTGTTTATGGGAATGGCAGGCAAATTCAAGCTGAAAAAATCCTTTATTTTCTGCTTGTTGCATTTCACGACACGTGAACGTCATGGATTCAACCTTTCAACATGCCACGCCGATCCCGGCTCAATTCGTTGCCATCTGAACCGATCATGCAAGCGGAATGCTCCATCGGCCCAGAACTCAATCTCTGTAGGCGTCAATCTGTACCCGCCCCAAAATGGCGGACGCGGTGGATTCGGCCCAAGTTTCGCGGTCACTTTTGCGACCTCTGCCATCAAAGCTGTCCGGCTCGAAAGCGGTTGCGACTGCTTTGAAGCCCACGCGCCCAGCCGGCTTTTCAATGACCTTGATGCATAATACTCATCTGCCTGGGGCCCGTTTTCACGACTTATTGTACCACGAACACGAAGTTGACGCCGCAAAGATTTCCAATGCATCACAAACGCAGCTTTTCCGGCGGTGTCCAGTTCTCTGGCTTTGGCACTTTCGTAGTTGGTAAAGAAAACAAACGAATCCGCTTCGATTTCCTTCAACAACACCATGCGTGCATTGGGCAAGCCATCCGGGTCAACGGTTGCAAGCGCAATCGCATTCGGATCGTTCAGTTCGGTTTCTTCAGCCTCAGCCAACCACCGGGCCGCTATTTCAAACGGATCGGAGCCAGCAAAGATGCCATCACGCTCGGTCATTTCCATCCCCTGGAAAGTATTAACGACGAACCTAAGGCGAGAACCCGCTGCGGGCAAGAGCGCACGGCCTTGATGCAACGCAACCAATGGCATAAACCAACTCAACATAACGCGAAGACAGGCGGAGAACCGAACATGTCAAATCAGTTGATGGCCGGCAAGCGCGGCCTCATCATGGGACTGGCCAATGACAAATCAATAGCATGGGGAATCGCCCGCGCCTTGTCGAATGCCGGGGCCGAGCTGGCCTTTTCCTATCAAGGCGACGCTTTGAAAAAGCGCGTCGACCCACTGGCGGCGCAATTGGCGAGCGAAATCGTTCTGCCCTGCGACGTCAGTGACGAGGCATCTATTGATGCGCTTTTTACGGCACTGGAAGAGAAATGGGGCAAACTGGACTTCGTCGTTCACGCCATCGGCTTTTCTGACAAGAACGAACTGCGCGGCCGGTATGTCGACACCAGCCGCGCCAATTTCAAACTGACGATGGATGTGTCGGTCTATTCTTTCACAGCAGTGATGCAGCGCGCAGAAAGGATGATGTCCGAAGGCGGTAGTGCCTTGACGCTTACGTACTACGGGGCCGAACAGGTCATGCCGCATTACAATGTGATGGGGGTTGCCAAGGCCGCGCTTGAGGCGTCGGTCAAATACCTGGCTGAAGATCTGGGCAAGGATGGCATCCGGGTGAACTCTATTTCAGCCGGCCCGATCAAAACTCTGGCCGCCAGTGGTATCGGTGACTTCCGCTATATCATGAAGTGGAATGAATACAACTCTCCCCTACGTCGGAACGTGACCATTGACGATGTCGGAAACTCGGCCCTGTATCTGTTGTCGGATCTGTCCAGCGGCGTAACCGGTGAAAACCTGCACGTGGATTCCGGGTATCATATTGTCGGCATGAAGGCCGTTGACGCACCGGACGTTGAAAAAGGTTAAGAACATGAGCGCCAAAGACCGCCTGCCCCACGAAAAAGGCTTTCACATCAGCTGGGACCAAATTCATCGCGATTCGCGAGCACTGGCTTGGCGTCTTGACGGGCAAGGGCCCGATGATGGCAACTGGCGGGGTGTTGTCGCGATCACGCGCGGGGGCATGGCGCCTGCAATGATCGTCAGCCGCGAACTGGACATCCGCACAGTCGATACGATCAGCGTACGTTCATACCACCATCAGGAACAGGGTGAGGCAGAGGTGTTGAAAGCTCCGGACGTCGATCTGATGGGTGACGGGACCGGTATTCTGATCATCGACGACCTTGTAGACAGTGGAAAGACGCTGGAACTGGTGCGGGATATGTATCCGAAGGCACATTTCGCAACGGTTTACGCCAAACCCAAGGGCCGCCCGATGGTGGATACCTTCATCACCGAGGTCAGCCAGGACACATGGATCTTTTTCCCATGGGATATGGCCCTTCAATATGTCGAGCCGTATCGCGGCACCGATTGATTCCAGAACAGTAGACCGCACATGACGCTCAGCCGTACCGCCGCAACATTCGCACCTCCGGTGATGGAGGCACGCCGATGGGTCGAGGGCGTTGCGTTCTCATCCGACCGCCCGTTGATCAACGTAAGCCAGGCGGCCCCGGTCGATCCGCCGCCGCTGGCCTTGCGGCAGGCCATGGCCGAGTTTGCCGTTCGCGAAGACAGCGCACATCTTTATGGCCCAGTTTTGGGCAATGACGATCTGCGCGCTGAACTGGCGGCGCAGATCAGTTCTCACTATGCCGCACAGGTAGATGCACCTCGGATCGCCATCACATCAGGCTGCAATCAGGCGTTTTCGGCCGTGATATCGGCGATCACCGGCGAAGCGGATGAGGTCATTCTGCCAACCCCATGGTATTTCAACCATAAAATGTGGTTGGACATGGCCGGAGTACAGGCCGTGGACCTGCCGACCGGCGATGACCTTCTACCCGATCCAGAGCGTGCGCGCGATTTGATTACGGACAAGACCCGCGCCATTGCACTGGTCACGCCCAACAATCCGGGCGGTGTCGAATACCCTGCCGAACTTGTCAGGGCCTTCTATAACCTGGCCCGTGAAACCGGGATTCGCCTGATCGTCGATGAAACCTATCGCGATTTTGACAGTCGCAGTGGCCCCCCTCATGATCTGTTTCAGCAACCAGACTGGGACGAAACCCTTGTCCACCTGTACTCTTTTTCCAAGGCTTATCGTCTGACGGGCCACAGGGTTGGCGCCATCGCGACAAGCCCGGCGCTGTTGGCCGAGGTGGAGAAATTTCTGGACACGGTCGCCATTTGCCCGGGCCAGATCGGCCAGTTCGCAGCGTTATGGGGGATGCAAAACCTGTCGCAATGGCTGGCCGGCGAGCGCGATGAAATTCTGGACCGCCGCGCAGCCATTGCAGAAGGGATTCCGGCGCTTGAAGTCCGGGGGTGGCGACTTTTGGGACTTGGAGCCTATTTCGCCTATCTCGAACATCCGTTTGACATGCCGTCGGATGAGTTTGCCCGTCGTCTGGTCAGCGAAGCAGGTGTGCTGCTGTTACCCGGCACCATGTTCATGCCGGATCATGACCCGGCCGGAAAACGACAGGTTCGCATTGCTTTTGCCAATCTGGATCGGGCCGGGCTGGGTCAATTGTTCGACCGGTTGCAGGACCTGTCCTTCTAAGCTTGCCCCTCGGCGGTGTGCGTCGTATTCAGGGCCGCAACCGACAGGGCAGAACTCTGCTGAAAAAACAAGAGGGCATCATGGCCGCAGGCGCTAAAAGTCTTTCGAAAACCTTTGTCTGGATTCTGATGGGCCTGCTGATGCTGGGCCTTGCGGGATTCGGCGCGGTCAACCTCAGCGGGACGATCCGCACAGTTGCGCAAGTCGGCGACGAAAGCATCTCGGTCGAAGATTATGTGCGCGAATTGCAGCGCGAGATCCGAGCGGTCGAAGCACAATCCGGGCAACCTTTGCAGATGTCGCAAGCGCGCGAGCTCGGTCTGGACCGAAACGCCCTTGCCCGCCTGACCGCTTTGGCAGCGCTGGATAACGAGGTCGGTCAGCTTGGGATTTCCATCGGCGATGAGAATCTTCAGCAAGAGATCATCTCGATTCCGGCGTTTCAGGGTGTCAACGGAACTTTTGACCGTGAATCCTATCGCTTTCAGCTGGAACAGGTCGGCATGACCGATTCCGAATTCGAATCCGATCTGCGCAAGGAATCCGCCCGAACGATCGTACAGGGCGCAATCATGGGCGGCGTGAAAATGCCGGCAACGCTGACGGACACGATGGTCGACTACATCGGTGCGCGGCGCAGCTTTACGGTCGCAACCGTTGGAACCGAAGCGCTGGATACACCCGTGACCGACCCAACGGATGCGCAGATCCAGACATTCTATGATGACAACGGTGACCAGTTTACCCTGCCCCGCACCAAGAAACTGACATATACGATTCTGTCGCCTGCAATGTTGGTTGACACGGTGGAAATCGACGAAGACGCGCTGCGGAAGCTTTATGAAGAACGGTCCGACGAATACAACCAGCCCGAACGTCGCCTGGTTGAACGCCTGAACTTCTCGAACGAACAGGCCGCCAATGACGCTTTGGCGCAGCTTGAAGTTGGTGGCACGACCTTTGAACAGTTGGTTCGGGATCGCGATCTTGAACTCAACGACATCGATCTGGGCGACGTGACACGTGAGGATCTGGGCGATGCTGCGGACGCCGTATTTGCGGCCGAGCTTGACACAGTCGTAGGCCCGTTGCCTTCGGTGTTTGGTCCGGCCCTGTTCCGTGTCAACGGATCACTGGCCGCGAACAATGTTCCATTTGAAGAGGCCGAGCCGGCACTTCGGGAAGAGTTGGCGACGGAACGCGCCCGCCGTCTTATCGAGGCGCAATCCGAAGATATCAACGACATGCTGGCCGGCGGTGCCACTCTGGAAGAACTGGCTGAAGAAACCGAAATGGAACTGGGTCAGATCGACTGGACCCGCGACAGCGCTGAAGGCGTTGCGGCATATGACGGGTTCCGAGCGGCCGCGGAAGCTGTGCAGGAAGGGGATTTCCCTGAAATCGCATTCCTCGAAGACGGGTCAGTTTTTGCCCTGCGCCTGGACGAGGTTCTGCCGCGCCGCCCAGAACCACTGGAGAGCGCACGCGACCGTGTCGCTGCGGCCTGGCAACAGACCGAGGCCAACAAAGCCCTGCGGGAAAAGGCGGATGCCATACTGAACCAACTGGCCACTGACGGTGATTTTGCCACGACCGGTCTGCCCTTCCGCGTCGAAAACGCCCTGACCCGTACCGCGTTTCTGGATGACGTTCCTGCCGATTTCATGAACGAAGTATTCGCCATGGAACCCGGCGAGTTGCGCGTTATTGGCGGCAACGGAGCGGCCTGGATTGTACGTCTGGATGAAATCCTGCCTCCGGAAGATACGGATGAACTGCGCCAGTTGCATGATGCCTTGAGCACACAGATGGATCAGGCTCTGGCACAGAATATTTTCAACGCCTACGTGCGTGATGCCCAGACCCGGGCGCGCCCCGTCGTGGATCAGCAGGCTCTGAACGCCGTGCAGGCGAGCTTTTAAACGAGACCGATATGGCCCTGACACCCGAATTCGACACCTTCGCGCGCGCCTATGAAGCGGGCGAAAACCAGGTGGTTTACACACGTCTGGCCGCCGATCTGGACACACCTGTGTCACTGATGCTCAAGCTGACGGGCGCGCAGAAAGACGCGTTCATGCTGGAATCGGTGACGGGCGGTGAGGTGCGTGGCCGCTATTCGATCATTGGTATGAAACCTGATCTGGTCTGGCGCTGTCGCGGCGAAACATCTGAGCTGAACCGCTCGGCCCGTTTCGATTCCGAGGCGTTCTCGCCTCAAGATGGCAACCCGATGGACAACCTGCGGGCGCTTCTGGCCGAAAGCCGAATGGAATTGCCCGATGACTTACCCCAGGCCGCTGCCGGGCTGTTCGGGTATCTGGGATATGACATGGTTCGGCTGGTGGAATACCTTCCGGATGTGAACCCCGATCCCCTGGGTCTGCCCGATGCGATCATGCTGCGCCCGTCTGTCATCGCGGTGCTGGATGGGGTCAAGGGTGAGGTAACAGTGGTTTCACCCGCCTGGGCCAGTGACGGTCAATCCGCCAAAGCTGCGTATGCGCAGGCGGCTGAGCGTGTAATGGATGCGGTCCGGGATCTGGAACGCGCGATGCCCGCAGAAACCCGCGATCTGGGTGACGCGCGCGAAGTCGCCGCACCGGTGTCGAACTTTACCAAGTCCGGCTATATGGAGGCGGTTGAAAAGGCCAAGGAATACATCCGCGCGGGTGACATTTTCCAGGTTGTTCCGGCTCAACGCTGGACGCAGGATTTTCCGCTGCCGCCCTTCGCACTCTACCGTTCCTTGCGGCGCACGAATCCGTCGCCGTTCATGTTCTATTTCAACTTCGGCGGTTTTCAGGTCGTGGGCGCAAGCCCCGAGATTCTGGTACGTGTGTTTGGCAATGAAGTGACCATTCGCCCCATCGCTGGCACCCGCCCTCGCGGCGCGACGCCAGAGGAAGACAAGGCGAACGAGCTTGATCTTCTGGCCGACAAGAAAGAACTGGCCGAGCATCTGATGCTGCTGGATCTGGGTCGTAACGATACCGGTCGCGTTTCAAAGATCGGAACCGTGCGTCCGACTGAAGAGTTCATTATCGAACGCTACAGCCACGTGATGCACATTGTGTCGAACGTGGTGGGCGAACTGGCCGAAGACAAAGACGCGCTGGACGCTTTCTTTGCCGGGATGCCGGCAGGCACGGTCTCGGGCGCGCCCAAAGTTCGCGCGATGGAGATCATCGACGAGCTGGAGCCTGAAAAGCGCGGCGTCTATGGCGGCGGCGTCGGCTATTTCAGCGCGGGCGGCGACATGGACATGTGTATCGCCCTGCGCACGGCCATCGTGAAAGACCAGAAACTCTATATCCAAGCCGGCGGTGGCGTCGTTTATGACAGCGATCCCGAAGCCGAGTTCATGGAAACCGTTCATAAATCCAACGCCATACGGCGCGCCGCGGCAGATGCCGCCCGGTTCACCGGGAACGGAAACGGCTAAAAAAACAAGGGCGGCCGATCAGATGATCACCGCCCCTTATCGTTGCTTTCTGCGCGGTTCACTGCACCTGTTTCATCATGACAGCCGAGATCGGAGCCATTGCCACACGGTTGCCCCGATCTTCCAGCCCCCACAGCAACAGGGCTGAAATCGTCTCGGGACGCACGCGCCCCAGCATGACCACTGTCCCTTCCTGACCGGCACGGAAAGCGGCCTGATCCAGGAACCTGCGCATGATTTTGGGGTCCTGCCGTGCGCCGTCTATATCACGGAAAACGACACTGGACGGAATTCCGTTTCGGGCTGCCAGCTTCTGCACAGTGTTGAGCCCATTGTCCTGCGTAATCAGCCCCCGGCCGGTTCCCGCAGCAATCGCAGCGACCTGATCGGCCAGTTTGCGATTGCCCTGAATCCCGCTGTTCACGCCTTCCAGAATACCTACTGTTTCCGGCAGGGTATCCAGCCACACCGACAGCGACACTTCGGCATCCTGTGCGCTTGCCGCCTCGGGCAGATCCGCCAGGGCCAGCACCTCGAACCCGGCCTCGCGGTGACGTGCCATCTTTTCTGCCGCGTCAGGATCCGATGGATTCACGGCGAAGCTGATCGGATACGGAAAGTCCTGCAACGCCTCGGACCCGAAAGCGCCCTCGTCATCAATCAGAATGATCGACATCAACGGCTTGGCTTCGGGGTTTTCGAACTTTGCCGCAAAACGCTCGATCGGTTTGGCCGATTTCGGCTGTTCAACCGAGGCCTGTTCCACGACGGGCTCATCATCGCGTTCCGTTAACGGTGCGACACGTTTTCCGATAAATGAACTGGCACTTGCTTCCTGCTCACCCCCGATCTGGGGCAGCGCAGCAATACGCGGCAGTTCGCGTGGCAGGGTGTCTTCATCCCCTTCCACAGCAATCGGGCTGTTTTCAAAGGGGTTCTGTTCTTCGGCCTCTGTCGTCTCTGGCTCCGGTTCTGGCACGGCCTGTGGCAGAGGGTCTGGTTCGGGCGCAAGAACGGCCACCTCGGTGTTCTCGGGCTCTGCTGGCGGGGCCGGTGTTTCATCACTTACGGCAGGCAGCGCATCGTCTGGCTGAATCGCCGGAACCTGACTTGGCTCTGGCAGGGCGGCAGGTGCTTCGGTCACAAAAGACACTTCATTTGCACCTGCTGCTTCCGGTTGGTTCAGCGCGTCCGTTGCCGCGCCAACAACTGGCTGAGAATCGACTGATGTTTCCAGACCCGACAGATCGGCCAGATCCTCGCCGGCGTCATCGGCGGCTTCTGGCGCACGCGGAGCCAGTTCCACGAGGTCAGCATCGGAACCAGCCTCAGCCACTTCAGCCGGAGCCTCTGGTGTTTCAGAAATCGTCGGCGCCGGTGCTTTGGTTGCGACAACCGGGGTATTCACCATCGGTGTCTTGAGAGACACGACCGCACCCAAGATCAAAACAACGACCGCCCCAGCGACCATTCCTCCGAAAAATCCGCCCATTTTCCTGCCTTTCGCCTCTTTCATCTGCCTCGTCCAGCTCTGCGCCATCTGGTGTGGCGCTCGGCCAATTGAACGCGTCAGAAACGGTATGTCCTCTTGACGCTGCCGCTCAAGCCTGAGCATGTATGTGCGGACATTATACCGTGGCCCGGGGCTGCATCGCCAGCCCGAAATGCCCAAGCGAAGATAAGTGCCCATATGCTGCTGCTGATCGACAACTACGACTCGTTTACCTACAATTTGGTACATTATTTAGGCGAACTTGGTGCCGAAATGGTCATTCGTCGCAATGATGCGCTGGATGTGCAGGAAGCGATGGCCATGAACCCTGCCGGCATCCTGCTGAGCCCCGGTCCCTGCGACCCGGATCAGGCGGGGATTTGTCTTGCACTGACACAAGCTGCTGCCGAAACCAAAACACCACTATTGGGGGTTTGCCTGGGCCATCAGACCATAGGTCAGGTGTTTGGCGGCAAGGTGGTTCGATGTCACGAGATCGTTCATGGCAAGATGGGCACGGTGAAGCACACCGGCAAAGGCCTGTTTGCCGGACTGCCCTCACCCTTTGAAGCAACCCGGTATCATTCGCTGGTGGTCGAGCGCGAGACCCTGCCCGATTGCCTGGAGATTACGGCCGAGCTGGAAGACGGCACCATCATGGGACTGCAACACAAGGAATTGCCGATCCACGGTGTGCAGTTCCATCCGGAATCCATCGCATCCGAGCACGGCCACGCCCTTCTCAAGAACTTCCTGCAAGAACTGAAAGTCCCGGCATGAGCGACGCGCTTAAACCGCTGATCGGAGCCGCTGCCGATCGCCCTTTGACTCGTGATGAGGCCGAAAAGGCCTTTGCCATATTGTTCGATGGCGAAGCCACGCCCAGCCAGATCGGCGGTTTGCTCATGGCCATGCGGACGCGCGGTGAGACGGTCGATGAATATGCTGCGGCCGCGGCCGTGATGCGCGCGAAATGCAATGCCGTGAACGCACCTGAGGGAGCGATGGATATCGTAGGCACCGGTGGCGATGGCAAAGGCACCCTGAATATCTCGACCGCGACAGCCTTTGTCGTGGCCGGTGCTGGAGTAACGGTCGCGAAACACGGCAATCGCAACCTGAGTTCTAAATCCGGCGCGGCGGACGCATTAGGCCAGATGGGCATCAATGTCATGGTTGGCCCACAAGTCGTTGAGAACGCGCTGAAAGACGTCGGAATTGGCTTCATGATGGCGCCAATGCACCATCCTGCCATCGCCCACGTAATGCCGACCCGGCAGGAACTGGGAACGCGCACGATTTTCAATATTCTTGGCCCCCTGACCAACCCTGCTGGCGTCAAACGACAATTGACCGGCGCCTTCAGCCGTGATCTGATCCGCCCGATGGCCGAAACGCTTGGTCTGCTGGGGTCGGACCGGGCCTGGCTGGTGCATGGCTCGGACGGGACGGACGAGCTTACGATCACCGGCATCAGCTGGGTCGCCGCTCTGGAAGACGGGATCGTGAAAGAGGTCGAACTGCACCCAGAAGACGCAGGTCTTCCCGTGCATCCTTTCGAAGAAATCATCGGTGGCACACCCGAGGAAAACGCCGTTGCGTTCCGGGCTTTGCTGGACGGTGACCCGTCAGCGTATCGTGACGCCGTGCTGCTGAATTCGGCCGCCGCTCTGGTCGTCGCAGAGGCCGCAAACGATCTGCGCGAAGGCGTGGCCATGGCTGCTGACAGTATCGACAGTGGCAATGCCAAAAACAAAATCACGGCCTTGGCCGCCAAGACACAGGAAGCCGCATGACCGAAACCGTTCTAGACAGAATCAAAACCTACAAACTGGAAGAAGTCGGGGCGGACAAAGCCCAGAAATCTTTGGAAACACTGGAAGATGAGGCACGGGCCGCCTCGGAAACACGTGGATTTGCGAAGGCTCTGCAATCCGCATCTCGCCAAGGCTATGGCCTGATCGCAGAGATCAAGAAAGCCAGCCCGTCCAAGGGTCTGATCAGACCTGACTTTGATCCACCCGCTCTTGCAAAGGCTTATGAAGATGGTGGCGCGGCGTGTTTGTCCGTCCTGACTGACACCCCCAGTTTTCAAGGCAGGAAAGAGTACCTGACGCAAGCACGCGAGGCGACATCTCTGCCCGCTTTGCGTAAGGATTTCATGTACGACCCGTATCAGGTGGTCGAAGCACGCGCCCTGGGTGCGGATTGTATTCTGATCATCATGGCCTCGGTCAGTGATGATCAGGCGGCTGAACTGGAAAACACTGCATTCGATTGGGAGATGGACGTTCTGATCGAAGTCCACGACGAAGCAGAGCTTGAACGCGCGGCACAACTGAAAAGCCCTCTGATCGGTATCAACAACCGCAATCTGAAGACATTCGAGACAACGCTAGACACGACGCGTCGCCTGTCCAAGCTGGTGCCCGCCGATCGCACCATCGTTTGCGAAAGCGGACTGAGCACGCCAGACGATCTGAGGGACATTGCGCGGTATGGGGCCCGCTGCTTTTTGATCGGTGAAAGTCTGATGCGCCAGGACGATGTCGAAGCGGCAACGCGTCACATCCTGTCTAAACCGCTGATCCCCGGAGTAATGTGATGCCGCTGACCCATTTCGATGCCCAAGGTCAGGCGCATATGGTCGATGTCTCGGCCAAGGACGTGACAGATCGTGTCGCCGTCGCCGCAGGTCACATCAAGATGGCGTCAGAAACCTTTGAAATCATTTCGGAAGGCCGCGTTAAAAAAGGCGATGTTCTGGGTATTGCCCGTTTGGCCGGCATTATGGGTGCCAAGAAAACGCCGGACCTTATTCCGTTGTGTCACCCTCTGCCGGTGACCAAAGTGGCGGTCGAGCTGACACTTGACCCGGATCTGCCGGGTGTTCTGATCGAGGCCACCGTCAAGACCTCGGGCCAGACCGGGGTTGAGATGGAAGCGCTGACCGCCGTATCGACAGCCGCCTTGACGGTATACGACATGACCAAGGCAGTCGATAAGGCGATGGAAATAGGCGGCATTCGCGTTCTGCTTAAAGATGGCGGTAAATCAGGGCGTTACGAGGCAAAATGATTACTGTCGAAGAGGCGCGCGCCCTGCTGTTCGATCTTGTGGGACCATTGCCGGCAGAAGAGGTTCCACTGGCCCAGTCCGCAGGGCGTGTTTTGTCGCGGGACGTCACGGCCACGCGGGACCAACCGCCTTTTGCCGCGTCTTCGATGGATGGCTATGCAGTCAAATCTGACGAGGTCGAACCGCACGCCATGTTCAAAGTTGTGGGCGAGTCAGCAGCCGGACGTCGTTTTGAGGGCACTGTAGGCCCCGGACAGGCAGTTCGCATCTATACTGGCGCCCCCGTGCCCGATGGCGCGGATTTCGTTGTGATTCAAGAGGATACAGACCGCCGCGGTGATCTTCTGACAATCACGGAAACACCCGGCACCAAAACGAACATCCGACCCGCTGGCGTGGATTTCAAGGCTGGCACATCCATATCCGCACCGCGTTTGATCCGCGCTGAAGATGTTGCCTTGATGGCCGCGATGAATATCCATCGAGCCCCTGTGTCACGCAGGCCCGTGATCGCCCTCATCTCGACCGGTGACGAGTTGGTCATGCCCGGGGAAGAACCCGGCCCGGATCAGATCATTGCCTCGAACACATTCGGCCTGCAGGCAATGCTCGAAGGATTGGGCGCTCTGGTTCGCGTGCTTCCAATTGCACGCGACACAGTATCATCGCTTGAAACCGCCTTCGAACTTGCGCGGGGTGCAGACCTTGTCGTGACGATCGGCGGGGCGTCGGTTGGCGATTATGACCTCGTGTCGGACGTCGCGCAGGGGTTGGGGATGAAGCAATCTTTCTACAAGATCCGAATGCGCCCCGGAAAACCCCTGATGGCCGGTCGTATCGGCGAAGCGGCCATGGTCGGGTTACCGGGTAATCCGGTCAGCGCCATGGTCTGCGGCTATCTGTTTCTGGCTCCGATGGTGCGCCGGATGCTGGGGCTTGAACAGGTGCTGCCCCCCTTCCGCACAGCACGGCTGAGAGGTCCCCTGCCGGAGAACGGGCCGCGCGAACACTATATGCGCGCCGTGGTCACTGATGGCGGAATCGAAGCTTGCGCAGATCAGGACAGTTCCCTTCTCAGTGTACTGGCCCAGTCCAACGCGCTGTTGGTCCGTGCCCCACACGATCCGGCGCGCGACATCGGGGAAATGGTTGAATACCTGCCGATCTAGGATGTTCTCAAATTTGTTGACACAAAACGTGAACATGCGTAGAACAAAAGAAAACGCATGAGCGACGAGGTGTGAGCGATGCTGACCAAGAAGCAATTGGATTTGCTGGAATTCATCCACAAACGCGTGCAGGCGGACGGTGTTCCGCCCAGTTTTGATGAAATGAAGGCTGCTCTCGACCTGCGGTCGAAATCCGGCATTCACAGGCTGATCACCGCATTGGAGGAACGCGGGTTTATCCGCCGCCTTGCCCATCGCGCTCGCGCTATTGAGATTGTGAAATTGCCCGAAAGCCTTGGCGGCGAGCCGACGGCCGGCTTCACGCCCCGCGTTATCGAAGGCGACAAGCCCAAGGGCCCTCGCCCTGCGAATGTAGAACCTGTATCGGTGGACGCGCTGGAGTTGCCAGTCATGGGCCGGATCGCAGCCGGTGTTCCCATCGAAGCGATCAGCCATGTTTCGCGTCACGTGGCCGTCCCTGGCCCCATGGTTTCGGGACAGGGTCAGCACTATGCGTTGGAAGTTCGCGGCGACTCGATGATCGACGCTGGCATCAATGACGGTGATGTGGTCGTCATTCGGGAAACCTCGACCGCGGATAACGGTGACATCGTCGTTGCCTTGGTCGAAGATCAGGAAGCGACCCTCAAGCGGTACTTCCGCCGCGGCAATGCAATCGCGCTGGAGGCTGCAAACCCGGCCTATGAAACGCGCGTCCTGCCCGACGAGAAGGTCAAGGTTCAAGGCAGGTTGGTCGGACTGATCCGCACCTATTGAGCCTGCTTGAAATGACGGTCCCCGGCAGGTTTTGGGGACCAAAGCCGATGGCCGGTCATGTCTGCGCTTGAGGTCAGCTTTCCGTTCGAAACCGACAGGCTGCCGGTTTTGTACAACCGTTCCGGATCAAATACCCCGCACGAACCTTGCAGGGTAAGCGCAACAGCCGAGATGATGATCTGGTTATCCCGACATTCATCAAACGCCTGCGCCGCCCTTTTTCCGGTGATATGGATGATCTCATAGTCCTTCAGCGGGTATCGTTGAACGATGCTGCTGTCCGGCCATCTGAGCGCCGCCTCAATCTGATCAACGCCGTCTCCGTCATTTTCAAGCCAGACACCGGCGACAAACCCGCTTCCTTTGCTTTTGCTGAGGGCCCTGCCCTTTTCGGTCATCACGCCCACCAATCCGCCGTTTTCCGCAATCAGGACATCCGGTCTGTGCCCCGAGTTCCAAAGCAGAAATGCCAAGACAACAGGCATTGCTCCGGCCCATCGCGCTTTTCCCTGCCATAAGGCCATCCATAAGGCGCCAAATGCGACCAGGGGCAGGATGTACCAAGGCGGGCTGACAACAAAACTCTGCGCGCCCTCCAGGTGCGACACCCAGCCGGAAACCGTAATGATCCAATGCAACGCCCACCCCATGACAGTCAGGGCAATTGCCTCCAGTCCAAACGGGGCCAGAAGCGCGGCAATGACGGCAGAGGGCACGACAAAAAGGCCCATGACAGGTACGGAAAGCAGGTTTGCCAGCAGACCGTAATGGGACATCGTATTGAAATGCGCCGCACCAATGGGGGCTGTCGCAAGACCAGCAATTGCAGATGACATCACCACGCCAACGACTGGTTTCAACCAGTTTGGGCCGGGCAACGGGCCTGCCTCTCGCAACGCTCCGAAGACTGCAACCAACGCTGTGGTTGCGGCGAACGACATTTGAAATCCGGGGCTCAGCAGCGACTCGGGTCGAAGAACCAGCACGATTACTGCGGCAACAGCAACCGCACGCAGCGAAATCGCACGTCTGTCGATCAACACGGCACCCAGCATCACACTGACCATGACAAAGGCGCGTTCGGTCGCAACGTTGCCCCCGGACAACAACAGATAAAGGGTTGCGGCACAAAGCGCGAGCACAGCGGCCACTTTCCGAACTGGAAGTCTCAACGCCACAGGAGGGCACAGCGACAGACCCAATCGGCAAGCCACGAACACGAAACCGGTCAAAAGCCCCATATGGAGCCCGGAAATGGCCAGCAGATGCGCCAGATTTGAAGCCCGCAAGGATGATAACGTCTCCTGCCCCATCCCACTGCGATCTCCGGTGGTGACGGCCGCGGCAAATCCACCGATTTCTCTGGGCAGGATCTGCCTTACCCGCTGCGAAATGGCCATGCGGATCGCAGTGACCCGAATGCCGTCGATCCCCTCTGTCGCTGGTGTGATGGTCATGACCGGGACGCGGGTATAGCCGACCGCGCCCAAACGTTGAAACCAGGCATGGCGGCGAAAGTCGAACCCTCCGGGCTCTACCGGGCCTTGCGGCGGCGAAAGATGACCCGTGGTCATAATGCGCTGCCCCGGAGCGATAGTGCCCGCCGGACCATGAACGGAAAGACGGATGCGCTGCGGCCTGCGCTCCTGAGGTACATCCCCTATACGTACCTGATCAAGCGTCAACCGCAACGCATCCGAGGCAGACCGATCCATGGCGACGACCCTCCCCTCGACAGGGCCATAATATCGCCACGACAGAACCGGCTCTGCCACCATATGGGCGCGAACGCCTGCAAGAATGAAACCTGCAGTGATCAGCGCCCCCCCGATTGCCAACGTTCCCACCCCCGGTGGCAGCCGGCGGCACAAGGCGACAAGAGCGATTCCAAGACAGGCAAGGCCAGAATAAACTGACCAATCCGGCTCGACGCGGACGCCGAAATACAGACCAATCCCCGTTGCCAGCAAAACCGGCGTCCAGGGGAACAGGTACCCTGTCTGATGCAGCAGCGCGGCCTCGACCCGTGCAAGAACACGCATGGTTGCCCCCGTCCTTCGGGCTCGTTAGACAGGCGTCAAACTATGCCAGATACGGTTACCAAAAGGTTAATCCCCACTATGTCCGACCAGGTCGTCACTCGTTTTGCCCCCTCGCCCACCGGTTTCCTGCATATCGGCGGCGCGCGGACCGCGTTGTTCAATTGGCTTTATGCGCGCGGGCGTGGCGGCAAGTTCCTGCTTCGGATCGAAGACACGGACCGCGAACGCTCAACGCCTGAAGCGACCGCCGCGATCCTTCAGGGCATGGGATGGCTTGGACTGGACCACGATGGCGATGTCATCAGCCAATTCGAAGGGGCTGCCCGTCACGCCGAAATCGCGCATCAGTTGCTGGCCGAGGGCAAAGCATACAAATGTTTCTCGACACAGGATGAAATCGCTGCATTCCGTGAACAAGCACGGGCTGAAGGGAAATCAACCCTGTTCCGCAGCCCGTGGCGAGGCGCCGATCCTTCGACACATCCGGACGCGCCTTTTGCTATTCGCATCAAGGCGCCTCAGGACGGGTCGACCGTGATCCGCGACCAGGTTCAGGGCGACGTGAGCATTCACAATGATCAGTTGGATGACATGATCCTTCTGCGGTCGGACGGAACACCCGTCTACATGCTGGCAGTGGTTGTGGACGATCACGATATGGGTGTTACCCACGTGATCCGCGGTGACGATCACCTCAACAATGCCGCGCGGCAGATGATGATATACGAAGCAATGGGCTGGGACGTTCCGGTCTGGGCACATATCCCGCTGATTCACGGGCCTGATGGCAAGAAACTGTCCAAACGCCACGGTGCACTTGGGGCGCAGGAATATCAGGCCATGGGTTATCCCGCCGCCGGAATGCGAAATTATCTGGCCCGGCTGGGCTGGAGCCATGGTGACGACGAGTTTTTCACAGATGAACAGGCAAAGGAATGGTTCGATCTGGATGGGATCGGCAAGAGCCCCGCGCGGTTCGATCTGAAAAAGCTTGAAAACCTGTGTGGACAGCACATCGCAATCTCGGATGATGCTGCGCTGCGGCAGGAGATCGAGGCATATCTGACCGCAGCAGATCTGAAGCCCCTTACGGAAACACAATCCAGTGATCTGGAACGTGCGATGTATTGCCTCAAGGATCGGGCCAAAACCTTCCCAGAACTGATTGAAAAGGCTCATTTTGTATTGACAAGTCGACCAATCATTCCGGATGAAAAGGCAGCAAAGGCACTGGCATCTGTATCCGATGGTATACTGACGGAATTGACGCCGCATCTGCAAAATGCTAGCTGGTCGCGGAACGAACTGGAGGAGGCCCTGAATTCCTTTGCCGAGTCAAAGGAGCTCAAGTTCGGCAAGCTGGCCGGTCCGCTGAGGGCCGCTCTGGCGGGTCGTGCCGTTACGCCTTCGGTTTTTGACATGATGCTTGTGCTAGGACGGGAAGAAACCCTGGCGCGGCTTTCTGAAGCAGCGAAATAACCCAAGTTTCATAAACGGGTAACGCTGCTCCGCTAACACCCGGACTGCGCGTCCACGCGCAGTCGTTGCCCGTATCACCGGAGGTTTCTCTGGCGTACGCATGAATGAAGAAGGGACAACCATGACTGAAAGCAACAAAACAGCCACTCTGACCGTTCACGGCAAAGAGTATGAGTTGCCTATTCATTCTCCGACCGCTGGTCCGGATGTCATTGATATTCGAAAACTATATAGCCAGGCTGGCGTTTTTACCTACGACCCCGGCTTCACTTCGACAGCAAGCTGCGACAGCACCATCACCTATATCGACGGCGAAAAAGGCGAGCTGCTGCACCGCGGTTATCCGATCGACCAACTGGCCGAGAAATCGCACTTCCTCGAGGTCTGCTATCTTCTGTTGTACGGAGAGCTGCCGGCGGCGAAGGATCTGGAGAAGTTCGAAACCACGATCACCCGACACACCATGCTGCACGAACAGATGCAGTATTTCTATCGTGGTTTCCGTCGTGACGCACATCCGATGGCCATCATGGTTGGTGTAGTCGGCGCGATGTCGGCCTTTTATCATGATTCAACTGATGTCGCCGACCCGCGGCAGCGTGAAATTGCATCGCATCGTCTGATCGCCAAGATGCCGACAATTGCTGCGTGGGCATACAAATACCATACAGGTCAGCCCTTCGTATATCCGCGCAATGATCTGGACTATGCGTCTAACTTCCTGCGCATGTGCTTCAGCGTTCCTGCCGAGGAATATGAGGTCAACCCGATCCTCAGCCGCGCCATGGACCGGATTTTGACCCTGCACGCGGATCACGAGCAGAATGCTTCGACATCTACAGTACGTCTGGCCTCGTCGTCGGGCGCGAACCCGTTTGCCTGTATCGCCGCCGGTGTTGCCTGCCTTTGGGGTCCTGCCCACGGTGGCGCCAACCAAGCGTGCCTGGAAATGCTGGAAGAGATCGGCACTGTTGATCGCATTCCCGAATATATCGCACGGGCCAAAGACAAAGATGATCCGTTCCGCCTGATGGGCTTTGGCCACCGTGTCTACAAGAACTTCGATCCACGCGCCAAGGTCATGAAGCAGTCGGCAGACGAGGTTCTGGATCTTCTCGGCATTGAAAACAACCCGAAACTTCAGGTCGCCAAGGAGCTGGAGAAGGAAGCACTGGAAGATCCGTATTTCGCCGAGAAAAAGCTGTTCCCGAATGTCGATTTCTACTCGGGCATCATCCTCGAAGCGATGGGTTTCCCGACCTCGATGTTCACGCCGATCTTTGCCCTGTCGCGCACCGTTGGGTGGGTCAGCCAGTGGAAAGAGATGATCGCAGATCCCCAGAACAAGATCGGGCGTCCGCGCCAACTGTATCTAGGCGAAACACTGCGCGATTACGTCGATATCGAAAATCG
This sequence comes from Ruegeria sp. AD91A, assembly GCF_003443535.1. GTDB lineage: Bacteria > Pseudomonadota > Alphaproteobacteria > Rhodobacterales > Rhodobacteraceae > Ruegeria. The sequence goes on along the minus strand of NZ_CP031946.1, from coordinate 934,249 downwards.
CTGATTGGCGCATGTAAGCAGTCTATTCCAAAGGCCCCGGTTCAACCGGGGCCTTTTTTTGGGGGTTAGAGCAATGGAAGTTCGAAAAACGGTATTCAATCGTAAGGCAGCACAATAAATTGGGGCGCATGACCTCAGAACAGGCTCATCTGATCTCCGGGCTGCGGTGGCACCGCAAACAGGTCGCAGCGCAACGGGGCCGACTTTACGGACAACCCCAGACGCTTGCAGGACTTCGAAAACCTTTGAGCGATGATTCCCGCGTACTCACCCTCGCCCCGCATTCTGTGACCCCAACGCGGATCGTAATCCCGCCCACCATGCATTTCCCGCAGTTTGGACATGATCTTTTCCGCTCTTGAGGGCTCATGGCCGGCCAGCCAGTCCTGCCAAAGCTGCGAAACCTCACGCGGCAAGCGCAACATGATCCAGCTGGCGGCATCTGCACCGGCTTCTTTTCCGGCTTCCAACAGGTTTTCCAGTTCATGATCCGTCAGTCCAGGCACAATGGGTGACGTCATCACACGCACCGGAACACCGGCTTCGTTCAGTGCCCTGATCACACGCAAACGACGAGGCGGTGACGGCGCCCGAGGCTCCATGCGGCGGGAAAGGTCAGCGTCCAGAGTGGTCAGTGAAATACCAACGCGCACCAGCCCCCGACCGGCCATGTCGGCGAGCAACTCAAGATCGCGCTCAATCAGAGCTCCTTTGGTGACGATTGCAACCGGATGGTTAAATTCACGCAGCACCTCAAGACATGCTTTTGTAATCATATGCTTTTTCTCAATCGGCTGATACGGGTCTGTATTTGTACCAATTGCAAGCGGTGCCACTTTGTAAGACTTGGCGGACAATTCCTTGCGCAGAACACTGCTCATGTTGGGCCGCGCGATCAGACGCGTTTCAAAATCCAAACCGGCAGACAGGCCCAGATAGGCGTGGCTTGGCCGCGCAAAGCAGTAAACGCAGCCATGTTCACACCCTCGATACGGGTTGATCGAACGATCGAAGGGCAAATCGGGGGATTTGTTGTAGGTAATAGCGCTGCAAGCAAACTCTTCACGCGTCTCGGTTCGAAGAAATGGCAGTGCCTCGGCGTTATCCCATCCGTCATCAATTGCCTCGGTGGCGAAGCGTTCGAACCGACCAGATTCGTTCGACGCTGCGCCTCTTGCCTTGATTGGTTGCGTTGCACTCATAACATTCACTTGTTCGCTATTCGTTCTCATCTCGAACATAGGCACACTAAAGGGTTTGCGCAAGCAATCCCAAATCTCCAGCCAAAGAGAACGAGATGAAGGGAATACAGGATAATCTTGCAGACTTTTCTATCGAGCCACCCCATTTTTTGTCTTATAGGTCGGTCCCGAAACGACCGACGTCGCAATCGTCACAGTCAGGATGCGACGTTTTGGCCAAAACGGAAAAAATGCCACCACGGGCCGATGGCCCGCCCAGCACAGGGAATACCCCATGTCCGACGAAGAAGACATCGTCCTGTCCGAACTGAATGACGACGAACTGGTCGAGCAGATGTTCGACGATCTCTATGACGGCCTGAAGGAAGAGATCGAAGAAGCCACCAATATCCTGCTGGAACGGGGATGGACGCCTTATGACATTCTGACCAAGGCTCTGGTCGGTGGCATGACCATCGTGGGCCATGACTTCCGCGACGGCATCCTGTTCGTGCCCGAGGTTCTGCTGGCTGCGAACGCCATGAAAGGCGGCATGTTCATCCTCAAGCCGTTGTTGGCAGAAACCGGCGCACCGCGCGTCGGCAAGATGGTCATCGGCACCGTAAAGGGCGACATCCACGACATCGGCAAAAACCTTGTGTCGATGATGATGGAAGGCGCAGGCTTCGAAGTTGTCGATCTGGGAATCAACAACCCGGTCGAAAACTATCTGGAAGCGCTGGAAAATGAACAACCCGATATCCTGGGTATGTCCGCCCTGCTGACCACCACCATGCCCTACATGAAAGTGGTCATCGACACGTTGGTCGAGCAAGGCGTTCGCGACGACTATATCGTTTTGGTCGGCGGCGCACCGCTGAATGAAGAGTTCGGCAAGGCCATCGGCGCAGACGCCTATTGCCGCGACGCTGCTGTTGCAGTGGAAACCGCCAAGGAATTTGTTGGCCGCAAGCACAATCAACTGGCTGGGTAAGACCCGTAAGATCCTGATTGAAAGGCCGCCCGATCCAGGGCGGCCTTTTCGATTCAGGGGCGTTTCTTCATCAGACGATGAGGATAATCCGATTTTAAACGAAATCGGGTCCAAAAAAACGAGGCATCCTAATCCAAGGGGGTCTCGTGCCAACTACGTTCACAGTCATTTCGCTCGGCAATCTTGCCGATATCGACAGTTCCGAAGGCAACACCATAGCCGAGAACGCCTCGGCGCTCGTGGGGCGAACCTTTGGCGGATCGGACGAACCGCTGGCTCACGACAGCGCCACCTGGAGCGCGGTCGGCAATCCGGGTTCGATCTACAACATGAACAACATGTCAACCAATGATCGGTTTTCGATCGATGGCGGGCCGCCGCAGACATTCGATGGCACTTCGATTTACAACGCCACGATCACCTATTTTGATGGATCAACAACCAAGATTACCGCAGTCGTGGCGCAGGATGTGGATGGCAACACCTATCTGATGCCGGAATTCTCGGACAATTCAGACCAATCAGCTTTGGAGGCTGGCCCTGTCCGCTCGATCACATTCAACAGTCTTGCCGGAAACCGGTATTCAGGCCTGACAGCCCGTCGCGAGGATTGGGACCTGGTTCCCTGCTTTACACCCGGTACGCTGATCCGCACTGATCTGGGCGAGCGGCCGATTGAAACCCTGTCCCTTGGCGACAGTATCGAAACCCATGATCATGGGCTGCAAACCCTGCGCTGGATGGGGCGGCGATCCGTCAAGGCAACGGGTCCGCATGCGCCTGTTCTTTTCAAAGCTGGTGCGGTTGGAAACACGCGCGATCTTCTGGTGTCGCAGCAGCACCGCATGCTGATCAGGGATTGGCGTCTTGAGCTACATACCGGTCATTGCGAAGCACTGGCACCTGCCAAACATCTCGTGAATGGGTCTGACATCGTTCTGCGACCCGGAAGGATGGTGACTTACATCCATTTGCTGTTCGACCAGCATGAGCTACGCTGGGCACAAGGGTGCCTGAGCGAGAGCCTTCACCCCGGCGCGCAAATCTGGAACAGTCTCGACATTGCCGCACGGCAAGAGATCCAGTCGCTGTTTCCGGACCTGTCGCTGAATGGCATCGCTGCGTACGGACCGCTGGCCCGGCCCCTGTTGGCGGCGTTCGAGGCGCATGCGTCGGCGGCCTGACATGAGATGTCGGATCGGGGCTTGCCCAATGGCCGCAATCATCCTCCTATGGAAACAGCCCCGAAGGATGCCAACTGATGTCAAACGAATCTCTGCCAGATGATGCAAGCCTGACCACAAAGGGCTATGACGATGTGGGCAAGGGCAGCATCCTATTGATCGCTTGCGGCGCTCTTGCGCGGGAAATACTGGATATCAAAACGCGAAATGGCTGGGATCACATGGCACTGACCTGCCTGCCGGCGATCCTGCACGTTCACCCGGAACGGATCACGCAGGCCGTGGAAGACGCAGTGGCCAAGCATCAGAGCAATTTTGACAAGATCTACGTCGTGTACGCCGATTGCGGGACCGGAGGTCTGTTGCAAACGGCCTGCGAGAAACTGGGGGTCGAAATGGTGAAGGGACCGCATTGCTATTCCTTCTTCGAAGGGAATCAGGCCTTTCAGGACCGTGGAGAAGACGAAACAACGGCCTTCTATCTTACAGATTTTCTGGCCCGGCAATTCGACGCTTTTGTCTGGAAGCCCCTTGGATTGGATCGCCACCCGGAACTGCGTGACATGTATTTCGGGAATTACACCAAACTGATCTATCAGGCCCAGATCGACAGCCCGGACCTGACGCAACGCGCCCGCGAATGTGCAGACCGAATGGGACTGGAGTTCGAACGCCGGTTCACCGGTTACGGCGATCTGGAAAACACGTTATCAGACTGGGCAAACCGCCCAAGATGAATCAGGCATTTTCCTGTGCGACCTGCCGGATGCGTTCGATCATCGACCGCAGACCGTTTGAGCGCTGAGCGGACAGGTGGTCGTTCAGCCCAAGGCGTGCCAGTTCAGCCCCTGCATCGACTTTGGGAACTTCGGCTACCGGCAACCCGTTGTACAAAGACCGAAGAACCGCGATCAGCCCGCGCACGATCAGTGCATCGCTGTCGCCATCAAACTTGAAGACACCGGACTCAATCATCGGATGCAGCCAGACCTGACTGGCACATCCATGCACCTTTGTCGCCGGAACCTTGAACGCGTCGTCCAGAGGCTCCATCGCCTTGCCCTGCTCGATGACATGGCGATACCGGTCTTCCCAATCCTCGAGAAATTCGAAATCCTCGACAATCTCTTCAAAGGCGGGCGTGGCCATGGTGCGGTGGTCCTTCGGTTACATTCATAATTGTGACGTAAGCCGACGACCAGCTACTGTCCAGCCCCCGCGGTGGCTTTTCAACGCGAAGAAATTGCGCTAACCCATTGCCTGAACTCGTGTGAAAGTCTGTGGGTCCATGCAAAAATCTCTGTCCGTTCTCATTATCGCCACGCTGACCCTGACTGCCTGCAGCAGCTGGCGTGATTCTCGGGTAAACCCGTCGAACTGGTTTGGATCCAGCAGATCTGTCGATGCCGATACCCCACGCGATCCGAATGCCGCCGACGCACTCGTTCCTCAACAAAGCGAAGGTACCGGTCTGTTTTCACGCCCCGATGCCGAAGACACCAGCATTCCAATTGGTCAGATTGACGAATTGCGCATCGACCCAACACCCACCGGCGCGATCATCTATGCGTCTGGCACGGCTGTCCGACAGGGGGCGTACGATGCGCGTCTGGTCCCTGTTGAATCGGACGAAAACCAAAAAAAAGGAACATTGGAGTTCGTATTCCGCGTGACCTACCCCAGCTATGAGACACCGCAAGGGTCAGAGCGTACACGGATGGTATCAGACGCCATCAATGTCTCGAAACAGGAACTGGAAGGTATTCGTCTGGTCCGTGTGGTCGGGCAACAGAACGCCCTCGAATCTCGGCGCCGGTAAGCGCCGTTAAAGCGTAACCACCTTGACCGACTGCCCTTTGGCCGCCAAGGCAATTTTTCCTTCACACAGCTTGAGCGCGTCCTCGCCGAAGACCTCGAACCGCCAACCGGACATCGCCGGAAGATCGCGCTCACCGGCCGCGATCTGATCCAGTTCCGAGCTTGTGGCGATCAATTTCGCCGCCACACCAGAGCTTTCGGTTTTGGATTTAAGAAGAACCCGCAACAGGTCTGACAGTGCCGGGTTGACCTTGAGCTTGTCGCGCGAATTGTCGACCTTCGGTAATTTGTCGGCCGGGCAATTCACGCCACGCTGGACTGCGGCCAGAATACCTTCGGCAATCGCTCCTTTGCGGGCTTCGCGCAGCAAAAGGCGGGATCCGCCCAAATCAGAATGCGTTTTGGGTTTGGTCGAAGCCAACTCAACCAACGCATCGTCCTTGAACACACGGTTCCGGGGCACGTTGTTTTCCTGTGCGTAGGCTTCGCGAAACTGCGCCAGTTCGCGCACGATAGCCAGAAACTTGGCCGAGTTCGTACGCGTCTTTACCCGTTTCCAGGCCTCTTCGGGACGGATGTCATATGTGGCGGGCTGTGTCAGCGTCCGCAGTTCTTCGGCAACCCAATGGCTGCGCTCTGTCTTTTCAAGTTCTGCGGCCAGGTATTCATAGATCCCGCGCAAATGCGTCACGTCTGCCAGAGCATAGTTTTTTTGAGCATCAGTCAGAGGACGACGGGACCAGTCGGTGAACCGAGAAGTCTTATCAACGCCCTGCTTGCAGATTTTCCGGACCAGAGTTTCATAGCCAACCTGTTCGCCAAAGCCACACACCATCGCTGCAACCTGTGTGTCAAACAGCGGCTTGGGAAAGACGCCGGCTTCGACCCAGAATATCTCAAGATCCTGACGGGCAGCATGGAACACCTTAACCACGTCTTCGTTCCGGAACAGGTCATAAAGCGGTTCAAGCGACAGGCCATCGGCAAGCGGATCAACCAGAACCGCGCTGTCTTCATCCTCGGACGGGACCGCCAATTGCACCAGGCACAATTTGGAGTAATAGGTCCGCTCGCGCAGGAATTCGGTATCAACTGTGATATAGGGATTGTCTGCAGCAGCCTTGCAGAAATCGGCCAGCTCTTGCGTCGTCGTCAGGGTTTTCATGCGCAGTACTAGTATCGCTCTTGTTTTTGTGACTGCCCGTTATTGTCGTCGTTCCGAGCGTTGTCGACGACCATAGGCCGATTTTTATACGGGTGTAAATCACCCAGAACGTGCTCAGGGCAACTGGACTGGCGACCTGTTGCCTTCTGCAAAGCGCCGCAACACTTCGGGGTACAGTTTATGCTCCCACACCAACACCCGCGCAGCCAGCGACTCTGGTGTATCTTTCGTTTCAATTGGAACCCGCGCCTGGCCCAGAATCGGACCGTCATCCAGCGCCGCCGTCACCTCATGCACCGAGCAGCCGTGCTCTGAATCCCCGGCCTCAATCGCGCGCGAATGAGTGTGTAACCCTTTGTATTTGGGCAATAATGAAGGGTGAATATTCAGCATCCTACCTTGAAATCGGGACACGAAATCTGCTGTCAAAACCCGCATGAAGCCAGCCAGACAGACAATGTCAGGCTGCGCCTCTTGCAAGGGCTTCAGAAGCTCGGATTCAAACGCGGCGCGATCCCCCCTGAACGGGCGATGATCAACCACTGCGGTCGGAATGCCACGGTCCGCAGCTTTTTTCAGCCCGCCAGCCTGCGCATCATTGGAGAGCACCAAACAAGGCCGCGCCGGATGATCTCCGGTCATGCTGTCGACCAGCGACAACATGTTCGACCCGCCCCCGGAAATCAGGATCGCGACGCGCTTGTGACTCACAGCAGTTTGCCTGAATAGGCAACACCGGGCGCTTCGGTGACGGTACCGATCCGAGCGACGGTTTCACCAGCATCCGTCAACAGGGACGACAGGTCATCAGCCTTGTCCGCAGCGCACACGACAATCAGGCCGATGCCGCAATTGAAGGTCTTGAGCATTTCCGCCTCTACGATTCCACCGGTCTCTGCCATCCAGTTAAAGACGGGCGGCAACCGCCAGCTGTCCAGATCGATCTCGGCCCCTAACCCTTCGGGCAGCACACGCGGAAGATTTTCGGTCAATCCACCGCCGGTGATATGCGCCAGCGCGTGTACACCACCCGCACGAACCGCAGCCAAAGCCGGTTTTACGTAAAGGCGTGTGGGCGTCAGCAGCGCCTCACCCAGAATCCCCTCACCAAAGGGCGACGGCGAATCCCAGCCCAGACCGGACAGCTCGACCAGCTTACGCACAAGCGAATAGCCGTTGGAATGCACCCCGTTCGAGGCCAGACCCAACAACACGTCCCCGGATTGAACGCCCGCAGGCAGATCTGCGCCGCGTTCCATCGCACCAACCGCAAAACCGGCCAGATCAAAATCTCCATCTGGATACATGCCCGGCATCTCGGCGGTTTCACCACCGATCAAGGCACAGCCGGACTGTGCGCATCCGTCGGCAATCCCTTCGATGATCCGTGCCGCCGTATCGGTATCCAGCTTACCGGTTGCGAAATAGTCGAGGAAGAACAGCGGCTCGGCCCCCTGGCAGATCAGGTCATTGACGCACATGGCCACCAGATCGACCCCGACTCCGTCCACGACACCAGTATCGATCGCGATCCGCAACTTGGTGCCCACACCATCCGTCGCACCTACCAGGATAGGGTCTTGGTATCCGGCAGCCCTCAGATCGAACAGTGCGCCGAATCCGCCCAGGCCGCTCATCACACCGGGTCGGTTGGTCCGCTTGGCGGCGGGCTTGATCCGATCGACCAGGGCATTCCCCGCGTCGATATCCACACCTGCATCGGCATAGGTGATTCCGTTTTTACCCGCTGTCATGTTCGGTCCCTCAAGAAAGCTTTGCGGGCGGGTTATTCGATTGTGGCGTTTGTTGCAACGGTCAGGCTTGACGCGGCTGTTCACCGTGATACCCAAGGCGCCTAGGCGGGCCTGTAGCTCAATTGGTTAGAGCAGAGCGCTCATAACGCTTTGGTTGGGGGTTCGAGTCCCTCCGGGCCTACCATTTCGCCGAAACATCAGGATCAGCTTTTATCGCCTGCACGCGAATGCGTTGCCTCATTCACTCGATTCTTCGATTCCGAAATACGCGTCGAACTTTTCTTGTGTCACTTGCCACTCAAAGGAATAGCCGTCGCGCCCACCAAAGCTGTAATTCTCGTGACTGCCGGACAGGTCCGGATCTTGATGCACCGCAGCCAAATACGTTTCAAAATCCGCAGGATCGACCCAGAACGAAGCATCCATGATCATCATGTAATAGTCGAAGGCAACAGGTTCATCGAACTTGCCAAAATCATTCTGCAAATAGTCCAGCATTTCAGCACAAAAAATCGCCATATTGGCACGCACCTGAACCGGCAGCGGCGCAAGATCCTCGTCGCCATCAACTACTTCCTGCTGCGACGCGTACCACAACTCGGACGCCAGCGACTCAACAAGGTCGGACCGCAACCATTTCAGACAGGTATCGCCTGAACCGATAAAGCCGATCAGACGTTCGACCCGTCTTTCATCGGTTTCTTCATACCACTGCCAAAGTGGCAGCAAGGCCGCAATTGTTGCGCAACCAACGAACCCCTTTTCGGCCAGTTTTACGAATCCTGCGATAACCATCTCATGCGTCCCCCAAAAATGAAAAAAATATGGGAACAGGATGCCATGGACAGACAAATTAGCAAAATTGAATTCAATACACAGACATAATGGGGATTTATCGGCCTATGATTATATCCGCGCACAGCCCGCCAAGACGCTCACTTTTGCCCAGACGCAAAATACCGCCGTGCGCGCGTGCGACATCGGCCACAATCGCAAGACCTAGGCCAACGCCACTGCCCTGATTCTGATTGCGTGCCGGGTCGAGACGCGTGAATGGCTTGACCGCTTCAGTACGCTGGTCCGCCGGTATACCGGGGCCGTCGTCCTCAACGCGGATTCGCATCGATTTCGCGTTCAGAAACAGGCTGACCTCGGCTAGGCTGCCATAGCGAACGGCGTTTCCTATCAGGTTTTCGACCGCCCGGCGCACAGCCATGGGGCGCAGCATGACTGTACCCTGCCCTTCGACCGCAATCAGGTCTGCCTGATGACCGGTCCGTTTCGCGTCATCCACGATCTGGCGGAGAAATTCATCCGGTCGGACCTCTTCCGTCGATCCTTCGGCGGCCCCACGCGAAAATTCCAGAAACGCATCCAGCAAGGACTGCATTTCAGTCACATCCTTTTGCAATGGTGCGGCCTCATCTTCGGGCAACATCGACAGTCCAAGCTTCAGACGAGTCAACGGAGTACGCAGATCGTGACTGACACCAGACAGCATCAACGTCCGCTGCTCCATCTGGCGTTCGATCCGGGATCGCATATCCAGAAACGCGTTACCCGCCGCGCGTACCTCGATTGCTCCGCCGGGTGAATACGGAACGATTCGCCCACGCCCGAATGCCTGCGCCGCATCGGCGAGGCGCGTAATGGGACGCAATTGGTTTCGCATGTAAAGAAACGAGATCGTCGTCATGATGACCGCAAAGAACACCATGGTGACAATCAATTGATGCGGAGCCGCAGGCGACAATCTGCGCCGATCAAATGTCAATTGCAGCAGGCCCAGATGCGTATCCAGGTAAACCCGAGCCTCCTTGCTGCTGGGCAAAGCGACGGCGACGAGATCGGGCAGCCAGAGATGTAGTTCAGATTCGACCTGTGGTGCGATGAAGTCATACCATCGCCGCGCGCCGATCGCAGGCTCTTCGTTAACGCCAAGAAATCTGGCCTTCATCTCAAGGGCCTGCAAATCGGGACGAATCGACGCCAACGCCTGTTGTTGTGTTTCCGCGCCCTCGATCATTGTCGTGATCAACGTCACCTCACGGGATGCCGCGCGCGTCATCTGGCCGGTGACATCCTCAAGATGCTTTTGAAGGAAAGCGATACCCACGACCAGCAACAGCACGATCACAGGCAAAACCAGGATCAGCGCCGCCCGGGCGTAAAGACTGCGAGGCATATAAGGTTTGAGCCAGTGCGAAGACATGCGCTAAACCTAGCGGGCTGCCCGGACAAGAGGAAGAGCACAGAATGCCATCACCAGATGATTTCAATCCACCCGTTGGAAAACCCGAGGAACTGCACTTGGGTTTGCGGCGTATTCTGGCCCCGAATCCCTCTCCGATGACTTATCGTGGCACCAACACATACCTGCTGGGTGATCGCGACATCGCGGTCATCGATCCAGGCCCAGCAAGCGAAGCACATCTGGGCGCGATTCTGGATTCCTTGGCGCCGGGTCAAAGGATCAGCCATATCATTGTCACACATACGCATGTGGACCATTCACCTCTGGCGGCTCCGCTGGCGGCGCGCACGGGGGCAGTGATTTATTCCTATGGTGGGCCTGAGGCAGGACGCAGCGCCGTCATGACCGATCTTGCCGCGCAGGGGCTGACTGGCGGCGGCGAAGGAATCGACAGCACGTTTCGCCCGGATGTCGAAGTGGCGGACGGTGAGTTCATCAATGGTGACGGATGGCAGCTCGAAGTCATTCACACTCCGGGCCATCTGGGTAATCACATTGCCTTGGCCTGGCAGAACATCTGTTTCACAGCGGATCATGTCATGGGTTGGGCCAGCTCGTTGGTGTCCCCTCCGGATGGTGATCTGACCGACTTCATGGCTGCCTGCCATCGGCTACGCGCGCGCGACTGGTCGGTTTTCCACGCGGGCCATGGTGCACCGATCACCAGTCCTGCCGAACGCTTGGACTGGCTGATTGCGCATCGCCAGACCCGCGAGGCCCAGATCCTGAGCGCGTTGGAAGATGCAGACGGGACAGCTCGGCATCTGGCTGAGCGCATCTATACGGATACGCCAGCAGCATTGTTGCCAGCGGCCGAGCGAAATGTTTTCGCTCATCTCGTTGATCTGACTGGGAAAACCAAAGTGGCGCCCATTGGCCCACTGTCGGTTGCATCTGTTTTTCGACGGTTTCTCTAAAACAGCAAAAATTTTTGATCGTTCTCTTACTTAACCACTGGACGTCTGGAATCGGGGTTGCTATACGCGCCTCAGTTCCGGCGTAGCTCAGCGGTAGAGCAGTTGACTGTTAATCAATTGGTCGTAGGTTCGATCCCTACCGCCGGAGCCAAAATCTCTCTTGGATAACAAGAGAGTAACAAGCCGCCCCTAGGGGCGGCTTTTGTTTTCTGCAACATCTCTGCAACGTTGCGATTTGCTCGGACATCACCATGGTATGTCATCGTCGCCATCATCATGAACATCAATCGGCGGTGTTCCTGTGAAGAACCAGTCGCCCCGCTTCTGGTTCATAGACTGAGGAATTGCGCGAAGATTCCACGGTACATGTAAACCGCAAAGATAGTGTTGACCGCGGCTTGTGGCGTTCAATGGCACCATATGATCGACTTCGTGAACGACTCCGGTCTCTTCCGTCCATTGCTGCGCTTCCCGATAAACAGCGAGAATTTCCTCATTGTCTTCTTCGGATAACCACGGCGGGGCAGCGGGGCCAGCCCTACGCATTGCTTGTTTGACGCGAAGTAGCACTCTATTTTTCTCCCTGTAGCGGGAGTGGCTGTTTTTCTTCGTCATGTTTAATCCTTCTCTCATGACGTCGATGGCTATGTGGTGAGAGGAAGGACACTTGCCATCAACGGAGCCCAACCTCGTTCGACCGCGCGAGCGGCAGAATTTCAGTCATGTTTTTCTCCGTTGATATGCAGATGCGTGAAAGCAACTTGCGTCTGCAGGGACTTAGATACCACCGATCCTGGGTCAGGTCAACGACTAAGTAGCTGAAAACAAAGGAGAGCGTTTAAACGCTCCTTAGAATTCGCTTGATCGGGTCTACTGCATTATGCCGTCGAAATCCGCAGGCCTCCGGCACGTCCGAAGCCCTACTAATAGAGCGATAGCGATTAGTTGGGTTCGGCTGATAAAAATCGCAACTTGGTTAGGTCTATTGGGGCATGAGCTTGCCGTGAACCTCCCGAAGGAAGCTCACTTCAGACTGGTTCAGCCCCTTCTCTTTTGTGCCCTCGTGAGCCCATGTATTTCGATAAGAATTGAAAATCGAGAGCCACTTCAATTTCTCTGCTTTGCTATTAAAACCTTGGCCAATGTCGAGCGCAAAGTGCTCCTCAAATGTCTTAAAGTCGTCCGCATCACCCTCAGGCATACGGCCCCAATACTTCTCAATGATAGTTTTGTAATCCTTAATAAAAAATTGGTCAGTCCATGGGATTTCGGTTCTACCCAAACCCTCTTTGTAATTTTTCTCCATCTGTGCCTTAGCCCGATCTTCGCAATCCCGTTGAATTGTTCCAATCTCCAGATCCCAGTTTTTGTCAAAAATCGTCTTTAAGTTGGCAATAATTACCTTTTTGATGTGCTTTTCGATGCCTGTTCCAAGGCTTCGCCCCTCATCTTGAAGCTCTTTGTTTTGACGTTCCTTCCAATCCAAAAGATCGGCAGGTTCATATTCTGAGAACCGTTTATTGACGAAACTTTGGAACATACGAAACCAAGTATTTTCAGCACCGGAACCCAACTTTCCCAAAAGCATGCCTCTGTCGTCATCAGAAATGCTCGACAGCGCCTCGCACAGTGCTACCAAGTACTTCCTGACAGCATCAAAACGCTCATCGTTCGAAGTTGAACAAGAAAGTTTGCCTTGCTCTGTTAGGAACGAGTTTATGCTGCCAATCAGGCTAATGAACGCATAAGTCCCACGATTGTAGACTATGAAGCTCTTTAGCGTATCTTCATCCTCGTCAAACTGTTCTTCAGCCAATTGATAGCATGCGTTGAGCAATGTAACTACTTTGGCCCGCGTCGACCGCATCTCTTTGACATGGTCTTGATTCCCAGTGTTGTAGAGTGAGGTGTTGATTTCCCCTCCGGCAAACTTGTTTCCCTTAGCGACCGGAAGGAGCCCACAACGAAGTAGAGAGTCGGCGAAAGGTTTCGCATTAAGCTGCGCCCTGTCTTCGCCAAGTGCAATCTTTCCAAATAAGGGACCAGTTGGGTCGCCACCAAGTTGCCTAATAACTGAGGACCTTAGTGCCTTCATTCGTGAGTCCAGTCGCGCCGAATTCCAATAAAGGTCTTCTTCAAGTGTAATGCGCAGCGTTGGACTTACTGCCTTCTGATTTTCGTTTATATCCATAAACATTTCGAGTTGCTCAGACGGATCCAAGCCTACAAAAGACACGACTGGAATAGTGTTGGACTTCTTAAAGTCAGAATTTGCATAACCATAGATTCGGTGCTGGCCGTCGATGATGTATGCGATGGCGTAGGCGTTAGGAATTTTCAAAGTCCCAGACCGTGAACGAGAAACGCCAGTGCGTTTTTGCCCGTGGAACTCAATTTTTCGGGCTGACTCGGAAAAATTGAGAATGACTGAGTTGGGAAAAAAACCGCCTTCATCAATGAATTTGTTTATTCCCTTGAGCCTGCTCGGTACGAGAAGACGTTGGTAGGTTGGCATCTCAGCCTCATTTGCCCGAGTTCGATGCAAAACAAACCCCATCTTCAACAAAAGCTCAGGCTCCAAAGAGAACATGTAATATGTTTTGCCGCCCATCTTGCCTTCGAGCGCGGCGACCTCAATCTTCTCTTTGTTGATATCCTGCCCCTTAAAGAGCATAGCCATGAACTGATAGTGAGCTGCGTTCTTATACGCTTTCAGAAGTCCTTCGACATAATCATAAGCATTGTCATTGTATAGAAACCCACCGGCCTTAGAAAGTCGCTCACCATCGGCGCTTTCGCGACCGATGCGCAAATTACGAGTGGCGAAAATATACTTTATTTTCCGCTCTTTTCCGAAAAGCTGCTCAAGTGCTTTGGCATGCCCATTCATTCGTTGCTTTAGAGCCTCGAATTCTGTCTTAAATGATGGCGGTTTCTTGGATTTTTCTGCAGATTTGCATTCGACCAACAATACACTGTCGTCATTGATGGCAATGACATCTATTTGCTTTTTGTCGGTAGCTCCCTTCCCAAAGGGGAGCGCAAAGTCGCCAGAAACATTGAAGCATCGATAGCCAAGCCGATAGAGCTGACACCAGACATCATCCTCTAGCTGTGCATCATGGGTCTTGGGCTTTCTTAACCGTGTTTTGGTTTTGAGTGGCTTCCCGTATTCTTCCCAACCTTCCTTCAGCAACTCCTCAACAAGCGCGTGATCGACACTACGTAGAATGAATTTCGAAGACTTCGCCTTGAACAGGCGTCCAAGATGCGACGGATCACTCGATATTTTGTCGCGTAGTGATTGTTCTTCTGCCGGATCCATAAATGACAAACCCAAAACTCCTATTAAAAAATGTAAACGACCTCAGTCGTCTTCCCTCGAGCAGTGGAATTTCCAGAAATCACAGAGCTCCGGGAAACAATCTTGGGTTCACCCATGTCGGAGTAGAGTTCGTGTACTGTCTTATGGTCTGCATTTGTGAGAACCACTCTTGCTCCTCGCCGGTAAGCCGCTTCAGCACAACGCCGCAACCGTATTTGATCGTCCCAGCTAAAGATCTTCTGATTATACTTAACAAAGCCGTTTGTATTATGCGCCGTAGTATAAGGCGGGTCTAGAAAAACAAGGTCGCCCTTGTTCGCATCCAACAGGGTCTCTTCGAAATCGCCTGTCCGCAACTCAGCTCTTTTAAGTACTTTGCTCGCACCTTCAAAATCATCATCAGGCAGCAGAACTTGAGTTTTAGTGCCGATTGGCACATTGAATTTTCCTGAAAGGTTTTCCCGATAAAGACCGTTCCAACAAGTCCGGTTCAGATAAAGAAATTGCGCGGCCCTTGTGTGTTTAGTCCGGCGTTGCCGAGCGCGCTCCTCATAATAGAAATCTTTACAGTGCAACGCCTGCATTCTTTTCAGCTCTTTATGGACCAATTGCCAATTGGTCCGCACTGCACGATACGTATTAATGAGTTTGGGATTCACATCAGATAGTATTGCTGACTGCGGTGCCAATTGGAAAAATACCGCTCCTCCACCGAGGAATGGCTCGATATATTTACCATCAAAATTTGGCAGTTTGATCTGCTGGCTGTCTAACAGCCAGCGCTTCCCACCAGCCCATTTAATAAACGGCTTCAATGTCCTGCCTTTGTTATCTTACGCCCGTGCCTTAGCGTACCTCACAAGTCGCAGCGGTCTCAACCTTAATCTGGTCAGCGCCTCATAATGGCGTTGTTCGCAGGCTAGGCGTTGCACCATGGATAACAACCGTATCAAACTCCTTCTCGACTTCAGAACCAGCCGCGTAGTTGCTCGACGAGGATCGTCTGCGGTTTAAGGTAATGGGAAGCGAACCCAGCAACAATCAGACCGACGCCCAGATCCCCGTGACCAGAAGCGTTCCGCGACTGCGTAATGATCTGATTTCCTGCGGCAGTGGTCTGCGTTGTGAACGAGGCCAGATCTTCTTCGATCTCTTTGCGTAGCAGCAGATCGCGGGCAAAATTGAGTTCGCCTGCTGCGAACAACACGGCAAGGTTTTCGATCATCAGAGTTTTACTGGCGTTCACGTACCGTCCGCTTCGCCGCCACTCTTGCCCGCCGGTCATCTGCACGGCGTTGTGATCCACGCCTTGATCCCAGAGCATATCTGAGACGACGCGGCCAATAGATGTACCGTCGATCACAAGTTCAGATTTGCCGCCGAATGGCGACGCGTTGCGCAGCTTGATCAGGTAGTCGACCACATCCACGTAAGACACGCCTTTGAATTTGTCCGCGTACACAACCGTGCGTTCGCGGGGGCCAACAACAATCCCATTGCCATCACTCGTCGGCAACGCCTGATCTTTGATCACGCAGACAGCAGAATAGTCGTTCGCCTGCCCCAAATCCGCACCGATCCAGTATCGAACGTAACCAGTCACGCGCGGGATCGCTGGGTCTTGGTTGGTCTCATTCACCACGTCGCCATTGGGCATGTAGATTAAGTTCAAATCCGTGGACATATTGCGCCCTCCTGACTGGTGGCATTCTCGATGATCGCCAGATCAAAATAGGCCAAACCATCGGCCAGCATTTCGACTTCAACTTCTTGCCGGAAGCGTGTGGCCGATAACTGGGCGCGCAGGCGTTCTACGCGGGCAGAGAGGCGGGGTATCGATGTCCCAGGCACAACGATGCGGTGAACGCCTTCACGCGGTTCTCTGAACAGCTCTGCGAACATGTTGAACCGCCCAGCAGGTGTGGACGCGTAGAACGTCTGGCCGTTGTCCTTGAGCATAGGTAGCAGCGCGACAACGATGTCTTCGCCGCCATTGTGGCCCGGCAGATAGGCCATCTCGTCAACCATGATCAAATCCGCAGTATATCCCCGGATCGTCGCGCCTGAAGCGGGCACAGCGATGAACCGCCCGCCGTTTGAGGTTTCGATTTCGGATTGAGTTGCGCGTTCGATCACAAGATCGGTCGCACGTAGATAGAGCGATACTTTGCGAGTGATTTCCCGGGTTTGACGCTCGGCAGGCGCAAGGCAAATAGTCGTGCCGCCGCGCTTAAGTTCGCGCACCCCTCGCGTCGCCAATACGCAGGATTTTCCTGCCTGACGGCAGACACGCATTGCCACTGTAGACGCAACGGATGTTACCGCTTCCAACTGCCACGGGTCCACAGACTGCGCATTCGGCACTTCTTGCCGCAGGAAGTGCAGCATTTCAGCGCCTACATCGAGATCACGTTCAACGAGGCTGCACCAGTCATGGAGGGCGTCAAACGGCATGATATCTCGCCGTGTAGCAGCCCGCGCACCCTTTATTGATGCCGCGCGGCGTGACATGCCCGTGCTTGCACTCAAGGCCCGTGAAATACACTTTTTTGCCTTGATCTTCTGCTTGGCGGCGTGTGGAGGGCAATTCGGTCCATTCAGGATGTCCAGCCTGCGCTGCTACTTTTGAACGGGCGGAGGCAAGTTTTGCATAGTGATCCCAGCCCAGGAATTTTGTGTGGCGTGTCATAAGACTGTGCCCTCCTTCGTTACAGACAGCACATGGTGTCGCATCCGGCGCAGAAGCGGTTCGCGGGTGGCCGGAACCTCAGCGCAAACCTCGGCCAATATCTGGCGTAGCGTGACCCATTCCTTGCTTTCAGACAGCGAGACGTTGACGTTCAGGCTGGTGGCGAGTTTACCCTGAACTTGGGCAATATCACGCAAGACACGACGTAACCCCTCCATCGCAGCCAGCGCGAATGAGTCGTCTTCGTTTTGCTCCGCCTTGGTAATTAGCCGTTCCACCCGTTTCGCCAAGGACTCGTATGTCATTGCGATGTCCAGCCGATCTTGATTGATAATCGCGGTATCCGCCTCGATGCCTTGGATGCGCTCATGTGCCAGAATTTCACGGCGCATTTCTTCGGTGATCTTGTCGTCCCGATACCGCTGGACCGTTGAGAAATCGACGCCTAACCGTTTGGCGATCTCAGTTAGGCTCCGCCGCTCAAGCACGATATCCCTGATGATCTCGTTTTTGTCTGGGCGCATATCGATGATAGCGCGCCGCCCCGAGTTTTTATTCCCCCCGCGCATAGTCAGGCCTTGCCTGAGTCAGCGTTGGCCGCGCGTTCCATCAATTCGAATTTGGTCCGGGCGTGCTGGGGCAGATCATCGGGTGTGCGAAAAGTACGCACCTTGAGCCCCTCCCGTTCGGCTGCAAGCTGGCGCTGAACAATCCCGCTGCCCGTATGCATGTCTGCTCTGACGTACCGGATGCCGTCATGGGTATCATCAAAGGTGAACGTCCTTGACTGGATCACAGCGGATTGGCCGGCATTGCGGATCGTGGGATCGCCATCGCTTTCGTCGATGACCGAGAGTGTCGCCCCATTCTTTTCCGCCGCTGCCTTGGCTTCACGGTACTTGACGGGGTCGCGGGCATCGATACGCGAGATGGCATGCTTTGGGCGGTGGCCCTTCAGGTACCAGTCGCCGTTTGCATCCTTCTCGAAGTTGGCTGCGCGCATTTTTCGCTCGTGTTCTTGCTCATTCACTACGTCCACGATGGACTTCTTGGCGGGCGGTTGCGCGCGCTTTTCGTCCTTGATCTGATCAAGCAGACGAGCATTGTGTTCGTGGAGGCCGTCCATCCGCTCTTGCTGATCTGTGACAGTGGTGGTGAGCGTATCAACCTGCTTGATTAGGGCTTGCAGGGCAGCCTCTGTTTGGTCGGACATCTTCGATCCTTTCTGTCCAATAACGAACGCGACGCCTTGGGACGCCGCGCTCATCTGGATAGGACAGATAGGAGCGATGCGTCGGCGTTGCTCGGATTGAATGTAATGCCCAACAGGTGGATATCCGACCGGAAGAATAAGGTACCGACAGACCAATTTAGGTACCGAAAAACATATAGGTTCAAGGTTCCGGCCCAACGATCTATGATCCGGGCAAACAACAACTTTTTAGGCAAGCCGACATGATCCCTGATTACCAATCATTAATGCGCCCAGTACTTGAGTGCGCGAAAGGGGAACCGCGAAAAATCTCCGATGTCGTAGAGGAAATTTCTGATCGGCTCGGTTTGACGGAAGAAGAACGCCAACAGCTCCTGCCCAGCGGAAAACAATCCACGATAGCGAACCGTATTCATTGGGCGCGGTCCTATATGAAGCAGGCCGGTTTGGTACGAAACATCAAGCGTGGTTGGTTTGAGCTCACAGAGAGAGGTCGCACTGTTCTGGATGACCCCACGATTCAGCTAGATTCCAAATACCTTGAGCAATTTGACGAGTTTCAGGAGTTTAAGTCTCGCGGAAAGGCGAACGACGAAGCATCAACTGATGGGCCTGAAACCGTAGCGCCCGCGAACACTCCCGACGAAAACCTTCAAGCGGCCCACAAAAGGCTAGAGGCCGCGCTGGCCGCAAACCTCCTCGACTATGTGCGTACCGCATCGCCGCTTTTTTTCGAGGTCCTAATTGTCGATCTTTTGATTGCTATGGGCTACGGCGGCACCTCCCAGAATGCTGGTCGAGCACTGGGGCAGTCAGGAGACAACGGAGTCGATGGCGTTATTGATCAAGACCCACTTGGCGTCGACCAGATTTATCTTCAAGCGAAGCGCTACGCTGCCGGTAATAGCGTGGGATCCGGCGATATTCGGGATTTTTATGGCGCTTTGAGTATCAAAAAGGCCACCAAGGGTATTTTCGTTACCACGTCACATTTCACAAATTCTGCAGAGCAAACGGCGCGTGACTTGGGTTCACGGATCGTACTAATTGACGGGCCTCAGTTGGCGAAGCTGATGATTAAGTACAACATTGGGTGCCGCGACAAAGACGTGCTGCATATCAAACAGATCGACGAAAACTACTTCGATGAAGCGGACGACTAATAAGTGATGCTTGAACTCAATGATCTTCTCAAGAAGGCCGATATTGACCCGAATCAAACCTTGGTCATGAGACATCGGCCCACGGAATCGGGCCTTCGGCGGGTATTGCCTTGGTATGCTGCCGAGAGACCCGAGACGTTCAACGCCTATCAGAGTGCGCAGGGCTCAAAGAACGCCGAAACTGCCCTAACACGCGCCTCCTTTCTTGCCTCTTTCATTGGAATTGAGCCCGGAAAGGCACATTTTGTCGGGCTTTATCAGCAGTGTGGATACCGTTCCGTTACCACAGAAGAATACTCCGCCATTCCGGAAAATGCGGAATTGCATAAGCAAGGTATGAGCAGTGCCTCACTCCGGTCATCCGCTTTTTGGTTTAATCTGGATCGATCCGAAACACTTCTCGACCTCCAAGGCCGTCTCGTCATCACATGGACCGGTCTGGAACGATCTTGGTATCGCTGGGCGCATCGTAACGATTTCCCTATCGCTTCCATTTTGGAAACAAGTTCCTTTTCTGAAGACATGCCAGAATGGCGGGAGTTGATATTGTCTTGGAGGGAACTCAGCAGCTTGCCAGCCCCGTGGCGCAGTGCTTTGGCAGAATGGCGCGGCATCTATCTGATCACAGACAACAGTGACGGCAAAGCATATGTCGGCTCAGCATACGGCAAGGAAAACCTTCTTGGTCGCTGGACAGGATATGCGAAAACCGGGCACGGCGGAAACCGACAATTGAGAGAGCGCGATCCAAACGGGTTCGTTTTTTCAATACTGCAACGAGTATCGCCTGACATGGAGGCGGAAGACGTCGTGAAACTTGAGGACAGCTGGAAGAAGCGACTGCAAACGCGATCACTGGGTTTAAACAGCAATTAAGTGCGCGAATTCTGCCGTTTGTCGCAGAGCATACAAGTTCTGCAACGTTGCCACCAACAATCCACTTTCTAAAGAATCGGTTAGCCCTAGGCATGCTTTGATTACCGATCAATTGGTCTGGCAAATTTTGCCCACCAAAGGCCATATCTTTGCCAGTGGGCGGAGATTTCTGGGTTGAATCAGGACAGCAAAAGCATCGTGCTCATTGCTTTTCATCGTGTACCCGATCAACAATACGGTAAATTGGTTCATATTCCGGCACCAGAAAAGGGTTGATCAGTGTCATCCACAGTTAATCGAGTATCGAAACACTTCGCTGACAAGCCTTACTCAAAGTATGTCTGCCCGACTTGTAAGAAAGGGTCATTAGTTCCGGACCAAGCCAGTTTTACGGTTAACGAGCCACCTTTTTCAAAATCGGCACATGGACACGAGGAGTGGGATCCCCACTGGATCGACTACCGATTCACATTCATCTGCGTTTGTGATCGAAAAAGCTGTGGGGAAATCGCCCATGTTTCCGGCTCGGGAGGCGTGGACCAGAGATATGCCGAAGACTATGATACTGAGTATTATGACAGCTTTCGTATCCAATCATTTTTTCCAGCACCCGAAATAGTCAGGATTCCGGACGATGTGCCATCCGAAGTAAGCTCTCTTCTTGAGAAGAGCTTCGCCTTGTACTGGGTTGATGTGTCAGCCGCCGCCAACGCACTACGCGCCAGCTTGGAAGCACTTTTGGACGAGCTGCAAGTGCCTGACACGCAAAAAAATAAGAAGGGCAAAACCGTGCCCGTATCGCTTCATCGACGATTGGAGATCTGGTCACAAAGGGAAAAGGAATTTGCGGAACTCTGCTTCGCTCTAAAAGAGGTTGGAAATCTTGGCTCGCACGGTGAGACCGTGCGCGAGAAACATTATTTCGGAGCGATGGAAATATTTGCACATGTTCTTGTTCAACTGTACGAAAATAACGCTGCGAAGATGAAAGAGTTGGCAAAAAAAATCCGCTCTGAGATCAAGGGAGCGAAGCCGTAAAACATATCGCCATGGTGGCGATGGTGCCCACATGGTGCAACGGTTTTCGCAAGTGTTTCAATCGTCTAACACCATGTGCACCATTTGCACCGTCATTTTCATGCAATAGCGCAATTTGTGGAGACGTTGCCAAATGCATCAACGCTACAACATGCTTTGAAGTGATGGTGGCGACGGTGCAAATGGTGTCACTGGATTGATATCCAAGCAATATCCCCCTGCACCATGCCTGCACCGTTTGCACCATCAATCAGCGATACCGCGCTCAACGAACCAATACGTCCCACGGCTGTCTGTCCGCATCGTCAACGTAAGAGCGATGTTCCTGCCCGTATCTGCCTCAAAGACGAAGACGCGCCCGCGATAGCGCTTCAGGAACGTCGCCATTACCTTCCGCTCATCCTTGAACCCGAAGTCGACATCGATGTTGAGAGCATTGACAAGATCAACGACATCGCCCGCCCGTACTGGCTTCGACCAATCCGTGCGACGTGTCGAATTGCCATAACCATCCTGCTCACCCGAAGGATCAACCCGGCCCCGGTGTGCCTTGTCCATGGCGATGAAGACTTCACGTGCAATTTCTTCCTCTGGATCTTCTGGCCGACGTTCCGTGGGCGTTTCAAGAAATCCACCGACGCCAATGCTGTCGAACAATCCCGACATTTTGGCCGACCATGCCTCAAACGATGCCTTCGATCCCTTGCCCGCGGGCATTCCTTGGTTCACCCAATACTGAATGATCGTCAAAGCCGCACGAACCTGCTCTGGCTGGTGTTCCTGCACCCACGACTTCAGGTCCTTGATGCGGAATTTCGCAACGTCCCGATCTTCCGGGTTCGCCATCTTCGCGTCCATGCGGATATCCACCGTGCGCCGATACAACTCACCAGACAATTCTGAGTTGTTGCCCGAGCCGACCCATTGAACCTGCACAGGAACACGGAGCATCTTCGACACGCCCAAAATCCGCGCTGCATAAACCTCAGCCGTAAGGACCGAGGCGAACGATGCCGAGTTCAAGATATTAGCGTTATCAAAGTAGATGCACCGGATGCCATCGATGAAACAGGCGGTCAGCGTTTTCTTCATCTCGTCGTCTGAACGCGGCGGTGTTTGTGCATCAGGCCACCTTCCAAGCGTTGGATAAAGCGACGTTTCGATGAATAATGACGCGCCCGTGCCTGCCGCTGGCTTGTTGATGAAGTAAAGCGGTGTCGGTCCGAACATATCCCGCATGTACGGCTCCAACATCATGGCGACGGCGTGCACCTTGTCCGACTTGTCCTCAAACGGAAATTGCGAAATCGGCGTCCACAACTGCCGGAGCGCGGCCCAGACCTGTTGCTTCGTCGGTTCAACGGGAACATCGACCGACACTTGGAGATCGAGGAAAATGCCCGAGCCTTCATCGAACCCATTTTCGTTCAGAAGCCGACCATCCCGCGTGAAAGTCGGAACAATGGATACCTGCTTGAGCGTCGGCACCGTCACGTCACGGCGGCGTGCTGCCAGCATGTCCTCGACAACATTGGCGGGAGCTGAAACCGGCTTCCACTTTTTGTCATCCCTTGCGAGCCATGTGGTGCATCGGTTCAACTCGAACTTCAGGCCCGAACCATCAAGCAATTGCATCCGCCCGTCGTCCACGCGTGCTAACGCCTCTCCGTAGGCGTATACGCCGGGATCGCCATCAACACGGTACTCAGTCAGCGCATCCCATGCCTGTTTTGAAACTTCTGCCACTTGCGCCGACAAAAACACCGCCGAACCCGTCCCTTTGGGATTGCGTTTCTTCCAACCGAGCCAAACGGCAACTTCCTGCATCCATTCAATCGGAATGCCCATGATCTCAGCTGCCTTCGGAATGCCTGCAACCTTGCGCCCCGCCTCAAGGCGTTTGAGCGTACGCTGCGCCTTTGACGCCCGCATCTTGATCTCGTTGTCGCCCGTCAAACGGCACAAGTAGGTCATGAAGTTGGTGACATTTTCCTCAGACCATCCAGCCCGAACCATGCACCCAGTCAGCGCAAGCGCGAAGTCATCTCGCATGCCCTCGCCCGGATAAAAACGAGCCAAAACACTGACACCGGCGTACAATCCCACAAACCGTAAAAGGGCTTCGGGATCAGCCTCAACAGGCATGCGCTGATCAAGCCATTCCAACTGATCGCCATCAGGATGCACGCTGCCGGGGATCATCGCCTGGTATGCTTCGCCTGCTGCGGATGTGCGCACTTCGCAGACCGTATATGCATGATCGCCTTGAAGTGTTGGCGCACCGGCCACGTTAGGCAAATTGAAGGTCACCGGGGCATCGATTGCACACCTGTAGACAAAATGCGTAGCCTTCCCATGGCGACCCCAGACAAGCGTGTCAAAATTGCCCTCCGACATTATCGACCGCATTTCAGGCCAATCGAGATCGATGTCGACCATACCGGGCTCGATCACGAGACCAATTTGCTGTTCGAGATCGTCCAAGCTGTATGTGTTTCGGCCCCAGTTATTGTCCCTAGGGCGTTTTTGTTTATCCAGCAGCGGTATCAACCGATAGCCAGCATTTAATAGTTCATTTTTCATCGTTCTGTCTCCTGACAGAGCGCGCTCAAGACCTTTAACTATGGTGGGCATGTCTATGAAAACCGACTATAAATCGGATACACCTTCAAATCTTTGACAATGCCAACCGGAGCGCGGTCTCGATCCCCGCTCCGGTTATTTCACTTCGTGAGATTGCGCCCATTCGATCACGGAATCCCTGTCGTAAAGGATCGACCGTGACGAAAGGTGAAGGTAAGGCGGCCCCTTTCGGTCACGTCGCCACTCGTAAAGAATGTCGGGTGACTTTCCGAGAAACGCTGCACACTGTGCGGTGTTCATCAACTTAGGCGCAGACACGCCTTCTATGCGCTCTGACAGCGCCTTCACTTCGTCGCGCAACGCGCGAATTTCGATTGAGAGATTCATAACGATTCCTCCGTCTCTAACTCTCTTCGTTCCAAGAGGCGGGGTGAATCTTGCTGGCTTATCCCTCACACAAGTTCGCAACCAGCGAGCGGCCTTGTGATATGCTCTGTCTATCCAACAACCGGTCAGGTTGTTTCATCAACCAATATAGTCAGGGGTCTTGATCTGCTCAACAACAGTATCAGGTGTTAAACCACATTCCATGATGATGCTCATGGCGATCTTGTTTGCGTCCTCATGATTGGCCGAACCTTGGTCGTAGATGTCTTGAACGCTTTTGGGCGTGTCACCACGAAGTTCATCAATGATGTATTCCGGCAGCCGAGCGCGCCGGGCGGCGGTTGTGAACAGACGGCGGCAATCATGCTGCCGCAACACTTTGACTTCAGCGGTCTCTGGGTTTTCGCTAATGGCGACTTTTAACGCCATGAGCTGATGGATATGCCCGGTGCTGGACTCCGCTGGGAACACATACCCCTCTCGATACGGAAGGCGCATCAGCGCCTCAATCAGCACGTCTGCTATGGGGAATGTGCGGGTCAGGCCGTTCTTCATTTCGGTTAGCGTAATGGTCTTGCGGACCAGATCAATTTGATCCCATGTCAGCGTGCGGGTATTCAACGACCGAAAGCCGGTGAACAGCATTGTCAGCCATGCAGTCCGATGGATCAGGCTTCGCTTTGCCAAAATCAAATCCAGCGCAGGCCAAGTATCTTTGGGGTCGAACAGTACGTGACTGGCAGGTTTGTGCCTTTCCATGACCTTGAGGTCGGCGGATACATCGAAACAGCGCCGCAAGGTTGCAGCACGCCGAAAAGCCATTCTGATGATCTGAGCAAGGTGTAGTGCGGTTGAAGGGGTTTTGCCTTTGATGGCGTCTTCAAGGATCGGCAGAGTGATTTTCTCAATTGGCATGGAAAACAGATCAGACAAATGGTTCTTGATCTGCATTCGATAATTGTCCGTGGTTTCCGGTTTTGCCGATGAACGCAAGACGTGAGACTCGAAGGCGTCCAAGAGGGTGACGACGCTTGTGGTCGCGGCGTCAGTTCCGGCTTCGAGTGCGGCGATTTTATCGCGGGCTAACTCCATCGCAGCGTCGCCATTAGCAAGTTCCGGCCAGCGTCCAAGAGTTATCGACCGAACCTTACCATTGATGCGTTTCGACATGACCCATGTCTTGGCCTGCGCGCCGACAGCAAGGCGCAATCCCTGAAGGGCGTCGCCATCATGACGATAGAAGATCGTGTCACAAGTCGATGGTTTGATCGATTGAATCTTTGGGCGTGATCGTAAATTGGCGTAATTGGGCATATCGAGGCTCTGCAACAGTTTCTGCAACATTCGGTCCATATGTAATACGACCTATCCCCAGAGCGCCCAACCGGAGATGATGGCGACAAACCCATTTTACCTTATTTAATATGTACTTACCGGATCAAACCCGATCAATCACAACTCACGGTTGTCCTCTGTTAATCAATTGGTCGTAGGTTCGATCCCTACCGCCGGAGCCAAATCCCCCCTCGTTCAGACCTTCAATGACGCCAAAAATCGCATCGGTTTCTGCCGGTTTTTTCGTCGAAAAAACACACGCCCCCTCTGGACGCCGGGAAACCGGATTGCTATACGGCGCGAACCGTTCCGGCGTAGCTCAGCGGTAGAGCAGTTGACTGTTAATCAATTGGTCGTAGGTTCGATCCCTACCGCCGGAGCCAATTCCCCAAAACGCAGCAGACCTACCCTGTCAGGGCATTCCCGAACTCTGCTCGCAGCTTGCGTTTCAAGACCTTTCCTGTTGCGCTCAGTGGCAGCGCATCAACAAAAACAACCTTGTCAGGAATCTGCCATTTGGCAATTTTGCCATCGAAGAAGGACAGCAAATCCTGTTCGCTAGGTTCTTCTCCATCGGCTTTCACGGCAACCAGCAAGGGGCGTTCATCCCATTTCGGATGCGGAACACCGACCACGGCGGCCGTTGCAAGCTGGGGGTGGGCCACGGCGATGTTCTCAAGCTCGACCGAACTGATCCATTCCCCACCGGATTTGATGATGTCCTTGGATCTGTCGCGAATGGTCATGTAACCATCCGGGTCCAAAGTGGCCACATCCCCGGTCGCGAACCAACCATCCTGCAACAGATTCTGATCCTGCAACTGGAAGTAGCTGTCCAGAACCCAGTGGCCTCGCACTAGCAAATCGCCCTGAGTTTCACCGTCATGCGGAAGATCATTCCCATCTTCGTCCACGATTTTCAACTCAACCCCAAAGGGCGGTCTTCCCTGGCTCAGGCGAATCTTGTGCTGTTCTTCCGGCGGCAGCTTCAGGTGTTTGGCCAGTGGGTAATTCGTCGAGCCCAGCGGGCTCATCTCGCTCATGCCCCAGGCGTGAACCGTGTCAACGCCATAGGTTTCGCGGAACGTTTCGATCATCGACGGCGGACAGGCTGCGCCGCCAATAACAGTGCGATCAAGACTTTTGAGTTCGGTTCCGCATGCCGCGGCATGGGCCAGCAGACCCTGCCAGATGGTAGGCACGCCCATGGCCAGTGTCACGCCATAGGTATCGATCAGATTGACCAGCGCTTCACCATGTAAATCCGGTCCAGGCAACACAAGCCGCGATCCCGACATGGCACAGGCGTAAGGCGACCCCCACGCGTTGACATGGAACATCGGCACAACAGGCATAACAACATCCATCGCAGAATACCCGATCACATCCCGTGTGTTCGATGCAAAACTGTGCAGCAGTGTTGACCTGTGAGAATACAACACGCCCTTTGGATTGCCCGTCGTTCCCGACGTATAGCACAGACCGCAGGCGGTTTTTTCATCCAGGTCGGGCCACTGGAAATTCGCATCTCCTGTCTGGATCAACTCGTCATAGAACTTCAGATCAGGAACCTGAGCCGCAGCCTCTTCATTGCGAGGCCCCATGAGGATAAAATGCTGAACCTCGGACAAATCGTCATGCAGCGCGGCGACCAGCGGAATGAACGTCGCATCAAAGAACAGAACCCTGTCCTTGGCATGATTGATGATAAAGGTCAGCTGCTCGGGGAACAGGCGGGGATTGACCGTGTGACAGACATAGCCCGCGCCGGAAGTGGCAAAATAGATCTCAAGATGCCGCCGATTGTTCCAGGCCAGTGTCCCGATCCTGTCCTGCGGCTCCAGCCCCAGAGTCGTCAATGCCGACGCCATTCGTCGCGCATTCACTGCAATCTCGGACCAGTTGGTTTCAGTGACCGTTCCATCCGTTTCGACCGAGACAATCTCGGTCTGACCGTGATAGCGCTTTGCGTGTTCGATCAGCGACGAAATCAGCAGGGGCTGCGTCATCATCTGTCCCAGCATGGACATCCTCCCGTCCTTGGCGAGACCTTAGACGGCCTCTGCCTTTTCCACCTTACATTGACAGCTTGGGGCGTGACCCGATGCGTCAATCCAGTCGTTTCCTACGGAGGAACCCTGCCAATCATTTAATTGTCTGACAATAAAAGAATGCTGTCCACCAAGGTGACAGGCAGCACTTTCTGCCGTTAATCCCGGTGTTTCAGCGCATAGGCGACCAATGCAGCGGTTGATCCGTCTTTATCTTCAGCGCTCGCAACACCATCCACGACAGGCCCAAGAGAGTTGGCAAGCTCTTTGCCCAACTCCACCCCCCACTGATCAAAGGAATTGATGCCCAGCAGAACGCCTTCAACGAACACACGATGCTCATACAGCGCGATAATCTGCCCCAGAACGAACGGTGTAAGCTTCGGATACATCAGCGTTGTGGAAGGACGATTACCGGGAAATACCCGGTGTCGCGCCTGCCGATCAAGTTCGTCGCCATCAAGGCCTTTTTCCGCCATGCGTTCACGGGCTTCATCCAAAGAACGACCACGCATCAAAGCCTCTGACTGCGCCAGACAGTTGGCCAAAAGCAGGCGGTGATGGTGAATCAGCTCAGGTTCGTGCCCTTCGGCAGCGACCATGAATTCACAGGGTATGACATCCGTGCCCTGATGGATCAGCTGATAAAATGCATGTTGACCGTTGGTTCCCGGCTCACCCCAGACAACGGGCCCCGAAGGGACGGTCAGGGTTGATCCGTCCATCGCGACAGATTTGCCATTCGATTCCATTTCCAACTGCTGGAAATATGCAGGCAGGCGCAGCAGCCGCTGATCATAGGGCAGCACGGCCCGGCTGGAATAACCCAGAACCTGACGGTGCCAGATACCGACCAGCGCCAGTATCACAGGCATGTTTTCACCCCAATCCGCCGAGCGGAAATGCAGATCCATCGCCTGCCCGCCGCGCAGAAACGCGTCAAATGCATTTGAACCGACGGCAATCATGACTGGCAATCCAACCGGCCCCCAGACCGAATAGCGCCCGCCCACCCAATCGGCGAAACCAAATACATGTGCCTCGGGGATGCCGAAAGCCTGCGTCTTGTCCAGCGCGCTGGATACGGCAGCAAACTGGCGGGACGGATCCCCCCCACCCTCAGACATCCAGGCGCGGGCCGTGCGCGCATTGGTCATCGTTTCGATCGTGGTGAATGTTTTCGACGCGACAATCACCAGCGTCCGTGTCGGGTCCAGCTGGCGCAACGTGTCTGCAATATGGGCCCCATCCACATTCGAGACGTAATGCACACGCGGACCATCGTGATAAGGGGCCAGTGCGTGCGTGGCCATCACCGGGCCAAGGTCAGATCCTCCGATGCCGATATTCACCACATCGGTAAAACTGCCCCCTGCCCCTGCAATGGCGCCGCCGCGCACCTCCTCGGCAAAGACACGCATCCGATGCAGTGTGCCCAGAACCCCGGGCATAACATCCTGACCGTCCACCTCGATCGGCCCGCCATCAAGGTTGCGCAAGGCAGTGTGCAGCACCGCGCGCCCTTCGGTTTCGTTGATCTTCTTCCCGGCAAACATGGCGTCGCGCTGTGTCGCAAGCCCGGCTTCTTCGCACAATTGCAGCAGCGCCACGCGCACGTCTTCATCGATCTGTGTTTTCGAATAATCGAACAGCATATCCTTGGATGAGACTGAAAACGACCCGGCTCGGTTTGCATCCTCTGCGAACAGATCGACGATACGGCGTTCGGCCGTCGCAAGTGTCTTCAAAGCATTCAGCTGCATTGCCTCACTCCGCCCAATGAACCGTCACGCCACTGAGAATGGCGGCGATCGGTGCCTCTTCCGGTGGCATTGACATGGCTTTTTCCAAAACGTCTCGTTTTGCCTGCCCGTAGATGACCAGATGTTTCGACAAAGCCCCGTCCAGAACAGGGGCCGTCAAAGAAATCCGAGCTTCTGGCTGCACATCGGTCCGGGCGACGATCAAGGTTGGCGCTTGGCTGTCGAGAGCCTTGGCAAGCCCCTCCATTCCGGGGAACAACGAGGCCGTATGCATGTCTTCCCCCATCCCCAGGACCAGAACCGACAATGGCAGCACTGGCGCGATCAGCGATTCAACCTCGGGCAACGCCGCTTCAGGCTCTGTGCCCGGCACATAGAGTGGAATAAACTGCGCCACGGATGCCCGGTTGGTCAGCAGTCTCTCCCGGATCAGGCGTTCGTTCGAACGTTCATGATCAGCCGGTACGCAGCGCTCATCCGTGGGCAGAACGCGTACGCGGTCCCACTCAAGATCAGCGGCGCACAGACTGTCAAAAATCGGCCCCGGCGTTGTCCCGCCGGGGACGGCCAACGCAACCGTGTCGTTGTGCAACAAAGCGGCCTCAAGCTCACCCGCCAACGCGTTTGCCACATCGATCGCAAGCATTTCCCGATCGGCATATTCCTGAATGTTCATGGCTTTATTCCTTGCCAGCGGCGACCGTCGCGTTTCATCAGCAGCTCGGCGTCGCCCGGCCCTGTGCTGCCGCTGTCATAAGGTTTGGGCACGTCCCCACGCGCCAGCCATCCGGCGATGATCGGATCGGTCCAGGCCCATGCGGCCTCGACCTCGTCTCCACGCATGAACAGCGTCTGGTTACCCCGGATCACGTCCATAACGAGACGTTCGTAAGCATCTGGCGGGTCCTGGTTTTCCGGCCCCAGCGCTTCGGCAAAACTCATATCCAAAGGCACGTCGATCAACCGCATCCCGCCCGGCCCTGGTTCCTTGATCGTCACTTTCAGTGTGATCCCCTCATTGGGTTGCAATCGGATCGACAACGCATTGGCGTGACGCCCGGCTTCTTCCCCGAAAATCGAATGCGGTGCGTCCTTGAACATCACGTTGATAATCGAAGAGCGCGCCACCAGCCGTTTACCCGTACGCAAATAAAACGGCGTACCCGCCCATCGCCAATTGCTGACATGCGCCTTCAGCGCCACGTAGCTTTCGGTGGTCGAGCGTGGATTGCCAACACATTCACGGTATCCCGGCCCGTCCGGCCCCTCCGAAAACTGGCCGCGCACGATGTGATGCGGTTCCACAGGATCAAGCGCCCGGATCACCTTGAGCTTTTCATCTCGTACAGCGTCCGGATCGAACTTTGCCGGGGGTTCCATGGCAATCAGACACAGCAGCTGCATCAGGTGGTTTTGCACCATGTCACGCATCGCACCCGCGCGCTCATAGTATTCTTCGCGCCCTTCGATACCGACGGTTTCCGCAACCGTGATCTGGATGTGGTCTACATACTGGCTGTTCCACAGCGGTTCGAACAACATATTGCCAAACCGTACCGCCATCAGGTTCTGGACGGTTTCCTTGCCCAGATAATGATCGATCCGGTAAATCTGGCTTTCATCAAAATGCGCAGCGAGTGTGGCATTCAGTTCTCGCGCACTGTTCAGATCATGCCCAAACGGCTTTTCCACCACAATGCGCGTCTCTTCCGTCGCCAGATCATAGGCCCGGACACGCTCGGCCAGGGGTCCAAACAGACTGGGGCCGACCGAGAAATAGAACGCGCGCACGCGGTTGGGTGAGAGTTTTTCACCCAGCACATCCCATCCTGCGTCTGACATAGCATCCAGCGGGACATAGTCGACCCGCTGCAGGAAACGGGACAGTGCCTGCGAATCCGCGGCCCGGACCACGGCATGCTGGTGAAGCGACTTTGTGACCATCCGTCGGAAATCATCTGTGGAATGGCCCGCACGCGCTGCTGCGATAATCTTCGCATCTTCATGCCATTGCCCGGCGCAAAAGCGACGGTAAAGCGCAGGCAGGATCTTGCGCTGCGCCAGATCGCCGGTGCCACCGAAAATAATCAGATCAAAGGGATCAACTGGTATGACGCGTGAAACCATGAGTTGTCCTTACCTCGCCCCTTCCGGCATGTCCAATGTTAGCGCAACCATATACCGAGAAATCACACTGATCAAAACTCTGTCAGAACCGCTGCGTCACCCTTACCAAATCGGCGGCGAAGGGCTAGATCAGAACGACGACCTCAAAGAACCGGATGCGGGAATGAAAGACAACGCCCCTCAGCTTGCCAATAACGGCAAGTTTCAAAACAAATCGGTGACAGCTGACGGACAGGCCCGCGCAACGGTTTCCCTGACACGCCCCGAAACCCTTTGGTTCAATACAGGCACGTTGTGCAACATCGAATGTGTGAGTTGCTACATAGCCAGCAGCCCGACCAATGATGCTTTGGTTTACATCACGGCTGACGAGGTTCGTGACTACCTGGATCAAATCGAAGCTCGCAATTGGCCCGTGCGCGAGATCGGGTTCACGGGTGGTGAGCCGTTCATGAACCCGGAAATGATCGACATGACACGCGCCGCGCTGGAACGAGGATACGAGGTTCTGATCCTGACCAACGCAATGGCTCCGATGATGCGCCGCAAAATGCGCGAAGGCTTGCTGGGGTTGCAAAAGGAATTCAACCACATGTTGACTTTGCGCATTTCGGTCGATCACTTCCGCCCGGCCCTGCACGATGAAGAGCGCGGCGAGGGTAGTTTCGACAAAACCTTGGCCGGGATGGAGTGGTTGCGCGACCACGGTTTCAACATGGCCATTGCCGGACGCACCGTCTGGGGAGATTCAGAGGCGGAAAGCCGTACGGGTTATGCCAGATTCTTTGCCGAGCACGGATTCGATATTGACCCGCAAAACCCGGCTCGGACCGTTCTGTTCCCCGAAATGGACGAAACTGTTGAAGTCCCCGAAATCACCACGGCTTGCTGGGGAATTCTGGGCAAATCCCCCAACGACGTCATGTGCGCCAGCGCCCGTATGGTGGTCAAACGCAAGGGGGCCGAAAAACCTGCTGTCCTGGCCTGCACCCTACTGCCCTACGAGCCGGAGTTCGAGATGGGTCATACCCTTGCCGAAGCCGAGTCGGACGTGCATCTGAACCACCCTCATTGCGCCAAGTTCTGTGTCTTGGGCGGCGCCAGCTGTTCTGGCTGATCAGTTCAGCTCGGGCGATTTCCAGAACTTGGTGCCCGACGCGCCGGCCGATACGCGCCACCCCTTTTTGTTGAGAACAAAGAACGAGCGCCCATCGGTAAAGCGCAGGGTTTCGCCGGTTTTATCCTCGCCATACATGGCCCCTGTTTCTGCGGTGGCGTCGTAACCCTGGCTGATGAACTTATCCAGATCAGTAGAGGTTTCGAACAGGATCACGAATTTGGTCTGGAAACCGCCGATGCCGATGGCACCGCCAACACCGCCTGTCCCCATGTTCATATACGTATGCTGTCCGGTGTCTTTTGACACTGCAACGCCACGGCCATAACCCGCCGACACGGGAAACACTGTCACCTTACGAGAATCGAACACCGCATATCCGGCACTGATGTCATACAGGGCCTGCGCCTCGGGGTTCTCCGTCAGAAGCTGATCCAGAATTTCGCCTGCCATCGCGTCCAGCTTGGCGCGCGTTTCCTCCGGTGTTGCCTCATTGGACAGCAATTCTGAAGTTGAATCGATGGTCTCATCGACGGCGGCGGCACCTTTGTCGATCGTGTTCCCGACGCTTTCGGCGCCTTTCTTGATCTTGTCCAGAACACCTTCTGCAAAAACAGGGCGGTTCACGCAAAGCGCTGCAGCAATAAGCGCCGCAGCAAAGAGAAAGGCTCTTGTCATGATTTGTTTTCCTGTGACACCAACAGATTGGCTGCCACCATACGCGACTTGCCTCAAATGAGAACGGGATTTCCGACGTTCAGGCAAACTTAGCCGACCGCTCAGTTCACGCGAAACTCACCGACCATGTTGCGCCACTCACCCGGCGCAATCATCTTGCGGTGAGTGAATTTGACCGAATGCAGCGGCCCTTCGATCTCTCGCTGCCAAAACTCGATGAATTCGAACAGCTTGGGATGATCCGGCGCAAGGTCGTATTCCTGCCAGATGAAGGTATTCAGGACGTGGATATAATCGGGCATATGGTAGAAAAATTCAGCCGTTGTCAGACCATAGCCCTTGAGCATCAATTCTGTTTCGCTTGTCTTCATGCAGACCTCCGGTTTGTTGCAAGATGTCTTCAGGTTAGCACGAAAACTTCCTAATTCTTAGATAACAATATGTTACTTGGGTGTTACCGAGGATTTCAGCCTCAGGAAACGCTGCTTGCTTGCACCTTATGTGCCGGGTCTGATAAGGTGCATCCACAAGATATAGACCCAGCACAATATACGGGCAGTTTACGTGAGCGATACGCCAGAAATTCCTGAAAACATGGACGAAATCCCGCCCGAGCGCCCTGTCTACGACGGCCCGACGGTCTCCATCGAATCCGAGATGCGCACCTCCTACCTGGACTATGCCATGTCGGTCATCGTCAGCCGCGCGATCCCCGATCTGCGTGATGGGCTGAAACCGGTTCACCGCCGCATCCTGTATGCGATGCACGAAACCGGAAACACCCACGACAAATCTTATCGCAAATCGGCCCGTCCGGTTGGCGATGTGATGGGTAAATACCACCCACACGGTGACAGCGCGATCTATGACGCGTTGGTGCGGATGGCACAGGATTTCTCGATGTCGCTGCCCTTGCTGGATGGACAGGGCAACTTTGGCTCGATGGACGGCGACAACCCGGCGGCCATGCGATATACCGAAGTGCGAATGGACAAGCCCGCAAGCGCCCTGC
Source organism: Ruegeria sp. AD91A (assembly GCF_003443535.1). Lineage (GTDB taxonomy): Bacteria > Pseudomonadota > Alphaproteobacteria > Rhodobacterales > Rhodobacteraceae > Ruegeria. The sequence continues at coordinate 899,625 of NZ_CP031946.1, read as the reverse complement.
TGGCGGATATCGAAAAAGAAACGGTCGATTTTCAGGACAACTACGATGGCAAGGACCGGGAACCGACCGTCTTGCCCGCCCGTTTCCCAAACATGCTCGTCAACGGTGCCGGTGGTATCGCCGTGGGTATGGCGACCAACATTCCGCCGCACAATCTGGGCGAAGTGGTCGATGCCACGCTGGCACTGATCGACGACCCGGACCTGACGTCAGAACAACTGATCGAATATGTCCCCGGTCCCGATTTCCCGACCGGCGCCGTTATGCTGGGACGGTCCGGCGCGCGCAAAGCGTATCTTGAGGGGCGCGGCAGCGTCATCATCCGCTCTAAGACCCGCGTCGAAGAGATCCGTAAAGACCGTTACGCCATTGTGGTTGATGAGATTCCCTATCAGGTGAACAAGGCCGCGATGATCGAAAAGATCGCTGAAGCCGTGCGCGAGAAACGCATCGAAGGCGTCAGTCACGTACAGGATGAGTCCGACCGCAACGGTGTTCGTGTCGTAGTGGAACTGAAACGGGATGCCACGCCTGAAGTGGTGCTGAACCAACTTTTCCGCTTCTCGCCGATGCAGACTTCGTTCGGCTGCAACATGCTGGCGCTGAATGGTGGCCGGCCCGAGCAACTGACACTGCGCCGGTTCCTGACCTCGTTTATCGACTTCCGCGAGGATGTTGTCGCGCGACGTACCGCATACGACCTGCGCAAGGCCCGCGAACGCAGCCACATTCTGTGTGGTCTGGCCGTGGCGGTATCCAACGTCGATGAAGTGGTCGCGACGATCCGTTCGTCGGCAGATGCTGCTGAAGCGCGCGAAAAGCTGATGACCCGCCGCTGGCCCGCATCCGAGATCGAAAGCTATCTGCGCCTGATCGACGATCCGCTGTCCAAGATGAACGACGACGGAACCTACAACCTGACCGAGGTTCAGGCCCGCGCAATCCTTGATCTTCGACTGCAACGCCTGACCCAAATTGGCGTCAAGGAAGTCACCGACGAGCTGGAAGAACTGGCTGGTAAGATCAAGGAATACCTTGATATTCTGTCTTCGCGCGAACGCATCATGTCGATCATCGGTGATGAGCTGCGCAGCGTCCGCGAGCAATTCGCCGTCCCGCGTCGCACCGAAATCGTCGACTGGTCCGGCGACATGGAAGACGAGGACCTGATCGAGCGTGAGGACATGGTCGTAACCGTCACCTCGGGCGGCTACATCAAGCGTACGCCGCTTGCCGATTTCCGTGCGCAAAAACGTGGCGGCAAGGGCCTTTCTGGGATGCAGACCAAGGAAGAGGATGTTGTGACCAACCTCTTCGTGGCGAACACACATACCCAGCTGTTGTTCTTCACTACTGAAGGCATGGTCTACAAGCTCAAGACCTGGCGCTTGCCGCAGTCCAGCCGTACCGGCAAGGGCAAGGCGATCGTCAATATCCTGCCGATCCCAACCGGGGTTTCCATCGCCGCGATCATGCCTGTCGATGTGCCGGATGAAGAGTGGGAGAACCTTCAGATCATCTTCGCCACCAGCGCGGGTGACGTGCGCCGCAACCGCCTGTCGGATTTCACCAACGTCCGCCGAAACGGCAAGATCGCAATGAAACTGCCTGAAGGCGTGGAACTGGTGAATGCGCGCATCTGTTCGGAAGATGAAGACGTGATGCTTGTGACCAACTCAGGTCGGGCCATCCGCTTCCGGACTACGGATGTGCGCGTCTTCAACTCGCGCGAGTCGACCGGTGTGCGTGGCATCAAACTGAGCAACGGCGACCGCGTGGTCTCGATGTCGGTGATCCGCCACTTCGAAGCTGACTCAGACGAGCGTGCCGCGTACCTCAAGATGCGCCGCGCCGTAGCCGGTGTCACCGACGATGGTGAGACGGACGATGAAGAAGGCAATGCCGACAGCCTGCTGCCGCAGGAGCGGTACGCCGAGATGTCAGCGGCGGAAAACCTGATCCTGACCATCACTGCCGGCGGTGCGGGCAAGCTGAGTTCCAGTCACGACTACCCTGTCCGCGGACGAGGCGGCATGGGTGTTGCCGCGATGGACAAGGCGATGCGCGGCGGAGAACTGGTGGCTTCTTTCCCGGTTGAACTCGACGACCAGATCATGCTGGCGACATCCAAAGGCCAATCGATCCGGGTTCCGGTGGAAGGTATTTCCTTCCGCTCCCGCTCGGCAGGTGGCGTGAAAGTCTTCAATACCGGAAAGGGCGAAGTGGTCGTCAGCGTTGCCTGGATCGCTGATCAGGGTGATGAGGAAACCGAAGAATAACCCTCACGCTCAATTACGGATCTGAAACAAAACGCTCGCTCTGCGGGCGTTTTGTCATTCTGGATCACGATATCGACAACTCTCGGGATGATCCGCTTGCCCGAAGCCATTCTGCCGCCTAGCTTTTTCTTATGTGGTCATTTGCGCATATCCGACCAGCTTACAGTCGCACGGAACGTATCAGCGACGGGGTGGTCCATGTGCTCGGTGTCTCAAGTGCGTTGGTTGCCGTACCACTTCTGATCACAATGACCATCTATTACCGGTATGATCAATCTGCGGTTCTGGGTGCCTCTGTTTACGGGGTGACGCTGATACTCATGCTCACGTTTTCCGCCTTGTATAACATGGTCGAAAACGAGGAATGGCGCGGGTTCCTGCAGCGCCTCGATCATTCCGGCATCTACGTCAAGATCGCAGGGACCTACACACCGTTTCTACTGTTGTCCGGTGCTCAGCCCCCGGGGCTATTACTCGGATTGTGGTCTTCGGCAACACTTGGGTCGGTTCTCAAGATGCTGGACCCAAACCGGTTCCGCTGGTTCGGGCTTGCGCTATACCTATTGATGGGTTGGGCGGTGGTCTGGGCCGGGCAATCCATGTTGGCAGACCTGTCGCCTACGATCGTTACACTGATGATTGCCGGAGGGCTCGTGTACACGGCAGGGGTCGCCTTCTACCTGCTGGACTGGCTGCCGTTCCACAACACGATCTGGCATGTATTTGTGCTGCTGGGCAGCGTTTTGTTCTTTGCAGCGGTCGCGGCGCGAATTGAACTGTTTCAGGTCGTTTAGGTTAACCTGTGCGTATTTGTTCGGGAAAAAGTTTACGTAAAACGAAAGTTGGCGACGCCCGAAAATAGTATTCCGCGTGAAGCCGAAGACAAATTGCGCGGCATGTCCCGCGACCATCTCTCCGTCTTCACCAGACCCGTTTTGTTTTGGAAGCGCCCTATTCCAAAGCGCTCGCTTTCTCAAACCAGTCAAGCATCAGATCGCTCCAGCCATTTGGAACGCCATGCCCGACCTCATCGCCGATAACAGAAATGATCGAACCAGTATCACAATCGCTCAGAACGCGCTGATCATAGCTATCCTGCGCAACGACTTTATCCCTTTTACAGCCCGCAGAGACCCCAAGCCTTAGTGTGGCTTCCACTGCCCCCATATATCCTGGACCAGACCACGAAGACCCGGAACCCGCGAAAGGAATAACTGTGTCGTCATAACCATGGCTAAAGTACATGTTGAAATCGAAATCTGCTGACGCACGTTTCCCAGGTTCGCCGCGCACTGGTGTTCCAGCAACGAGGGCAAAAGCCTTCAGACGTGGGTCAACATCTGCACAGGCAAGTTACCAAGCGAAGGATTCACCTCGGGAATGGCCAGTGGTTACGATCTGCGCCGGATCAATGGGGGATCGAGCTAAAACGTCCTCAAGCACTTTCGCAATGAACTCAAAATCATGCCGGCCATAATATGCGTCATTCCAAACCCATCCTGTGCCCGGGCCGTTTTGGTACTCAATTTCCAGCGCGGTCGGAGCGACGATGGCATACCCGAGTTCCAGTATCGACTTGACGGGAAATGCACTTTGGATAGCCTTTTGCCCCGTTCCGCGGGATCCATGAAGAAAGATCACGGCCGGAAATTGTCCTTCGCCCTTGGGAATCAATACATTGTATTGTCGCCTGGAAACCATACAAGGGGTACTAGGCCATCACATCCCTGTGCTTGATACAGATGTGAGAAGCTATCCGTAGGTCGCGCTGGTTTGAGTGCTAAAACCAGAGCCATTGCTGCAATGCCAAGAGCAATGAGCCTTACCGTTCAGTTGCCGCTCCGTGCTTTCACAGCCCATATATCGCGCTAAACTTCTGTTCCAGATATCCCAGCAAAGGTTCGGGTCCCGGCTCAATGCCGCTTGCCCGTCGGATAATCTCGCGCGGGGCATAAAGCCCGCCGTGCTGCTGGACGTGTTCGCGCAGCCAAGCAGTTGCGCCAGATGTGTCGCCTTCTGCCAGTTGCGCATCCAGATCGGGCACGCCGCCGCGCAGGGCCTGATACAGGCATCCAGCATAGACGTTGCCCAGCGAGTAGGTCGGAAAGTAACCAAACAGCCCGACCGACCAATGCACATCCTGCAAACAGCCGTTCGACGGCTTGTCCACCGCATAGCCGAAGTCAGCCTTGAAGCGGTCGTTCCACGCCGCCTCAAGTTCGCTGACCTGCAAGTCTCCGGCCATCAGCGCGCGCTCCAGATCGAACCGCAGCATGATATGCAGGTTATACTGGACCTCGTCCGCTTCGGTGCGGATATAGCCGTTGTGAACCCGGTTGACAGTGGCGTAGAAAGCGTCGGCATCGGCAATTCCGAAATCGCCGAATGCGCCATTCATCTGATCGAATAACCAGCCCGTAAAGGCACGGGAACGGCCGAGCTGGTTTTCATAGATCCGACTTTGACTTTCATGCACGCCCATGGACACGCCGCACCCCAGTGGCGTCAGCAGGTAGTCGCGGTCGATCCCCTGTTCGTAAGCGGCGTGGCCGACCTCGTGAATGGTTGAATAAAAGCAGTTGAACGGGTCTGTTTCGCTGGTTCGCGTGGTGATGCGCACATCAAGACCCGAGCCCGAGCTGAACGGGTGAACCGCCTTATCCACACGGCCGTTGTTGAGGTCATAGCCGAAAGCGACCGCCAGCTTTTGCGCAAGCTGCATCTGGGTCATCTCATCAAAGCTGCCGCTCAGCGCAGCAGGTTCCGGGCGATCCAGAACGGCCGCGCGCAAGGCCACCAGACGCGGGCGCATCTCGTCGAAAATGGCCGCGATCTGAGCGCCAGTCGTATAGGGTTCGTAATCTTCAACCATGGCGTCATAGACATCTCCGCCCTGCGCCAGCGCCTCACCTTCCTGACGCTTCAGCGATACGACCTCTTCCAGCACCGGAAGGAACGCCGAGACATCTTCGTCCGCGCGCGCCTGGGCCCAGGTTCCCTGTGCGGCGGACGTAATTCGGGCAATCGCCGTAGCCAGATCGGCAGGCACCTTGACTGCCCGATCATAGGCGCGCCGGATTTCGCGCAGTTGCGCCTTACCGACTTCATCCTGTGGGGCAGCCTGATCCAGCCACTCTGCAACGCGTGGATCCGATCGGCGTGCGTGAAGGACCGCCTCGATAGCGGCCATTTCTTCGGCACGCTGAGGTGCAGCCCCGCGCGGCATGACGGTTTCCTGGTCCCAGCCAAGCCGACCCGCGATCTGGCCCAAAGCCGAGGTTTCACGTTGAAAAGCCATCAGTTCGTTGAAAGCGGTCATATTTTCAAACTCCGCGCACAGATGTTGCGATTGGATAGGCTGTCAGGAATCGTGCGCGCAGGATCAGGGTCCAGACGACAACGGCCATGAATTGGTGGAATATGGCGATCTGCCATGGTGCTCCGTAAACTACGGTCACGATGCCGACTACGACCTGCAACGACAGCGCAGCAAAAGCTGCATTGAAGGCAAAGCGTGTCTGCGGATGCGCGCTGGCGTTGCCACGCCGCCACACGACAATGGCAAAGATAAACAGCAGGTAACCGGCACAGCGGTGAATGAACTGCACCAGTCCGGGGCTTTCAAAGAAGTTTCGCCACACCGGCACCAAAGCAGTGGCATCCGGTGGCAACAATTGCCCCCCAATCAACGGCCAGTCGGTGTAAGACCTTCCGGCGTCGATCCCGGCGACCAGCGCGCCGATGAGTATTTGCAAAAAAGCGAAATGCATCAGGCCAGTCGCAAGCGAGAACAGTTTTGCCTCTTTGGCACGACGCGCCTGCATCAGGTCACGTTCATCGCGGCCAAGCTCAAAGATATACCACGCCAGGAAGCCCAGAATTACGAAGGCTAGCCCCAGATGCGTGGCCAGACGATAACTGGCAACGGCTGTCATGCCCTCGCCCTGCGTCACGCCCGAGGCGACCATCCACCAACCGACCGCGCCCTGAACGCCGCCCAACAGGCCCGGGATCAGCAGCTTGCCGGTCCAACCCGTGGGTACCTTGCGCGCGACAAGAAAGCCAAAGAACCCGATGGCCCAGACCAGCCCGATCACGCGGCCCAATTGGCGGTGGCCCCATTCCCACCAGTAGATAGTTTTGAAGTCACTCAGCTCCATCCACTGGTTCTGGATGCGCCACTGGTCAATCTGCTTGTATTTGTCGAATTCAGCCTGCCAGTCCGCGTCGATCATTGGCGGGATGGCTCCGGTGATCGGGCGCCATTCGGTGATCGAAAGACCGCTGTCGGTCAGGCGCGTCAGGCCTCCGACTGCGATCATCGCGACGACCAAGGCAAACAGGATCATCAGCCAAACGCGGATCGCCTTGCGTGCGCCGCCGCGCCCCCGGTCGATCATACCGGGTTGAACCGCCTGTTGTTTTTCCGTGTCCGAGACCTCTTCGAAGATGCTGCGCTTACCGCTCATGCTGTCCTCATGTCCTGATTTCGTCGCAAGCTAGGGTGTGGCGGAAGATAGGTCCAGCCTCAGCCTTTGTCTTTCCAGCGGACCATCTGCCGCATGATCCCGTGCAGCATCTGCACATCGGCCCGCGTCATCCGCATCCGCGACCACAGATTGCGCAGGTTGGTTTTCATGCCCTCGGCCTTTTCGGGGGGATAGAAGAACCCGGCTTCTTCCAACCGGTCCTCGTAGTGCTCGACCAGTTTTTCAACCTCGATCCCCGTGGCCCAGTCACCTTTGCCCAGATCTGTAGATTCATGCACCACGTCGCCAGTCTGGCGCATCCACTCATAAGCGGTCAGCAAAACGCATTGGCCCAGGTTCAGCGACGCGTATTCCGGGTTCACCGGCACCGAAATGATTGCGTTTGCCTTGGCGATGTCTTCGTTCTCCAACCCCGCACGTTCGGGGCCGAACAGAACCGCAACCTTTTCGCCCGCCGCGACTTTTTCAGCAGCGATCTGCATGGCGCGCTCGGGGCTGTAGACGGGTTTCGTCAGCCCGCGTTGCCGTGCAGTGGTGGCGAAGACAAAGGTGCTGTCGGCCAGCGATCCGGCCAGATCGTGAAACAGCAGTGCTTCATCCAGCAACCGGCCTGCACCGCTGGACATCGCCACTGCCTTGGGGTTTGGCCAGCCGTCACGGGGCGCCACGATGCGCATTCGGTCCAGTCCAAAGTTCCACATTGCCCGGGCAGCAGCACCGATATTCTCACCCATCTGCGGGCGAACAAGCACGAAGGAAGGCTGGGATTTGTCGCTTGGCATGGTTCACCTTATGAAAACTTGGCCTGCTGTAATCGGCACGCACTTGCAGGGCAAGGCGCTGGGGGTGTTATTTGCGCGGCCTCAGCCATAAAAGTTTGCTTCCCCGCCGCAATCCGCTAAACCGCGCCAAAGACTGAAACCCGAAGGACGCGCCCATGGACACCCCCGAGCAGCCGCAGATTTACCTGATAACGCCTCCGACGATCGAGCTGAGCACGTTCCCCGGCAAACTGGCATCGGTTCTGGACGGGGCCGAGATCGCCTGCATCCGCCTGGCGCTGGCTGGCAACGACGAAGACACCATCGCCCGTGCCGCTGATGCCTGCCGCGAAGTGGCCCACGCCCGCGACGTGGCCATCGTGATCTCGAACCACGTGCTGCTGGCGCAACGTCTAGGGCTGGACGGGGTGCATCTGGACGACGGCGCACGCTCGGTCCGCGCCGCGCGCAAGGAACTGGGCACCGATGCGATTGTCGGCAGCTTCTGCGGCGCGTCCAGCCATGACGGCATGACGGCGGGCGAACACGGCGCGGATTACGTGGCCTTCGGACCCGTCGGAACCGCCACGTTGGGGGACGGAACCCGCGCCGACAAGGATCTGTTCCAATGGTGGTCCCAGATGATCGAGGTCCCGGTCGTGGCCGAAGGCAGTCTGACGCCCGAGCTGATCCGTGATCTGGCCCCCTGCACCGATTTCTTCGGTATCGGCGACGAAATCTGGGGCAGCGACGACCCGCTGGGCGCGCTGAACACGCTGCTGGCGGCGATGTCTTAAGCCAGCAACCAGGGTTCAGCCATCCAATACACGCCGATTCCGGCGATCAGCATCGAGGCCAGAACCGAAATCCGGCCTCGTGTTCTGTGTGACCCGCCAGCAACCAAAAGCGCGCAGGCAAAGGTCAGAACAGCCACAAGGATGACAGGCAGTGTATTTCCGACGCCAAACCCAAAAACAGCCGGGGCCAGATGATCGGGCGGCACCCCGATCCTTGTCAAATCCGAAGCCAGTGCTAATCCTTGAACACAACCTGCGGCAAGCACAGCCAACAGTCGCCAGACCTGCAAGTGCCGGGCTACCAGGTTCCATAGCGCCAGAATGATGATCGAGGCCACCAACGCCTGGTCCTGCACATTTTCTGGCACGTCCAGCACGCCGTACGTGCCCAACCCGAGCCCGATAAAAACTCCTGCTGCCAAAAACGCCACCTGAGACACCACAGGCCGCAGGCTCAGTGTCAGCATTACGAGTGTCAGAACAACGATGGATGGCTTGAGGGGGCTTTGAACAAAACGGCTGATCCCCTTTGCGAAATACGTCTGCAGTGTCTGCTCTGTTGTCAGCGATGCCCCGCCCTGCAACGGGATCAGTGGGCTGATTTCTCCGGCAGTCAGAAACCCTGTATACGGGGCCATCACGTTTTGCTGACGAAGAACGACTGACCCGCTGTACTGCGGCCAGGTCAGGCGCAGATTCGATGCATGATCCGGCAAACGGGCAGTCAACAACAATCTGGAAACACGCACTTTTTCCGTGTCGCCCACCACCGGTATACGCACACCTTCATAAGACAGGTCCAGGCGATCAGGCGCTTCGACCACAAGGCTTTGCTTCCAGACCTGAACAAAGTCTCTGATCTGCGGTTCCAGTTCCGACGACACCATCCGCCGCAGAGATCGGTACTGTGTATCGTCAGAATAGGTTTCTGGCTGTGTCGGGTCGGCCCCGGCCAGCATCGCCTCGGCATTCAATTTCACCTCCAGAAACAGCGTGTCAGCTTTGACCCAGAAATCAACAACTGTCGGTGGGGCGGTTTGTGCCTTAACAGATCCAGGAAGCACAGTCAGAAGAACAATAATACTCAGGGCGCAGGTTTTGAGGACTCGAAGGATGGCACGGAAGGCAGGGCCATTCATACGAAACGCTCCAACAGGAAAATCAAATCACCAATCATTGCTCTCGATTGTTCCCGCGAAGGCCACGGATCGCAAGCCCAAAGGAAACATCAGCCCCGGCAGATCGGGAATCTCTTATAGCGATAACGTTCCGGCTTGCACGGGCACCACCGCTGCGGCATGACATCCCGTATGACTCAGAACACCAATATCCTGTGCATCGGCTCGGTCCTGTGGGACGTCATCGGCCGATCGGCCAGCGCCATGAGGCAAGGCTCGGACGTGCCGGGCCGGATCACCCGCCTGCCCGGCGGCGTTGCAATGAACATCGCCATGACACTGGTACGCTTTGGCATGACGCCCACCCTGCTGACTGCCATTGGCCGCGACCCAGAAGGTGACGAACTGGTTCACGCCTGTTCGCGCCTCGGCATGGTGACGGATCACCTCTATCGTTCGCAGGATTTGCCGACTGACCGCTACATGGCTGTCGAAGGGGCGAACGGGTTGATCGCGGCGATTGCCGACGCGCATTCGCTGGAAGCCGCTGGCGCAAAGATACTACGCCCCTTGATGCACGGGCCATTGGGCTACGAAAACACACCGTTTGAAGGCCCAATCGCACTCGACGGCAATCTGACACTGGACCTGCTTGAAGAGATTGCTCAAAGCCCTGCTTTCTCTCGCGCTGATCTTCGCGTGGCCCCGGCCTCGCCCGGCAAAGCCGAACGGTTGCTACCCTTCCTGAAACACGCACGCGCCACGCTTTACGTGAATCTCGAAGAGGCCGGCATCCTGTGTCAGCGCGAGTTCACCGACTCCGAATCCGCCGCTAAGGGCCTGCTGGATCGTGGCGCGCTGCGCGCTCTGGTCACCGATGGCGGCAATTCAGCCACCGTCGGGAGCTCTGATGATATCCTGACGCAAACACCCCCTGCCGTTCTGGTCACACGCGTGACCGGTGCCGGGGACACTTTCATGGCGGCCCATATCGCCTCAGAATCCGGCGGTGCATCCATTGACGAGGCTATGGCCCGCGCCCTGCACGCCGCTGCAACCTACGTTTCCGGAGAAACCCCACTGTGATCGACATTCAATACTCAGCCGAGGTCAGCGCCGCCAAGGACACGGGCCTGCCCATCGTTGCGCTGGAAAGCACCATCATCACCCATGGGATGCCCTACCCGCAGAACATCGAGGTCGCGGCACAGGTCGAACAGGACATCCGAGATGAGGGTGCGGTTCCTGCGACAATGGCCGTGATCGAAGGCAAATTGCATGTGGGGCTGGAGCAGGATCAGCTGCAATGGCTGGGTCAGGCTCAAGCTGTCGCCAAGATCTCGCGCGCGGACATGGCAGCGTGCATCTCGACCGGTGGCACCGGGGCCACCACCGTTGCGGCGACTATGATCGCCGCGCATTATGCCGGGATCGAGATTTTTGCCACCGGCGGTATCGGCGGCGTGCATCAGGGTGCCGAGACCACGTTCGACATCTCTGCCGATCTGCACGAGCTTGGGCATACTCCGGTGACTGTCGTCGCAGCCGGGGCGAAAGCCATCCTCGACCTCGCCAAAACGCTTGAGGTTCTGGAAACGCTGGGCGTGCCTGTGATTGCACATGGTCAGGACGAGTTTCCTGCGTTCTGGTCGGCAAAGTCGCCCTTTGCCGCGCCCCTTCGTATGGACAGTGCCGACGCCATCGCCAAAGCCCACTCCACCCGCCGCGCGCTGGGTCTGCCCGGCGGGCAGTTGGTGGCAAATCCGATCCCGGCCGCTGATCAGATCCCGTCCGAGGAACTGGCCCCGATCATCGCCGAGGCTCAGTCAGATGCGGATGCCCATCGTATCACCGGCAAAGCCGTGACCCCCTATCTGCTGCAACGAATCTTTGAAAAGACCGAAGGCCGGTCCTTGGTCGCCAATATCGCCCTTGTTCGAAACAATGCACGGTTGGCGGCAAAGATCGCGCAAGCGCTGGTCAAACAGAGGTGACGTTAACCTATTGTACCAAGGCCGTGGATTGACTACCTAATTCCGGAAACCATTCGGAACCACCATGAATACACCGTTCGACGAAGAACCTCACCGCCGCCCAGGCATGCTTTCACGGCTGCGCGCGTCCTTTCTGACGGGCGTCGTTGTCATTGCGCCTGTCTGGTTGACGGTCTGGCTGATCTGGTCGGTGGTCGGCTGGATCGATAGCGCGGTTCTTCCACTGGTGCCACACCAGTTCCAGCCAGAACAGTACGTGGGCATCAACCTGCGCGGTGTGGGCGTGGTCATCTTCCTGATCTTCACCATTCTGGTCGGCTGGATCGCCAAGGGTATTCTGGGCCGTTCCCTGATCCACTTCGCCGAAAGTGTTGTTGACCGGATGCCCGTCGTGCGCTCGGTCTATTCCGGGATCAAACAGATTTCGGAAACGGTGTTTGCCCAGACTGAGCGTTCTTTTGAAAAAGCCTGCCTGATCCAGTACCCGCGTCGCGGGATCTGGGCCATCGGCTTTGTCTCCACCAGCGCCAAGGGTGAGGTAAGCGAACGTGCCGAAACCGGCGGAGAGCTGCTGAGCGTATTCGTACCCACGACGCCCAACCCGACGTCGGGGTTTCTGTTGTTCTTCCCCGCAGAAGACGTGATCTTGCTGGATATGAGCATCGAAGACGCAGCCAAACTGGTGATTTCAGCGGGGCTTGTCTATCCGAATGGAAAAGATCCGACCCAGCCACCCGAGTAATCAGCTGAACATCGCAGGCAGATCAATTGTGCTGGTCTGCCCCAAATCGTCCTTGTGTTTGGCAAGAAAACCGTCCGCGGCGTCCCGTCCGGCCTGTTTTAGCTTATGCAGTATGACCGGATTGGGCACGGTCTTGGTGGCAACAGACAGGCTGTTCATCAACTCGTTATCTGCAATTATGTGAACTAGAACGCGGCTCATCTCTCCGGAGGTCAGCTTGCCCTCTTTCAGCAACCGTTGGACAAAGCTGATCGCCCGCAACTCGCGAAATAGGGATGAGTTGAAGCTGATCTCGTTGATCCGGTTCTGAATTTGCTGCGGTGTGACCGGAACTTCGTCGCGCTCCAGCGGATTGATGTTCACGATCACCACGTCATCCGGCAAATCATCGTTGAACAGCGGATAGAGAGCCGGATTGCCGGTATACCCGCCGTCCCAGTAGGCTTCGGTCCGGTTTGTTTTCGGATCAAAAATCTCAACCGCCTTGAACAGGGTCGGTAAACAGGCCGAGGCCAGGATAGCGTCCGTGCTGATCTCGTCGCCGGTAAAGACGCGGATCTTGCCGCTGCGTACGCAAGTGGCACACACGAAAAGGCGCGGGCCTTCTTCCGCGCAAATCTCGTCAAAATTGAACCTGTCCACCACCGGTTCCAGCGGGTTGCTGTAGAACGGCCCATACGCATAGGGCGACACCATTCGCGACCACGCATCCCCGATTGAAAACGGTACCGAATATTCCATCGCCTGCGCAATGGTCGCCGGTTCCAGGCCGCGAAACCAGTTGGCGAAACGCATGTCGCCAATCGCGCCCATTCGCTGCCACAACCCGTCCAGGCGCGCCCGCGCTCCTTCGCGCCCTGAATGAACCATTCCCGACTTGTACGCCGCTGCGTTCAGCGCCCCTGCGGAAGTTCCGGTGATGGCAGCGACCTCGATGTCTTCCTCATCCAGCAGCCGGTCAAGCACACCCCAAGTGAACGCGCCATGCGCGCCACCCCCCTGCAAAGCCAGATTGATCCGTTTCACGTCGCTGCCCCTTCGTCTCTGCAAAAGAATGCTTCGGGGGAATGAGGGCAATGGCCCCCTTTAAACCTCAAAGTGCTGTCCAGCCACCATCGACTGAAATTGTGGTTCCGGTGATCTGAGCCGCCGCGTCCGAACACAGGAAGATAGTCGTTCCACCCAATTGCTCGACGGTGGCGAACTCCTTGGAGGGTTGCCGTTCCAAAAGAATGTTCTTCACCACATCCTCGCGGCTCATGTTGTATTCTTTCATCGTGTCGGGGATCTGCGCCTCGACCAGCGGCGTCAGAACGTAGCCCGGGCAGATGGCATTGCAGGTGATCGGTTCCTGCGCGGTTTCCAGCGCTACGGTCTTGGTCATTCCCACCACGCCGTGCTTGGCCGCAACATATGCCGCCTTGTAAGGGGATGCCGTCAGACCATGGGCCGAGGCGATGTTCACCACCCGCCCCCAACCCGCCTTGCGCATCATCGGCAACGCAGCCGCCGAGGTGTGAAAGGCCGAGTTCATGTTGATTGCGATAATTGCGTCCCATTTTTCAACCGGGAACTTATCGATCGGAGAGACATGCTGAATACCAGCATTGTTCACCAGAATATCACAGGACCCCGCCTGTTCGATCAGTGATCGGCATTCCTCGCCCTTGGACATGTCGGCCTTGATGTAGCGCGCATTGGTTCCGGTCTCTTTCGCAATCTCTGCGGCAAGCGCATGATCTTCATCGCGATCCGTATAGGAATTCAGAACCACATCGGCACCCGCCTTGGCCAGCTCGCGCGCTACGCCCAGCCCGATGCCCGAATTTGATCCCGTGATGATTGCCGTTTTACCGGACAGGCTCATGTCCATTCTCCCTCAAGCGTTAATCAGGCGCACCATGCCATGCTGCACCTGCAAAGAAAACGGGGAAACACATCAGATTGGAATCCCGGCCTGAGACTTCGCGACGCACAAAAAAACGCCCGCACGAAGCGGGCGTTAAGTTATTGAGGCAGGTTTCATACAGGCAAGAAACCTATCGAGCAGTGCAACCTTTATAAGCAATTCTGCGCCTTGGTCCAAGCTAAAAGTTTGATAATAAGAAAAATCATCACTACGATGATCTCCAACAAAATAAGGCCAGAGCAGGATTGTTTCCAAAATGAGCCCGGAATTTCTCCGTCCGTTTCGATCACTTGCGGCGGGAATCGCCAGCATTTTCGTGATGTCTGTCGCCCATGCAGAATCGTCTCATGGCATAGCTATGTACGGGGACCCGGCCCTACCACCGGATTTTGTGTCTCTCCCCTATGCGAACCCGGATGCGCCCAAAGGTGGCAAAGCTGTTTTCGGAAACACGGGCGGCTTTAACAGTCTGAACCCGTTTTTGCAAAAAGGCACTTCGCCATGGCAATTGCCTTTCTGGACCCATGAAAGCCTGATGGGGCGATCCTGGGACGAACCTTTCACACTTTACGGGCTGTTAGCCGAATCAGTTGAGACCGATCCAGACCGGTCCTGGGTCGAATTCACCCTGCGGGAAGAGGCGCGTTTTTCCGACGGCAGCCCGGTCACGATCGATGATGTGATCTGGTCTTACGAGACTTTGGGCACGCAGGGGCATCTGCGCTATCGCGGTCTTTGGGGCAAGATCGACGACATCGAACAAACAGGCCCGCGCTCGGTGAGGATCACGTTCAATGAACCCGATCGAGAGCTTGCGCTGCTGGCAGGGATGCGTCCGATCCTGCAAAAGGCACAATGGGAGGGAAAGGACTTCGCTGACGCGCAACTGCATGATGTGCCGATTGGAACCGGCCCTTATGTGATCGATAGCTACGAAGCGGGACGCCACGTGAATCTGCGACGCAATCCGGACTATTGGGGGAACGACATTCCGTTTCGCCGCGGCACCATGAACCTTAATGAGCTGCGGATCGAATTCTACGGCGACGGCAGCGTCTTGTTCGAAGCCTTCAAGGCCGGAGAGTTGTCGGCCGTCCGTGAATTCAATGCCGACAAATGGGACACGCAATACAACTTTCCCGCTGTGCAGCGGGGCGATGTGATCAAAACTGAAATTCCGCATGGAAAACCTTCGGGAATGACCGGGTTCGTGATGAATACACGAAAGGCCCCGTTCGACGACTGGCGTGTGCGCGAAGCGCTGATGCTTGCCTTCAATTTTGAGTTCATCAACGACACGGTAACCGGTGGCGCCCAACCAAGGATCGCGTCTTATTTCTCGGGGTCCGACCTTGCCATGCAGCCCGGCCCGGCCCAAGGGCAGGTAAGAGACCTGTTGCTTCCTTACGCTGACATCCTGTTGCCAGGCACGTTGGAAGGGTATGAGCTGCCGAAGGGTGACGGGTCGGCCCGGAACCGGGCAAACCTTCGCGAGGCCACCAAGCTTTTGACCGAGGCAGGTTGGACCGTTCAGGACGGCGCACTGCGCAATGGAAATGGTGATGCTTTTCAGGTGACTTTCCTGCTTCAACAGGGCGACAGCGAGATGGCAACAGTGGTCGAGATCTATTCCCGCGCGCTGGAACGCCTTGGCATTCAGGTCACGACGGAACAAGTCGACAATGCCCAATATGTCGGACGCACCTCTGAACTGGACTTTGACGTCACGACGTTCCGCCGGGCGCTTTCTCTGTCTCCTGGCAACGAACAGCGTCTTTATTGGGGCAGCGAGACTGCTGATGCCCCCGGCACACGCAACCTGATGGGCGTATCCTCGCCCGCAGTTGACGCAATGATCGATGCCATGCTCGCCTCAAAAACCCGCGAGGACTTCACCGATGCCACCCGCGCGCTGGACCGGGTACTGACAGCAGGCCGCTATGTCATCCCGATCTGGAGCTTTGACATCGGACGAATTGCGCATGTCAAGGAACTGAAGCACCCGAAAACCCTGCCCATCTATGGTGACGGTCCGCAATACATGCCAGAAGTGTGGTGGTACGACGCCCGGTAGAGGCGTGATCCCAGGGCCAGCCGATGGGTATGTGATCCCGGCGGGTTTTTCCAAGCGGGCATTCCGAACGTCAGAAGCTCGAAGTTTCAGCAGTTCTATACAATCTGCGGTCAGGAAGACTCCATCAGTCGGCAAAATTCAGCACATTGCCGCGTCATACAAGATATCGTTTGATTGCACCCAAACCGCCGTACTGGGCCGCCAACACAATCACCACCGGGTGATCCCGCAGGAAACGCCCTCAAACAGTTTTACTCATCTAGAAAAACCTGTATAAAATGGCATATTTAGTCGTCATAGATAGCTGGTGCCAGCCCAAGATCCCGGACTGCCCGGACAATCGGACGCTGGGAACCAAAGAACAACCGGGCCCGCCACCACTCACACCAAATGTAGGCCCGTCGCCCCGCTGCGGATACTTCGCAGCGGGCACAATTCCCCCCAAAAAAGGCGCGGCCTCAGGATGCGACATTTTGTCATGTCTTTCGTTACGGCACCCCGTTCGTACTCTGATGTGGGGGAGAGCAGTCCTAATCGTTGCTAAGGGAAGCTCATTGATGATGAACTGGACCGATCTTACAAAAGACTGGAGCGCGGCCTGCGAACGCGCAAAGCGGCGTTTTCCGAACTTGCGTGACAAAGACATGATGCGCGTGTTGAAGGATCGAAAAGGATTTGAAGCCTATTTGGCCGAACGTCACCAACTTACAATGAATGAGGCGCATGAGGAGGTCGAAGACTTCCTGTTCACCGAAGGGCTGAACCGTGAATTCAGCAGTGCCGCTTTAAGCAAGTGATGTGACCCAAAGGATAGTCGCGTCTTCGTCACTGACGGAAATCACATTGTGGCCCATGCTGCCGTCGTAATAGGCGCTGTCGCCCCTGCGCATCTCCACCGGCTCATAAAACTCGGTGTAAAGCTTGACGACACCGGTCAGTACATACATGAACTCTTCTCCGTCATGGCGCACCCAGCCGTCAAATTCCTCCATTGATCTCGCGCGGACCCGCGCGCGATAGGGCAGCATTTGTTTCTTGGTCAGGGTTTCGGCCAGCAACTCATGTTCATAAGTGGTTGTGGCGTGCGCCGTGCCGTCGCCCAGACGGGTTATCGCCATACGCCCGATCACCTGATCGCGCTGGGGCGGCGTGAAAAGCTGCGGAACCGAAATCTCCAATCCAGTCGCAAGCTTCTTGAGCGCGTCGTAGGTCGGCGACATCTGCCCGTTTTCGATCTTGCTGAGGGTCGAACGTGCCAAACCGGCCTGACTGGCGGCTTGCTCCAATGTCCATTCCCGTGCTTTGCGCAGCTCTCTCACACGCGCGCCAAGGTCCAACGGTTCAACTTCGGTGTGTTCGCCAGAGTTGCGGGCAATTCGGATCAGAGATTTGGGATCTTGAGTGCTCATGACCCTTCTATAGGCCCGGCCAGCCACGCTTGCAACGCGACAGGCGGCGCGATAGCCAGAGGCCATGTTGTCAATATTCGATCAGGGGGCGCCTGCGCCCTGCCCCACGCCTTTCAATCTGGCAGCTCATGTTCTGGGCTGCGCGGATCAAGCCCCGGATAAAGTGGCTTTGTCAGTCTTGCGTGAAAACGATACGCAGGATTGGAGCTTTCGCAATCTGAAAACAGCCGTGCTGGGCACCGGCGCGGGGTTGCTGCGGGCAGGATTGAAACCCGGAGATATCGCCCTGATGCGGCTGGGCAATACGGTGGACTTCCCGATTGCCTATCTGGGTGCAATTGCCGTGGGTATCGTACCGGTGCCGACATCGTCGCAACTGACGGAACCCGAAACCGCCAAAATGATCGACGAGCTTTCTCCGGCGGCCATACTGCGCGATCCGGATGTTGCCTGTGCCTCGCATTCCAAGCAGATCAGGCTGGACGCGTTGAAAGCGATGCGAAACCTGCCCACGGCAGGTTTTGACATGGGCGATCCGGAACGTATGGCCTATGTCGTCTACACCTCTGGAACTTCGGGCAAGCCTCGTGCCGTGGCCCATGCCCACCGGGCAATCTGGGCGCGGCAGATGATGGTCGATGGCTGGTATGGTCTGCGCGAGACCGACCGGCTGTGTCACGCGGGGGCTTTCAACTGGACCTATACGCTGGGCACTGGCTTGATGGACCCATGGACCATCGGTGCGACGGCCCTGATCCCGGAACCCGGCACCGAAATCAATGCGTTGCCTGCCTTGCTACGCCAGCACGGTGCAACGATCTTTGCTGCGGCTCCGGGGGTCTTTCGCAAGATATTGCAAGGGCGCAATCGGATGGAGCTGCCAGACCTGCGCCACGGATTATGCGCGGGCGAGAAACTGTCGCGCGCCCTGCACGAACAGTGGCTGAATGCCACCGGCACCGAGCTGTTCGAAGCCTACGGCATGTCCGAATGCTCTACCTTCATTTCCTCCAGCCCGGACCATCTTGCGCGCGGCGACGCACTGGGACAACCGCAACCCGGGCGTCGAGTGGCGATCCTTGGTCCGGACGGTCCGGTGCCACAGGGGCAGGAAGGTACAATTGCCATTCACCGCTCTGACCCCGGGTTGATGCTGACCTATCTTAACGCACCCGAGGACGTTGAAACGCGGATGCAGGGTGAATGGTTTCTGACTGGCGATCAGGGGGCCATGGCAGTGGATGGCCAGATCAGCTATCTGGGCCGCGACGACGACATGATGAACGCGGGTGGCTATCGCGTGTCCCCGGTCGAGGTCGAAGCCGTTCTTGCCCGCTATCCGGGCATAACCCAAGTCGGCGCAGCGGCAGTCGAGGTCAAACCGGACACATTTGTGATAGCGGCCTTTTATACGGGCCCGGAAAAGCTGGACGATACGCCGTTGCGCACCTATGTCGAAGCCAACCTGGCGCGGTACAAACAGCCTCGCGCCTTCATCCATTTGCCTGCCCTGCCAACCGGCGGAAATGGCAAACTCCTGCGCCGGGCGCTGCCGGCCTATTTCGAGGCACCAACAAAATGACCCAGACCGTCAAGCTCGATATCCTGTCCGATCCGATCTGCCCGTGGTGCTATATTGGCAAAACCCATCTGGACAAGGCTCTGGCCAATGTGCCCGACCACCCCTTTGTCATTGAATGGCATCCGTTCCAGTTGAATCCTGACATGCCGGATGCGGGTATGGATCGGCGCGAGTATCTTGAGCGCAAGTTCGGCGGCAAGGACGGCGCGTTGCGCGCCTATGCGCCGGTGGTGGAACATGCCGAAAAGGCCGGTCTGAACATCAACTTCGAGGCCATGAAACGTACCCCCAACACGCTGGACGCCCATCGCCTGATCCACTGGGCAGGGATCGAGGGCAAGCAGAACGAGGTGGTGGATGCGCTGTTCGACGCCTATTTCGTGCAGGGCCGCGACATCGGCGACCACGAGGTGTTGGCCGACATCGCAGACAGCACCGGAATGGACGCAGCCGTGGTCATGAAGCTGCTGAAATCCGACGCCGACCGCGAGGATATCCGCAACCGCGATGCTCATTCTCGCGAAATGGGCGTCAGTTCGGTTCCGACCTTCATTGTCGCGAACCAACATGCGGTGCCGGGCGCGCAACCTCCTGAAATGTGGGAGAAAGTAATCGCTGAGATCATGTCTCAACTTGAGGCTTCCCCTGCAGAATAGCACAGAGGTCTGTGCAAATTTCCAGTCTGGCCTATGCCGACCCGCCGTGATAGCGCGAACGGGTTAGGAGTGCTTCATGGCTAATCGCATGTCGAAGGCGGAATTCATTGCGCTGATTGCAATGATGTTCGCCACCATCGCCTTTTCGATCGATTCTATGCTGCCTGCGCTGCCCGAGATCGGCGCGCAGCTCAGCCCCGATGACGTTAACCGTGCCCAACTTATCCTGACGTCTTTTGTCCTTGGAATGGGGATCGGCACTTTCTTTACCGGCCCTCTCTCTGACGCGATCGGACGAAAACCGGTCATTTACGGCGGCGCGGCTTTGTACATAGCAGCTTCTGCCGTCGCATGGGCCAGTTCTTCACTGGAGCTGGTATTGATTGCGCGCGTGGTTCAGGGGCTGGGCGCCGCAGGTCCGCGCGTGGTTGCCATGGCAATCATTCGCGACCTGTATTCGGGCCGCGAAATGGCGCGGATCATCTCGATCGCGATGATGATTTTCACGCTGGTACCCGCAGCCGCACCGATGTTGGGCGCAGGGGTAATCGCCCTTTTTGGCTGGCGCGGGATATTTGTGTCGTTCATTCTGTTTGCCCTGGTCATCATTTCCTGGATGGGTGTTCGCCTGCCGGAATCTCTGGCCCGTGAAAACCGCCGTCCCTTCCGCATACCGCTGATGTTCTCGGCCACGAAGGATATGTTTTCCCATCCGACCGTGCGCCTTTCGATCATGGTTCAGACCCTGTGCATGGGGGTGCTGTTCACAATGCTGACAATGGTTCAGCCAGTCTATGACGTAATCCATGACCGTGCCGACAGCTTTCCATTCTGGTTTGGGTTCGTGGCTTTGATGTCTGGGTCGGCCAGCTTGTTGAATGCAGCACTTGTGGTGCGTGTGGGCATGCGCCGGATGGTGACATGGGCGCTGGGGGGGCAAATCCTGATCACCGCTTTTGTTATGACGCTTAACACCATGCACCTTTCGCCGGACGCCTCATTTGCACTGTTTGTATTCTGGCAAACCATGGTGTTTTTCATGGCCGGGGTAACACTGGGCAACCTGAACGCCATCGCGATGGAGCCGATGGGGCATATTGCCGGAATGGCAGCCTCGGTCATCGGATCCATTTCGACGGTTCTGGCTGCGGCTATTGCCGCGCCGATCGGGTTGCTTTTCGATGGGTCCATCGCGCCTTTGACATTTGGCGTCCTGAGCATGTGCATTCTGGCCTTCGGGCTTATGCTGCATATGGGCCGCGTCGAAGAGCGCCTGCCAGCCTGATCTGTGCGACTCGTCAGAAACACGCTACTCTCGACCTGAACCGAGCGGAGGGCTTCTGATGCGTGAATACTATGATCTGGGCAGCTATTCCTGTCCGGGAACGACCTCCGTTCCCGAGGCTCAGCTGTGGTTCGACCGCGGACTGAACTGGACCTATGGATACAATCACGAAGAAGCCGTAGTTTGTTTCCAGCGCGCAGCTGAACATGACCCCCAATGCGCCATGGCATATTGGGGCGTCGCCTACGCGGCGGGACCGAATTACAACCTGCCATGGGACTTGCAGGACGAGCAGGGACGCAGCAAGGCGCTGGCGCTGGCTTATGATGCCACGCAAAACGCACTTCAATTGGCTGACGGCTGCACGCCTGTTGAGCAGGCACTGATCCGGGCCCTTCCAGCGCGATACCCGCAGCGGGATCCGGCCGAGGACATGCACCTTTGGGATCACGATTTTGCCGAAGCGATGCGCGCGGCGTTCGCTGCGCACTCCGATCACCTTGACCTGCGCACACTCTTTGTCGAAGCGCTTTTGAACCTGACGCCCTGGAAAATGTGGGATCTGAAAACCGGCCAGCCTGCTGAAGGCGCCGCAACGCTTGAGGCTCAGGAAGTATTGGAAACAGCCATGGCCAGCGATCCGGCCGCCATGTCGCATCCCGGTCTGCTGCATCTTTATGTTCACCTGATGGAAATGTCGCCCACCCCGGAAAAAGCCCTGAAAGCCGGTGATGTCCTGCGCACATTGGTACCTGATGCAGGCCACCTCGTTCACATGCCGACACATATCGACGTCCTCTGCGGCCACTACCACAACGTGGTGCATTGGAACGAAAAAGCCTCGGATGCCGATCTGAAGTATTACGAACGCGAGGGGGCATTCAATATCTACACCGGCTACCGCCAACACAACTATCACTTCGCCATCTACGGCGCGCTGTTTCTGGGACAAATCGAACCTGCCCTGCGCGCCAATCAGGGTTTGTGGGAAACGACGCCCGAAGAAATGCTTCGTATCGAAAGCCCCCCCATGGCGGATTACTTCGAAAGCTACATGTCCATGGGGCCGCACATCCTGATCCGCTTTGGTCGCTGGGAAGAGGCCAAGGCGCTGGAGCTGCCCTCCGATCCGGATCTCTACCGTACCCTGACGGCCACGACCCACTACGCCCGCGCCATCGCACGTGCCGCTACTGGTGATGTTGCCCATGCTGAAGCGGAAGAGAACCTGTTTCTCGCAGCCAAGGAATGCGTTCCGGAAACGCGCAGGTTGCACAACAACCGCGTGATAGACCTGCTGGAAATTGCCCGGGAAATGCTGCGTGGTGAGATCGAGTACCGAAAGGGGAATTTTGAGATCGCTTTTGCCCATTTGCGCCGCTCGGTCGAGTTGGATGACACCCTGCCATATGACGAGCCCTGGGGCTGGATGCAGCCCACCCGCCACGCGCTTGGCGCGTTGCTGTTCGAACAAGGTCATACGGCAGAAGCAGAGGCTGTCTATCGCGAAGATCTTGGCCTTGGTGGCTCGCTCAGCCGCGCTTCGATCCATCCCGACAACGTGTGGAGCCTGAAGGGGCTGTACGATTGTCTCAAAGCCCGGGGGGAAGATGTTGAAATCCTACAGGTCAAACAACGCCTGGATCTGGCTCTGGCCCGGGCAGATCGGGCGGTTGCAGCGTCCTGTTTCTGCGCGCAGGCCGCAATGCATGAATGAGGTGTGTTGGATCGCGCTGCCACGCGATGCCTCCGGCGGGGATACTTTCAGCCAGATGAAGCTGGGATCCCTTGTTCATCTGGCCGCAATGATCTCGGCCGAGACGTACAGCATGCGGCAGGGGCAAAGCCCAAATCCCACAGCTTAACCTGCCTTGGTCTTTTTCTTTTCCGCGACCACTTTTTCAGCAAGGTCGCGGGCAATCGCAAAGGCCCCTTTGATCTTGTCGCTGTCTTTCTTCCAATCCCGGCGCACGACGATCTTGTTATCCTTGACCTTGGCCATGCCGCGCTGGTTTTGAATGAACTCGACCAAACCTTCTGGTGATGCGAACTTGTCATTGTGGAACTGGATCGTCGCCCCTTTCGGGCCGCCGTCCAGCTTGGCAATGCCCGCCCGTTTGCACATGGCTTTGATGCGCACGACCAGCATCAGAGTGTTAACCTCTTTCGGCAACTTGCCAAAACGGTCGATCAACTCCGCAGCAAAACCCTCCAGTTCAACCTTGGTCGAGAGCGATGACAGGCGGCGGTAAAGGCCCAGACGAACATCGAGATCGGGTACGTAATCCTCGGGAATCAGAACCGGCACGCCCAGATTGATCTGCGGGGCCCACTGGTCATCAGCATCTGACAGCCCCTCCATTTCACCCGCTTTGATCTTGGCAATCGCCTCTTCCAGCATGGATTGATAAAGTTCATAGCCGACGTCACGCATCTGGCCGGACTGCTCTTCACCCAGCAGGTTCCCCGCGCCGCGAATGTCGAGATCCTGAGAAGCCAGCGTAAACCCGGCGCCCAACGTGTCCAGCGATCCCAGGACACGCAGGCGTTTCTCGGCCGTGGCGGTCAGCTTCTGGCGTGGTTTGGTGGTCAGATAGGCATAGGCACGAGTTTTCGAGCGCCCAACGCGACCCCTGATCTGATAGAGCTGCGCAAGGCCGAACATATCCGCGCGGTGCACAACCATCGTGTTCGCCGTCGGAATATCCAGCCCGCTTTCGACAATCGTTGTAGCCAGCAGCACATCGTATTTACCGTCATAGAACGCGTTCATGCGATCATCGAGCTCACCGGCTGCCATTTGCCCATGTGCAACCACATAGGTCAGTTCCGGCAGCTGCTCTTTCAAAAACTCCTCGATCTCGGGCAGGTCCGAGATACGGGGAACGACGTAGAAGCTTTGGCCGCCACGATAGTGTTCGCGCAGAAGCGCCTCTCGGATCGTGACCGCGTCGAATTCGCTGACATAGGTTCTGATTGCCAAACGGTCGATTGGCGGGGTACCAATGATCGACAGGTCGCGCACCCCGGTCAGCGACAATTGCAGCGTTCGTGGAATCGGGGTCGCGGTCAGTGTCAGTACATGGATGTCACTGCGCAGTTGTTTCAGCCGTTCCTTATGGCTGACACCGAAATGCTGTTCCTCGTCGATGATCAGCAGACCCAGATTGTTAAACCTTATGTTCTTGGCCAGCAGCGCATGGGTCCCGATCACGATATCCACCGTACCGCGCGCCAAACCGTCGCGGGTTTTCTGGGCCTCTTTCGACGAGACAAAGCGCGACAATTGCCGAACCTCCAGAGGAAACCCACGGAACCGTTCCCTGAAGCTTGCTGCGTGCTGGCGGGCCAGCAGTGTTGTTGGTGCCACGACCGCCACCTGCACGCCGGACATGGCGGCGACAAAGGCGGCGCGCATTGCCACCTCGGTCTTGCCAAAGCCGACGTCACCGCAGATCAGCCGGTCCATCGGCGCGCCGGAGTGCATGTCCTCCATCACATCCGAGATCGCGCTCAACTGGTCGTCGGTTTCCTGATATGGGAAACGGGCGCTGAACTCTTCCCATGCATGCGGAGGTGGGTCCATTACCGGAGCTTTTCGCAAGGCACGTTCAGCCGCGATGCGGATCAGCTTGTCGGCCATCTCGCGGATGCGTTCTTTCAGCTTGGCTTTCTTGGCCTGCCATGCGCCGCCGCCAAGTCGATCCAAAAGACCTTGGTCATGGCCGTATTTCGACAGCAGTTCGATATTTTCGACCGGCAGGTACAGCTTTGCCTGCTCGGCATATTCCAGCAGCAGACACTCATGGGCGGCACCGGCGGCTGTGACGACCTCCATCCCCATGTAACGACCGATCCCGTGGTCAACATGCACCACCAGATCACCGGGGCTGAGGGATTGGGTCTCGGTCAGGAAATTTTCGGCCTTGCGGCGCTTCTTGGGTTGGCGGATCAGCCTGTCGCCCAGAACATCCTGTTCGGCGATCACCGTCAGGTCGGGGGCCTCAAAACCGTGCTCCAGCGCCCAGACGGCAAGGTGCAAGCCGCGCTTTCCGATACGCGTGCCATTTGTTATCGGAATCGCCTCGGCCAGACCTTCATCCTCGATCAGGCCAGTCAGACGTTCGCGCGCACCTTCCGAATAGGACGCAATCAGCACCGGACCTTTGTCGAGCCTGGCTGCAATGTGGCTGGCCAAAGCACCGAACAGGCTGATGCTTTCCTGCTGACGTTCGGGCGCAAAGTTGCGCCCGATCCGCCCGCCCGCATCGATGACACCCGGGCCCGACGCCTGCGGCAAGGGGCTGAACTGCATGACACGCCGATCTCCGACGGCCGCCTCCCACGCGGCATCATCGAGATACAGCAGGCCCGGAGGTGTGGGTTTGTAGACCGTATCCATACGGGATCGGTTTTCCAGCGCCAGTCGCCGGGTTTCATATTGATCGGCAATCGTGTCCCATCGGGCCAGTCTGGCCGGTGTAACCTGATCATCGACAGTGATCGTGGCATCCGGCAAATAATCAAACAGCGTTTCAAGCTTGTCGTGGAAGAATGGCAGCCAATGTTCGATGCCCTGATGTTTGCGACCGGCGCTTACAGCCTCGTAAAGCGGATCATCGGTGCCGGCGGCGCCGAATTCAATGCGATAGTTCTGGCGGAACCGTGTGATGGCCGCGTCATCCAGAATGACCTCGGACACCGGAGCAAGTTCGACCACGTCCAGCTTTTCGGTCGTGCGCTGAGACACGGGATCAAAACGGCGCGCGCCGTCCAGTACATCTCCGAACAAGTCCAGACGGACAGGGCCCGATTCACCCGGCGGGAAGATGTCGATGATACCGCCGCGAATGGCATAATCGCCCGGCTCCATCACGGTGGGGCTTTGCGTGAACCCCATGCGCACCAGGAAGTTGCGCAGCGCGGTCTCGTCAATGCGCTGATCGACGCGGGCGGTAAAAGCCGCCTCGCGCAACACGTCTCGCGCCGGGACGCGTTGGGTAGCCGCATTCAATGTCGTCAACAACACGAATTTCTGCGGCATCTGGTGAACCAGCGCAGCCAGCGTGGCAACGCGGGCCGCCGAGATATCCGCATTGGGGGACACCCGGTCATAAGGCAGACAATCCCAGCCAGGAAACACGAAGACCGGCATGTCGGGGGCAAAGAAAGCCAGCGCAGCGCGCATCGCCTCCATCCGCTTGTCATCTCGCGCGACATGGGCCACCGGCCCGTTGCTGCGGGCGATTTCGTTCAGCACAAGCTGCGCGTCAAACCCTTCAGGGGCGCCGCCAACTGTCACGTGGTTCGGAGCCTTCATCGCCTCGCCTTTCAGATTTTGCTATCCCAGAACGCCAATCGAGATGTTCTGATACATGCCCCAGAACGAAGTGACCAGTATCGAGATCATGCCTATGATCTGGGTATAAAGCCGACAGCGCGCAATGGTTTTCGAAACGGAGTCGAGCGTCAGTTCCTGCCGCCGCAATCGTCGTGCATGCACGATGTTCACCAGCAGAACAAGCGTCAATGGAAACAAAAGCAGAAACACGGCCTGTGCGAACTCGACCCCATAGTAGAACCCCAGCGTGGCCAAGCCGGTGAACAAAAAACACCCAAATGCCAGTAAGATGGTGCCGGACATGTCGACGATCAACAGTATTCGGTTGATGTGTATGCGAACGATGTCCAGAAGATCGATCTCGACCTGCCCGCCAATGCGTCGGGCACGAACCACCAGATCATAGGGAATACCCATCACCCAGTGGCTTGCCGATGACCAGACAACCGCCAGCACGATCCAGAACCAGAGATTCGAGAAGCTGCGCATGTCGATGACTTCAAAGATCGAAGAGTACCAGTCCAAACCCAACCCTTTATTCAAACCTCTCAGAGAGGTTCTGCCACGCTGCCGCGTCCATTGATACCCTTGAGACCTTTGTGAATTCATGCCACCCAATGCACGAATGTTCAAGGAGAACGCGCCATGAAACCGACCATTGCACCCTATCCCATGACCCGCTTTCGGCGTGCCCGTCAATCTCAGGCAATTCGCGGGCTTGTGCGCGAGAACACCTTGACCACGGATGACCTGATCTGGCCCGTTTTCGTACGCGACGGTGAAGGGATTGAAGAGCCCGTACCCTCGATGCCGGGCGTGGTCCGCCGTTCGGTGGATCTGATTGCAAAAGCGGCCATCGAAGCGCAGGCGCTTGGAATCCCCGCGATATGCATTTTTCCCTATACGGATTCTGCGCTGAAAACAGAAGACTGCGCCGAGGCCTGGAACCCTGACAACCTGTCGAACCGGGCCATCCGGGCGATCAAGGCGGCAGCCCCTGACATCGCGGTGATGACAGACGTGGCGCTGGACCCGTACAATATAAATGGTCATGACGGTTACGTCGTCGACGGCGAGATCGTGAATGATCAGACCATCGAAGCGCTGGTCAAGATGACCCTTGCCCAGGCCGACGCCGGAGCCGACATCATCGGGCCGTCGGACATGATGGACGGCCGGATCGGGGAGATGCGCCGCGCATTGGAAGGCGCCGGGCATCACAACGTGATGATCCTCAGCTATGCCGCGAAATACGCCAGCGCTTTTTTCGGCCCCTTCCGCGACGCCGTCGGCGCGTCAGGCGCGCTGACCGGTGACAAGAAAACCTACCAGATGGATCCTGCCAACTCGGACGAGGCGTTGCGCCTGATCGAGCGTGACCTGACCGAGGGCGCGGACATGGTGATGATCAAACCCGGAATGCCCTATCTGGATATCTGTCGTCGTGTGAAAGACAGTTTCGGCGCACCCACCTATGCCTACCAGGTCTCGGGCGAATACGCGATGATCCAGGCTGCCGCCCAGAATGGCTGGATCGACGGAGAAAAGGCAATGCTTGAAAGCCTGCTGGCCTTCAAGCGCGCAGGATGCGATGGCATCCTGACCTATTTCTCACCTCAGGTTGCCCGCATCCTGCAAGGCTAAAACCCCGAAGAGTCGCAACTTTTCGCCGACAAATCCCCTTCAGCGGGCAGCTTTCCCGTGACACATCGCCCTAATCGGCGTATCCTTGCCAGCAAGATCGGGATCACCCGACATATCAGGCACAGTTACAGAGAAAAAACCATGAGCAGTTCCAACTCCCCCCGACTGAACCGTCGCGGCTTTGCCTTGGGCATGGCAGGCCTGACCCTGACCGCTGCCTGCGGCAACGGCGTCGGCAATTCTAACTCGGCCACGATCGACGCCCGCGTCGATGCCACGCTGACCGAGATGTACAGCCGATACCCCAACACCGTGGAAATCGCGAACAAAGCCAACGGCTTGCTTGTCATGCCATTGATCACCGAGGCGGGGTTTGTATTCGGCGGCGGCTATGGCCGCGGCGCGTTGCGTATCAACGGCGCTACAGTCGATTACTACTCGGCCGTCAAAGGCACCGCCGGATTGCAGATCGGCGCTCAGCAATATGCGCATGTGCTGTTCTTCATGACAGAAGATGCGCTGAATGATTTCCGTCGTTCAAGCGGTTGGACCGCCGGGGCCGACATCGGATATGTGGTCAGCGATCAGGGCGACTCGTTGTCGACCGACACCACGACTCTGCGCAGCCCTGTTCTGGCCGCGATCTTCGGGCAAGCTGGCCTTCAGATCGGCGCAACCGTCGAAGGAACGAAATACACCCGCATCATTCCATAACCCGGATTACCACTTCCCCCACACACGGCCCCGTCGCAGCGCAACACTGCGGCGGGGCATTTAATTTCAACCCTCTCCGCGCAGGTTCTTGCCGCGTTCCTCTTTCGGTCAGACCGACCATCCTCTAGTCTCAGACCAACGTTCACTTAATAAGAATCTGGGGCAGTAATGGGTCTTGTTTTCCGCTGGCTGGTGCGCATCGCGTCGGGTCTGATCATCCTGATCCTCGCCGCTATGGGCCTTGTCTATTTTCTGGCCAGCCAATCCCTGCCGGACTATGACCAAACGCTTGAGGTTGACGGTTTGACCACCCCGGTCGAAATCGTACGCGACACCGCCAACGTGCCACATATTCTGGGCCAGACCGATCCCGATGTGTTTTTTGGATTGGGATATGCCCATGCACAGGACCGACTGTGGCAGATGACGGTCATGCGCCGTACCGCGCAAGGCCGTCTGTCTGAGGTTTTTGGCCCGCGCACGCTTCACATCGACAAGCTGCTGCGCAGATTGGACCTTTATGGGCTGGCTCACCGCTCGGTCGAGGTGCAGGACGATTATACCAAGGCCGCCTTGCGTGCCTATTCCGCCGGGGTCAATGCCCGTCTGACCGAGATCAACGAAGAGGCGTTGGGTCGCGGCGCACCTGAGATGTTCCTGTTCAACGCTCCGGTCTCACCCTGGCAACCGGGTGACAGTATCGCGATGATCAAGCTGATGGCGCTGCAACTGTCAGGTCACCTGACCGATGAAGTTCTGCGTGCGCGCACGTCGCTGATGCTGAACAACCCCGATCGTCTGGCGGATATCCTGCCCGACGTTCCCGGGCCCGGCATCGCGGCGTTGCCGGAATATGCCACGCTGTTCCCAAATCTTCGGCGTTATGCGGCGGGAACGGATATTCCCGAAACACCTCTTTCACCCCTTCCCAAACGTGGTCTGGCCGGAGCGTCAAACGCCTGGACCGCCGCGCCGTCACGTTCTGCAAGTGGCGGGACTCTGTTGGCCAACGACCCTCATTTGGGTTTCACTGCTCCCGGGATTTGGTACCTGGCGCATCTCGATCTGAAAAAAGGCGGTGCCATCGGGGCCTCGATCCCGGGTGTGCCCGCCATCATGACAGGACGCAGCGACCGGTTGGGATGGGGACTTACATCCTCGTATCTTGACGATCAGGACGTTCATATCGAGCAGCTCAATCCTGACAACCCCGAGGAATACCTGACCCCGACCGGCTTCAAGGAATTCCAGACCCGCCCTTCGATCATAGAGATCAAGGGTGAGGCTCCGGTTACGCTGACCCTGCGTTGGACGGACAATGGGCCGGTGCTGCCGGGCACGGACTACAAGCTGGAAACCATCACGCCGCCGGGCCACGTGGCATCTCTGTCCTGGACGGCGCTCAGCCCGCAAGACACGTCGATGTCGGCGTCCATGGCTCTGATGAACGCCGACAACGTGGAACAGGCCATCGCGGTCGGTGAACAGTTCATCGCGCCTTCTCAGAATCTGTCGCTGGTCGACAAGACGACGATTGGGATGAAGCTGATCGGCGCCATGCCACGGCGTGATCTGCAAAACCAAAGCCGTGGGCGTATCCCATCGCCCGGCTGGATCGAAGCCAATCGCTGGCAAGGCCGCCTGCCCTATGCCGACAACCCGGAATTCGTGGCCCCCGTCGGCGGTGTTCTTGGCAACACGAACAACAAGATCATCGACCGCCCGTTTCCGGAGCACGTCTCGTATGAATGGGGTGATACGCAGCGCGTGCATCGCTGGGAACGCCTGATGCAATCGCGCGAGGTGCATACCCGCGACAGTTTTATCGAAGCGCAATTGGACACGGTCAGCTTTACTGCGCGGTCCCTGCTGCCGCTGATCGGTGCCGATCTGTGGTTTACCGGGGCTTCGGCCCCTGAAGGAACTCTGGAGCGTCAGCGCCAGATCGCGCTGTCGCTGCTGGCGGACTGGAACGGTGAGATGAACGAACACCTGCCCGAGCCGTTGATCTATGCGGCCTGGCTGCGTGCGCTGCAAATCCGGCTGATCTCGGACGAGCTTGGGCCACTGGCCAGCGAATACAAACATGTCGAACCGCTGTTCATCGAGCGGGTCTATCGCGAAATTGACGGCGCTGGTGTCTGGTGCGACGTGATTCAAAGCGCACCGGTTGAGACTTGCACGGAAATGGCACGGCTCGCGCTGGACGACGCGCTGATCTGGATCTCCGAACGATATGGCAGCGCGCTTGAATCTCTGCGTTGGGGCGACGCGCATCAGGCAACTCATGATCATCCCGTGCTGGGATCCGCCCCCATATTGCGGTTTTTTGTTAACATTCACCAATCGACCAGTGGCGGCGACAACACGCTGCTGCGAGGCCGCACGTCGGGCGAAGGGCCGGATCCGTTCCAGAATGTGCACGGCGCCGGGTATCGCGGGGTTTATGACTTCGCCGACCCCAACAGCTCGGTCTTCATTACGGCGACCGGGCAATCGGGTCATTTCCTGTCACGCTACTATGACGATCAGGCGCAGTTGTGGCGGCGTGGCGAATACATCCCCATGTCACTGGATCTTGATCTGGCCCGCGCCGCGGCTGTCGGAACAACCAATCTGATCCCGCGATAATCCGCCTATTCGGCAAGTCCCCGCCCCGATTTTCCACGCCTCGTGGCGCCCAAGATCAAATTCGCCTAACATTATCGGACTGATTATGTGGGACCAAAGGGGGACGAGTATGGCCAGTATTCGGGATGTCCTAAATAATCTTGCGCGCGACTACGCAATTGCATGGAGCTCTGGCGACGCTGACGCAGTTGCCGGTTTCTTTGCACGTGACGGGCAGATCACCTTCAACGATAGCGAACCAGCCAAAGGACACGAAGCAATCGCCAACCTGGTGCGCGAATCTTACGCCAGTTTTCCGGATCTGGAAGTGCGCTGTGACATGATGCGATGGGCCGGAACTCGTGCCATTTTCGTCTGGACGCGCGAAGGGCACCACGCCGAGACCGGCAATCACGTTGTCACGCGTGGATGGGAGGAATGGGAACTGACGCCGGACTACCTTGTACAATCATCAACAGGCTGGTTCGACGCGGATGACTATCAACGACAGATAGACGGGGCCTGACCTACCCCCCGTTGGATGCGCTTTCTATCCTGTAGTGTCGCGGTATCCCCTGAGTGACCCGAGCCCAGTCAGATGCCTGCGCCCTCGCCTGATGCGCATCGAACGCTTGCTGATCTGCAAACACTTCTGACACGTCGAACCGACCCGGCCTGCTCTGATCCTCGATCACGTCGAAAGAAATGCAGCCCTCTTCCGCGCGGGTCAGTTTTACATGGTCCGGCAACGCCGCGCGCACCCCTTCCAGCCGGTCCGCAGGCACATCGATATGGCCGTTCAGGAACACTCTGTGGTCCGGCTTGTCAGACATATCCAGTTCCACCGCTAATTCTTCAGCGCCTCGAACTGAGCCGCTTGTTTCTCGGTCCACAAAACGGTGATACGAAACCCGTCTTCGGTTTGTTCTTCGTTGCGTACAACATCCTGACGGAACAGCCAGGCCCGCTTGTTACCGTCAGCGAAAGACAGGTCCAGAACTGCCTCACGCCGTGCACCTTGCAGACGCATCGCGATCTCGGACAGCAAAGGTGCGATCCCTTCGCCGGTTACAGCAGAAATGGCAAAAACCTCAGGATCTCGTTCCGCGCGCGCCAGCGTCGCCTCGCGCTCATCGGCGCTCAGCAAGTCTATCTTGTTCCAGACCTCAAGCCGGGGCCGCTCGTCGTCGACACCCAGCGAGGTCAGGATCGCCTCGACATCCTGCGCCTGCGCCTCCGTTTCCTCATGGCTGATATCACGCACATGGACGATCAGATCGGCCCCCAAGACCTCTTCCAGCGTCGCCCGGAAGGCCGCCACAAGCTCGGTCGGAAGGTTCGAGATAAAGCCCACCGTGTCTGACAGGATCACTTCGGGACCATCGGGCAATTGCACGCGGCGCATGGTTGGATCCAGTGTGGCAAACAGCATGTCCTTGGCCATCACCTCGGCCCCGGTCAGGTGATTGAACAGCGTGGATTTGCCTGCGTTTGTGTAGCCCACGAGTGCGACGATTGGATACGGCACCTTGGCCCGGGCGGCCCGGTGCAATGTCCGGGTCTTGACCACCTTCTGCAACTGACGCCGCAAACGCACCAGTTGCTCGTCAATGGCACGACGGTCGGCTTCGATTTGGGTTTCACCGGGTCCGCCGACAAATCCCAAACCACCGCGCTGACGTTCAAGGTGGGTCCAGGCCCGTACCAGCCGCGTCCGCTGATAGCTGAGCGCCGCCATTTCGACCTGCAACACCCCTTCCCGCGTGCGGGCTCGGTCGCTGAAAATCTCAAGGATCAACCCGGTCCGGTCGAGGATCTTGACCTTCCATGCCTTTTCCAGATTGCGCTGCTGCACCGGTGTCACCGGCCCGTCGATCAGAACCAGCTCAACTTCGTTGTCGTGAAAACGCTCACCAAGTTCTTCAATCTTGCCGCTGCCGAACAAATATCCGGCCTGCGCGCGTTGAAGTCGCACGATTTCGGATCCGATCACATCCAGATCGGGCAATGCAGCGGCCAGTGCGACCGCCTCTTCCAGCGCCGGTTCAGGGACACGGCGCTGTTCATCTGATTTGATTTCGGGATGCAGCACCCAGGCCCGGGTGCGCATCCGGTCATGTTCCATCAAGAGGCGTCTTCGCCCTCATACAGATTGATCGGCTGCGACGGCATGATGGTCGAAATCGCGTGTTTGTATACCAACTGCGACTGTCCGTCGCGGCGTAACAATACGCAAAAATTGTCGAACCAGGTAATAACACCCTGCAATTTCACGCCGTTGATCAGGAAAATCGTGACCGGAACCTTAGCTTTCCGTACATTGTTCAGGAAGGCATCCTGAAGATTCTGTCTGTCCGAAGCCATATTTTTATAATCTCGCCATTGTTCTTGCTACGCGCTGCGGACCAACGCGCTCCCTCCGCCAGAGTATGGAGTGCTACGCACAGATATTCCAGATGAAAAATCAGGCGTTAGCGACCGCAAGTTGCACCCGGCTCAATCCCGCCAAAGCGACGGGGTGATCAGGGCAATAATCGCCAGCGTTTCCAGGCGACCTACGACCATCGCCGCGCACAACGTCAGTTTGGCACCAGCGGAGAGGTCGATCAGGCGAATTGGAACGTCCGTGGCCAGGTCGATCAATGGTCCCGTCGTGCTGAGCGTGGCAACGCTGAGCACCATGGCCTGTTCGAACCCGGACCCCATCGCCGCCAGCAGAAGGTTGAACACGGCAAGGGTCAGCGCAAAGAGCATCAGGAAGATCCAGGCGATGAACGCCCCGTCGCTTTGAATGCGACGGTTTCCGCCCCCTGCACTGCTGATGGACGAAGGATAGATCAGGCGATCAATCTCACGCGCGCCATTCAGATACAGGGCGAAGACCCGTAACAGTTTGACCCCCCCGGCCGTTGTCGCGACCCCGCCGCCAATCAATGCCAGCCCCATCAATAGCAAACCAGGCGTTCCCAAACCTGACAGTTGCTGAGCGTCGTTCCAGTTCGCGCTTTCAAATCCGGCTGTTGTCAGGAAGGCGAGAGTGGTGAACAGCATACCCCAGATGACTTGCAACGCCTGCAATGGTTCCAGTTGACCACCGATTTCTGTCACACCCGCAACAACGCGGAAGAACAACAGGATCGCGACAGCAAGTACAATCATCAGGCCAATACGAAATTCTGGGTCCGCATCCAGACGGGAATAACCCGTTGTGGCGGTATCCTTTGAAAAAGTCAGGCGCGAGAGCGCGAAGAACAGGAACAGGAACAGAATGGCCTCGCCCGTAAAACCGGCCTGCGCCCCCTCCATCCCACCCACCGGTGAGATGCCGGACGTGGCCATAACTGCCATTGCATGACACACAGCCGTCAGACCGACTTCGCCAGCAATCAGCAGAAGAACCCAGATCACGGCAGTCAGCCCGACATAAACCGGTGTCAGGGTCTTCGCGACACGGATCAGACGACCACGCGGATCCACTCGTTCGCTTTGCGCCACACCCGACACCGGGCGCCCCGGTTGCCCACTGGCAGTGACCTCGAACCCGCCAAGCGACAGTGGCGCAAGGATCGCGGCGGCAGCGATCCACATCAGCAAGCCTCCCATCCAACCGACCATGGCGCGCCACAAATGCAGCGGGGCCGACAGTCGGGCCGGGTCAGGAAACAGGTCCGCCCCGGTGGTTGTCAGGGCACTGACCATATCGAAATAGGCGTTCAGGAAGATGGTCGTTCCAAGTGCATCGTGAAACGGGATCGCAAGAAAAATGGGCAGGAGGGTAAAACAGGCCAGCATCACCGCCAACTGCCCCAACGTCCCGCGCCGGGGTATGCGGTTGGAGGACGCCATCGCGATCGTAGCGACCAGAAACAAGCCCAGAATCCCGGAATACAGAAAGGACCGTGACGTGTCGTGATCGTCCAGTGCCAGCGCGTAAATCGCCGGAATCCACATGGCCAGTGACGCTATGCCCCAGATCAGCAGAAATAACGGCAACCGCCGCAACAAACCAACCCGTTGTGTCCTCGCATGCGCCATCAGAAGAAATCGATTGAAACCTGCATCAGGCGTTCAACCTCTGGCACGTCTTTGGCCATGGCAAAGATTGCAACCACATCTTTTTCATCGATCCGCAGGCTGCCGGTCGGTCGCAGAACTTCGTCTCCCTTGCGCACCGCGCCCACAAGCACACCCTCGGGGAAGTCGATATCGCGCAGCCGTTGCCCGGCCATAGGCGAGGTCGACAGAACCTCGGCCTCGATCACCTCAGCCTCGGCGTCCCCGATTGAATAGACCTGACGCACCCGCCCATGGCGGATGTGTCGCAGGATCGAGCTGACGGTTGTCGCCCGCGGATTGATATAGGCATCGATCCCCAGAGGCCCCATCAGGGCCACCATGCTGGGGTCGTTGATCAACGCAATCGCCAGAGCACACCCTTCGGCCTTGGCACGCACCGCGGCCAGCATGTTCGTACGATCGTCATCCGTAACCGCCAGCATCGCATCGGCCCGCTCGATCCCTGCTTCGCTCAGCAACCCCGCATCCAGCCCGTCGCCATGCAGCACAATCGTCCGTTCCAGAGCTTCGGCGGCGAGTTCAGCGCAATGGCGGTCGCGTTCGATGATCTTGGCCCGCACACGGCTTTCGCGTTCTTCCAGGGTTCTGGCCACTTCCAGCCCGACATTTCCGCCGCCCACGATCACCACACGATCCTGCCGCTTCTGCGCCTTGCCAAACACCTCCATGGTGCGATCCACGTCCTTGACGTTGGTAAAGACATAACACTCGTCGCCCACAAACAGCTGATCTTCCGACTCGGGGG
Source organism: Ruegeria sp. AD91A (assembly GCF_003443535.1). Classification (GTDB taxonomy): domain Bacteria; phylum Pseudomonadota; class Alphaproteobacteria; order Rhodobacterales; family Rhodobacteraceae; genus Ruegeria. Next base: position 863,398 of record NZ_CP031946.1, on the reverse strand, counting down.
CAAACAGCGTGCCTTCGCGCCTCACCCCAACCACAATGGAACTGAGGGTCGAGAACAGATCCGTAAGCTGCCGCAACGGTGTGTTTATGATCGGGCAATCCTCTTCCACCCGCACTCCCAGCAGCTGCGCCTTGCCATCCATGAAAATCTCGGTGTCAAAGGCGGATGGGGCAGACAGGCGGCGCATGGCGGCGGCGGCAACTTCGCGTTCGGGACTGATCACCACATCAATCGGCAGATGATCACGACGGTACAGATCCGAGTGAATCGCCTCTAGATAGGATTTCGACCGCAGGCGCGCAATCTTGCGCTGGATCGAAAAGACCGAGTGCGCCATCTGGCAGGTGACCATGTTCACCTCGTCCGAATGGGTGGCGGCAATGATCATGTCGGCGTCACGCGCCCCTGCCCGTTCCAGCACGTCCGGGTAACTTGCAAACCCGGCGATCCCCTGCACATCCAGCGTTTCCGTCGCCCGCCTTACGAGGTCGGGATTGTTGTCCACGACGGTAACATCGTTCAGCTCGCCCGAAAGATGCCGCGCGATCTGCCAGCCGACCTGACCCGCACCGCAAATAATGACCTTCATGCTTCTGGCCCTTCTGCCTGAAGGGATTGAATGACAGATGCCCCCAAAGCGGTCAATTGAATTGTCATCGCAGCCCAGCTGCGGCAAGATAAGCATATGAAAACGCTGTTTCCTGTGCTGTTACCTCTGATGGTATTGTCTTCTTGCGGACCGCTTTCGCTTTACTATCGCGAGGGTGAAACCGTATCGCGCCTGCAAAAAGAGACCACCCAATGCCAGCTCAAGGCGGTCAAAGAGGTCCCGGTCGCCAATCAGATCCGCCAAAGCCCGCCAACCTACTGGCCCGGGCGCACGTATTGCGACGGCAGAGGTCGTTGCTATCAATCGCCCGGCTGGTGGCAGCCTGGCAGGGTCTATACCGTGGATGTAAACCAGGGCTTGCGCAACACGGTCGAAGCGCAATGCATGGCCCAGAAAGGGTTTCGACCAGTTAGCCTGCCGCCGTGCAAGCAGAACGTGAAATCACGCGTGCCCGCAACCCGCACCACCACTTTGCCGCCGCTCAACAGCGCCTCGTGCTTTGTGAAATTCGATGACGGCTCATTTCAGATCATAACGCCCGGTCAGGCCGGCTGATGCCTGATATTTTTCGTGTGCGCGGCCTGCACTTTCAAATTGGGTCAAGCCCAACCTGAGACCGTGCGACCGGCAGACTATTCTGCCGGTTCAGGTTCATCAATTTGCGCAACACGCGCCCCGGATTTGTTCGAAGTCACCACACCCAGCGACTTCAACTTCCGATGCAATGCGCTGCGCTCCATGCCAACAAAGCTGGCCGTGCGACTGATATTGCCGCCAAACCGGTTGATCTGGGTCAGCAGATACTCTCGCTCGAACGCCTCGCGGGCTTCGCGCAGCGGCAATGTGGCCAGTGCGCCAGACAACACAACACGACCGGTCTCTTCAGCCTTTTCTTCTTCATTGGGTAGCTCGCGCGCCTCAATCGGGCCGGATCCATCGCCCAGGATCAGAACACGCTCGATCAGGTTCTTGAGCTGGCGCACGTTGCCGGGCCAGGTCATTGTCTGTAGAAGGGCAACGGCCTCTTCCGACAATTCCCGGATCGGCAAACCCTGGGTTTCGTTGCACATCTCAATGAAGTGCTGCGCCAAAACCGGAATATCTTCGCGCCGATCTTCCAGTGACGGAACTGCTATCGGGACAACATTCAGACGGTGGTACAGCTCTTCCCGGAACCGCTCGGCGGCGATTTCCTCATCAAGATCCTTGTTTGTCGACGAGATCACGCGAAGGTCCACGCGCACCTTGTCACTTCCACCGACGCGCTGGAATTGCTGATCTACCAGCACTCGCAGGATTTTGGATTGAGTGCCAAGGGGCATGTCGGCAACTTCGTCAAAATAGACCACACCACCATGTGCCTCTTCCAACAGTCCGGATTCCACGCCACGTTCTGCCGATTCCCGACCAAACAGAACCTCTTCGACACGCTCGGGCTCGATCCCGGCACAGTTTACGGTGATAAAAGGTCCGTTGGCGCGGTTGGAGTGGGCATGGATGTACCGCGCTGCAATCTCCTTGCCGGACCCCGCAGGACCGCTGAGCATCACGCGGCCATTTGACTTGGTCACCTTGTCCAACTGCCCCTGCATGGCGCGGAACGCAGCGGATTTGCCGATCATGTCTGAATTGTTGACTTCTTTCCGCTTCAGAGACGCATTCTCGCGACGCAGGCGAGAGGTCTCCATCGCACGGCGGATCACCACCATCAATTGGTCAATGTTAAAAGGCTTTTCGATAAAATCATACGCGCCCTGCTTGATTGCAGCGACGGCAATTTCGATGTTGCCATGGCCCGAAATGATCACCACCGGTACATCCGGGTTGTCACGTTTCACTGCTTTCAGGATGTCGATGCCATCCATGCGGCTGTCTTTCAGCCAGATATCCAGGATCAACAGCCCCGGCGGTTCAGAGTTGATTGACGCCATGCACTCGTCCGAGTTGGCCGCCAGCCGGGTGGAATAGCCTTCGTCCTCCAGAATGTCGGACACCAGCTCGCGAATATCGCGTTCGTCATCTACGATCAGAATGTCACTCATCTTTGGCCTGCTTTCAGTTTGTTGGTTCTAATTGCCTGCTTCTGTGGCGCTGCCGTTGGGGACATAGTAGCCCCCGGCAATCGGATCACGGCCATCGCGCCAAAATGGTCCTGTCCGTCAAATACGGGCGCGTCCTCGAGGGTCAGCGCGCCGCCATGCTCTTCAATGATCTTCTTGACGATGGGCAGGCCCAGCCCGGTCCCTTCGTCACGTGTCGTTACATAGGGTTCAAACAGCCGTGCCCGATCCTCGGGCAGACCGATCCCGTTATCTGCAATGGTGATGACCGTACCCGCATCATCACTGGTAACCGCCACTTTGATCTGTGGCTGAAGGTTGTCGGGAGCCCCTTTTTTCTTAAGAGTTACAATGGCTTCCCCGGCATTCTTGATAAGGTTGGTAAGCGCCTGGTTCAGCATGGTTGCATCCACATCAGCCATGATAGGCTGTTGCGGCAGATCGGCATCGATCAGCACATCCGGTTGCCCAGCCTGTTGCAACAGGACCGCCTCACGCACCAGATCAACAAGGTTCTCTTCCCTGCGTTCAGGTTCAGGCATCCGTGCAAACTTCGAGAATTCATCCACGATGCGACGCAGATCGTTGGTCTGCCGCACAATCACGTTGGTCATCGAATCCAGACTGCTGCTATCTTCCTCGTCCAGCTTGCGCGAGAACTTGCGCTTGATCCGTTCCGCGCTCAGCTGAATCGGGGTCAGAGGGTTCTTGATCTCATGCGCGATGCGGCGGGCCACATCGCCCCAAGCCGCCATCCGTTGGGCGCTGACCAGATCGGTTACGTCATCAAAGGCAACCACATATCCTTCCAGGCCCCCGTCTTCTCCGCGCCGGATGGCCATACGGACCAAAAGGTTCTCAAGCCGCCCCTTGCGGGTCACCTTGATTTCTCCCTGAACGGCCTCTTGCCCGCTGTCTTTCAGACTTTCAAACAAGGGCAAGAACTCTGGCACTGCAATGCCAATGGCCAGATGCTGCTCGCCCCGGGTCCAATCCAGCAACCGCTCGGCAGAACGGTTCACGAATGTGATGCATCCTTCCGGATCTACGCCAACGACACCGGACGTGACCGAGCTGAGCACCGAGTCAAACAGACGGCGTCGGCTTTCAATCTGCCGCGTGTTCTCCAACAGCGTATCCCGCTGCCCTTTCAGCTGCCGGGTCATCTGGTTGAAATACCGGCCCAGCATCGCGATTTCGTCATCGCTGGCTTCTTCAATAACCTGAACGCTCAGATCACCGGCCCCAACCCGCTGTGCCGCAGTGGTCAACCGTCCCACGGGACGCGACAGCCGTTCGGCAAACCACATGCCCAAGGACATTGCCGCAAGGATTAGGATCAAGGCAAAGCCCAGATACAAAAGGCCGAACTCGAACAACACCCTGCCCCGTTCACTTTCAAGCTGCTGGTAGAACTGTGCCGTTTCCTTGGTATCGTCCAGCAGGGTCAACAACTGTCCGTCCACCTCGCGGCTGACATAGAGGTAGCGGTCCAGAAAGGCTTTGAGAGGGACCAGCGCACGGAACTCATTGTTGGGCCAGTCGGCAATGATCAGCAGGCCCTTGTCGGCGGCTTCAGCAATCTGCTCGGCGGTTGGGGCTTCGTAGTTGAACAGGTAGGACCGATCGCCACGCGATTTGATTTCGCCACCGCCGTCGATGACATAGGCTTCGCGCAGCCCCCGTTGAATCTGAGCCTGCCCCTGCGCCAGAACTTCGCGCAGTTCTGCGTCCGAGATATAGAAATCCAGCGATCGCGCATTATCCAGATATCGCGCCAGAACAGACGCGTCTTGTGTCAATCCACGACGGTGTTCCTGTTCATAGGCTTCTGCTGCGGTCAGCGAAGATCCCACAACCTGGCGCACCCGGTCGGAAAACCAGCCCTCAAGGCCGATGTTGACGGTCAATCCGGCAAATATCGCTACGGTTACCGTTGGAACCAGCGCTAGCAGTGTAAACGCCCCGATCAGGCGCAAATGCAGGCGCGAGCCCGCCGATTTCGCCCGACGTGCGGCAATCAAGCTACCAACCTGTCCAAGCACAAGTGCTGCAACAACCAGAACGTATACAAGGTCGGCCAACAGAATCAGTCGCAAGGTTGGAGCTGTCGCGCCAAGATCAAAGGGACCGATAACAAGGTAAGTGGCCAGCGCCAGAACGGGGCCCATGAGGACCAGCCCCAAAGTGCCAAAATTGCGCAGTTTCCGTGATTTACTCCATCGACTGATCGATGGGATCATCCCGCTCTGTGCTCGGGTTGCCACTGTCTGCCCTCATCCTGATGTGCCGCTTGCGCGGCTTACCGCCATATATCGTGATCTTTTCCCAACAGATGCCGGGATGCCACGGTTTGTGTGGCGATATTACATCAGTTTGCGTCGACGTGTCACCTGAATATCGAGATCAGTAATCTTTTTTCGCAGCGTATTTCGGTTGATTCCCAAAAGATCGGCACATTTCGCCTGATTTCCGCCAGTTGCATCCAGTGCGATTTCGATCAGTGGGGCCTCAACTTCACGCAATATGCGCTGATACAGACCCGGGGGAGGCAGAATGTTGCCATGCAGATCAAAATACCTCCGCAAGTGACGCTCGACCGAGGTCGACAGCTTTTCGCGTTCTCCACCGCTCAGGACCGGTTCTGCCTCGGGTTGGCTGCCCAGCACCATTTCCACTTCGGTTTTCGAAATTTCATCAGCCCTGCTGGTCAGACCCAACCGGCGCACGGCATTTTCCAGTTGCCGTACGTTCCCAGGCCAGGAATAGCGCCGCACCAACTCCACCGCCTCGGGGCTGAGCCAGCGCTTGGTGCCGTTTTCCCGCTCTTCCCGCGTCAGAAAATGCTCGGCCAGCAACGGAATGTCGTCCACCCTTTCTCGCAATGACGGTACGTGGATCGTGGCCCCACACAGACGATAATAAAGGTCCTGGCGGATACGTCCGTTCTCCATCCCTTCGGTCAGGTCTGTTTGGCTGGTGGCCATGAAACGAGGAACGTGATCGCCCGGTGTGTCCATCATGCGCACGATGCGCGCCTGAACTTCATCCTCGATATCTGCGATTTCATCTATCAACAGCGTGCCGCCGCGAACCCGCGCCATCACGCGCGCCGGGCCTTCCAGATCGCGCAGTTCAGCAGCTGTGACTGTGACAAAAGGCAAGGTTCGACGGTCGGAGAAATCATGAATAGCCTGCGAAATCAGTGACTTACCCGTGCCACTTTCACCAGAAATCATGACCGAGAGATCCGTGTTCATCACCCGTGCGACCAATCGATAAAGGGCCTGCATCACCGGTGTACGCCCGACCAGAGGCAGCTCTTCGGGGCGCTCGCTTGTGCCTTCGGTTGGTACTGGCTGGGCACGTTGTTTCTGATCCAGCGCCCGAGCCGTACGTTTCATCAGATCCGGCAGGTCGAACGGTTTGGGCAGATAGTCGTAGGCGTCCGCCTCAGTTGCCTGAATCGCCGTCATGATAGTGTTTTGTGCGGAAATCACGATCACCGGCAAACCGGGGCGGTCTTCGGCAATCTTCGGCAGCATCTCTAGACCGTTTCCATCCGGCATGACCACGTCCGAAATCACCACGTCCCCCTTCCCCTCGCTGACCCAGCGCATCAGAGTGGTCAGCGAAGAGGTCGCGTGCACCTTGCACCCGGCACGCGTCAGGGCCTGCGTCAGAACAGTGCGGATCGTGCGATCGTCGTCCGCAACCAATACGGTGCCATCCATCAGGTGCTCTCCTTCATGTCGTCGATTGTATCTCGCGGCGCGCGGCGCAGCGACAGTTTGAATACCGTACGCCCGGGAACGGATTCGGCCGAAATCCAGCCGTCATGGTCCGATATGATCTTGCTGACCAGCGCCAAACCCAGGCCGGTGCCGTTTTCCCTGCCGGATACGAACGGATCGAAAATGTCGCCACGGATGTTTTCAGGCAGCCCCGGACCATCGTCGATTATTTCGATCTGCAAGGGCAGCGAATGCCCTGACCCGTCACTGCGACGCAGCCGGAAGGAATGTTCGAAATAGGTGCGCAGACGAATCGTTCCACCCTGCGGTCCCGCCGCCTCGGACGCATTCTTAAGCAGGTTCAGGACCACTTGCAGAAACTGGTCCGGGTCTCCATAGGCCAGCGGCAGCGACGGGTCATAGTCTTCGATGATCGTCATATCCGCACCAAACCCCAGCAACGCGGACCGTCTTGCGCGATCCAGCACATCGTGGATGTTGACCGGTTTGAAGTCCGGTTTCTGCAGATTGCCGAATTGCTCGACCTGTTCCAGCAACTTCACGATCCGGCGGCTTTCGGCGACAATAAGGTCAGTCAGTTCAAGATCTTGCGGCGGTATATTCATGCTAAGCAACTGCGCGGCACCGGTGATCCCGGCCAGCGGATTCTTGATCTCATGTGCCAGCATCTCGGCCATGCCGATGGCGGATTGTGCTGCCGACTTGACCGTGTTTCCGCGCGTCATCCGACCTGCCAGCTCGCGAGGCGAGATGATCATGATCATGGAACCCGGATGCCCAACCAAAGGTGCAATCTGCAACGCGCATTGCAGCGGTGCCCGGCTACCCGATCCCACATCCACATCATTCACGAACAAAGGTGTGCCCTGCCAACGGGCGCGCTCAAATGCCTCTTCCAACGGTGCGTCCACGGCAATCTGATCCCACACAGGATGGCCGATCACCGATTTGCGCGACGCGTTCAGAAACCCCTCACCCGCAGCATTCACATCGGATATCCAGTCCTTTTCATCAATAATGAACGCCGGAACCGGCAGCGAGTTCCAGATGCTGGTGTCAGAATTCATGCCGCCACCTCGTCCGTGTCGCTGAGCGCATCCGCCAACAGGCGCAGCACTTCCCCCGGATCGCGTGACGTTAGGACCGCCCGGCGCAGAGGCGCAGGTGTTGCGGCTTCGTCCATGTACCACCCCAGATGCTTGCGGGCGACACGCAGACCCAGATCGGTGCCGTAGAAATCCAGCATCGACTGATAATGCGCGCAAACCATATCAATCAGATCATGACCGGTCGGAATGTCGGGTGTCTCGGCCTCGTACAGGTCGTGACAGATTTGCGCCAACAGCCAGGGCTTGCCCTGAGCACCACGGCCAACCATCACCCCATCCGCGCCGGACTGGCGCAACGCGGTTCGCGCGGCGGCAGTGTCCACGATATCTCCGTTCGCGATGACCGGGATCGAAACGGCCTCTTTCACCGCCCGGATCGCCTGCCAATCGGCGTGACCCTTGTAGAACTGACAGCGTGTGCGGCCATGGATCGTGACCATCTGAATACCCGCGTCTTGAGCGCGGCGCGCCACGTCGGGCGCGTTCAACAGATTGTCGTCCCATCCCAACCGGGTTTTCAGCGTCACCGGCAGATCGACCGCGCCCACCACGGCCTCTATCAGTGCAAGCGCGTGATCCGGCGTTTTCAGAAGGGCCGAGCCGGAGTAACCGTTTGTTACCTTCTTGGCGGGGCACCCCATGTTGATGTCGATCACACGCGCGCCACGGTCGGCGACCTGACGGGCCGCCTCGGCCATCCAATGCGCCTCGCGACCTGCCAGTTGTACGGCGGTGTTTTCCACGTCCGCGGACAGTTCCGCCCGCTCCCGCACGCCGGGTTTGGCCTGCACCATCTCTTGACTGGCGACCATTTCACTGACCACCATGCCCGCACCAAAACGCATCACCAGATCGCGAAACGGGCGGTCGGTGATTCCGGCCATGGGCGCCAGCAAAACAGGCGGCGCGACTTCCTTGTCAGAAAGATGCAAAGTCAACGTGCTTAATCCTTGGGCAGTTGTGGTTTTGATATCGTTTTCTGCGCATGTGAACAACAAATCAGCGCGCAACAAGCCCGCAAAATCACCATTTGCCTGTTTTTTAATCACATGACCATGGGTGATTGCCTCTGCAATCACCTCCGCCTAAACAATGCCCATCACGAGGAGAGCGTGCACATATGACAACCGCTGCCATTATAGTTGCCGCCGGTCGCGGGTCGCGCGCTGGGGGTGGCGTGCCAAAGCAATGGCGCAGCCTTGCGGGTCGGCGGGTGGCCGATTGGACGATCCAGCGCTTTCGCGGACAGCTGGATCACATTGTTCTGGTGTTGTCCGACGAAGATAGCGCCGCATGGGAAGAATTTCGTGAAACCGACCTGATCCTTGCCTCGGGCGGAACGGATCGCGCGGGATCGGTGCGCAATGGATTGGCCGCACTGGCCGGCCTGAACGTGCAGCGCGTTTTGATCCACGACGTGGCAAGGCCTTGCGTCACACCCCGCATCATACAGGACGTTCTGAACGCCCTGGACACATGTCCGGCGGCGGCGCCCGGGCTGGCGGTTACAGATGCGCTGTGGATCGGGCATGAACAGGTTGTGACCGGCACGCAGGATCGCAGCAACCTGTTCGCCGCACAAACTCCGCAAGGGTTTCACTATGACGCCATCACCGCTGCCCACGCTGCCCATCCCGGCGGCGCGGCAGATGATGTCGAGGTTGCCCGAGCCGCCGGGCTCGATGTCTGCATCGTACCGGGCGATGCTGACAATCTGAAAATCACTTGCCCCGAGGATTTTGCCCGGGCGGAACGCATAATGGAAACGGACATGGATGTAAGGCTGGGCAACGGGTACGATGTGCACCGTTTTGGCGATGGAGATCATGTGATCCTTTGCGGTGTGAAGGTGCCGCATGACCGCGGGCTGCAAGGCCATTCGGATGCCGATGTCGGGATGCACGCAGTCACCGATGCGATCTATGGCGCGCTCGCTCAGGGGGATATCGGACAGCATTTCCCACCTTCGGATCCGCAATGGAAAGGCGCAGCCAGTGAGATTTTCCTGCGCCACGCGGTCGAGCTGGTAGAACAGATGGGATACCGTATCTCGAACGTCGATTGCACGCTGGTCTGCGAATATCCGAAAATTGGCCCGCATTCAGAAACCATGCGGGAAAAGATGTCTGACATCATGAACCTGCGCGCAGATCAGGTTTCGGTCAAGGCGACAACGTCCGAGCGATTGGGCTTTACCGGGCGTAGCGAGGGCATCGCCTCGCTCGCCACAGCCTGTCTGGTGAAGGCATGAATATCGCACAGATGATCGGTACGGTTGGCGGCGTTGGCTATATGCGCCCCGCCCCCGGCACCTGGGGGTCGCTGGTGGCCTTGCCGATGGCCTGGGTATTGCACACGCTGGGTGGTTTCCCGTTGCTGGCGATCGCAACGGTTGCAGTTTTTTTCGGCGGCCTCTGGGCCACGCGGGTAATGACCAGGGGTCAGGATGACCACGACCCGTCCGAAATTGTCATTGATGAGGTCGCAGGCCAGTTCATCGCGCTTTGGGCGATTTCCTATCCGTCATGGGCGCATGGAATCGACATTGCCGCGCTCTGGCCCGGCTGGGTTGCTGGGTTCATCCTGTTCCGTCTGTTCGACATCACCAAACCGGGGCCCATTGGCTGGGCTGATCGCCGCGGAGATCCGATGGGCGTGATGCTGGACGACGTGATTGCGGGTGTTTTTGCAGCCATCGGCGTGATGGTTCTGGCAGGTATAGCACACGGAGTTCTGGGGCTATGAACGTGACAGACCTGCTGGACCGCGCCAAGGCGCAAGGCGTGATGATCGCCACCGCCGAAAGCTGCACCGGCGGCATGGTCGCTGCGGCCCTGACTGACATTCCCGGCAGCTCTGCCGTCGTGGATCGGGGTTTCGTCACCTACACCAACCAAGCCAAACAGGACATGCTGGGCGTTCAGGCCGAAACGCTGAACGCGCACGGTGCGGTTTCCGAAGAGGTTGCCCGCGAAATGGCAGAAGGCGCGCTGCGCAATTCACGAGCGCAACTTGCCGTCTCGATCACCGGTATTGCCGGGCCGGGCGGGTCCGAATTCAAACCTGAAGGGCGTGTGTGTTTCGGGCTGGCCGCCGAGGGACAGCCGACGCATGTCGAAACCGTCGAACTCGGCGCACCCGGTCGCGATGCTGTGCGGCGTGCGGCGCGCGACCACGCCTTGGGCCTGCTGTACACGGCCCTTTCCGCAGACGCCTAAACTTTCAGCACATGGCCCCTGAAACCGCTTCTTTTGTAGTCAGTTGAAAAAAGGCTGCCAAAACAGGCGCTTTTTTTCGCCTTGCCTCTTTTTTCTCCAACCGACGGTGGCTTGAAACAGCCCACACCGCTCACACAGCGCCGATCTGTGCCGAGTTTCGACGGACCGGCGCACTCATTCGGAAGGGAGAATGGCCCATGAACGGAGCAGATACAGCCTGGATCATCGTTGCAACCGCATTGGTCCTTTTCATGACATTGCCAGGCCTCGCCCTGTTCTATGGCGGCCTCGTGCGTGCCCGAAATGTCCTCAGCGTGTTCATGCACTGCTTTTCAATTGCCTGTTTGATGAGCGTCCTTTGGCTGGTCGCAGGTTATTCCATCGCGTTCGGCCCCGGTGAAAGCGGACTTTGGGGTGGTTTGGGCAAAGCCTTCCTCAACGGCGTCGACGTGGACAGCCTTGCAGGAACCCTGCCCGAGATCCTGTTCTTTGCCTTTCAGATGACCTTCGCCATAATCACCCCGGCGTTGATCGTGGGCGCCTATGTCGAGCGTGTGGGTTTTGGCTTTGTCCTGACCTTCTCGGCCCTTTGGATGCTGCTGTGCTATGCACCGGTGGTGCACTGGATCTGGGGTGGAGGGATGCTGGCTGATGGCGGCATTCTGGGCGAGATCGGAGTGCGCGACTTTGCTGGCGGCATCGTGGTGCATGAAACCGCTGGTCTGGCAGCCCTGATCATCGCGGTTATCCTCGGCCCTCGGCGTAACCGTACCACGCCTCCGCATAATCCCGGCTATGTCATGATCGGTGCCGCAATGCTTTGGGTTGGCTGGTTCGGTTTCAATGGTGGCTCGCAACTGGCCGCCGATGGCGGAGCAGCGATGGCCCTGACCGTAACGCACCTGTCCGCTGCCACCGCATCCCTAAGCTGGGCCCTGTGGGAACGTATCCGTTTTGGCAAGGCCTCGATGGTCGGTCTGGTCACGGGCACAATCGCCGGTCTGGCCTCGATCACGCCCGCTTCAGGTTTCGTCGGTCCGGTTCAGGCCCTGATCATTGGCGCGGTGGCCGGCGTTCTGTGTCAAGAAGCCGTCAGCGTCGTGCGCAACAAGCTGAATATCGACGACACGCTGGATGTGTTCGCCGTGCATGGCGTCGGCGGTATCTTCGGCACGATCATGATCGCCCTGTTTGGCCTCGGAACCTGGACCGCGCAGTTGGGTGGGCTGATTATCGTGGGTGCCTTTACGGCAGTTGTCACGTTTGTGTTGGTCAAACTGGTTGCACAGATCACGCCACTTCGCGTAGACGCCGAGACCGAGACAAATGGCCTCGACCTCTCGGTACATGGCGAGCGGGCCTATGACATGAGCAGTTAAGCCCACCTTGGCTGCCCATCGCCCGTAAGGGCAAAAGCGGACCTCTTGGGGGTCCGCTTTTCTTTTGTCCAATCCCTCTCGACTCCGGCACAAGGGTCGGGCTATCAGCCCGCAACGTGTTTTCAGCCCCGAGGTTTGCACCATGATCCCCAGTTCCTTTCCCGACAGCACCGAAATCGCCCGCCTGACCGCGCGAATGTTGCTGGAGATCAAAGCCGTGCATTTCAATGCGCGCGAACCGTTCACGCTGGCCAGCGGCCTGCCCAGCCCGACATATATCGACTGCCGCAAACTGATCTCGTACCCGCGTATCCGCTCGACCCTGATGGATTTCCTGACCGTCACAGTAATGCGCGACGCAGGCTTCGAGGCGTTCGACAACATCGCAGGCGGGGAAACGGCGGGGATCCCCTTTGCCGCCATGGTCGCCGAGCGCATGGCCCTGCCCATGACTTATGTCCGCAAGAAACCCAAGGGCTACGGCCGCAATGCCCGTATCGAAGGCGCGATGAGCGAAGGCGAACGTGTACTGCTGGTCGAAGACCTGACAACCGACGGCGGCTCGAAACTGTCCTTTGTCGATGCGATCCGCGAAACCGGTGCTACTTGTAGCCATACTGCAGTGATCTTCTATTACGGCATCTTCCCCGAGACCGAGAAGACACTGGGCGATCACGGGGTTCAATTGCACAGCCTTTGCACATGGTGGGACGTTCTGGCCGAGGCCAAGGCGCAGAAAACCTTTGACCAAGAAACACTTGACGGTGTCGAGGCCTTCCTGAATGACCCGCGCGGATGGCAGGAAGCCCATAAGTCGTGACCTCAAGCCTGTGGGCGAATTGGGGATAGTTGATATTCGAATCGTCCGAAATCGTGCCTATCTAGGCGAAAATTGCAGTTACGACACCAAATGTTGCGATAACCTCACTGCCGTGCAAAACTGGACGGAAGTTATCCCCATTAAGGTGGGCAGTTATCCCGAGGCCGGGGGTGGTTATCCCAACTTACCCCCATTCATTTGCAGATAGCCTGAACCGGGGCTTCGCGTGTAGAACCTCGGAACGGGCAGCGGGGACAAAAATGAACGAGATTAGCAGCATCGAGCAGGCAGCGGCACAGATTCAGAACGCCGAAACCATGCCGCATTCCATTGAAGCCGAACAACAGCTTCTGGGTGCGATCCTGACCAATAACGACCTGTATGACCGGGTCGCCTCGATCATCGGGGCTGAACATTTCTACGATCCGGTCCATGCCCGGATTTACGAAGTGGCCGCGGCCCGTATCGCAAAGAATGCGCTCGCCTCGCCCGTAACGCTCAAATCGTTCATGGCCGAGGATGAGGGCCTGAAAGAACTGGGCGGTCCCGCCTACCTGGTCAAGCTGGCCGGTGCCTCGATCAGCGCATTCGCGGTGCACGACTATGCCCAGATGATCTATGACCTCGCCATCCGGCGCGAATTGATCCGGCTGGGCCGCGATATCTCGGACAAGGCGGCGCGGGTCGATATCGCCAGCGAGCCGAAAGAACAGATCGTCGAGGCCGAGCAGCTGCTTTATCAGCTGTCCGAGCAGGGCCAGACCGAGCAAGGCTTTCAATCCTTCCTCAAGGCTGTCACCGAAGCCGTCAACGTCACCAACGAGGCCTACCAGCGCGGTGGCGGCATGGCTGGGATTTCCACCGGTCTGGCCGATCTGGACAAGCAATTGGGCGGGTTGCACCCGTCCGACCTGATCATTCTGGCCGGGCGCCCATCCATGGGTAAAACCTCGCTGGCGACCAACATCGCCTTCAACGTTGCCAAGGCCTTCAAGCGCGGGACTAAACCCGACGGCACCGAGGGTGCGATAGATGGCGGCGTGGTTGGCTTCTTCTCATTGGAGATGAGCGCGGAACAGCTTGCAGGCCGGGTTCTGGCCGAAGCCTCGGAGATCTCGAGCCACAAAATCCGTCAGGGTGACATGACCGAGGCCGAATTCCGCCGTTTCGTGGATGCGGCCAAGGAACTGGAAGCCTGCCCTTTGTTTATTGACGACACCCCGGCCCTGCCGATCTCGCAACTCGCCGCCCGTGCGCGACGGTTGAAGCGGACGCATGGGCTCGATCTGCTTGTCATCGACTACCTCCAGCTTTGCCGGGGCATGGCCGACAACCGCGTCAACGAAATCGCCGAGATTTCGATGGGCATGAAAGCCATCGCCAAGGAACTGAACATCCCGGTGGTCGCCCTGTCCCAGCTCTCCCGTCAGGTCGAAAATCGCGACGACAAGCGCCCGCAACTCAGCGACTTGCGGGAATCAGGATCGATCGAACAGGACGCTGATGTGGTTATGTTCGTGTTCCGCGAGGAATATTACAAGGAACGGGAAAAGCCCGGCGATCACGAACTGGAAAAGATGGAAGATTGGAAGCAGGCGATGGAACGTCTGCACGGTAAGGCCGAAGTCATCGTCGGCAAGCAGCGCCACGGCCCCATCGGTACGGTCGAATTGTCGTTCGAGGCACAATTCACCCGCTTTGGCAATCTGGTCAAACCCTGGCAACAGGGCGGTGAGATCGAGGGCTATTGATCGCGGACTGAACGCCCGCCCAAGATGCTACACGCCAAGCACTTTTGTGTTTTCCCCGCCCGGTGTTAAAGTGACGGTGACGTTCAGCCAGAATGCACCGTTCCCGCCCGGAGACCAGCAGAATTGCCCGCGATTATTTCGGAAATAAGATATCGCAACGGCCCGAACTTTGCTCCGGACGGAGATTTCATTGAAATCCGTGTCCCCACCGGAACCGATGTCACCGGGTTGCAGGTTGATGTTTACAACGCCAACGGCTCGGTACGCAGTTCGACAGATGTCGACACCGGAACGATGACCAGCGTGGGCGGGTTCGATTATTACGTGATCTCCGCCCGGATTAATCGATTGGGGGCAATTTCATTGTCAGACAATGGTTCGGTTCTTAGCATTGTGTCCTTTGACGCTCAGGTGACTGCGACCCAGGGGCCAGCCAATGGCCAGACCTCGACCCAGATAGGCAGCAACGGGACTGACGATACCGCGTCCTTGTCATCGAAGGATGGGGTTAACTTTGTAGAAGACCCCAATCCCAGCCCCGGAGCCCCCTGTTTCACCTCTGGCACCCTTATCCTGACGGATCGTGGGCAAATATCCGTTCAGGACATAAGGTCAGGCGACCGGGTCATGACAACCGGTGGCAATTCGGAAGTCGTTCGTCTGGTTCTATCCCGGTCCCTTCGCCAGTCGGACCTTTTGAAAACGCCCGAACTGCGCCCGGTCTGCATCATGGCCGGGGCTTTGGGACACGGATTGCCCCGTCGAGACCTGATGGTATCGCGACAACACAGAATACTGGTCCGATCAGACATAGCGCAGCGCATGTTCGACACGCGAGACGTTTTGGTCTCGGCCATCCGGCTGACTGATTTACCGGGCGTTCATGTGAAATGTGACGCGACGCAGGTGACTTACCACCACCTTGTCTTTGACCGCCACGTGGTACTCTTTGCCGAAGGTGCGCCAAGCGAAAGCCTGTTCACCGGCCCCGAGACCCTCAAATCCCTTCCACCCGAAGCGTTGCACGAGCTCTTGCAGCTTTTTCCGGGGCTGAACCGCAATCGGGATATGGACCCTGCCTTCTATATCCCAAGTGGCAGACGTCAGAAAAAGCTGGTGGCCCGGCACATCCGGAACAGTAAGGCAATCCTGGATCAGGCCCAGTTCTAAGCGATGCCAAGATCGTCGTGGGCCCAAACCAGACAGCCTACCTCGTTTACCAGAGCGACGGATTATTTAGTGCGGAAACGCATCGCGACGGGCCTTTCAAAGGCTTCATTTCGTGACCATCCAACGCCTGACCCAACCAACCATGCGGTTGGCTGAGTTTCAGCGGCGGTTGGGCGGTGTCTTCCGTGATCTGCGCAAAACCTGTTTTGCAATAGTAGGCCGGATCGCCATAGGTCAGTGCCACATCCACACCTGACGCCCGTAAGCGATCCAGACCATAAGAAATCAGCGCCTGTCCAATACCTGTTTTTTGCGAGCCCGTTTGAACGGCCATCGGCGAGAGGATGAACACATTGCGCGTATCCTGCGAAAACGTCATCCTTGAAAAGATGGCACAGCCAAGCAGCTCGTGATCCTGATGCGCCGTGCACACCAGGATATCTTCGGGAGGCGTGCTGTTGATCAATTCACGCACGAATGCACCAATTACCGCCCCCTCTTCCGACCCTTCCGAAGCAGCAAAGACATCCGCAAAAAGACTTATGATCTGTGATGGGTCTACGGCCAATCCGTTAGAAAAATCCATGGCTTCCTCATTGGTTGACGGTGCGCCCTCGCCTTCGCCGGGGCGGAACGATCCTGTTCCCAAGATCGCTTTAACTTTGATGTGAAAACAATCCCCGAACCGGGCAATTACAACGAAGGGTTGGCGAATCTTCTGATTTTTTAGTGTTTTCCGCCACAACAGACGAAACACCGTCAAAAACCGCCAGGTAAATGCGCCATTCCCTCTTGACCTTGGACGGCGCAATGTCATGAACAGTGCCATGAGTACTGCACGTTTGACGATCAATCTTCAGGCGCTCGCCAGCAATTGGCGGGCGCTCGACGCGAAAACCGGGGTCGAAACCGGTGCCGTGGTCAAGGCCGATGCCTACGGGCTGGGTGCCGGGCCTGTCAGCGACACGCTGGCCGAAGAAGGCGTTCGCAAGTTTTTTGTGGCTGCCGCAGAAGAAGGCGCTGTTGTCCGCCAAGCGGTTGGCCCCGGCCCGATGATCTGTGTCTTTTCAGGGCATATGGAAGGCGACACCCAATTGCTGCTCGCCAACGATCTGACGCCGTTGATCAATTCGCCAGAGCAGTTCCAACTCCACCAACAAGCCCTGCCCAACCATCCGTTCGGCATTCAACTGGACAGTGGCATGAACCGGCTGGGTCTGGAGCCCGCCGACTGGGCCGAATTGCGCCCAAATGCTGAGGCGCTGTCACCTGTTGTCATCATGTCCCATCTGGCCTGCGCGGACGAGCCGGACCATCCGATGAACCAGCAGCAGCTTAGAACCTTCCGAGAGATGACCGAAGGTGTCACCGCGCCGCGTTCTCTGGCTGCGACCGGCGGCATGCTTTTGGGGTCAGAGTTCCATTTCGATTTCTGCCGCCCGGGCATTGGTCTGTACGGCGGCCTGCCCTTTGCGGATGCCAAACCCGTTGTCACGGTCGATCTGCCTGTCATTCAGGTGCGCAAGGTGGCCGTGGGCGAATCTGTTGGTTACGGCAACAGCTGGGTGGCGCGTCGACCGTCTCGTATCGCCACAGTCGCGGCGGGGTATGCAGACGGCCTGCATCGCGCCATCGGCGGCGGGATCGACACCTTCGCCGGCAACCAGCCCTGCCCGGTTGTCGGCCGCATCTCGATGGACCTGATCACGGTGGATGTCACCGACCTGCCCAACGACCCGGAACGCCTGCGTATCCTGAATGGCCATCAAACCGTCGATGATCTGGCTGAAGCTGCCGGTACAATTGGCTATGAAATCCTCACATCAATGGGCAATCGCTATTCGCGGGGCTATGTGGAATGAACCCGATCACCGCGCTCGGAGGTCTGGGCCGCACAGTTCTAAGCCTGCTTGCGGCCTTTGGCCGGGTGGCTCTGTTCGCGCTTGATGCGATCTCGCATATCCTGCGCCCCCCTTTCTATCCGCGCGAATTTGGTATGGCCCTGCTGAACATCGGCTGGCTGTCCCTGCCCGTCGTCGGCCTGACGGCGATTTTCACCGGCGGTGCGCTGGCGTTGCAGATCTACGCCGGCGGTGCGCGCTTCAACGCCGAAGCCGTGGTGCCCCAGATCGTCGCCATCGGCATGGTGCGAGAGCTTGGCCCGGTTCTGGTCGGGCTGATGATCGCAGCCCGCGTGACATCCTCGATCGCGGCCGAGATCGCCACGATGAAAGTGACCGAACAGATCGACGCGCTGGTCACACTGTCCACGCATCCGATGAAATACCTCACCGTCCCGCGGGTTCTGGCCGCGCTGATTACAGTGCCTGCTTTGGTAGCAGTGGGTGACATCATCGGAATTGCCGGCGGCTACACCGTGGCCACGCAAAACCTGGGCTTCAACCCGGCGACCTATCTGAAAAACACCGTGGATTTCCTGGAAACCCGCGACATCGTCTCGTCGCTGGTCAAAGGCGCGGCCTTTGGCCTGATCGCAGCCATCATGGGCTGTTACTACGGCATGAATTCCGGCCGTGGCGCACAGGGCGTGGGCCGCGCCACCAAGGGCTCGGTCGAAGCCGCCGCCGTGCTGATTCTGGCTGCAAACTTCGTTCTTACGGGGGTTTTCTTCTCGCTATGATCCGGATGGAGAACGTACATAAAGCCTTTGGCGACAACCACGTGCTGCAAGGCATGACCCTTGAAATCCCCAAGGGCACCTCGATGGTCATCATCGGCGGGTCAGGCACCGGCAAATCGGTCGCCCTGAAGTGCATTCTGGGCCTGATCAAGCCCGACAGTGGCATGATCTATGTCGACGGCAAAGACGCCAGCAAGGGTGATCGCGATGCATTTCTGGCCCGGTTCGGGATGCTATTTCAGGGCGCGGCTCTGTTTGACTCGCTGACCGTCTGGCAGAACGTCGCCTTCCGCCTGCTGCGCGGCTCGCTGAAACGTCCCACCGAAGAAGCCCGCGAAATCGCCATCGAAAAACTCCGCCGCGTCGGGCTGAAATCCGACGTGGCCGACCGCTTTCCGGCGGAACTGTCAGGCGGCATGCAAAAACGCGTGGGCCTCGCCCGCGCCATCGCCGCCGAGCCCGAGATCATCTTTTTTGATGAGCCCACCACGGGGTTGGACCCGATCATGTCCGGCGTCATCAACGACCTGATCCGCGAAATCGTGACCGAGATGGGCGCCACCGCGATGACCATCACCCACGACATGAGTTCCGTCCGTGCGATTGCCGACAACGTGGCCATGCTGCACGGAGGCGTGATCCAGTGGACCGGGCCGGTCAGCCAGATGGACGCCTCGGGTGATCCGTATGTGGAGCAATTCATCAGCGGCAGTGCCGAGGGGCCGATTGAGGCGGTGCGGTGAAACCTCCTGCGCTCGACAAAAAAACTCAAAACTCATCGACGGAACTCCCGAAGTCATACGTTACACCAGTGTAACTCTTGTATTTTTTTGGAGCTTCCCCATGCCCACTTCTTATTCGCGCACCCAAATCGCCCTCCATTGGGCTATTTTCTTTCTGATCGCGGTTCAGTTCCTCTTTCACGAGCCGATTTCTGAGGCATGGGATCAAATCGAACGCGGATTACCCGTCTCTTTTCAAGCACCAGTTGCTCTCCATGTATTCGGAGGCCTGCTTATCCTTGCACTTGCGATTTGGCGGATCGCATTGCGCCTGACCCGCGGCGCACCATCACTTCCGGAACAGGAAACCGCCGCGATGAAACTCGCTGCTCATGCAACCCATTTCTCGCTGTATGCCTTGATGTTGCTTTTACCGGTCTCTGGCGCCCTTGCATGGTTCGGAGGGATAGAAGCATCCGCTGAAGTGCATGAAGTCATGAAAACGCTGATGCTTGTTCTGGTTCTTCTGCATATTTTGGCCGCCCTGTTCCATCAGTTCGTCCTGAAAACCAATTTGATGGCCCGTATGAGGCGGGTAGAATAACCTTCTAAACAAGCATCCTTGCACAGACGATCCAACGACGTACTGTTAGGCGGTCAAACGAAACAGAACTGGCCGCCATGACCCTCCGCCTCGCCACCCTCTCGCTGCTGATCCTCTACCCCATCGCGTGGTTCGCTCCACTGATGCGCGCAGGGTTCCTGCCGATCTTCGGCCTCAGCGAGATCAGCGTCATCACTGGGCTCCAGTCCCTGTGGAAGTCCGACGTCTTCCTCGCGCTGATCGTTACGATCTTCGCCCTCTTTGCGCCCTATATTAAAACCATCGGCACCGCCCTGATCCAATGGAACCTGCTGGACCCACGCGTTCAGCCCGCGCTCAACATTCTCGGCAAGCTGGCCATGGCCGACATCTTCCTCATCGCGCTCTACATCACTTTGGCCAAGGGCATCTCTTACGCGACCATCGAAACTGCATGGGGTCTTTACCTGTTCACCGCCTGCATTCTGGCTTCGATCGCTTTGGGCCATATTACAGAGATGACATCCACTTCACGAAAAGCTCAGACCTAATTGATTGAAAACACAAATCTGAGTATCATCTTTGTATTTCGAGCAGCAGTGTTTTGTAGTTTTCGGGTCCGCAGCGGATCGCACTAAGTCGTTAGATTGCCTTCCGCTTTGACCCGGTGTGTACCGGTTTGAGAAGGAGTTCGACGATCATGGCCGCCCTCCACAGTATTACATTACAGTTTCAGAATGCCTTTTTAAGATTGACCTTTTTCCTTATCTGTATGGCTGCTTTACTTGCCGTTTCAGCCACGCTTTTGTCCGCTTTGGGTGTATTGCCGTGGCTCTCGATGCAGGCCGGATTTGGCGAGGCACCGGCAAAGGATGCCGGCATGTTCATCCAGATTGTCCTGACAGCGCTGATTCTCATGCTGACGTTTTACCTGCCAGCCAATGCCCGAATGATGGCGCTGGAAAACAACCACCGCAAATTCGCGCTCAACATGCATGACATCGCAGAAGCGTATCACATGGCCCATACCGCTGACCGGGGCGGGCTGTTCATGATGTCCTCCGAGTTTGACGCAGTCAAAGAACGCATGGGTTTTCTGCGCCAGCACCCTGACCTGCAATCGCTTGAGCCAGAGATTCTGGAGCTGGCCGCTCAGATGAGCCAGATCAGTCAGGAACTGGCCCAGACCTATGGCGATGTCCGGGTCGAACGCGCGCGGATGTTCCTGCAACAGCGGCAGGAAGAGATCGAGCTGTTTCAGCGGCGTCTGGAAGAAGCGCAGATCATCCAGAACGAATTGCGCCAGTGGACGCGGGATGTGGAAATGGAAGAGACAATCGCCAAGTCGCAACTTACGCGCCTGCGGGATGAGCTGTTCGAGCTTCTCCCCGAACTGTCCACCCAACTACAGGCTCCACGCAATGAGAGTTCTTCCAAGGCGGCCAGCGTGATTGCAATGTCGCCCCTTCGACCGGCGGAATAGGCGCGACTGCGCCCGCTGCGGACGATGGCCCATCGGGGCCTGAGGCCGCAGCGCGCCATCGGCGGTGAGGAAAGCCTACAAGGGCTTGAAGAACCGTCCAACCTCGGGCACGAAGAGCGTCATGGTAAAGACGACATCCTTCTCCTGCTCGGCCTGCGGCGCGACGCATACACGATGGTCCGGGCGCTGCGATGGGTGTGGCGAATGGAACACCATAGTTCAGGACGCGCCCCTATCGGCTGGCCCGGCCAAAAAATCACTCGGTGGAAAACGCGGCCAGTCCATTGCACTAACGGACCTGTCGACCGAGGAAACGCCGCCGCCCCGTACACTCTGCGGGGTTGAGGAGCTGGACCGCGTTCTGGGCGGCGGGCTGGTTCCGGCTTCGGCCCTTTTGGTGGGCGGAGACCCCGGCATTGGGAAGTCCACCCTGCTGCTGCAAGCCGCGGCGCGATTCGCGCGTGCAGGCGTGAAAACCATCTATGTCTCGGGCGAAGAAGCCAGCGCGCAAGTTCGCATGCGGGCCCGCCGTCTGGGGCTTGAGGACGCCCCCGTTCAACTCGCCGCCGAAACCAATCTGCGCGACATCCTCACAACGCTTGAAGCGGAAAAGCCCGGACTGGCCATAATCGACTCGATTCAGACCATGTGGGCAGACAATGTCGACAGCGCACCCGGCTCGGTGTCACAAGTCCGGGCTGCGGCCCATGAATTGACCACGTTCGCGAAACGGCACGGTGTTTCGATCATCATGGTTGGCCACGTCACCAAGGATGGCCAGATCGCCGGCCCTCGCGTGGTCGAGCATATGGTCGACACGGTGCTTTATTTCGAAGGCGAGCGCGGCCACCAGTTCCGCATACTGCGCGCAGTCAAGAACCGCTTTGGCCCGGCGGCCGAAATCGGTGTATTCGAAATGACCGGCAAGGGGTTGGCACAAGTCACCAACCCATCGGCCCTGTTCCTGTCCGAACGTGGCAAACCAAGCCCCGGCTCTGCTGTTTTCGCCGGAATTGAAGGTACCCGCCCCGTGTTGGTCGAATTGCAGGCGCTCGTCGCACCCTCACCTCATTCGCAAGCGCGCCGAACCGTCGTTGGATGGGACAGCGGAAGGCTGGCAATGATCCTCGCAGTGCTCGAAGCGCGCTGCGGCATCCCCTTCGCGGGCCTTGATGTCTATCTGAACGTCGCAGGTGGATTAAAAATCAGCGAACCCGCTGCCGATCTGGCCGTTGCCGCTGCGTTACTGAGCGCACGCGAAGACACGGCCCTTCCCACGGATACGGTCGTTTTCGGAGAAATCTCGCTGTCTGGGGCACTTAGACCTGCCCCACAGACCGAAAACAGGTTGAAAGAAGCGCAAAAACTTGGTTTCACAGCGGCAATTGCTCCGGCAGGTGGCAAAACCGGCACTGTGGCAGGTCTGACACTCACCCGACCCTCTGATTTGGTGGGGTTTGTTGGCGAAACCTTCGGAGCAGGTTAAAGTCGCGCCCCGAGGGGCTGAAAAAGAACAGGCGAGGGCCATGGAAGGTTTTACAATAATTGACGGGGTGGTCGCGCTGATCATCGTGCTGTCGGGCTTGCTGGCCTACTCACGCGGTTTCATGCGCGAGGTTCTGGCCATTGCAGGCTGGGTCGCAGCGGCTGTTCTGGCATTCATCTTTGCCCCACAGGCCGTGCCGCTGGTCAAGGAAATACCGGTGGTCGGAGATTTCCTGCGCGACAGCTGTGAACTGTCGGTGATCACCGGTTTTGCAGCAGTCTTCGCCGTGGCGCTGATTGTGGTCAGCATCTTTACACCGCTGTTTTCATCGCTGGTCCAGCGCTCGGCTTTGGGCGGGCTGGATCAGGCGCTGGGGCTGTTCTTCGGCATCGCGCGCGGCATTCTGCTGGTTGCAATCGCCTTCTTTGTCTATGACACGGTCATGACAGGCCAGTCCTATACAATCGTGGACGAAAGCCGCTCGGCCAAAGTGTTCGAGCAGTTCAGCAGCCAGATTGAAGAACAAAACCCCGAAGCGGCTCTGGGGTGGGTGACTGCACAATATGAAGAGTTGGTCGCCAGCTGCACCGCAGGAAACGAACAACCCGCAACCACCGCACCCGCTGACGGGTAATCTCAGGTTGCATTGAATGATGAAAGCCCGGCACTGTCCGGGCTTTCTCGATTCAAATATACCCTTCCCCGCCACAGACCGTGCAGCGGATCGTTTTCAGCCCGAAACACCCGTCACACCGGCTGGAGATCGGTTTGCCAAGAATATCCCGGCTTTTGACAACTTCGCCCGCGCCGTTACAGATCTGACAGGGCGCCCGACCCATTCCCCGGCACCTGTGGCACCGTTGCTTGATCCGCTCCTGCTTTTTCTGTTGAGGTTTATGTTGCCACATTCCGGCCCTTTGCGTGCTGCACCCATCCTGACTTGCACATATTAAATGGCATGACAGCACATATGATTGCACATGTCATCTTCTTCCTGACCCTGCCGCGATCCCTGAAATCCCGACCTGCGGCAATAGGTGAGTGTGATCCTTTGATGACAGCCACGCCATTAGGCATTATGTGGAGGCCAACCCGCCACGGAATCGGAGCCACCGATCTTGTTCTTTCTGTACGAATGCGCGCTGGTCGTAACAATGGTCGCCCAATTGGCGTCGTTTTCGCCTGCTACCAAATTGCCCGCACGCACCTTACAGAGGATCCAGCGCCGACCAGCGGTCAAACCTCAGATCATATCGTCATAGAAGTTGGAGCCCGTAAATGTGTGGGATTTTGGGAATCGCAAGTCGGACACATGATGTGTTTGCCGAAATCTATGACGGGTTGCTGATGCTGCAGCACCGGGGTCAGGATGCCTCAGGGATCGTGACCTACAACGGCGAGTTCTTCCGCGAAAAGAAGGCGAACGGCCTGGTCAAGGACGTGTTCAATGCCCAGGATGCGGAAACCCTTTTGGGCCATGTAGGCATGGGGCATGTGCGCTATCCGACGGCGGGATCTCTCAGCGCGGCCGAGGCGCAGCCCTTTTTTGTAAACGCCCCCTACGGAATCTATCTGGTTCACAACGGCAACATCACCAACACTGCTGAACAGCGCGAGAAGGTCACTGGCAAATATAGCCGCCACCTGCGCACCACGTCAGACTCTGAAATCCTGCTGAACGTGCTGGCCGACAAAGTGGCCGACGCGATCAAGGTGAATGGCAATCGCGAGCCCATCCGCAACCTCTTTGCCGGTGTGAAGATGACGATGGAACGCGTTCAGGGCGCCTATTCCGTGATCTGTCTGGTCGCCGGTGTCGGCATGCTGGCTTTCCGCGATCCGTTTGGCATTCGCCCGCTGTCAGTCGCCAAACGCGAAGTGGACGGAGACGGCGATGATTATGCCTTTGCCTCGGAAGACGTGGCCTTTGGCATCAACGGCTTTGAAAAACTTCGTGATCTTCGCCCGGGTGAGGCAATTCTGATCGATCTGGACGGCAACATGCACGAGTTTCAGGCGGTCGAAGGCAAGCTGACGCCCTGCATATTCGAGTATGTCTACCTGGCCCGCCCGGACTCTTTGCTGGACGGTGTTTCGGTTTACAAAACTCAGATGCGCATGGGTCAGACGCTGGCCAAACAGATTCAGGACTCGGGCCTGGAAATCGACCGGATCATCCCGGTGCCTGACAGTGCCCGCCCTGTGGCTCTGGAAGCCGCGAAGATCACCGGTATCCCTTACCGCGAAGGCCTGGTCAAAAACCGCTATGTGGGGCGCACTTTCATCATGCCCGGTCAGGCCGAGCGGCAGAAATCCGTCCGCCGCAAACTGAATGCCGTCCCGTTGGAATTCGACGGCCACAGTGTCTTGCTGATCGACGATTCCATCGTGCGTGGCAACACCATCAAGAAGATTGTGCAAATGTGCCGCGACGCCGGGGCCAAGAAAGTCTATGTCGCCAGCGCCTCGCCGCCGGTGAAGTACCCCAATGTCTACGGCATAGACATGCCAACCAAGACCGAGCTGATTGCAAACGGCAAAGAGATCGAAGAGATCCGCGAAGAACTGGGCGCGGACGCACTGTTCTATCAGCATCTGGATGACCTGATCTGGGCCGCCAAGGAAGGCAATCCCGAGATCGAAGCCTTCGACTGTTCCTGCTTTGATGGCAACTACATCACAGGCAGCGTCAGCGAAGGTTATCTGGACAATCTGGAAAACAGCAGCCGTGTCAGCCAGAAACGCGCTGACATGCAGGTCCCGGGCGGGTCCTGGAATGCGGCAAAACTGGCCTCGGGCTGAGCGGACGATACGGAACTGATGCAATCGGTTTCCCATTCTGAACGGCGAATCAAAACGGTGGGTCATTCTGGCCCGACGAAGGCTGCCGGGCAGCCTGATTGCGGTCTTGTGTCGTGGATGAGTGGAAATTTGCCACAACCAATCGGCGAATTCCGCGCAATCACAAGGGCTTTTTTCAAGGGCACCAAATCGTGATGACACCTGTCCGCGCAGCGCTTTTGTTCACCTGAGCGTTTTGTTATCCGGCGGCGACCACTCACTCAACAAGGGGTTCCGGGCCATGTCCCGGACCACGGATCATGTCAAACGCCACAGTCAAAAGCGCGGCCACGCAGCGAGGTGCGCTGAAGAAGAATTCCGTCTCGGTTCTGGGAGTATTCGGGCCGAAAGCAGACATGCGCGCCCTGATGCGCCTGTCATCGGGCCGTGTAAAAGAGGTCAAACCCGGAAGCCGCGTTGCTTCCGGTACAGTGATCGCGATTGATGAGCATGGCATCATGCTGCGACAAAGCGGCCAGACCAAGCGTATCGCCATTCCCGGAGGCTGATCGCATCTTGACGCCCCGCGCCCGGGGGTTCAAACCGCAGGCATGACCGACAAGACCAAAATTGCCCTGATAACCGGGGCCTCTCGCGGGCTGGGCGCTGCCCTGGCCGAAGCACTGGCACCCGAATACCACATCGTCGCCGTCGCCCGGACCACCGGCGGGCTGGAAGAACTTGACGATCGCATCAAAGCCAAGGGTGGCTCGGCCACGCTGGCACCGATGGACATCACCGATCCGAACGCGATGGCAACCCTGTGCCGCGGAATCCATGACCGTTGGGGCAAGGTGGATCTGTGGCTGCACACGGCCATTCACACCTCGGCGCTGACACCGGTACATTTCGTCGACCCCAAGGAATGGACCAAGGCAGTCAACACGAACGCAAACGCAACTTCGGTTCTGATTCCGTACGTCACGCCCCTGCTGGGTGAAAACGGCCACGCGGTGTTTTTCAATGACCCGAAAGCCGGTGAGAAGTTCTATGGCATCTACGGTGCCACCAAAGCCGCGCAAATGGCTCTGGCCCGCAGTTGGGAGGCCGAAACCAAACGCACTGGTCCGACGGTTTCGATTGTGGAACCAGCGCCGATGCCGACCGCCGTGCGTGCACGATTCCATCCGGGTGAAGACCGCGATGCGTTGACGAGCACGGCTGATGAGGCCGCCCGGATTCTGGCGCTGCTTTAGGAAATGGCCCTGACGAGCCATGCCTTCGGCGGGGATATTTTTAGCCAGATGAAGATGGGATCAGGCGATATGAACGCCGTTGCGCCCGGCGAGATCGACGAAGAACTGCCACGCGACACGACCCGAACGCGATCCGCGAGTGGCCTGCCATTCAATTGCCTCGGCGCGCAGGGTTTCGGCATCGACCGAAACGCCATAGGCCGCGCAATAGCGGTCGATCATGGCAAGATATTCGTCCTGATCGCAGGGATGGAATCCCAGCCACAATCCGAAGCGGTCGGACAATGATACCTTTTCCTCGACCGCCTCTGACGGGTTGATGGCGCTGGAACGTTCGTTTTCAATCATGTCCCTCGGCATCAGGTGGCGGCGGTTCGAGGTCGCGTAGAATACTACGTTTTCCGGGCGACCTTCTATGCCGCCATCCAGAACGGCCTTGAGCGATTTGTAATGCTGGTCATCGTGACTGAACGAGAGGTCGTCGCAAAACAGGGTGAACCGATAAGGTGCCGTGCGCAGGTGGTTCAGCAGGCGGGCGACCGAACCCATGTCTTCGCGCTGAAGTTCCACTAGTTTCAGTTCGGGGTGGTCCGCGCTCAGCGCGCCGTGAACGGCTTTCACGAGGCTGGATTTGCCCATCCCCCGCGCCCCCCATAGCAACGCATTGTTTGCCTTGTAACCAGCCGCGAACCGGCGCGTATTATCAAGCAACGTGTCACGCGACCGATTGATGCCGACCAACAGATCCAGATCGACGCGATTGACCTGTTCAACCGGTTCCAGCCGTTCCGGTTCCACATGCCAGACAAAGGCCGGGGCTGCGTTGAAATCCGGTGTGGCCAAAGGCGCCGGCGCCATGCGCTCCAACGCGGCAGCAATACGGTTCAGGGCTTGGTCGTCCATCGGCTCCTCCGGTCAGGTCTGGATCGGTTCAAAGCATGTTCTGATTGGCGCAACAAGGCCAGCGAACGAAAAAGGCGCGCCCGTCGGGGCGCGCCTCAGTTGCTGTGTCAGCAGATTACTTGTCGTCTTCGAATTCCCGCATCAGGTCTTCGTCTGCTTCGGCTTCTTCATCATCGTAGTAACCTTCAGCGCGCAATTGCTCTTCCCGTTTCCTTTCGACCCTAGCCACCAGGAAGATCGATATCTCGTAGAGGCCGTAGACCACAACAAAGAGAATGATCTGGGTGATCACGTCAGGGGGTGTCACGATCGCCGCCAGCACCAGAATGCCAACAACCGCGTATTTCCGCATTGCACCCAGACCCTCGGCGCTCACCAGTCCTGCCTTGCCCATTAGGGTTAGAAGAACCGGCAATTGGAAGCACAGCCCAAAGGCCACGATGAACTTGATCGTCAGGTTCAGGTATTCCTGCGCCGAGCCCTGAAACACCACGCTTAGCGGCGCTGTAGTTACTCCATCGGCCACGGCTTCACCTTCAGCCCCGAACTGCTGGAACCCAAGGAAGAAGTCATAGGCCAACGGCGTCACAACGTAGAAAGCAAAGCTTGCGCCCAGAAGGAACATGAAGGGCGAGGCCAGCATGAAAGGCAGAAACGCGTTCTTTTCCGACTTGTAGAGGCCCGGAGCCACAAAGCGCCACATCTGCATCCCGATATAGGGAAAGGCCAGAATGAACCCGCCGAGCAGCGAGACCTTGATCGCGACAAAGAACCCTTCCTGCGGCGATATGAAAATCAGGCCGCAATCCTGTCCACGCTCGTTCAGAACCTCACATAGGGGATTGGTCAGAAAGTTGAAGAGCGGCGTGGCCACTGTAAAGCAGATGATCATCCCGACCAGAAAGGCCACGACGCAGTGGATCAACCGCGTACGCAGCTCGGCCAGATGCTCGATCAATGGGGCCGAGGTATCTTCGATCTCGTCGGTCTTGGTCATGTTTCGCCTTCAGTCTTCAGCGCCGCTTCGGCTTCTTCGGCCTTGGCCAGTGCCTCGGCAGCTTCCTTGGCTTTGCGCTCGGCGGCGGCGCGGGCAGTTGAGGCCTGAATTTTCTTGGCCTGCTCGGCCCGCTCTGCTGCCAGTTTACCGGTTTCGCTGTCAGGATCGAACTTAGTGGGATCGATGCTTTTCGCCATATCCTGCGCGGCTTGCTTTACGCCGTCCATGGCCGAGCCCACAGGGTTCGCGGCAGCGTTGAGACCTTTCTTGATCTCGTTCACTCCGGCCTGATCGGCAGCCTCGTTCATGGCGCTGCTGAATTCGCGCGCCATGCCACGGGCCTTGCCGACAAAACGCCCCACATTGCGAAACAACACCGGCAGGTCCTTCGGCCCGACAACGATCAGGGCGACAATGCCGATGACCAGAAGCTCGGTCCAGCCCAGATCAAACATCTGTGGTTACACCTTGTCTTTCTCGGTCTCGGGTGTGACATCCTTGGCCAGTTCCGACGCGTCCTGTTCCAGTTCTTCCGAACCGTCTTTGACGCCCTTCTTGAACGCAGTGATGCCTTTGCCGACTTCGCCCATCAGCGAGCTGATCTTGCCACGGCCAAACAGAACCAGAACCACAACGGCGATCAGCAGAAGACCGGGAAGGCCAATATTGTTGAGCATGTCTCTTCTCCTTTTTCATCGACGCATGTGCGCCGGGAATATGAACTGGGACCGTGTTTACGCCCGTATGCCCTGCCTCAAAAGGGATTAGGCGAAAATTGAGCACGAAAATTGAAGCGATCTGCAAAAAACTATGGGCTCGCATTTTCCAACTGACAGGTTTATGTCAGTTGGAAGTGGCTAGAACGATGGTATCGAAACCTGGTCAACGGAGACTCACATGACCCAAGTTGCAGAATTTGTCACTTTCACCCTGGCCGAAGGCACAACGACCGAAGAGTTCATAAAGCTCAGCCAGGCCACCGAAGCGTTTGTTCGCGCCGCTCCCGGCTTTGTTCATCGCAACCTTAGCAAGGGCGATGACGGGGGGTGGACGGATTGTGTGGTCTGGCAGAACATGAATGCTGCGCAGGATGCCGCGGCCAAGTTTCCCCAGCAGGAGTTTGCGTCCGCCCTGATGGCCGCCATCAAACCCGGCAGCGAAAAGATGCGCCATGAAAATGTGCTATGGAACATGACCGTTTAAAGGTGGTCCGGACGGCGTGTCATGCGCCGAACTGACCGCCTGTTCGATATCATCCAGATCCTGCGCGATGGCAAACTGCACCGCGCGCAGGACATCGCGGACCGGCTGGAAGTGTCGGTCCGCACCATCTATCGCGACATGGATACTCTGGTCGCTTCGGGCGTCCCGGTCGAAGGTGAGCGCGGCGTGGGTTACATGGTGCGCGAGCAGATCACCCTGCCGCCGCTGAATCTGACCCCGGCCGAGCTTGAGGCACTGAACCTCGGTATGGCCATCGTTGCCGAGGCCGCGGATCCAGAGCTGAAAGCCGCTGCGAACTCTCTGGCCGACAAGATCGATGCCGTTCTGCCCACACAGGTTGTGGCCGAGGCCGATACCTGGAAATTCGCGGTCTATCCTTTCGCCGATGCAGCCCGTGGGCTTGCGCATATGGCACCGATCCGCGCGGCCATCAAATCGCGCCAGAAGCTTCAACTGTCCTACCGCCGCATTGACGGTGTTTTGACCGAGCGCACCATCCGTCCTTTACACATGGAATACTGGGGCCGCGTCTGGACCCTGACTTCTTGGTGCGAATTGCGAAACGGTTTCCGCGTCTTCCGTATCGACCTGATCGAATCCGTCTCGCCGCTGCCAGAGATCTTCGCAGACGAACCTGGAAAACGCCTGAGCGACTACGACCCCCACGCCTGACAGGCAGCCGTGTTCAGGATTGTCCCGGACAGAGTGCACAGCCCAAAACGGGCCATGTATCCTCACTTCAGGTAGGGATCCGGATCAACGGATTCAAAACCTTTGCGCACTTCGAAATGCACATAGGCATCGTCTCCGCCCCGCAACTGCGCCAGCTTTTGCCCACGGCGTATCCGATCACCTTTCTTGACGGTGATATCATCAACGTTGGCATAGACCGTCAGCAGATCGTTATTGTGTTTAACCACGATGATCGGCACCTGATCCGCGTCCGCCGTAATCGCCGCAACGGTTCCGGCCTCAGCCGCGGTGACTGCTGTGCCAGGGGCCGCGGCGATGTCGATACCTTCGTTCTTGCCCTTTTTATATCCACGGATGATGGTGCCGCTGACCGGCAGGGACAAGGCGGTAGACCGCGTGTTTGTAGGGGCTTCGGCAGTCACATCAGGGGCTTCGGCGAGCGGTTCAACCCTTTCATCGGGCAAGGGTTGCGTGGCACTTGGAGGCGTTGGCGTCGGCGATCCCTGCCCCGGTTCCGTTACCTCGGTGGCCGCAACAGGCGCCGCCGCAGCGGCGCTTTGACGTGGGGCGGGCTGGTTTTTGACCGGGATCAACAGAAACTGACCTTCACGTACGGTGAAGTCGGACCCAAGACCGTTCCATTCCGCCAGCGATTCGACCGGCACCTGATAGAGGCGCGAGATCGTGTACGCCGTTTCGCCGCGCTTGACCTTATGGCGGACAGGTTCCGGCCCGCTTGCGACCGGCGCCGGGGCTGGTTTGGCAGGTTCCAGCGTTGTTGTCCGGACGCCCCCTGTTTCAGGGGCCTGATCAATTGCCGCCCCGGCAACCGACGCGATGTCCACGCCACTGCCCGCGCCCACTGAACGTGGCAGGGCCAGAACTTCGCCCTCTCGCAGGGTGTCGGTTGTCTGAAGGCCATTGAAACGCGACAGCTCACCCTCGGGCAGGCCAACGCGCGCGGCCACATCGCGCACCGTGTCGCCCCGTCGGGCCACGACAACCTGGTAGTTCGGATAGGTTATCACTCCCCGGCTATCGGGGGACGGGCGGGACGTTGTTGCCGACTGCACTGCATCAGTGGTCGAAAACCCGCCGATCTGCCCGCGCAGGTCATAATCCAGTGGCCCCTCACACCCGGCCAGAAAGGCCAGAGCGGCCACTCCGGTCGCGCAGCGACGCATAGCTGATTTGGATACTGCACTCATAATTCTGTCCTCAACGCCTGCCCCTGTTGTCCGGGGTTCCGGCGACCAATTTATAAAGCCTGCTACGCCTCGTCCTTGCCAAGCCCTTCAAGCAGGGGCACGAAACGGACCGACGTCAATTCGTCATAGTCCAGACCGTCCTCGGTGCGCGTCACTTTGATCAACTGCTGCACCGTGTCCGACTGACCCACGGGTAAAACCATAATACCCCCGATTTTCAGCTGCGCCAAGAGTGGTCCCGGAGGGTCTTCGGCCGCCGCCGTCACAATGATCCGATCAAACGGAGCCTGTTCCGGCAAACCAAAGGATCCATCCGACAACATGGACGTGATATTCGTAAGCCCCAGATCGGCAAAAAGCTTTCCTGTCTCGCTGACCAGCCGCCGGTGGCGTTCGACCGTATAGACCCGGCGCGCCAGTTTCGACAAGATTGCGGCCTGGTAACCCGACCCCGTTCCGATCTCGAGCACGGTATCGCGCGGCCGAACGTCCAGCGCCTGCGTCATGAGGCCGACGACCGATGGCTGACTGATCGTCTGACCGCAGGAAATCGGCAATGGCATGTCCTCGTAGGCGCGATCCGCGAACAGGCCGGTGACAAAGCGTCCCCGGTCAACCTGTTCCATCGCCGCCAGAACGCGCGCATCCGTAACCCCCCGTTTGCGCAGGGCAAACAGGAACTGCATCACGGTTTCCGGGTCCAATCCGCTCATTCGACCGCCTTCAATGCCTCCAGCATGTCATATGCGGTCAAGTCGGCGCGCATCGGCGTGACCGAGATATAGCCTTCCAGATTGACCGCAGCATCCGTTCCCGGCGCAGTCGGGTTATGCTGATAGCCACCCTTGATCCACAGGAAGCGCCGCCCCGAGGGCGAGCTGTGCGGCTCGACCGAAAAATGCGTGTCGCGCCGAAATCCCTGCGCTGCAACGCGCGTACCCAGCACCTCATCTGCCGGAACAGGTGGAAAATTCACGTTGTAAAACAAACGGTAATCGCCCTGCTCCTCCGGATTTGCATCCAGAATGCGCCGGACGAGGTCTGCCCCGTACCGAGCGGCAGCTTCGAACGGGTCGTCCAGCCCCAGGTTTCGTGGGCCGAAATACTGTGACAAGGCAATAGCAGGAATACCTTGCAGAGCCGCTTCCATCGCGCCGCCAATAGTGCCCGAATAAAGCGTGTTTTCGGCTGAGTTGTTGCCCCGGTTCACGCCGGACAGGACCAGATCCGGTGGGCAGTCCGTCATCACATCATGCAGCCCCGCCAATACACAATCCGCAGGCGACCCTTCCGCCGCATAACGCCGTTCGCTCAGCTTGGCGATCATTGTGGGGTGGGTGTAACTGATACAATGCCCGACCCCGGATTGCTCAAAGGCAGGTGCAACAACCCAAACCTCGCCATCCGGCCCTGCCAGTTCAGCAGCGATCGCTTCCAGCGTGATCAAGCCCGGAGCGTTGATCCCGTCATCATTGGTCAGAAGAATACGCATGTGCCCGATCTACCCCCACGTTTGGCCCTTGATAGACCCGGCACTGCGCTGCGGCAAGCGACGTGGACCTGCAACCTGAGGCTTTCGCGCACCACTCGTACGGAAATCGAGAGGTCAACTCTGCATCTTGGGAAAAATGAAACACTTGTCACGACGAATGGTCAGCCACATGACACGGCCCGGATTGGGCACAAAGACATTCGGAACCGTCGCCCTGAGGACCGAGCCGTCGTAGTCCATGCGAAACTCGACCAGGCTTTCGTTTCCCAGAAAACGCGCACGTTCGACCACGCCCCGCGCTGCTACTCCATCAGTCGCGGTCGGCAATGGGCCATTGCCGTTGCGATCAAAATCCAGTTTGACGTGCTGGGGGCGGAAGACGATCTCGACATCCGTTCCATCCGGGATACCCGGCGCCAGGAATTGACCAAAAGGCGTGTCGGCCAGCGCTCCGTTCACTTGCGCTTGCAGCACGTTAATATCACTGAAAAACGCCACGGCTGCCTTGTCTGCGGGTCGGGTGTAGACGTTGTACGGCGCGCCCTGCTGGACGATCTTTCCGCGCCGCATCAGCGCGATCTCATCCGCCATCCGCATTGCCTCTTCCGGCTCGTGTGTGACCAGCAGGACAGCCGCATCCTCTTCCTTGAGAATGGACAGCGTCTCGTCGCGAATACCGTCGCGCAGACGGTTGTCGAGACCCGAGAACGGCTCGTCCATCAGCATGATCCTGGGGCGTGGCGCCAAAGCGCGGGCCAGGGCCACGCGCTGTTGCTCTCCGCCCGATAACTGATGTGGGAAACCGTCGATGAACCGCATCAGGTCCACTTTGCGCAGCAGTTCCTCGACCCGGGCACGTTTCTCGTCCTTGCTGCCCCTCAGGCCAAAGGCCACGTTGTTGGCCACGCTCAGATGAGGAAACAGCGCAAAGTCCTGAAACATCAACCCGATCTCGCGCCGCTCTGGCGGCACCCGAAACACGGTGTCACAGATCAGCTTGCCATCGACGTAGATCTCGCCCGAGTCCTGCATCTCAACCCCGGCAATCATGCGCAAGGTTGTGGATTTCCCGCAGCCAGACGGCCCCAACAAACACGTCACCTTGCCGGCCTGCACGGTCAACGACACGTCATCCACAACGACACGCCCTTCGAACCGGCAAATAATGTTGCGAATTTCCAGACGCGGAGGAGTTGCGTTACCTGTCACCGATGGACCCCATTGCCTGTCCCGATCAAATCCATCGGGCTTGGGCGGGGATAGCAACCCCGCCCCTCAGGTGCAAGCGATCAGCAGCAACCACCGGGTGAAGCTGCTTCGCCTGTGGCCTCAAACGGGCTTTCGCCGCCGCAGCCCTCGAAAATACCGAAGTGGGTAGAAAAATCGCCGATAAAGTCGAAATGGCGGGCAAACCGCGTGTCCCGAAGCATCATCCAGGTATTGCCGCAGACCGGAAAGACCTTACCGGTTTCAATAACGTGGTGATCGTCCAGAACAAACGCATGCGGTGCGTTGGGAACAGTGCCTTTATAGACCACCGCCTGACCGTAATCCTCACAGGCCGGTTCCAGCGCAGGCAGCTTGAACAGACGATAGGTCGCCGAAAGGAATTTGAGCGGGGCAACACGTTCTTCCAACACCGGGTTCTCGATGGTCAGCGGGCGATGCGTCACCCGGCGCGGATCGCCGAAACCCGCCTTGCGCGCCATCGACAGGAAGTCGTTCCAGTACAATGCACCCGACAGGCACTCGCCATACAAAACCTCATCCTCGGTCATCGCCTGTGGGATACGGCGGTCGGCATAGACGTCCGAGAAGTACATTTCGCCGCCCTCTTTCAGCAACCGGTGCGCGCCCTTCAGAACAGCATCCTTGTCGGTCGCCAGGTTGATGACACAGTTCGAGACGATGATGTCAAACGATCCGGGCTCCAGATTCAGCTCATCCAGCTTTTCGATGTAACCGTGATGGAATTCCACATTGCTCTGGGCGTGGCCAAACGCGCTGGCATGATATTCCTGATGCGCACGGGCGACATCCAATTGCTCAGGCGTCATGTCGATCCCGACAACCCGGCCCTTTTCACCGACCATGGCGGACAAGGCATAGACGTCGCGTCCGGCCCCGCAGCCGAGATCGAGGATCGACATGCCTTCAAGATCCAGCGGCGCGATAAGACCGCAGCCATAGTAGCGCTTCAGCACATCGTCGTGAATCCTTGAGAGGATACGCTTGAGGTGTTCTGGCATGTCGTCAGGCGTGCAGCAGGCGTTGGTCTGCAAATCCGCACTGCTTTGCAGGACTTCACCATAATAATTCTGCACCGATTCATGCTTCATCGCGGTCTTCCCCTTGCAAGTGGCTGCATCGCAGCTAATGCACAGGTCCGCGGTTCGCAATCCGGGTAAGGCGCTTCTGACAAAAGTGTGAGCCTCCTGGTGGGGCTTTACGCCAGCAGCTCGAAATCCACACCGGCGCGGATATTGCCATTCACCTGAACTTCAAGCCGATGCGCTCCGGGGACCAGCTTGAAAGTCGTGGCATCGCCCTTCAGTTTGTGACGCTTGTCAAGATTAAGCTTGCCGCCTTTCAGGGTTGCCTGTTTCAGCTTATGCACCTTCGCTGAGGTTTTCCCTCCAGGGCGTTGAAAGTGAATGATATAATCCACCAGGACGAGCTGTTCACCTTCTCCGCTCAAACCGACTGAAAACTCCAATGCGCCGCCGATGCGGGCTTTGGACTTCAGGTCAATCGTTACTGCAACATCGGTATCCGGGTTAAATCCCAGCATTTTCATCGCCTCTGGGTGCCCCGCCTTGACCAGTCCGCGCAGCGCATGAGAAGTCATCCACTCCAGCTCTGCCGTGGTCTGTCGCCCCTCGGCGCGCCACTTGTCCAGACGGCCCAGCACCAGGCCAGGGTCCTTTTTGGTGATGTCATTCAGATGGTTGGCAACGGACCGCGTGACATACCGGGTCGGATCACCGTGCAATCGGTCCAACAGCGGCAACGGGTCCGTCAGACCCAGACCGATGCCCTGCCCCCATGGCAGACGGGGCCGCGTGCCTTCACTGACCAATCGGCGCACGTGATAGCTGTCATGGGTACACCAGTCCTGCATCCGCTCGAGCACCCTGTCCGGGGCATGATTCAGGAAAGGCCGAATGGCCCATTCCATCGAAAACCGCTGCGTCAGCTCTTCCAACACGTCCAAGGATACACCAACGTGACCCAGCCCGATACCAGCGACCCATTCACCCAGAGGCGCGAAAATGAAATCGCCGAAATCATCATCCGATCTGGAAGGGTCCAGCGCAGGCGGCAATGCCCGCAAAATCACCGGGGCGACTGTTGGCAAGTCATCCGGCAGGGCCTGTTGCAGACACTCAGCGATCCAGGCCATACGCTCTTTAAGTTCCAGTTCGGGCAGGCGCGACATGACCTGTGTCCGAAACGCAGGAGCATTGAACGCCGGTTCAGCTTCCACAAATAACTTACTGAGAAAGCTTACCTTATCAGCGTTGAACAACTGATCCTTTAACGAAAACCCCTGCGCCATGGTCACATCGTCAGGTTGGTCGCACCGCCGTCCAGCAGGATGTTCTGGCCGACAATAAAGCCCGCATGTTGCGAACAGAGAAACGCACAGGTGGCACCAAATTCCTGCCGCGAACCATAGCGTCTGACCGGGATTGTCGCCGCACGGTTGGCGCGTGCTTCGTCGATCGAAATACCCTGTTGTTCCGCCACACCGCTGTCTAGAGAATCCGCCCGGTCCGTGGCATGAATACCCGGCAGCAGGTTGTTGATGGTCACCCCGTGTGGCGCCACCTGACGCGAAGTTCCGGCAACATAGCCAGTCAGACCGGTACGCGCCGCATTTGACAGGCCCAGAACCGCAATCGGCGCACGCACGGATTGCGAGGTTATGTTGACCACCCGG
This sequence comes from Ruegeria sp. AD91A, assembly GCF_003443535.1. GTDB lineage: Bacteria > Pseudomonadota > Alphaproteobacteria > Rhodobacterales > Rhodobacteraceae > Ruegeria. The sequence goes on along the minus strand of NZ_CP031946.1, from coordinate 826,114 downwards.
CCCCATCCCTTGTCCATCATTTCGGGAAGCAACGCTTTCATGAATGCAATCGGTGTCAGCATGTTGCTATCCAGCGCCTTGATGAAATCATCCCGCTCCCAGTCCGACCACGATCCGGGCGGCGGTCCACCGGCATTTGTCACAAGAATATCAACGCCCTGTGCAGCTTTGATTACCTGCGCTTGCCCGTCGGGCGTGGTCACGTCACAGGCCACGGTCTGCACCTCAACGCCGTGCTCTGACCGCAGGCGCGCGGCCTCAGCCTCCAACGCCTTGGAACCACGTGCGTTCATCACGAGGTTTACGCCAGCCGCAGCAAGCGCCTCGGCGCACCCAAGACCCAATCCCTTGCTGCTGGCACAGACCAGCGCGCGTTTTGCTTGAATTCCCAGATCCATCGGATCCTCCCTGTCAGTCATTGCCGCATGTCTAGCACCGGCCAGACAGGGAAGACCAGAACGGCAGCGCCACCTCAGTAAAAGAACTCTTCCCGGACGATCTTGCCGTCGGCGACGTGATAGACACCCACTTCGCGCATATCGAACGCTTCGCCGGTTTCCTTCACCTTGCCCTGCACTTCGAAAATCACGGCAAAACGGTCTTCGCCATGGGGAAACGGGTCACTGACAGACGCACCAGAAACCTCATGAGCGCTTTCCCACCACTCGTGTTTGCCACGGATGGCGTCGAGCCCTTTGGTCTCCCGACCCATTCCCTGAAAGTCCTGCCCTTCGACCGATACGGCGTCGGGTGCATACAGCTTGGACAGGTTTTCCTTTGCCCGGTCTTCCCGGCAACCGGCCACCAGTTCGTCGGCAATCTCTTTCAAATTCATTGATCCACTCCATCATCTGTTCACTATATGTTCTTATTGCCACAGACGTATGATTCGAACCAGCCCCTTTGTCTTGCTTCGGCAGGATTCCCCGCATATACGCGCGCTCATGCTTGATACCTCGAACCAACCCTCCCTGCCGCCCGAGATCGCCCGGCGCCGGACATTCGCCATCATCTCGCACCCGGATGCGGGCAAGACGACGCTGACGGAAAAGTTCCTGCTGTACGGGGGTGCGATTCAGATGGCCGGTCAGGTCCGTGCCAAAGGCGAAGCCCGGCGAACCCGGTCGGACTTTATGCAAATGGAGAAGGATCGCGGTATCTCGGTTTCCGCATCCGCAATGTCATTTGACTATGACACCTTCAGGTTCAATCTGGTGGATACGCCGGGTCACTCGGACTTTTCCGAGGATACCTATCGCACGCTGACCGCTGTGGATGCCGCCGTGATGGTGATCGACGGAGCGAAAGGTGTGGAAAGCCAGACGCAGAAACTGTTCGAGGTCTGCCGCCTGCGCGATCTGCCGATCCTGACCTTCTGCAACAAGATGGACCGCGAAAGCCGCGATACGTTCGAGATCATCGACGAAATTCAGGAAATGCTGGCCATCGACGTCACCCCTGCGGCATGGCCCATCGGCGTGGGCCGCGATTTTATCGGCTGCTACGACATGCTGCGCGACCGGCTTGAACTGATGGATCGCGCGGACCGCAACAAGGTGGCCGAAAGCATCGAGATCAATGGGCTGGACGACCCGAAACTGGCGGAACACGTGCCCGAGCATCTGCTGGACAAGCTGCTGGAAGAGGTCGAGATGGCCCGCGAATTGCTGCCCGCGCTTGACCCGCAGGCTGTGCTGGAAGGCCATATGACACCGATCTGGTTCGGTTCGGCCATCAACTCGTTTGGCGTCAAGGAACTGATGGAAGGCATCGGTGCCTATGGCCCGCAGCCACAGGTTCAGTCTGCCGAACCGCGCCAGATATCCCCCGACGAAAAGAAGGTCGCAGGGTTTGTCTTCAAAGTGCAGGCCAACATGGACCCCAAGCACCGCGACCGGGTGGCGTTTGTCCGCATGGCCAGCGGCCACTTCAAGCGAGGTATGAAACTGACCCATGTGCGGTCGAAAAAACCGATGGCGATCTCGAACCCTGTGATGTTCCTCGCCTCAGACCGGGAATTGGCGGAAGAGGCCTGGGCCGGAGATATCATCGGCATTCCCAACCACGGGCAACTGCGTATCGGCGACACCCTAACCGAAGGCGAAGCGCTGCGCGTGACCGGCATCCCCTCCTTCGCGCCGGAACTGTTGCAAACAGTGCGGCCCGGAGACCCGATGAAGGCCAAGCATCTGGAAAAAGCCCTGATGCAGTTCGCCGAAGAAGGCGCCGCCAAAGTGTTCAAACCCTCGATCGGCTCGGGTTTTATCGTGGGGGTCGTTGGTGCATTGCAGTTCGAAGTGCTCGCCAGCCGAATCGAGATGGAATACGGCCTGCCCGTGCGCTTTGAACCATCGCAGTTCACCTCGGCCCGATGGGTCAGTGGTGAAAAGACCGAGGTCGAAAAGTTCGTGAATGCCAACAAACAGCACATCGCCCATGACCATGACGGCGACATTGTCTATCTGACCCGCCTGCAATGGGATATCGACCGGGTCGTCCGCGATTATCCCGCGCTGAATCTGACCGCGACAAAAGAGATGATGACCTGAGGCAACTGGCTGATTGCGCAGCCGAACCCGGCTGTGCAATCCTGCGCGCATGAGTGACGACGAACTGACCTATCCCGGTGGCCTGCCCGACATGCTGGACAGCTATGAGAACCGGCGCAGCCCGTTTCAGTTCGGCACCCTGACCCTGCCCGTGCTTGACGTCGATCTGGAAGATCTGGCCAAACGAACCGTGCCCGACACAGCCACCGAATTGCCGCCCGGACGCAGTAGCACGTGGGACCGTAAGCGCGTCCAGATCGCGCGGGAATTTGTCGGGAATTCGGAGCTTGCCTTCCTCAACGCCCAACTGATCTCGAACCTAAGAAAGCGGTCATTCCCGCGTCAGGCCCCTGCGCTGTTCTGCCGGGTGTGGCAAGAGCAATCAGATCACCTTCTTTCCGTCCTCGACCTGCGATGGCTGGTGTCTTCTGTTCAGACCTTTGCCGATCATGGTCAGACCCCGACACAGCGCGAGGTCGGACATGCCTTGCGCGTATTCTTCGGCATGATGAAACTGTATGAGTTCGAGAGGCTCTTCTCGGGGCTGGCCGCGGAAACGCCGTTTCAGTTCAAGGACAGGAAACACGTGCCGCTGCCCTATCAGATGAAAGGCTTTTCCTTCGAAAAGGGCGGCCTGGATGTCAATCTCATCGCCCCGATCTGGACCAAAGCGATGAACGATCCCACCATTGCGCCACTCGTGGATCACCTGATGACCGAACTGAACAAGGACCCCGGCGGTGTCTTTCGGCGTCTGAAACTCATGCGCGACACCCGCGCGCCGCGCAAATGACCACCTGGGGCATTGTCTCGATGGTCCGGGGGCCAACCGAAGACGTCCTTCGGTTCGTGGCCCATCACCTCGAACTGGGGGCGGATTTCATGTATATCTACATGGACGAGCCCAACCGCCGCACGTTCAGAGCACTCAGAATGCACCCCAAGGTCCGGGTTCGCGTCTGTGATGATGCCTTTTGGGAAAAACGCGGACGCGCACGACCGGAAAAACATCAGGTGCGCCAGTCGGTTCACGCCACTTTTGCCTACCGAAACACTCAACTGGATTGGTTGACCCATATCGACGTGGATGAATTTCTATGGTCTACAATCCCCATCGCAGATGTGTTGCGCGATGTTCCGAACGCGGTTCACGCCGCCCGTGTCCGCCCGTTAGAGGCGCTGGCCGGGGGCAAAGACCTGTACAAAGCACATATCCCGCATGGCCCGAACCGCGAGGCGTTGGTCGAGACCATCTATCCGAATTACGGCGCGTTTGTCATGGGTGGTTTCCTAAGCCACGTGCAGGGAAAGTTGTTCGTGCGCACCGGATTGAAAAACTTAAGCTTCCGCATCCACAACCTGTTTCAGAACAAAGTGCTTCTGCCCTGCAAACACGAACTCCCTCAGATCGATCTGTGCCATCGCCATGCCCCGGGTTGGGACCACTGGATTGCGCATTATCAGTTTCGCATGGATCGCGGCTCGTATCAGGCAGGCATGGCACCGAATGTCCCGCGTGACCAGGGTGGTCTGAGCAAGAATGAACTACTCAACTGGATCGAGGTCGAACAAGGCATGGACGGCCTGCGCGCGTTCTACAAAGAAATGAGCGGCACAGACTCAGGGGTGCGCGCCAACCTTGAACGCCACGGCCTGCTGCGCCACCGACCACTGAACCTGGACGAAAAGCTAGAGAAACACTTCCCCGGAAGTTGCTGAATTGTTGCTGAAATTCACGGAAAGCCACGGGCAGGAACAGGTGAAATTCTCTTCATTTGACCCCGACCAACGTTTTTGTTATGTCCGCGTACAAGCCGAAATGTCGCATCACGCGTATGGCCATCCGGGCCCGGCACATCTTTGACGCGCGGGCCAGGTCAAGTGTCCGCAAAAACCGGACTTACATGACAAAATTTAACGAACTAAACCTGAACCCGAAGGTCCTCAAAGCCATTGAGGAAGCCGGATACGAAACCCCAACCCCTATTCAGGAAGGCGCGATTCCTCCCGCTCTGGAAGGCCGCGATGTCTTGGGAATCGCCCAGACCGGCACCGGAAAAACCGCCAGTTTCACACTGCCGATGATCACTCTGCTGGCGCGTGGACGTGCCCGCGCGCGGATGCCACGCTCGCTGGTTCTGTGCCCGACGCGGGAACTGGCGGCTCAGGTGGCCGAGAATTTCGACACCTACAGCAAGCACCTGAAACTGACCAAAGCGCTGTTGATCGGCGGCGTCAGTTTCAAAGAGCAAGAGGCGCTGATCGACCGCGGCGTCGATGTTCTGATCGCCACTCCGGGTCGTCTTCTGGATCATTTCGAACGTGGCAAGCTGCTGCTGAACGGCGTGCAGATCATGGTGGTGGACGAAGCCGACCGGATGCTGGATATGGGCTTTATTCCTGACATCGAGCGCATCTTCTCGCTGACGCCTTTCACACGGCAAACGCTGTTCTTCTCGGCGACCATGGCATCCGAGATCGAACGAATCACAGATACATTCCTGTCGGCCCCTGCACGGGTTGAAGTTGCCCGGCAAGCAACCGCATCCGAGACGATCGAACAGGGCGTTGTCATGTTCAAAGGCGGCCGCCGGGATCGTGAAGCAAGCCAGAAGCGCAACGTGCTGCGTGCTTTGATCGACGCTGAGGGTGAAAAGTGCACCAACGCAATCATCTTCTGCAATCGCAAGACAGATGTCGATATCTGTGCGAAATCGCTGAAGAAATATGGCTATGATGCGGCCGCCATCCATGGCGATCTGGATCAGTCACAGCGGATGAAGACACTGGACGGGTTCCGCGACGGATCATTGCGCCTGCTGGTGGCATCGGACGTCGCTGCGCGCGGTCTGGACGTTCCGGCCGTCAGCCACGTGTTCAATTTCGACGTCCCCGGCCACCCCGAGGATTATGTACACCGCATCGGCCGCACCGGTCGTGCCGGGCGCGAAGGCAAGGCAATTACGATCTGTTCAGGCCGAGATGAAAAGGCCCTCGCCGCGATCGAAAAGCTGATCCAGAAAGACATTCCACGCCTCGACAATCCGATCAAGGAAGACCCCAAGCCCGAAAAGCCGACGCCCGAGAAGAAAACCCGGGAGCCAGATGGCAAAAAAGACGTCAGGAAAGAGCGAGAGCCAAAGGGCCGTGGCCGGGGACGCAAGGAAGACACCGGTCGGGCCGTTGTGGGCATGGGTGATCACCTGCCCAGCTTCATAGCCCTCAGTTTTGACGAGCGTCGAGCGGGCTAAATCGCCAGCATCAACGCTAGTATCGAAACACCCAACAGCAGCATCCCGGCGATTTCTCGCCGGGTGATCGTCTCGCGGAAAAACAGGATCGAGGCCATCAGGCTGAAGATTAGTTCCACCTGACCCAGCGCTTTGACATAAGCTGCGTTTTGCAAGGTGAAGGCCCAGAACCAGCAAAACGACCCACCCAGACTGGTCAGGCCGACAAACACGCCGGTGGATCGCGTCTGCCAAACCGCACGCAGCTCGGCCCGGTCGCGCCACAACAGCCACAGCCCCATGCTGACAAACTGGAACGTCACGACGGCGGCCAGGGTGATCAGCGCCCGGAACCAAGCGTCGATATCGCCCAGTTGCAGCGACGCCCCGCGATAGCTGACGGCAGAAAAGGCAAATAAAACCCCTGATCCAAGCCCCAATTGGGACGCGCGGTTCGTAAGATGTCGCCACCAGGCACCGCCCCCACCGGGTGTTTTTGACAGCAAAAGCACCGCCATCAACCCCAACAGGATCGCAATCAGCGCGCCGCGGGAAACGCTGTCACCCAAAACCAGAAAGCCGACTATCGCGGTCTGAATCACTTCGGTTTTCTTGAAGGTGATCCCAACCGCAAAATTTCGTTGCTTGAACAACGCGACCACGCAAATCGTTGCGAGGATTTGCGCGGTGCCCCCAATAACCGCATAAAGCCAGAATACTCCGCCAAGTGGTGGCAGGCTGGCCCCGGTTATATGTAATGCCACAAACAGCCCGGCAACGGCCAGCGGCATGGAGTAAGCAAACCGCGCAAAGGTCGCGCCTGCGGCAGACAGTTTCACGCTGCTCAGAGATTTTTGCAGCATGAATCGCACGGTCTGAAAACTGGCGGCGGCGATGGTGACAGGGATCCAGAGACTCATGTCACCCGTTGTGTCGGCAAATCAGCGCTTTGACCAGAGCGGATGCGGAACCGGGTCTTTGGCACGTAGTAGATACTGCCGGAAAATCTGTGCATAGGAGCGGTATACATAAGCCTCATTGCAGGCCAGGTACCTGTCTTTGCCATCACGATACAACGACGGCAGCCGATACCAAGGCGCGGCTGGGTTCATGTGATGCACAACATGCAAGTTATTGTTCAAAAACAGAAATGCCAACGGCCCGCTGTCTTCGATAATCACAGTCCGTGCGCGGGATTTCTCGTGCGCGCGGTGTTCCAGAAACGTGCGGATTTTCAGCAACGCCAGCCCGATATAGGCCGAAATCAGATAAACCCAGATCGGCATGGCTGACTGTGCAACGATCCACAGAACCGCCGCCGCGCCGGGTATGTGCAAAGCCCAGGCCAACAGGACAGCCTTGTCGCCGCGCCACAGCCCCCGCCACTCGTCCCGCATAAACAGAACCTGCCCTATGGCCGGACCCAGCACCATCCGCCCCAGAAGCGTGTTGTTAAGCGCCAGCACCGTCTGCACGCCACGCGGCAGCGCCGACCAGATTTCGGGATCCAGGTAGTTGGATTCCGGATCGTCATATGGGTCAGTCAAAGTGGCATCCTGATGATGCGCCAAATGCAGATCACGAAAGCGGTTATACGGAATGGCCAGGGTCAGTGGCAGTGCCATCAGCGCCTCATTCAGCCACTTGGCGCGAAATGGGTGGCCATGCAGGACTTCGTGCGTCAAAGACGAATGCAGGGCTGCAACAAAGCCCAGAGCCGGAGCCGCCAACCACAGTGACGTGTTTGCCACCCAGAACAACCCGGCAAGCCAGGCGGCATAGCACCCTACGATCAGGATAAACGTGCCCCATTCGGGTGATTTCGGTGTGGAAGGCTCAGCCATTACGCCCCCACGAGATTCCCGCCCATAGTCTTTCGTAGATCACGTACAGTGTCAGGCCGATAGCGGTGTTGATCAACGCCAAGGCCCCACCAACCGCGACGGAGCCGGTGGCGACCAGGCCCACCAGCGTCATGGTGGCCAACCCCATGGCATTCCACACGATTGCTTTCACGACAGATCTTCGCCGCGTTTCCATTCCGATCCCCATTCTTCTTGCTTTTACAAAGGGGTTACATTTCATTTCTCACGCTGAAAATTCTGAATATGATTAACAAAACTAATCATCTGTGATATTTTTCATCGCATGCAGGAAAACATCGACAAACGCGACCGCGCCGCTCAATTCCGCCTACGCCTTGCCCGGGCGATGGAGGACCGTCACGTCAGCCAAAGCGCGCTTGCGCGCCACATCGGCGTGGACCGTTCGACCGTTTCTCAGTTGTTGACCGGTCAAGGCGCGCGTCTTCCCAACGCGCATGTTGTGGGTGGCTGTGCCGCGGCACTGGGTGTCTCGGCTGACTGGTTGCTGAGCCTGTCCGACAGACCGGAAAGCGCGGCAGAGATTTTGGCCAGTTCCCTGTCCTTTACGGAAGCCCCCCGCGCCCTTGTCGATGAGCGGATTTTCGAGTGGCACAAGGAAGCCGCCGGGTACAAGATCCGCTATGTCCCGGCCACCCTGCCCGACATGCTCAAGACGCGCGCGGTACTGGAATGGGAATATGCCCCACATCTGGGTCGCACGGCAGATCAGGCCATCGGAGCGTCCGAGGATAGGCTGACCTGGATGCGCAGCGCTCAGTCGGATTACGAAATTGCCATGCCGTTGTACGAGATCGAGAGCTTTGCCAGCGCCACAGGGTATTACCATGGTCTCTGCCCGGATATTCGGCTGGAACAGATCGATCACCTGCTGGCCCTGTGTGAACAACTATATCCCCGGATGCGGATCTATCTGTTTGATGCCAAAAGGTTGTATTCCGCCCCGGTTACGATTTTCGGACCGCTTCTTTGCGTTTTTTATGCCGGAAGCCACTATTTGGCGTTTCGCGACCGGGATCGGATCGAGACATTTTCACGCCATTTCGACACTCTGGTGCGCGAGGCCGATGTCGCCGCCCGCGATTTCCCGAACCATTTGCGACAGCTCAGAACGGCGGTTTCCCGCAACAGTTGATGCAGCCAGGCGCAACCTGTGCTATCGTCCCTTGGCGCGAACCATCGGGCATTCCGACCACAAACGGAGGACCACAGGAATGGACGCAATTCAAACCGCTCAATACGCACGTGCCCTGTACGCTGCGCACGGAGACCGGGCCGAGGCAGAGGCCGCGCAAAAGATGCGCGAATGCGAAGCTGCCGGAAACCAGAAAGAGGCACAGGATTGGCAGGCGGTCCGCCAGACCATTCGCCAGATCCGTGGCCCAAATCAAGGCTGAGTTACAGTTTCGGGTCGGGATTGACGGTGTGCCCATCCACCGCGATCACCTGCCCCGATACCAGCCGCGCGGCGTCTGAAGCAAGAAAAACGGCCATATTGGCGATATCCTGCGCTTCCACAAAGCGCCCCATTGATGTGCCAGAGGCGTAGCCTTGGTAAACCTCATCGCGGGTCATGCCTTTCGCGGCTGCCTCTCGGGCCAAGACACCTTCCATGCGCGGGCCTTCCACCGCACCCGGACAAATGGCGTTTGCGCGAATACCCAGCGGCCCCAGTTCCATCGCCAGCGTTTTCATCAACCCAATGATCGCCCATTTGGCCGACGCATAAGGCGCACGATACGGATAGCCGTACTGACCGGAGGTGGAGGAGGTCAGAATGATGCTGCCCGCCCGCGCCGACTTCATCATCGGCGCGGCGTACTTGGCGGCCAGAAAGGCCCCGTCCAGATTGACCGCGACACAGGCGCGCCATCCATCCAGATCGATATCCTCGATCGCGTTTGTCGGCCCGGCGATCCCGGCATTTGCGCACAGAACGTCCAACCCACCGGCCGCCCCGACAGCCTGAAACACAGCGCTCATGTCGGTCTCATTTGTTACATCAGCCCTGTGCGCCACCCAATGGTCGGGCAAAGCATCCAGAGCTGACGGGTCAATATCCGTCACCCAGACATCATAACCGGCGGCGTCAAACGCCGCGGCCATGGCCCGACCGACACCCGATGCCCCGGCTGTTACCAATACGCGCCGGGTCATGAGGGCTTCCGAATGGCGGCCCCCGCCCCTTCAGGGTAAGGCAAACCGGCCTGTGCCTTGGCAATCCGCGCCATCGCTGCTTCGATCTTGGGCGACGGCGGACTGGGGCGGCGGGTTTCAAGACTGACATGCAGCAGGAAACTCTCGCCCGTGGCCAACAGCTTGTCGCCTTCATACATGCTGTGAAAGACATGCAGCTTCTTGCCCTGCCCCAGCAGCATCTGCGTGCGCACGTCGATCTTTGCCCCTGCATGGACCTCGTCGATGTAACGGATGTGGTTTTCAGCGGTGAAATAACTGCCACCCGACGCGATATACTCCATATCGCAACCAATGATCTCCATGAAACGGTCCGTGGCGGCGGCAAAAGCTTCCAGATACTTGGCCTCGTTCATGTGGCCGTTGTAATCCGTCCAGTCCAGCGGAACGGCACGGGACAGGGTCAGGATCGGCTGGCTCAGATCCGCCTGATCCAGTGTAGGCAAGGCACCCGGCTTCAACAGCGCATCATGCTGGTTCAGCACCGCCCCCGCACCATAGTTCTGCGCCTTGAGGGCCCGCATCATGCCCACAAGGTTGTTGTCGCGAATGCGTTCCAGTTCTCGGATCGAATGCATCCCCGATTGCGCGTCTGACTGATCGGCGATCAGGTCGACCAGTTCATCGGTGAATTCCGGCACGTCCATCAGCTTGGTCCAGGGCCATTTCAAGGCTGGCCCGAACTGAGCCATGAAATGCCGCATCCCCGCTTCACCTCCGGCCACACGGTACGTTTCGAACAATCCCATCTGCGCCCAGCGGATGCCAAAGCCCATTCGGATCGCTTCGTCGATCTCTTCGGTGGTGGCGATGCCGTCCTTGACCAGCCACAACGCCTCGCGCCAGACGGCTTCCAGAAAGCGGTCGGCGATATGCGCGTCGATCTCTTTCTTGACATGCAGCGGGAAGAAACCAACCGAGGTCAGCAGTTTCCTGGCCTGTTCAACCATCTCCGGTGGGTTTCTGTCGGTCGGCACCAGCTCGATCAGCGGCAGCAGATAGACTGGGTTGAATGGGTGCGTCACGACGATCTGTTCCGGGCGCAAGGCACCGTGCTGAAGCTCGGATGGTTTGAACCCGCTGGTCGAGGATCCGATAATCGCAGCCGGGTCACAAGCCTCCTGCAAGCCCTTGTAAACCTTCAGCTTCAAGTCCAACCGCTCTGGCACGCTTTCTTGGATCCACGTCGCGCCCTGTACGGCGTCGGCCATGTCGTCATGAAAGCTCAGCGCACCTTCGGGTGGCAACGGAACATCGCTCAACCCCGGCAAGGATCGGCGCGCATTGTCCAGCACTTCGCCTATTTTGCGTTTCGCTTCGGGGTCCGGGTCGAACACCCGAACGTTCCAGCCATTGAGCAGGAACCGCGCGGCCCATCCGCCGCCAATGACACCGCCCCCGATAATTGCTGCCGTCTTTGTCATGCTGTCCTCTAATCGATACAGATTACCCGCGCGCGCCCAGCCTCATCCAGATGCGGAATGCATCCGAATTGCGGTGTCACTGCGCTGCATTGTTTGGTTTCTGACAGGCAGAATCCTGCGCAGTCAGAGGCTTTTTCGCAAGAGCTTCCAGCGTCGGACAACGGTTCAAAGCAGATAAACTGCCGTATCCGACCGCCCATCTCATAGCTTCCCCCCTTGGCTTCGCATTCCTTGCGGGCCAAGGGGTCTTCCGCAGTCTGTCCCACCCCAACCCGGGGCAGACATACGGCCAGAACCGTCGCGCAGATTACAACCGCCGATCGCATTGCTCTCTTCCTTTTGCTGGCACGCCTGCGCTTTCCGGTCATGGGCAACGGACGCAGGCAGTCAACCCTTTGGGGCCCGCTTCACCAGCCCCAGCTTCTCGCGGACTTCTTGCGGCCCGATCACCCGCGCGCCCATGTTTTCGATAATGGTTCCGGCACGTTCAACCAGTTGCCAGTTCTCGGCCAGAACGCCCTTCTCCAACCACAGGTTATCTTCCAGACCAACGCGCACGTTGCCGCCCGCCAGAACCGAAGCCGCAACAAACGGCATCTCATTCCGCCCCAGCGAAAACGCACTGAAGGTCCAGTCATCCGGCACATTGTTCACCATCGCCATAAAGGTGTTCAGATCATCCGGAGCGCCCCACGGGACCCCCATGCACAGCTGCACCAGGGCGTTGGGGTCCAGAATCCCTTCCTTAACCAGTTGCTTGGCAAACCACAGATGGCCGGTGTCAAACGCCTCGATCTCGGGCTTAACGCCGAGGTCTGTCATCATCTGTCCCATCGCGCGCAACGCGCCGGGCGTGTTGGTCATGACATAATCGGCCTCGGCAAAGTTCATAGTGCCGCAGTCCAGAGTGCAGATCTCGGGCAGGCACTCGGCGATATGGGCCACACGTTCGGTCGCACCAACCAGATCGGTTCCAGCCTCTGCCAATGGCAGCGGGTTTTCGATACCGCCGAACACCATATCTCCACCCATGCCAGCTGTCAGGTTCAGCACTGCATCCACCTCGGCATCCCGAATGCGATCGGTCACTTCACGATACAGCGCCAGATCGCGCGACGGCGCACCTGTTTCGGGGTCGCGCACATGGCAGTGCACAACAGCCGCGCCCGCCTTTGCGGCGGCAATCGCACTGTCGGCAATTTGCTTCGGCGAACGTGGCACATGAGGGCTGCGATCCTGCGTCCCGCCCGAGCCGGTCACGGCGCAGGTGATGAAGACTTCGCGGTTCATTTCCAGAGGCATGGCGTTTTCCCCAAGTTATACCCGGTTTTGCCTTGAGTTTTCCCCAGACTTCTCCCCGGATTCCGATTTGCGTTCTGACCCAACTCTGGCGCAGCTTTGGGAAAACCACTTGGCAAAATGCGAATCGAACTTGATGCAATCCGCAAAAAACATATTACAACCCGAACATCGGGCCCTGAAAACGGCTGTGCTGGTGCTGGATGAATGCAACACGCTCAGCTTCGCCTCGGCGGTCGATCCAATGCGCGCTGCCAACCGTCTGGCAGACAGGCCCGCCTTTGACTGGGACTATGTGACTTCGACATCGGAACCCGCGATGCTGACCAGCGCCCTGCAAGTACCCGGCATCCCGCTCGCCCGTCTGCAAGGCTGCGACCTTATGATCGTGGTCGCAGGTTTCCAACTGGCCCGTCACGCCACCCCAAGCCTGCTGGCCGGCCTGCGCCGCATTGCCGGTACCGGCGCGACCATGGCCGGGATTGACGGCGGCCCCTGGCTGCTGGCTGAGGCCGGGCTGCTGGACGGTCACTCTGCGACGACCCACTGGGAAGACCTGGAAAACTTCGCCACTCGTTTCCCCGACGTCGATGTGCGCCCCGACCGCTTTACTGTCTCGGACGGTCGCCTGACCTCGGGCGGCGCGATTCCCGCTGTCGAGATGATGCTGCACATCATCGCCGCCCGCCATGGCGCGGGTTTCGCATCCCGTGTTTCGGGCCTGTTCCTCTATGATGGCGCGCCGGACCCCGGCACACCGCAAAGCCGCACCGGCGTACCACACCGCCACACGGCGCTGACGGCCAAGGCAAACTCGCTGATGCAGGCGTCGCTGGATGACCCCCTGCCACTGGCCGATATCGCAGACCACCTGGGCACCAGCCCACGCACTCTGCAACAACAGTTCCGCCTGCGCCTGAACACCACGCCCCAGGACCATTATCTGCAACTGCGTCTGGCCGAGGCCCGCCGTCTGGTCACCGACACCGACCTTCCACTGATGGATGTCGCGCTGGCTACCGGTTTTGCTTCACAATCCAGTTTCGCCCGCGCTTTCCGCACAGCGCACGGTCAATCTGCCCGCGACCTGAGGCAAGAGCGCGCGCACCCCACGCATCACTGACCGGATCCAACTTCATTTGGCCAGAAATATCCCGGGGGAGGCGCGCGCAGCGTGCCCGGGGCAGAGCCCCTGTCCCTCAGTACGGCATTGGATGCGCCCTATGGACTTGGTCCAGTTCGGCCAGAACCTCGTTTGACAAAGACAAATCCGCACCCGCCAGAACATGCGCCAACTGTTCCACCGTGGTTGCGCCAAAGATGGCCGACATCATGAACGGCCGCGAGCGGCACCAGGCCAGCGCCATATGCGTCGGATCCAGACCATGTCGCGCGGCAACATCCAGATAAGCCGCTACCGCATCAAACACCCGGTCAGACTTGCGCCCGCCCAATTCAGGCGAAAGCGACATACGCGAGCCGCCCGGTACAGCCCCGCCTTGGTATTTTCCGGTCAGCAGTCCGGTACCCAGGGGCGAGAACGCCATCAGGCCGACATCCTCATGTACGCTCAGCTCTGCCATGTCGGTATCGAACAGACGGCACAGCAACGAATATTCGTTTTGCACGGACGCCACACGCGGTGTGCCCGTCTGTTCGGCCAATCTCAACCACTGCGCCGTACCCCACGCGCTTTCATTCGACAGACCAAAGGCGCGGATATTCCCCTTGTCCACCTGAACCTGCAATGCCTCCAGACAGTCCTGCATATTGTCCAAAACGTCTGCAGTATCGTGTCCCGAAGGCGCATAATCCCAGTTTTGGCGGAACATATAGCTGCCGCGATTGGGCCAGTGGAACTGGTAGAGATCGATGTAATCCGTCTGCAACCGCCGCAAAGACCCTTCGATGGCCTCGGGAATGGTCTTGGCTGTGATCGGCGCACCGTCACGAACATATGACAACCCCTCACCCGAATGCTTGGTCGCCAGTACGAAATCCGCCCGGCGCGACGAATTTGCAGCGTTCCAGTTTCCAAGAATTTCTTCGGTACGACCAATTGTCTCTTTGGCAACAGGATTCACCGGATACATCTCTGCGGCATCCACAAAGCTGATCCCCGCGTCCAGCGCCATATCCATCTGCCGGTGCGCATCCGGTTCCGAGGTCTGCGACCCGAACGTCATCGTCCCGAGGCAAAGATCGCTCACGAAAACTCCGGTACGGCCCAAAGGCTTCATCTGCATCCTCAAATCTCCTGATAAATGGCACAGCCCGTCAGGCTTCGGCCTTCTTTTCCCACCGCCCGGATTCTTCCGACCAGTATTGCGCGGCGCATCCGGCGCCGGTCAGCGTCTTCCACTGCCCGCGTGCGTGCTGCACAGCCATGTCGTCATTGCCGTCGAACAGAATGCAGACCCGCTCCAGAGCCGACACCTCTTCGGGTTCAACCGGCGCGCCGTCCACGGCCATAACGCAATCCGCGTCGTTTTTGGCCTCGACGCTGGTGGTCAGCAGAATCGGCTGCTCGGCGTCATGTGGGCCACCTTCGCGACCATGCGGCAGGAACCCGTCCTCGGGGCCCAACCACAGCTTTTCATCCAGCCAGTCCATCCGCGCGGGATCGGTGCCCCGCACGGCAATCTTCCACCCGGCCTGCCTTGCCTTGTCCAGCAGCACAGGCAAGGTGTGCTCCAGCGGCTGGCGGGTCAGATGGTAGAAATAGACAGCACCCATTTGATTACTCGAAATTGTCCTGAACGAAGCGGCTCAGCGCGCGAACGCCCCAGCCCGTGGCACCTTTGGGTGCATAAGTCGTCTCGGACGCCACCGAGGCCACACCCGCAATATCCAGGTGAATCCAGGGTGTTTCCTCTTTCACGAAACGTTGCAGAAACTGTGCCGCCGTGATCGAGCCCGCCGGACGTCCACCGATGTTCTTCATGTCGGCGATGCGCGATTTGAGCAGCTTGTCATAGCCATCGCCCAACGGCAGCCGCCACGCGCCCTCGTCCTCGGCCTTCGCCGATTTCAAAAATGCATCGCAGAAGGTGTCATTGTTCGAGAACACACCAGCATTCTCATGCCCCAGCCCGATGATCACCGCACCGGTCAGCGTTGCCAGATCGATCATACCCACAGGTTTGAACCGCTCCTGCGCGTACCACATCACGTCACACAGAACCAAACGGCCTTCGGCATCGGTGTTTATGATCTCGACCGTATCGCCCTTCATCGACTTGACCACATCGCCCGGCCGGGTGGCATTGCCCGAAGGCATGTTTTCGACCAGACCGACAAGGCCCACCACATTGGCTTTGGCTTTACGCTTGGCCAGCGCGCGCATGGTGCCCGCGACAACGCCCGCGCCGCCCATATCCATGGTCATCTCTTCCATGCCACCTGAAGGCTTGAGCGAAATGCCACCTGTATCGAAAACCACGCCCTTACCGACCAGGGCCAAGGGCGCATCGTCCTTTTCGCCGCCCTTCCAGTGCATCACAACGACTTTGGAAGGGCTGACAGAGCCTTGCCCGACGCTCAGCAATGTACGCATGCCCAGCTCTGCCAGCTCGTCCTCTTCCAGAACTTCGACCTCAAGGCCCAGCTCCTGCATCTCGACAAGACGATCAGCAAATTCCGTGGTTGTCAGAACGTTTGCAGGTTCGTTGGTCAGATCGCGCGTCATCCGCACACCGTCGGCAATCGCATATAGCGGTGCAAACTCTGCTTCGGCTTCCGTGGGTTTCGCATGGCTGATCGTGATCGAACCGCTGCCTTCGCTGTCTTTGGTTTTATGCGCGTCGAAATCATAGCTGCGCAGCGCCATGCCAAGGGCCAGGTTTTCGCTCTGCGCCTGATTGCCGACCATCACCAGCATACCCGTGCGACCCGCGGACTTGGCCAAAGCCGCTCCGGCCTTGCGCGCCTCGTCGGCTTCAGGGCGCCGCGGCAATACAACAATGTCCAACGCCTCGGCCACCATCCCTGCGGGCCAGGCCAACGAGATCACATCGCCAGTCTTGGATTTCCCGAATTTTTCACTTTCAACAAGTCGCCCTACGGCGCCTTTCGTCAGGCGATTGGCCCGGCGGGCCGCGGGGTTCATTTTTCCGTCGGACGGAATGATGATGGCCACCCGCCCCTCGGCCTCCGCCATCGCATCCAGATCAAACTCCTGAAAGCGGATCGGTATCAGACTGCTCATTGCAAACTCCTCAAATTCTGTTCCCCAAGACCTAGCCCGCGCTGCTCGACTTGACCAGATAGCAGTTTTCCCCGGGTTTCAATTGCAGTAAGGTCCCGAAAAAATAACCGGCAGGCTCGGGGGAGAAAGACGTGACACGAGAGGGCAGGCATACGCCGTCGCGCAGGAGGACATGCATGCGCGATTTCGGCCCGAATCCCGGCGTAACAGGCCTGGCGGGGGCGCGCTTGTGATCCTCGACCGCTATTTCGCGCGCCGCTTTCTACAGAGCTTTCTGGTCATCGGCGGCATTTTTCTGACCTTGATGATTCTCATCGATCTGATCGAACAGATCCGCCGATTTGACGAAGTCGACCTGTCGTTCGGCCAATTGCTGCACCTAACGCTGCTGAACACTCCTGCTGCCATCAGTGAAATGCTGCCTCTGCTGGTCATTCTGTCCACCATTGCCTTGTTCGTCGGGCTGGCACGTACGTCTGAGCTTGTTGTGACCCGCGCCACTGGTCGCTCGGGTATCCGCGCGCTGGTTGCGCCAGCTACGCTGGCGCTGATCATTGGCGCGCTGGCGGTCGCATTGTTGAACCCCATCGCTGCGGCCACATCCGAAAAATTCCAACGCCTGTCTGATTCTTATCGCAACAACGGCAGTTCAGCCCTTTCGATCAGCAGCGAAGGCCTTTGGCTGCGTCAATCGGCGGAAAACGGTCAGGCCGTTATCCACGCCCGGGGTACCTCGAATGGGGAAACACTTGGTCTCGACGACGTGACCATCATCACCTTCGCGCGAGACGGCAAACCCACCCAGCAGATCGTCGCCGACAGGGCCGTGCTGGAAGACGGAAACTGGGTCCTGTCCCAGGCCAAAATCTGGAATTTGCGGGATGGGCAGAACCCCGAAACCAATTCGGTGGAGCATGAACGGCTGGAGTTGCCAACCTCACTGACCCGGCAGCGAATTCTGGACACGCTGGGGCAACAGGATTCGGTATCTGTTTATGACTTGCCGCAATTGATCAAGGACCTGCGCGAAGCCGGGTTTTCGACCAAGCAGTATGAAGTCTGGTTGCAGGTGCAGCTGGCCCGGCCCTTCTTTCTGGTCTCGATGGTCCTGATCGGGGCCGCTTTCACCATGCGCCACGTTCGGTTTGGCGGCACCGGAATTGCCGTGCTGACTGCCGTTCTGCTTGGCTTTGCCATCTACTTCGTCCGCAACTTTGCACAAATCCTTGGGGAAAACGGACAATTGCCCACCTATATCGCTGCCTGGGCGCCGCCCTTTGCAGCCATCTTGTTGTCTCTTGGCCTGCTTCTTCACGCGGAGGACGGCTGATGCGGAGTATGATTTCCCTGCTGCTGACCAGCGCAATCGCTTTAACGGTTCCTGCCGGACTGGCGGCACAAACCAACCCGACTGAGCCTGACCCGCAAGCTGCACAATCACAGGCCGAGCCCGCCCTTCTGGTTGCCGACAAGGTTTTCATAACACCTGAGCGGAAACTGGTGGCCGAAGGCAATGTCGAAGCTTTTCAGGGCGATACCAAACTGTCGGCCCAACGCATCACCTATGACCGGGAAACGGGCGAGCTGACACTGGAAGGCCCCATTCGTATTGATCAGGGTGGCCAATCGACCCTTCTGGCCGATTCCGGCCAGCTGGACAGCGGTATCCAGAACGGCCTCCTGATCGGTGCTCGGATGGTTTTCGATCAACAAACCCAGATCGCCTCGGTACAGGCGAAACGGGCCGCGGGCCGCTATACCCAGTTCAGCAAGGTCACGGCCACCTCCTGCCATGTGTGCACCAACGGTAAACCTCCGCTTTGGCAGATCCGGGCCCGCAAGGTCACCCATGACCAGTTGGAACGGCAATTGTACTTCGAAGGCGCGCAGCTTCGGGTACTTGATTATCCGGTATTCTATTTCCCCTATCTGCGCTTGCCGGACCCGACTTTGGATCGCGCGACCGGCTTTCTGGTGCCGTCGATCCGCAGCACCTCGCAACTGGGAACGGGGGTCCAGGTTCCCTATTTCTTCAAGCTGGGGGACCACAAGGATCTGACCTTGACGCCGTACTTGTCGGCCAAGACCACGACGCTGGGATATCGGTATCGTCAGGCGTTCGTGAATGGGCGCATTCAGATTGAAGGTGCCTATACCCGTGATGACATCCAGCCCGACCAGGATCGCGGCTATCTGTTCGCCGGAGGTTGGTTCAACCTGAAGAACGATTTCCGGCTGACCTTCGATTTGCAAACCACCTCGGACGACGCCTATCTGGCTGACTATGGACTGCCGGACCTGGACCGCTTGCGCAGTGAAGTCGCGCTGGAACGGATCAAACGCGATACCGCGTTCAAAACAAGCCTTTTTCATTACAAAACACTGCGCGACAGCGAAAATCAGGACGAAATCCCATCACGCGTCTTCGACCTGAACTATGAAAAGCGATTCTTCCCCGGCGCACTTGGCGGCGAGGTGCGGCTGGCCTTTATCGGCCACGCCCATGAGCGCACCAGCGACGCTGATATCGTCGGCCGCGATATAGCACGGGCAACTTTTGACGCCGAATGGCTTCGAAGCTGGACGTTTGCATCGGGCCTGCGTGCCGACGCGACGCTGGGCGCATCGGTGGATACGTTCAACATCCGTCATGACAGCAACTTTCCCAGCAATGTGACCCGCTCGACCCCGCGCGCGGCGTTGACGCTTCGCTATCCGATGACCCGTCGCGAAAAGACCGGCGCTGTTCAGCTTCTGGAACCGATCGCGCAGATCGGATGGACCCATGTCTCGGACACTGATGTGCCAGATGATGAAAGCACGTTTCAGGAATTCGATCAGGGTAACCTGCTGGCCCTGTCTCGCTTCCCTGCCGAAGATCAGCGCGAAGACGGTGCCACCGGGGTCATCGGCCTGAACTGGGCACGCTATGGTGCGGGCGGACAGCAAGCCCTAGCAACAGTGGGTCAGGTGTTTCGGGCGGATGCCGACCCGAATTTCACCCTGACATCCGGGTTGCAGGGCACCACTTCCGACCTGCTGGTGGCGGGACAAGTCACCACGGCCAATGGCTGGTCGCTTGGTGGGCGCGGTCTGATCGACAACGATTTCAGTTTCGTCAAAGCTGAATTACGAGGTGCCTGGGCCTCCGAATTTGCCGGCCTGTCCGGAAGCTATATCTGGCAAGAACCGGATCCGGCGGAAAACATAGCGGATGAAATCTCGGAAATCTGGCTTCTGGGCCGCTACCAGGTCGACCAGAACTGGCTTACGAATGCCGAGGCACGTTATGATCTGAACCAATCAGAACCAATCCGGCTGGGTCTTGGCGTAACCTACCAGAATGAATGTGTTCAGGTTAACATGTCCGTAAGCAGACGCTTTACTTCAACATCCACTATTGAGCCTTCGACAGAATTCGGCTTTACCCTATCGCTGACAGGATACGCCCTTGAAGGCGGTGGTAACACATACAAGAGAAAATGCAGTTGATATCAGGTTTCTCCAGGTTTCTTCGTTCCGGTTGGCACAAACCGGTCGCGCCGGCGCTGGCCGCCGTTTTCCTCGCTTTTTCAACTCCGCAGGTCAGCGCCCAGAGTTTGTTCTCGCCAGCGATCCGCGTGAATCAGGACATCGTCACCTGGTACGAGCTGGAACAACGCCTGCAATTCCTGAATGTTCTGGGTCTGCCCGGCGGCAGTGAAGCTGACGTCAGGGAAGCCCTGATCGAAGAAAAACTGCGTAAACAGGCCATGCGCGAAGCAGGCGTCGAAGCAGCACCGGAAGCTGTTCAACTGGGTATCGACGAGTTCGCCTCGCGCGGGCAATTGTCCACCGAACAGTTCCTGCAACTTTTGGGTGAGGCGGGCGTCGACCCGGAAACTGTCCGTGATTATGTTGCGGATCAGCTGGCCTGGCGCGACTATATCAGCTCGCGCTACCTGTCACAGGCCCGCCCGACCGAAGACGAGATTGATCGCGCGCTGGGACAGACCGGTGGCGGCGGCCTTCAGGTCTTGCTGTCCGAGATCATCATCCCGGTGAATCCGCAAACCGTGGCACAGACCGAATTGCTGGCGGAAGAAATCTCGCGACTTGAGAGTATCGAAGCGTTTTCAGCCGCTGCGGCGCAATATTCCGGAGCGGCAACCCGCAACGACGGGGGACGTCTGGAATGGCTGAATATCTCCAACCTGCCTCCTGCTCTGCAGCCGGTTATTCTTGGGCTCCAGAACGGTGAGATCACCGATCCCATCAGTTTGCCAAACGCCGTTGCCTTGTTTCAGTTGCGGGGATTGCGAGAGGTTGCGACGGCTGCCCCCGCTATCTCCAAACTTGATTATGCGGCCTATTACCTGCCAGGCGGTCGCGGTTCCGAGACCCTGTCGCGGGCTGCCGCCCTGCGGGAAGAGATCGACACCTGCGATGACTTGTATGGGATCGCCAAGGATCAACCCGTCGAAGTTCTGGACCGTATCGAAGCCAGCCCGTCTGAAGTACCGCGCGACATCGCCGTGGAGCTGGCAAAGCTGGATCGCAACGAGGTGTCAACAAACCTGACCCGCAACAACGGACAGACGCTGGTGTTCTTGATGCTGTGCAATCGCACCCGCGATCTGGGCGAAAACACCTCGCGGGCAGATGTAGCGAATGCACTGGCGCAACAGCGGCTACAGGCCTTTGCGGCCAGCCTGGTAGAGCAGCTGCGGGCTGACGCCACCATTGTTCAGGAATGACTCGCCCGATTGCGCTCAGCTGCGGTGAACCGGCCGGGATCGGCCCTGAAATCGCAGCCAAGGCGTGGGCCGAGCTACGCCAAACCTGCCCGCTTTTCTTTATTGGCGACGCCAGCCACCTGCCCGCTGGCACACCGGTTGCGAAAATCGAAACCCCTTCAGAAGCTCTTGAAGTCTGCGATCAGGCCTTACCAGTCCTGCACCTGAACTTTCCTGCCGCAAACGTGCCTGGTCAGCCGGACCCCGCCAATGCACCATCGGTGATCGATGCCATCGAAACCGGCGTCGACCTGGTGAAAGCCGGAGCAGCAGCGGCACTGTGCACCGCACCTATTCACAAAAAGGCACTGATCGACGGCGCCGGGTTTACCTATCCCGGCCACACCGAGTTTCTGGCTGCGCTGTCGGGCACCCCCCGGGTTGTCATGATGCTGGCCAGCGACCAGTTGCGGGTTGTCCCGACAACAATCCACATTCCCCTGTCACAGGTTCCTGCTGCGCTGACGCCGGACCTTCTTCGCGAGACGATCGAAATCACCGCGCGCGGCCTGCGCGACCAGTTTGGTATACCGCACCCCCGCATCGCCATAGCAGGGCTGAACCCCCATGCCGGCGAAGGCGGTAAAATGGGCAGCGAGGAGCTTGACTGGATCGCTCCAATGTTGGCGGATCTGAATCCGAAAGGTGCAACCCTGACTGGCCCGCACCCTGCGGATACGTTGTTCCATGCTGCTGCACGTGCCCGCTATGACGCGGCAATCGCAATGTATCATGATCAGGCCCTGATCCCGATCAAGACGCTGGATTTCGACCGGGGCGTGAACGTCACCTTGGGGCTGCCATTCATCCGCACGTCGCCGGATCACGGCACCGCATTGGATATCGCCGGGAAAGGCATCGCCACCCCGACCAGCATGATCGAAGCCCTGAAATTCGCCCAACGCATGGCACAAGGCTCTTGATCCTTCACCTGGCTGAAAATATCCCCGCCGGAGGCAATAAATTTCTGGCGCTGCCCCTGCGGCCTGCGTCACGGTAATCGGATCATGAGTGCAATCGACAATCTCCCCCCTCTGCGCGAGGTCATCGCCACACATCAACTCTCGGCGCGCAAATCGTTGGGTCAGAACTTCCTTCTGGACCTCAACCTGACCGCCAAAATCGCCCGTCAGGCTGGCGATCTTGCGGACTGCGATGTACTGGAAATCGGCCCCGGTCCTGGTGGCCTCACCCGAGGGCTTCTGTCCGAAGGCGCGCGCAAGGTCGTCGCGGTTGAAAAAGATACCCGCTGCATCGCCGCCCTGAACGATATCGCCGCCGCCTATCCCGGAAGACTGGATGTCATCAACGGCGACGCGCTCGAGATCAACCCGCTCGAACACCTGACCCCGCCAATCCGCATCGCTGCCAACCTTCCATACAACGTCGGTACCGAACTGCTGGTGCGCTGGCTGACGCCCCCGGAATGGCCACCGTTCTGGCAGAGCCTGACGCTGATGTTCCAACGCGAAGTGGCCGAACGTATCGTGGCCCAACCCGGCAGCAAGGCGTATGGCCGCCTCGCCATCCTTGCCCAATGGCGGGCCGAGGCGCGCATCGCCATGTCCCTGCCGCCCGGAGCCTTCACCCCGCCGCCCAAGGTCTCAAGCGCGGTGGTTCATCTGACCGCCCTGCCCGAGCCCCGCTATCCCGCCGATGCTGCGACCTTGTCGCGTGTAGTGGCTTCTGCCTTCAACCAACGCCGCAAGATGCTGCGTGCGTCCCTGAAAGGCGTCGCCCCTGATATCGAAGACCGCCTGCTGGCGGCAGGTATCCAACCCACTGAACGCGCCGAGCAGGTTCCGCTTGAAGCGTTCTGTGCCCTGGCGCGCGAAATCAAGAAACCCTGACCACAAGAAAAAACCCCGAGGTTTGACCTCGGGGCTTTGCAATTTCTGATGCCGATTTTATTCAGCCGCTTCCGGTGCGTCGCCATCCGTTTTGGGCGCATCTTCGGTCGCTGGCGCCGGCTTGGGCTTGCGCGCCCGCGGTTTGCGAGCAGGCTTTTCCTTCTTCTCCGGTGCCGGCGCTTCGGCCCCTTTGCTTTCCGGTGTCTCGACCAAACCGCTTTCCGGAGCAGTCTCAGGCGCGGCGAAATCCATCACGTCGGGCTGCGGAGCCTCGGCAGGATCGGCCTGACGGGCCGCTTCGCGTTCCTGTCGTTCGGCGCGCTCACGATCACGCTCGGCCTGGCGTTCGCGATTCTGGCGCTCCTGCTCTTCGCGGCGCGCGTCAATCTCGCGCTGCGCCTCACTCAGCATGCGCAGATAGTGTTCCGCATGCTGCTGGAAGTTTTCCGCAGCGACGCGGTCGTTTGACAACTGAGCGTCACGCGCCAGCTGATTATATTTATCAATGATCTGCTGTGGCGTGCCACGCACTTTGCCTTCAGGACCCGAGCTGTCAAAAACCCGGTTTACGACGTTACCGCCGGAAGGACGATTGCGGTTATTCTTGGCCCGCGAGCGGGATTTGGAAGATCTCATCTTACTTTACGTCAGCCTTATCAATGCGCTGTCGCTCAACCCGCTTTTTGCACTGCTCTAAGGCGTTTGCTTTGACGGGACGTCGACTTTTTGGGCTTGGCGTCAGGGGTGCGCTGCAACAGCGTCAACCTCGCCGACTATTCCTGAGTAAACATGTCCTGACCGTCCAGACAAGAGGAATTTCGAATTTTCTTAAGCTTTTTTATTCAGGGTAGCATTTTTTTGGCCTCAAATAGCCGTTTCAACCCGGCATCTTTGCGCCGACAACCCGATCACGGCCGTCCAGATCGGGGATCACGCGGATATCCGCCAAACCCGCCGCATCAAACAAAGCAGACACCAGATTTGCCTGTGTCGGGCCAATTTCCACAAGTATTCGCCCGCCTGGCAACAGAAAATCCGGGGCCGAAGCTGCTATGTGTCGATACGCGCCCAGCCCGTCTCCTTCATCGGTCAGCGCCATGCGCGGCTCATGTTCCCGTACTTCGGGCGACAGCTCCTCCATCTCCGACATGGAAATATACGGCGGGTTGGAGACAATCAGGTCAAACTTGCCCTCAATGTTTTCAAACCAATTTGACTGCACGATCTCGATCCGCCCCTGTACCTTGTGGTGTACTGCATTGGCGCTGGCCTGAAGGCAGGCGGCTTCACTCAGGTCGGTCCCAAGGCCCGAAGCGCTGGTGCGTTCCGCAAGCAGTGTAACCAGAATACAGCCCGACCCGACCCCCAGGTCCAAAACATGGTCAAAGGGTTCGCTCAGTGCGGCCTCGATCAGGGTTTCAGTCTCGGGGCGCGGATCCAGAACATCCGAACTGACGCGAAACCCGCGCCCATAGAACTCACGCTCGCCCAGCAGATGAGACACCGGCACCCGAACGGCGCGCAGGGAAACCAACTGGTCATAGCGTTCCGCGATTTCGGGCTGCAATTCTTCCGGGGCGATCAGCGTCACCCGGCTGGCTTCAATCCGTGCGGCATGGGCCAACAACAGGCGCGCATCCCGCGCCGGGTCATCCACGCCAGCGGCCCTTAAGCGCGCTGTGGCGGCCACCATGGCCTGCGCAGCTGTCTGCAACCCCGTCATTGCGCCATCTCGGCCAGCAACCGGGCCTGATCGTCCGCCGTCAGGGCGTCAATCACTTCGTCCAGGTCACCCTGCATCACCTGATCCAGTTTGTAGAGCGTCAGGTTGATCCGGTGATCCGTCATCCGACCCTGCGGAAAGTTGTAGGTGCGAATGCGTTCCGAACGATCCCCCGACCCCACCTGGCTGGCGCGATCCGCTGAGCGTTCGCTATCGATCCGCTGACGTTCGAGGTCATAAAGCCGCGTCTTCAGCACCTGCATGGAGATCTCGCGGTTGCGATGCTGGGACTTCTCGGAACTTGTTACCACCAAGCCCGTCGGAATATGCGTGATCCGCACCGCCGAGTCGGTGGTGTTCACGTGCTGCCCGCCTGCGCCGGAACTGCGCATCGTGTCGATACGGATGTCATTGGCGTCTATCTGGATGTCAACATCCTCGGCCTCGGGCAAAACCGCCACGGTCGCCGCCGAGGTATGAATCCGCCCGCCGCTTTCGGTTTCGGGCACGCGCTGCACGCGGTGCACGCCGGATTCGTATTTCAGCCGGGCAAAGACGTTGTCGCCCTTGATATGAGCCACCACCTCTTTGATCCCGCCCAGATCAGAAGCCTGTTCTTCGATGATCTCGAACTGCCACCCGTGGGCCTCGGCATAGCGTTGATACATACGCAACAGATCGCCCGCGAACAAAGCGGCCTCGTCCCCGCCGGTACCGGGGCGAATTTCCAGCATCGCCGGCCGCGCATCCGCCGCATCCTTCGGCAGCAGCGCCAGTTGCAGCGCGTGTTCCGCCTCGGGGATGCGCGATTGAAGGTCCGGTATTTCCTCTTCGGCCAGTTCCTTCATGTCGGGGTCGGCCAGCATCGCCTTGGCCTCAACCAGATCTGCCACCAGCAGTCGCCAGGCCATGATCTGATCGACCACGGGTTTGAGGTCGGAATATTCCTTGGCCAGCGCCGCAATATCGCCGCCCGATGCGCCATCCGCCATGGCAGCTTCGAGGTATTGGAAACGCTGGGTGATCTGTTCAAGTCGTTCTTCGGGGATCATCCCGGCGGTGTCTATCATCCGGGGGCTTTGGTCAAGGGCCACGTCGTGCTAAGCTTGCTGCCATGAAACGGTTTTTGCTTGCTTTACTGCTCATATCCACGCCGGTTCTCGCCGATTACGTAGGCCCCGACGGCAAGACCCGCGATTGCTATTGTACCGATACGTCCGGGTCCCGCATCGAACTGGGTGAGATGATCTGCCTGCAAGTCGACGGCCGTATGTTCACCGCGCAATGTCAGATGTCTTTGAATGTACCGATGTGGCGCGAGGTGCAGGAGGGATGTTTGTCGTCCGGGTTGCAGAGTGCACCGAGTGATCACACAGAACCGGATGAGGCGTCCTGAACGCCGGTAAAACGGTTACATCTTCCCCAACCACCCATCAACCCGTGCCTTGTTCACCCCGAAATCCCTGCGACCGAACCGCAAACGGCCATGGATGCGCTGCGTGTCGCCGTCCTGCTGAACAGTGGTATAGTCGGGAAAACCGATCCATTTCGTGCGGGTGACATAGGTGATCATCCCCTCATCGACCGAACCTGCCAATACCGAGGTGCGCGGCGTGGCGCGGGCGATCAGGTCAAGGCGCTGCAACCCGTCCGGTCCGGTTTCAACAACGCGCAGAACGCCACTTGGCAAATCCTGATCAACCTCTGCAACAGGTGCCACATGCCATCGGGCGGGAATTGACGGGGCCAGCCGAATGTAAGCCCCCAGCCCAAGCACCAGCGCGATCACCGCCCACAGAACCATTCTTTTCATCCCGCTTTACCCTCTTGCAGAAAACCTATGCGGATCAAGCGCCGGGGCAAGCCGTTCCGGGCCGGTTTACCGTGACGTCACACCCGGCAGGATGCACAGCATCTCATAGATCAGGTTAGCTGCCGTCAGGGCCGTATTGCCGGAGGGGTCATACGGAGGTGAGACCTCGACCAGGTCACACCCCACCACATTCACGCCCTGCAAAGCGTGGATCAGTTGCAACGCCTGCGGCGTGGTCAGCCCTGCAATCTCTGGCGTACCCGTGCCCGGTGCAAAGGCCGGATCCAGGCTGTCGATGTCATAGGTGACATAGACCGGATGATCCCCGATGATCTTGCGGATCTGAGAGCCGATCTGAGTCAGGTTCTGCTGCCACAACTCCCAGGCCGGGAACTGGCGGAAGCCCCAATCCCTGGCCTCGGTGAAATCCGAAGCCGCGTAGCCCGATCCGCGAATGCCGATCTGAAAGGTCTTGTCGGGGACAATCAGCCCCTCTTCAAAGGCGCGGCGGAAGACGGTTCCGTGGGTCTCTTTCTCGCCGAACATCTCGTCATTCACATCCGCATGGGCATCCACATGCACCAAGGCCACGGGCCCATGCTTTGCCGCAATGGCCCGCAGGATCGGGAGGGTGATCGAATGATCGCCCCCCATCGCCACGGGGATCACATTCTTAGCCAGAATTGCATCATAGCTTTCCCTGATGATCCTCAGGCTGTCTGCCAGCGAGAAGGTGTTGATCGCCAGATCCCCGATGTCAGCGATTTGCAAGCTGTCGAACGGAGCCGCCGAGGTCGCCATGTTGTAGGGCCTTATCATCGCGCTTTCGCTGCGGATCTGTTTGGGTCCGAACCGGGTGCCCGATCGCCACGAGGTGCCGATATCCATCGGAATTCCCAGAACCGCCACATCCAGCCCCGCCAGCGAGGCTGCCTGGGGCAGGCGCATAAACGTATTCGGCCCCGAGAACCGCGCCAGATCATTGCCGCTGACCGGTTGATTGAATTCAGTCATTTTCTACCTCAACGCCCCTCAGAGTATTGCTATACGAACCCTTTCGAAGTTCGTGCAAATTTTCCGAAACATCATCATTTTTTGGATAAGAAAAGATTAACGATGTCTCTGACTCCGAATCCGCTGCAAAGCGAAAATACGAGACGCTACGGCGTTGTTCTCGATCCTCAAAGTTTCGGACCCAAAGATGATGGGCGTCTACTGAATTCAGAATAAATTCATCGTCACTTTCAAATCCAATAAGATTATTTTCCACCCATACCTTGGTTTCTCTCTCCCAAGTTTTTCGTTCGCGGTCAGTCATTATCTGAAGCGCGTCAGAAACTTCGCATTGCTGGATTTCCAAACGCAGCAACATTAAAGATTCTAGGTGGACCCAGACTAACCCGTCAGATCGCTCAATTTTTGAAAGTTCGCCATCAGGGTCCACGACGCCTCCATCAGCAAGGCGTACGCAGTATTTCTCAAACAGATGCAACGCTGATTCAGGCCTGTCTGCTTCCTGCAAATGACCTCCAACAAAATACCCCAGTGGCAATTCAGCTAAAACAATACTGCTCCAGATTGCTCCTTTGGAACGCTTCATGCCAGCTTGTTCCACCCTAACAGGCAGACGATCTGCGTTGCCACATGGGCACCCGCAATCGCGGTCGCGCCCGAGGTGTCATAGGGCGGAGAAACCTCGACCACATCGCCACCCTTGATGTTGATCCCGGCGATGTCGCGCAGGATGATCTGTGCTTGAATCGAGCTGAGCCCGCCCCAGACCGGCGTCCCCGTACCCGGTGCAAAGGCCGGGTCCAGCCCGTCGATATCAAAGCTGAGGTAAACGGGGCTGTCGCCCATGATCTCCTTGATCTTCTGCGCCACGGCGGCAGGACCAGACTCGTAGACCTCCCGCGCATCGATGATGTTGACACCCAGCGTATCCTCATTGGTGGTGCGGATGCCCACCTGGACCGAGCGTTTCGGGTCCACGATCCCCGACTTCACCGCCTTGTAGAACATGGTGCCATGGTCCACCCGGCTCATGTCGTCATCGGCCCAGGTGTCGGTATGCGCATCGAACTGCAACAGCGACATCGGCCCGTATTTCTCGGCATAGGCCTTGAGGATCGGAAAGCTGATATAGTGATCGCCCCCCAACGTAACCGAGGCCACATCCGCCGCCAGAATGGTGCGGATATGGTCGGTCAGCGTGTCGGGAAAGGCGGGGATGTTGGCATAGTCATAGGCCATGTCGCCGTAATCGATGATCGCCAGCTCGCTGAGCGCATCGAACGGCCAGCCATAGGGCGCATCGGGCGACTGCAGCGCGCTGGCTTCGCGGATCGCGCGTGGGCCAAGGCGGGTGCCCGGGCGGTTGGTCACCGCCTGATCGAACGGCACGCCGGTCACGGCGATGTCCGCGCTGGTCAGATCCTTGGTATACAGCCGCCGCAGAAACGAGGTCGCCCCGCCAAAGGTGTTTTCGTAAGACAGCCCTTTGAGGTCCGGGTTGGTGAATGCCTCATCCACCTGATTTTTTGCGTCTTCCAGTGCCATTTCATTACCTCATCAGCCCAAGGGCTGCGCTTTTTCCACGATCCGCGCGAAGAACGAAGCACCTACCGGCGCGATATCATCGTTGAAGTTGTATTTCGGGTGATGCAGCCCGGCACCTTCACCCTGACCCAGGAACAGATAGGCCCCTGGTCGCGACTGCAGCATGTACGAAAAATCCTCGGCCCCCATTTCGCGCCCCATTGTGTCGACCACCCGCTCAGGCCCCGACACTTCGCGCGCGACGTCTGCGGCAAAGGCTGCCTTTTCAGCATCGTTGATCGTGGCCGGGTATCCCTCCTGATACTCCAGCCGTGCCTCGACACCGTATGAAGCCGCCTGCCCCTGCACGATTTGCTTCATCCGCTCCATCACCATCTTCTGTACAGATGGATCAAAGGTCCGCACGGTTCCGTTCAAATAGGCAGTATCAGGGATCACGTTGTTAACCGTTCCTGCATGGATCTGAGTGACCGAAACAACCAGATCTTCCACCGCATGGTGATTGCGGCTGACAATGGTCTGGATCGCTTGTGCAATGCCGCAGGCCGCCATGACCGGGTCGCAGGTCTGATGCGGCATGGCGCCATGGCCGCCGACGCCTTGGATATGAATCTCGAACGTATCCACCGCCGCCATGATCGGCCCCGGCGTGGTATAGAAGGCACCTTCCGGGTTCCCCGGGTCATTGTGGATTCCATAGACCTGAGAAATGTCAAACCGTTCCATGATGCCTTCTTCGACCATCACGCCCGCGCCACCGCCTTCTTCCTCGGCAGGCTGAAAGATCAACGCGACACGGCCACTGAAATTGCGTGTCTCGGCCAGATACCGCGCCGCGCCCAATAGCATTGTGGTATGCCCGTCATGTCCGCAGGCGTGCATCTTGCCGGGGTTCTTTGATGCATATTCGACGCCTGTTTCCTCGGTAATCGGCAACGCATCCATGTCGGCGCGCAGTCCGATCGTTGGCCCATCACCCTGCCCGTTGATGATCGCGACCATTCCGGTCTTTGCGATCCCTTCATGCAATTCATCGACCCCGAACTCACGTAGACGCTCGGCCACAAACGCGGCAGTCTCAAAGCACTCGAATTCCAATTCGGGTATCGTATGCAGATATTGGCGCCATCTGGTCATATCGGCAGTGAAATCGGCAATTCGGTTGACGACGGGCATCTGGGGTGGACTCCTGATCGGGACTGCGGGATGGATGCATCTGACACCGGAATGAAAGGGTTCGCAATGGCCGAAAATCCTCTGATCCATGACAGTGACGCTGGTATCGAGCGTCTGCTGGAAATCATGCGCCGATTGCGTGATCCCCAAACCGGCTGCCCCTGGGATATCGAACAGGATTTCGCCACCATCGCGCCCTATACGATCGAAGAGGCCTATGAGGTCGCCGACGCCATCGAGCGCGAGGCTTGGGACGAGTTGAAGGGAGAGCTGGGCGACCTGCTGTTCCAGTCGGTCTTTCACGCACAAATGGCTGAAGAGGCTGGGCATTTCACCTTTCAGGACGTGGTGCGCACCATGTCGGACAAGATGGTCAACCGCCACCCGCATGTCTTTGGCGACGAATCCCGCGACAAGACCGCCGATCAGCAAACCTTGGATTGGGAAACGATCAAGGCGGCTGAACGTTCTGGCAAAGAACAGAAAGGCGCGCTGGACGGTGTAGCCGCCAACCTGCCTGCCCTGCTGCGTGCCCATAAGCTGCAAAAACGTGGCGCGCGCGTGGGGTTCGACTGGCCCGATGCAAGCCATGTGCTGGCCAAGATCACCGAAGAAGCCGCCGAACTGGAAGAAGCGCGTGACAAGATGGATGCCGACGCGCTTGAGGATGAATTCGGTGATCTGCTCTTTGTCATGGTCAATCTGGGTCGCCATCTGGGCATCGAACCCGAAGCCGCCCTGCGTCGCACCAATGTCAAGTTCACCCGTCGCTTTGAAAAAGTCGAGGCCCGGCTGGCCAAACGGGGCAAGACCCCATCGCAAAGCGATCTGGCCGAGATGGACGCGCTCTGGGACGAGGTCAAAATCGAAGAGCATCGTGCCAACGGCAAACTCCCGCCGGTGGACGCCATGGCAGCCCCCAGAAACGGGTAGACAAGCCAACCGACACTTGCGAGTGTCCCACCTTCACGACCCCCGGAGACGCCCATGCCCCCTCGCAAGATCATCATCGACACCGATCCCGGACAGGATGATGCCGTCGCCATCCTGCTGGCGCTGGCCAGCCCGGAAGAGATCGAGATTCTGGGCATTACAGCAGTTGCGGGCAACGTGCCCTTGGAACTGACAGCCAAGAACGCTCGAATCGTGTGCGAACTGGCGGGCCGGACCGATGTGCCGGTCTATGCAGGCTGCGACAGACCGTTGAACCGCCCCCTGGTCACGGCCGAGCATGTGCATGGCAAGACAGGACTGGATGGCCCGGACCTGCCTGATCCGCAGATGCCTTTGGCCGAGGGTCACGCGGTGGACTTCATCATCGACACTCTGCGCGCGCATGAGCCGGGCACCGTGACCCTTTGCCCGCTGGGGCCACTGACGAATATCGCGACCGCATTCAGCAAAGCCCCTGATATTGTTGATCGGGTGCAGGAAATCGTTCTGATGGGCGGGGCGTATTTCGAGGTTGGGAACATCACTCCAACAGCGGAGTTCAACATCCATGTCGACCCGGAAGCAGCTGATATCGTTTTTAAATCCGGAAGGCCGATTGTGGTTATGTCACTGGATGTCACGCATAAGGCGCTGGTCACCAGACCCCGCAACGATGCATTCCGTACTCTGGGAAACAAAGTCGGACTCGCCGTGGCAGAGATGACTGATTTCTTTGAGAGGTTCGACAAGGAAAAATACGGCAGTCAGGGCGCGCCCCTGCATGACCCCTGCGTGACCGCCTATCTGATCCGACCCGAGCTGTTTTCGGGCCGTCATGTGAATGTCGAGATTGAAACCCAGTCCGAACTGACCATGGGCATGACCGTCGCAGATTGGTGGGGCGTGACCGACCGCGCCCCTAATGCACTGTTCATGGGGGAGATCGACGCTGACGGCTTCTTTGACCTGCTGACAGAAAGGCTGGCCAGATTATGAGCGCCGCCCTGCGCCTTGCGCGCCCCGAAGACCTGGACCGCCTGATGGCGCTGGTCACCGCCTTTCATACCGAGGCCGGTCTGGCGCAAGACCCGGACCAGATCCGAAACGCTCTTGCACCCCTGCTCGAGGGTATTCCCCATGGCTGTGTCTATCTGATCGGCCCAGGACGCGCGCCGTTGGGCTACATCATCCTGTCGTTCGGCTGGTCCGTCGAATTCGGCGGCATGGACGGTTTCGTTGACGAAATCTATATCCGACCCGCTGTTCGCGGTCGCGGTATTGCGACCGAAGTTTTGTTGGCCTTGCCAAAAGCATTATCCGAAGCGGGGCTGACAGCCCTTCACCTGGAAGTCGATCGAAACAACGAAGCCGCTCAGAATATCTATCTGCGTACCGGGTTCAAACCACGCGACAGATATATGCTGATGAGCAAGTTGCTTTAACGAGACTCGCCACGGAAGATATTTGCCGGGTTCATGTCCTGTACCGGGTCACTCGCCGAGACCGGGTCTCCGGTTATTGGGTAGGTTCCCGGACCCGCGCAGGCGGAAAGAACTGTGATGGACGCTGCTGCGGTTACCAGAAGGAATTTGGATACAGACATCGTAGTCTCCTTGCTGTGATGCAGTCAGGTTAGATCACGTGGCTGTGATTTACTTAGTAACAAGTTCACACATAATGTGATTTTTGCATTCTTTTCAGAAGCAAAAAGGCTAATCCAATACGCCTGCAAAACAGAGACCACTGAAATGATTGCGTAATCCGGATCTCGCCTCTCTTGCGAAAAGTGCGAAGATTTTTCAAAAGTTTTCAACATCAAATGCGAGCAGGCACCGCAATCGTAAACCCAGAGAAAGACCGAACCAGAAAGGTTCAACCAAAGGTGGATATCACCTGAAGCAGTGTTTCCTGCCGCACCATTCACCGTGATCGTCCGGAAGACCCCGGTTCAGGGCCCATGAAACGCTTGGATCCAAGAGTTCCCATGGTTCAAAAAGACCAAGTGATCGATCACGTGGATTGCGACACGGGCAGCGGAACGAACGCTTGATGGATCAGAGGCCGGCACCTTGAAAATGGGGGCTGTTGGCCCCCATTCTTCGCTTATTTCAGGATCGACGCGCCGGCGTATTCGGCCACTTCTCCCAACGACTCTTCGATGCGGATCAGTTGGTTGTACTTGGCCAACCTGTCAGATCGCGCCAACGAGCCGGTTTTGATCTGACCACAATTGGTCGCCACGGCCAGATCGGCAATGGTGGCGTCCTCGGTCTCACCCGAACGGTGCGACATCACGTTGGTATAGCGCGCGCGGTGGGCCATATCGACGGCGCGCAGGGTTTCAGTCAGCGAGCCGATCTGGTTCACCTTGACCAGCATCGAGTTCGCACAGCCGCGCTCGATCCCTTCGGCCAGACGCACCGGATTGGTCACGAACAGGTCGTCACCCACCAACTGCACCTTGTCACCGATGGCATCGGTCAGGGCCTTCCAGCCATCCCAGTCATCTTCGGACATACCGTCTTCGATCGAGATGATCGGGTAGTCATTGACCAGAGCTGCCAGATAGGCCGCATTCTCTTCCGAGGTCAGGGTCGTGCCTTCGCCAGCCAGAACGTATTTGCCGTCTTTGAAATACTCGGTCGCGGCGCAATCCAGCGCCAGGTGAATTTCCTCACCCGGCTTGTAACCTGCTTTTTCGATGGACTTCAGGATGAAATCCAATGCTTCACGGGTCGAGGCGATGTTGGGGGCAAAACCGCCCTCGTCGCCCACACCGGTCGCCAGACCCGCGCCTGACAGTTCCTTTTTCAGCGTGTGGAACACCTCGGACCCCATGCGCACCGCTTCGCGAATGTTCGCGGCGGCGGTCGGCATGATCATGAATTCCTGAATGTCGATCGGGTTATCGGCATGTTCGCCACCGTTGATGATGTTCATCATCGGAACCGGCAGAACCCGGGCCGAAGTACCGCCCACATACCGATAGAGAGGCTGCGTGGTGAAATCCGCCGCTGCCTTCGCCGTGGCCAGCGAAACACCCAGGATCGCGTTTGCGCCCAGACGGCCCTTGTTTTCGGTTCCGTCCAACTCGATCATGGCCTGGTCAATGGCCACCTGTTCGGTCGCGTCAAAACCTACCAGTTCTTCCGCGATCTCACCGTTCACAGCAGCAACGGCTTCCAGAACGCCCTTACCCATATAGCGCGCCTTGTCGCCATCACGTTTTTCTACCGCCTCATAGGCGCCGGTGGACGCACCCGAGGGCACGGCAGCGCGGCCCATGGTGCCGTCTTCCAGAATCACGTCAACTTCGACTGTCGGGTTGCCCCGGCTGTCCAGAATTTCGCGTGCGTGGATGTCGATGATGGTGCTCATGAGGCCTGTCCCTATGACTGCAGTCGGTTGCACGCGTCATAGCAGCAACCGGCCAAAAGTAAACCGGTTCCGTTACCGCTAACACGCATATTCCCCGACATTTAGGGCTAACAGCCCTCTGTTTGCGCCAACAGGCTCAGGCAGGCACCAGTTCGCGCGCCAGACGCCGTTCGCGGATAAAGGTATAAAGACCCGAGCCAATGATCAGGGTTGCCCCTGCCATTGTCAGCGCATCAGGGCGTTCACCGAACATAAGCATTCCCGCGAGGATCGAAAACACCAGACGCGTGTACCGGAATGGCATCAGGGCCGAGGCTTCGCCCACCCTCATCGCAGTGACAATGCCGTAGTACCCCAGCACGCCAAATCCGATCGCCCCCGCATAGGGACCCGTTTGACCAGCTTGAACAGGCACGAAGGATGCCCCGGACATGACCATCAGAACCAGGCCGGCGACGGCAACCGCAATGTAAGCCTGCATCGCAACAACGGACGAAGCCACTCGCGGGTCCAGCTTGCGGGTGATCAGATCACGCGCGGCAATTGCGACAACGGACAAAACTACAAACAGGGATTCCGGCCGAAAGCCCTCCATCCCGGGGCGGATGATCATCAGGACACCGACAAAGCCGACACCAATGGCGCTCCAGCGGCGCCACCCGACCTGTTCGCCAAGAAACAGGGCCGCGCCCATGGTGACGACCAGTGGCATGGCCTGAAACACAGCTGCAACGGTGGACAGGTCAATCAGCGACAGTGCTGTCACAAAAGCAACGGCGCCAAAACCTTCTGTCGCGGCCCGAACCAACGGCAGGGTTTTCCAAGCCACGGGATCAAAGATCCGTTTGCGCGTGACCACTGACATCGTGGCAAACACGAGACCGCAGAACACGCCCAGAAACACCATGATCTGCCCTGTCGGCACAGAGCCGGACAGGAGCTTGATGAACATGTCCTCAAGAGCAAAGGCCGCCATCGACCCGATGAGCAGCAGGATGCCGTTTACGTTGTTCATTTGCGCGTCCGTTGGAAAGTGCATGTCGGGTGCCGATACACGCACAACAACCTCAACCAACAGCATCTGGCAAGATAATTCCCGTCACGCCTGATGAATTAGCGTGAGGGGATCAATCGCGTTTTGTGATGGGTCAGTCCTTTTCCAGCGGGACGCCGTACAGCTCCAACCGGTGCCCTTTCAGCTTGTACCCAAGCTTTGCCGCGATTCTTTCCTGTAGGGCTTCGATCTCGGGGTCGACGAATTCGATAACCTCTCCTGACTGCATGTCTATCAGGTGGTCATGATGATCGCGCTCGGCATCCTCGTACCGGGCCCGTCCGTCGCCGAACTCGAGGCGTTCCAGAATACCAGCCTCTTCGAACAGTTTGACCGTGCGATAGACCGTTGCAATGGAAATGCCTTTGTCTACAGCAGACGCCCGTGCATAGAGTTCCTCGACATCCGGATGGTCGTCGCTCTGTTCCAAAACCTGCGCGATGATCCTTCTTTGACCGGTCATGCGCAGCCCCTTGGCTTCACAACGCCCAATAATCGTTTCCGACATGATGCCCCTCAGACTTGCTCGGGTGTCTGTCTTAATATGTCTACGCGCGTTTCGCTACAGGGATTTCACCTTTTGCGACCTTCTGATGTAGCGCGCGCCAGATCGGCCCAGACCGGCAGGTGATCGGATGCTATATGCGCGGGACGCGTGTCGTGAACACCGTGCGCCACAGCCTGGACTCCGATGCCCAGCGCGATCCGATCCAGCGCACC
Organism: Ruegeria sp. AD91A; assembly: GCF_003443535.1. Lineage (GTDB taxonomy): Bacteria > Pseudomonadota > Alphaproteobacteria > Rhodobacterales > Rhodobacteraceae > Ruegeria. The sequence goes on along the minus strand of NZ_CP031946.1, from coordinate 789,345 downwards.
CAAAGGCTGTGCGGCAGGAAAACTGGGCCTGGGGGGCAGGAACCGCATTTCTGGGGCCAGATGATCCAGAACAGGCTGGCGTGACCATTCGTTGAAGTCACCGGCCCAAACTGTCGGCATCTGGTCCATATCCCAATCATTCCGCCGAATATGCAATATCTGCTGCCGCCGTGACGCTGGCAAAAGCCCCAGATGCATCCCCATCACGCGCAGTGGCCCGATATGCGTGTCGAACTCGACCCGAACCGCCCCGCGCGGTTCCAGCCCCGGCAGCTCGTGATGCGCTTTGCGGCGTACCGAGATGCCCTCTCCGCGCCAGATCACCGCGTTGCCATGCCAGCCCAGACTGCCTGCACCGCCCAGATCGACGATCTTCCACCCTGCCTCGTCCAACATGAAATGCGGCAGTGCCGCCGGGCGGGGCGGCAGGCGTTTGTCGGCCTCCTGCAACACCACGATATCCGCTTTTGTGTTTTCGATGACTTGCAAAACGCGTTGCGGCTGACGCCGGAAATCCAGCCCGACGCATTTCTGAATGTTGTAGCTTGCGATACGCAGCGTGGACGAAGTTTGCATGAGGCCATGACCAAGTGGAATGCCCCTAAAGTGCCATGCCTGACGTGGGGCGCAACCCCTCAGCTCAGTTTCCTGCTGCGGCAAATCAGAGACGCCACCAGACTCCGATAATCTGCCCGTTATTTCGTCGAATGAACCCTGCTTCATACCAAAGCAAAGGTTCCGCTTGATCCCCGGCCCCACAACCCTCTATCCCGATCCGGTGACGACATCGAAGCGCAGCGAAAGCAAGGCCAAGATGAGCCTGAGCCAACCCGACAACAGCACCCGGGCCAGTATCATACTGGTGATGGGCGGCGCGCTGTGGGGCCTTTACTGGATTCCGGTGCGGTTTTTCTATGATCACGGTCTGACAGGCCCCTGGTCCGGGATCGTCATGTACTGCGCGGCCCTGATTGCTTTGTTCCCCTTTATCTGGGCCGACAGGCACATGCTGACCCGGCAATGGCGTGATCTGATGCTCAGCGGTATGTTCACAGGGGCTGCATTCAGCCTGTATTCGATTAGCCTTGTCTACACCGACGTCGTCCGCTCGATCCTGCTGTTCTATCTCACTCCGATATGGGGCACGCTTCTGGGCGTCGTATTTCTGAAAGAACGCCTGAGCCTGATGCGCCTTGCGGGCCTGATCTGCGGGCTTGGCGGGCTGTTTGTCGTGCTTGGGGGTGCCGGGTTCGTGCCATGGCCGCAAAACCTGGGCGACTGGCTGGCGCTGGCGTCGGGCATATGCTGGGCATTGGGCACTCTGGGTTTGTACAAAACCGGAAGCATTACCATTACGGGTCAGGTTTTTGCCTTTGTACTTGGCGCGCTGTTGCTGTCGCTTGTCAGCCTGTTGGCGCTTCAGGGCCAGGCGCTGCCAAACGTCACACAGGAAGGAGCGGTCCGCATAGCGGGATATGCAATGCTGTCGGCTGTCTACATTCTGCCCATGATCTACATGACCATCTGGCCAGCTACAAAACTGTCTCCCGCAAAGGTCGGCCTGCTGCTGATGAGCGAGGTCGTCGTCGGTATCGCCTCTGCCGCGGCCCTGTCCGGCGAACCATTCGGCCTGCGGGAGTTTCTGGGCGCCACCCTGATCGTCAGCGCCGCGGTGTTGGAAATCCTGCGGAAATAGACGCGGTCTACGCGTCACGTCCCGCAAAACGTCGCATGGACCACCTCATTTTCGGCCGGAGGACGCCTCAGGTCTTCCGCATCACCCTGATCCTCGTAAGGCCGCGCCAGGACGGCGTTCAACCGGTCGAACGGTGCGTAATCTCCCTGTACGGCTGCCTGGATCATCTGTTCGACCCGGTGATTGCGCGGAATGAATGCAGGGTTTGCAGCGGTCATCACATCCAGCGGCGCTGCTTCGCGCTCTAACCGCATGCGCCAACCCGCTTCCCAATTGTCAAACGCTTCCGGGGCAAGGAACTGATCCCGCGCCTTGCAACCGCCCAGCGCCCGGAAGGTATTGGTGAAGTCCGCCTGCCCCTCGGCCATAAGCTTCAGAAGGTCGGTGATCAGTTCCTGATCGCCCTCGTCCGCAGATGCCAGTCCGATCTTCGCCCGGAACCGGGACAACCAATTCTGTTGCAGAAGATCCGGCATCGCGTGGACGATCTCGGTCGCCTCTTCCACGGCGGCCTCTTTGTCGTCCATCTGCTGGATCAATGACGTTGCCAACTGCGCGAGGTTCCACACCGCGATATCGGGCTGGTTCGAATAAGCATAACGCCCCATCCGGTCAATCGAGCTGTAGACGGTGTTGGGGTGATACGTATCCATGAACGCACATGGGCCATAATCAATTGTCTCGCCCGCGATCGAGCAGTTGTCGGTATTCATCACCCCATGGATGAACCCCACGCTCATCCATTTTGCAATCAAACTGGCCTGAGCATCCCGCACCGAACGCAGCAGGCCCATGGGACCTTCTGCCTTGGGGTAATGCCGGGCAATGGCGTAGTCCGTCAGGCGCTTCAGGCTGTCCATTTGCCCACGCGCTGCAAAAACCTGGAAGGTCCCCACCCGCAGATGGCTGGATGCAACCCGGGTCAGGACCGCTCCGGGCATCGGACCTTCGCGAAAGACGGTCTCACCGGTTTCCACAGCTGCCAGAGCGCGTGTGGTCGAAACGCCCAGCGCATGCATTGCCTCGGATACCACATATTCCCGCAGAACAGGCCCCAGCCAGGCCCGGCCATCGCCCCGGCGGGAAAACGGTGTAGGACCCGAACCTTTCAGTTGAATATCCCGGCGCACCCCGTCCGTTCCGACAGTCTCGCCCAGCAGCACCGCACGCCCGTCGCCCAGTTGCGGGTTGTACTGCCCGAACTGATGCCCGGAATAAAGCTGAGCGATGGGCTCGGCACCTTCGGGAATACTGTTTCCCGCAAAGGCTTCGGTCATGTCCTCAACGTCTCCGGGCGAAATCCGCAGCAACTTGGCCAGATCATCGTTGAACGCAATCATCCTTGGCGCGCGCACGGGAATCGGTGACTGCCGCGCAAAGAACGCATCCGGCAGTCGGGCATAGGAGTTATCGAAGGGGATTTTCAGGGTCATTTCGTAAACATATCCCTCGAGCGCATGAATACCATAGCGGATCACGCCTGCCCGTGCATAATCGCACCCAAACACGAGGGACCACATGACTGCACAAGAGGTTATCGACCGCCTGAACCTGCAACGCCATCCTGAAGGTGGCTGGTACGCCGAGACATGGCGCGCTGAAAACGAAGGCCGCCCCACCGGCACCTGCATCTACTTCCTGTTGCAGGCTGGCGAAAGCAGCCACTGGCACCGTGTCGATGCGACCGAGATCTGGCTGTACCATGCCGGCGCGCCGCTTGTCCTGTCGCTCAGCGCAAACGACCAGGGCCCCACCACCGAACATGTGCTGACACCAGATCTTTCCGCTGGCGCGCCACAACTGATCGTCCCGGAAGGCCATTGGCAAGCCGCCCGCAGCACAGGTGATTACACGCTGGTCAGTTGCACGGTCTCGCCCGGTTTCCAGTTCGAGGGGTTCGAACTGGCCGCGCCGGGCTTCGATATCCCCAAGGCGTAACTGTTCACAATAGGATCTCTGAAAAGGTGAGTTTACAGACAGTTGCCCATTGATCATTCTGTACACGTAGCCACAAGCGACGGAGTAACGAGTGAGAATGAAGCAGGTTCTGCTGTCTGTCTTGTTCTTTTGTCAAAGCGCAGCCTTCGCAGGCGCAGAGCCCGCTTGCGCCAAGGCCCGTCTTTCATCCGATCTGACTGTGCCAGAGCCGACCTGGGAAGAAACGGCTGAGGATGCTGGCCCGGCCGTGACAGTGGAACCTGCGGTGCTGGTTTCAAAGCGTCCTGCCCTGCGGCCCTGCAAGTTCCGGCAATTCGAAGTGGGTCGTGAACGAATGTTGGAACGGGGCGCCGTGTGTGGTGACTGGACCATTCTGGGCGAAACACGCAAGCCCGTCGCCGGAAAGGCCCGCGGATGCGGGATCACGAACCCGGTTCGGGTTTACAGGATCTCTGACATCGCACTCAGCCAATTCTCTTTGATGGATTGCCAGACGGCGGTCACGCTGAAAACATGGATCGAAAACACGGCCAAGCCAGCCTTTGCCAATTTGGGCGGCGGGCTGAAGGGGATGCGGATCGTCGGCCATTATGCCTGCAAGACCCAGAACAACCAGCCGCGTGCACGCATCTCGGAACATGCGCGCGGAAAGGCGATCGACATATCAACCTTCGTTCTACGGGACGGAACCCAGATCACAGTTCGGGACGGATGGAACAACGACCAGGGCGCTGTTTTGCGAGAGTTGCACAGTGGCGCCTGCGGCGTGTTCGGAACCGTGCTCGGCCCGGATGCCGATCGCTATCATAAAGGGCATTTCCATCTGGACACCGCGCGCCGCAGCAGCGGCCCGGTTTGCCGATGAACCTTTGACTTGGTTAAGTTTTTCCGCATCGCGGATACCCCGACCCTTGGCGCGCTCACCAAGGGTCGGCATCATTCAGTACAAACCCGCCAAGCCCACAAACTCCTCGTTTCAACTGGCCATATCTCAGGGATCAGCATCAGCGCGTCAGGACGGACGCCCCTATTTGTCGCTTCGGCTTTTGATCAATACATTGATCAGAGGCACCAACAGCGTCGCTGCGGACCCCAAAGGATTTGATCCAATGCTTTTGACCGCCTGAACAACCTCTCGTGCCTCTGCGGTCATCTCTTCCAATTCGTCTTCAATGTCCGCTATGGCCATATCGCGCACCTCGACGGCCGGGGCGACTTCGTCCTCGACATTGCTGCGTTTTGCAACCAGCACCAGAAGCCCAGCGAAAATAAGGTTTCCAAAGGCCAACAACGCCGCCGCCGAGGCTGGTGGCATCGAACTCTGGAGCGCCAAGAACAAGGAAACATTCAAAAGCACCACCGCCGACAATGCCGCGATGCCCGCAATGCCCATCAATATCGTCTGTTGCTGAACCACTCCAAGGCGGCGGCGTGCAATCAAACGTTCGGTCCGATAGATCGTAACCAGATTTTTGCTCAGTCTGCTCATAACCGGTCTCCTAACCCTGCGCACGCCCGACGACGTAACCCAGTGAAAATGCAATCAGCAACGCCGTGATCGGATAGTCTTTCTGCAACCGACCAAACTCCTCGACAACGTCATTGCCCAAGGATTGAACCTGGCTCAGATCGATTCCGTGGTCTTCCAGAAGTTTCCGGATTTCATCCGATGATTTGACCCGCTCTGGCGGCTCTTTGGGTTCCGGATCCTTTTCGACCTGCGCCTCCAACGACGCGTTTCGTTCCCGTAGCTTCTCCAACTCGGATTCAAGCTCTGCTTTGGTCGCCATAGTGCCTTACCCTCACTGCATGGGTTCGAGGTAACGGTTGCACAAAGATTTGTTTTTTTGAACTGTTTTCCGGATCACGTTATCCAACCGGGTCCATAGACACCGAACTTACGACCCCGCCACCAACAAGCGCCTTAACGCCAGTGGTTCCGGGGCAAGAGGTCGGCAACCCCCGAGCAACGCGCACCGCCAGATAGGCAAACGCCTGCGCCTCAAGCATGTCGCCGTCCAGCCCCACCGCCTCAACCGTTTCGACCGGGCAATCCAGCGACACGCGCAACATCTCCATCAACACCGGGTTGCGCCTGCCGCCTCCGGTGACCAACACACAGGACGGGGGTTTCGGACAGTGCTCCATCCCCTGCACCACAGCTGCGGCGCACATACCGGTCAGAGTCGCCACCGCGTCAGCGTCATTGAGTTCCTTGACCAAACCGATCATTTCCGAAAAATCGTTCCGATCCAAGGATTTCGGCGGCATGCGGGAAAAATACGGCTCGGCCAAAAACAGTTCAAGCGCGCCCATCTCGACTGTGCCATCTCGGGCTAATGCCCCGTCCCGGTCCATGGGAAGCCCCAGACGGGCCTGCATCAGATCATCGACCGGTGCATTGGCCGGTCCTGTATCAAATGCCAGCAGCGCACCGGGCGCTTCGGGGCCTTCGAACGTCGGGTCCACATAGGTCAGGTTGCCGACCCCGCCCAGGTTCAGGAAGCACAACGGCCGGTCCGCGCCGAACCATTTGGCACAGGCAAAGTGAAAGAAAGGCGCAAGCGGAGCCCCCTCGCCCCCCATCGCCACATCATCGCTGCGGAAATCCCAGACCACCGGACGCCCAAGCGCCTGCGCCAACCCCAGCCCGTCACCGACCTGAAACGTTCCGCGCCCGCGCGGCTCATGCGCCAGCGTCTGTCCGTGAAAGCCGATCAGATCCACGTCCTCGAACTCGGACAGTGCTTCGGCATGGGCGATTGTCACCATCTCGGCCGCCGCATCGACCTGAGGTCCGTGCCACTGCCGCAGGGCCGCCCGCAAAACATCGCGTTCCGCATCCGAATATGCGCGATATCCGCTTTCCCCAAACCCGTAAATCGAATGTCCATCGGTTTCCACCACCGCCGCGTCAACCCCGTCCATCGACGTGCCGGACATCGCGCCCAAAGCTCGGACCTTTCCGTGTTTCCTGATGGTCTGGCCCAAGCCTGCCTCCTGAATTGGCTGTGTCATTCGCCGCGTCCAGGTCCGGAATTTCACCTTTGGGTTGCAGCCCGGCCAACGTGCCTTCTGTTGGGTCGCAAAGGCAAGCGTTCTGCACCGGCCCGGCAGTTTTTTTCTCAGGGCGCGTGTCTGGATCGACACCCTCGACCACACCCCGCACCTGAGGTGAAAAGGTGGCTTTTCCTCTCCTGCGCTGCCGCCTATACAGTGCCCCGCAACATTAACCCAAAGGGCACGATATGACCTACCACCCCAAATCGGATTTCATCGCCACGATGATCGAGCGCGGCTTTCTCGCCGACTGCACCGATTATCAGGGCCTTGACGACGCGCTGATCAGTGGGTGCAAACCGGCCTATATCGGCTTTGATGCAACGGCCAAATCGTTGCATGTGGGCAGCCTGATCCAGATCATGATGCTGCGCTGGTTCCAGAAAACCGGCCACCAGCCGATCACTTTGATGGGCGGCGGCACCACCAAGGTGGGCGACCCTTCGTTCCGCGCGGATGAACGCCCGCTGCTGGGCCCCGAACAGATCAATGAGAATATCGCGGGCATCAAAAAGGTGTTCTCGGCCTTTATCGACTATGACTCTGAGGCCGAGAATAAGGCTCTGATGCTGAACAATGAGGAATGGCTGGACAACCTGAATTACCTCGATTTCCTGCGAGACATCGGGCGGCATTTTTCGGTCAACCGGATGCTAAGCTTTGAATCGGTGAAATCTAGGTTGGATCGCGAGCAATCGCTCAGCTTCCTTGAATTCAACTACATGATCCTGCAGGCCTATGACTTCCTTGAGCTGAACCGCCGCTATGGCTGCGTTCTGCAGATGGGCGGCAGCGACCAGTGGGGTAACATCGTCAACGGGATCGACCTGACCCGTCGCGTGCTGGATCACGAGATCTACGGCCTGACCTCGCCCCTGCTGACCACCAGCGACGGCAAGAAAATGGGTAAATCTCAGGACGGCGCGGTTTGGTTGAACGCAGACATGCGTTCGCCTTATGAGTTCTGGCAATTCTGGCGCAATACCACCGACGCTGATGTCGGGCGGTTCCTGAAGCTCTACACCGAAATACCGGTGGACGAGTGCGATCGCCTGGGCGCGCTGAAAGGGTCCGAGATCAACGAGGCCAAGATCCGTCTTGCCAATGAGGTGACGACTCTGGCCCACGGTGCGCAGGCTGCGGCGAACGCCGAAGCCACTGCCCGCGAAGTGTTCGAAAAAGGCGGAGTCGGAGATGATCTGCCGACCCTGACGCTATCGGAAGCAGACTTACCGATCTCTATCGTCCAGTTGATCGTGAAAACGGGTCTGGCTAAGTCCGGCAAGGAGGCCAAGCGCCTGATCGCCGAGAACGGCGCCAAGCTGGATGACGCGCCGCTGACCGATGCCGGGCTGATGATCGACGCAGGTGCATTGTCCTCGCCCATCAAGCTGAGCGCGGGGAAAAAGCGCCACGCGCTGGCTCAACTGGGCTAACTCGGCAAGTCTGAAAAGCACAAAATTTAAACGGCCACCCAAACGGGTGGCCGTTTTTCATTCGGCAATCTGTGCTTATCTGCGGTCTTTTCCTCCGCCGCGACCGGGCCGGTCGCCGCCTTCATCATCGTTGGCGTTATTGCCGCGACCCGGGCTGCTGCCCTCGCCGCCATTGCCGTGGCCGTTATTGCCCTTGCCACCGCCTTTGCCGCCGTTGCCTTTCCCACCTTTGCCTTCACCGCCGCCGGATTCACTTCCGCCGCCACCGGACTCACCACCGCCACCGCCGGATTCACCTCCGCCGCCGCCGGATTCACCTCCGCCGCCACCGGACTCGCCTCCGCCACCGCCGGATTCACCTCCGCCGCCACCGGACTCGCCACCGCCACCGCCGGATTCACCTCCGCCGCCACCGGACTCACCACCGCCACCGCCGGATTCACCTCCGCCGCCGCCGGACTGACCACCGCCACCGCCGGAGTTACCTCCACCGCCACCAGTGTCAGCGCCACCTCCAAACTCACCTCCGCCACCACCGGATTCACCGCCGGGTGCACTACCAGCGTCGGCAAATTCAGACCCACCTAGTTCAGAGCCGCGGTTTTCACCCCGGTTTTCCGCCGAACCAGACAAGCTTGCCGTCGGCAAATCCGTCAGCAACGCGGCCAGCCCCGGGCATTGCGCCCCGGTTACACTCAAAGTTGTCTCAAAATCGGACCGCTTTTGAAGCCTGTCCAGAAAACTCGGGGTCACCTGCACACAATCGCACAAACTGGCATAGTCGCCGGCGTTGGCGAGATTTCGGGCCGTTTTCCAGTTGCAAGTTTCCGATGCGGCAACAGCACTGCCGATCATCACCATTCCAAAAACAGGAACAGCGATAGCTGCACCCAATATTTGCTTCGTACTCTTAACCATAATAGATCCTCCTGGTGAAAAAACACACAACGGCGCTGAGTTCTTCGTTCACGAACAGGCGCGTTTTCGTGAAGTTGGGATTAAGTTGTCTTGAGGATCTGCCAGGGCATCGGGGCGAATGATCTGGCCCGCCAACCAATATCCCTCTTTCTCAAATATGTGGACACTGGTCCCAAAATGCAGTTATTGAACAAGTGTTCATATCCATGGGAGGAGTTCACCATGCAGCTGTCCACCACTGCAGCCCTCATCACCGGCGGCGCGTCCGGTCTGGGCGAAGCCACGGCCCGCCACTTCACCTCGAAAGGCGCGCAGGTCACCATTTTGGATCGTGATGCGGACCGCGGCGCAAAGGTTGCCGCCGAGATCGGCGGGCATTTCGTGCAGACGGATGTGACTGACGAGCAGTCGGTGGCTGCCGCCATACGCCATGGCATGGAAAAGATGGGCAAGATCACTGCGACGGTGAATTGTGCAGGTATCGCCTATGGCATCAAGACTGTTGGCAAGGATGGCCCCCACCCCTTGGATGCGTTCCAGCGTACGATCGACATCAATCTGGTTGGCACATTCAACGTATCCCGGCTGGCCGCTGCCGAGATGGCAAAGAATGACCCCGAACCAGATGGAGCACGCGGGGTGATCATCAACACCGCCTCGATCGCCGCGTTTGACGGGCAAAAGGGTCAGGCGGCCTACGCGGCCTCCAAAGGAGGCGTCGTGGGCATGACGCTGCCGATGGCCCGCGATCTGGCCTCGACCGGCATTCGGGTCATGACCATCGCGCCGGGCATTTTCATGACCCCGATGCTGGCGGGTCTGCCCGAAGAGGTGCAACAACAGCTTGCCGCCGACGTCCCGAACCCTGCCCGCCTGGGCGACCCGCATGAATACGGACGACTGGCTGGGTTCATCGTTGAGATGGGGTATCTGAATGGTGAGGTCATCCGCATCGACGGCGCCCTGCGTATGCGCTAAACCGGGGCTCATGACCGAGCGACAAAAAATGGAAGCGGGCGAGTGGTATTGCTGCCTTGACCCGGAACTGGATGCGCTTCGTGCCGAAGCGCGTCGTGCCGTTCATGCCCATAACACGTGTCCGCCGGATGACCGTGGGGCCATCGCGCTGGAACTGGCAGCACTTTTTGCTGGTGTTGGTGAGGATTGCTTTCTTGAGGCCCCATTTCACTGTGCCTACGGAATAAACCTGTCTTTGGGGGATCGAGTGTTTTTCAACGCAGGCTGCGTCGTGCTCGATACCGCGCCGGTGACGATTGGGAACGACACGATGCTTGGGCCTGCGGTGCAGATCTATTGCGCCGAACACGCGAAAGACCCTGCCTCACGCGCTCGGGGCCTTGAAGTCGCCCACCCTGTCATTATCGGCGAAAACGTCTGGATTGGTGGCGGTGCGATCATCATGCCGGGCGTTACGATCGGCGACAACGCCATCATCGGAGCCGGTAGTGTGGTGACAAAAGACGTTCCGGTCGGCGAGACCGTCGTCGGAAACCCTGCCCGGCCTATACGGCCCCTCCGATAACCCTGTTCTTTCCCCTATCCGCCGGAGCCTTGATCCCGGGGCGCGGCGCCTGCCTCTTTTTCGGTCAGGCAGCGCCGGGTCACTGCGCCCCACGGGGAGTCGCCCAACCAGACAAGGAAGTTCTTGAACGCGCTGAAATCGAAAGAGTCAGCCCCATCGCCTGTCCGGAAGAAGGATGCATCCAACACGACCTGCATGTGGATACAACCAATCCAGGTATTTTTGTGCTCAATGAAAACTGGCAGATTCGCGAACCATGACAGACGCATATGACCGCGCTTCATTTCGCCTCTTGCATGGAAGCAATCGAAGGGGCTGTAGCCGGTTTACGCTGAACGAGATGACGCGGATAGGTTAATCGATTCCGCTGCAAAACCAGAGCAATTGCGTGGTTCCGGTTTTGTACAACTTTTTGAACGTTGCCCCTTAAGGCAAACACAGATTGCGTTCACTTCGCCTCAGCTTTCTCTTCCAGCGTCAGCCATTCCTCTTCAGACGCCGAAAGCTTTTCCTGCCGCTCAACCAGCGCCTCGGTCGCTTTCTGGAACTTGACCGGTTCGCGGGTGAACAATTCGGGGTCGGACATCAGTTCTTCGAGCTTTGCAATCTCGGCCTCCAGCCGTTCAATCTCGGCAGGCAGCTTTTCCAGCCGGTGCTTTTCCGAGAACGACAGGCCGGGCTTCTGCTTCGTTTCCTGCTTGATTTTTGGCTTCGAAGCTTTTGCTTTTTCTTCCTTTTTTTCGGGTACATCACCACGTTGCGCGATATAATCCGACCACCCTCCGGCATAGACCGTAGCGCGACCATTCCCCTCCATCGCAATTGTCGTTGTGGCCACCCGGTCGAGGAAATCGCGGTCGTGGCTGACCAGCAGAACCGTGCCGTCGTAGTCGTCCAGCAGCTCCTGCAACAGGTCCAGCGTTTCGACATCCAAATCGTTGGTCGGTTCGTCCAGCACCAGAAGGTTGGACGACTTCGCCATCAACTTGGCCAGCAGCAATCGCGCCTTTTCTCCACCTGACAAGGACTTGACAGCCGCTCTTGCCTGCTGCTCATCAAACAGGAATTCCTTGAGATATCCCACGACATGTTTGGGCTGCCCGCCAACCATCACCTGATCGGCCTTGCCTGAGACCCGCATATCGGGGTCGCCGGTCAGGCTGTCCCACAAGCTCATCTCGGGGTCCAGTTGCGCACGGGTCTGATCGAACACCGCGATCTCAAGATTGGTGCCCAGCGACACCGAGCCTTCGTCCGGCTGCACCTGCCCAAGAAGCATCTTCAGCAGCGTCGTCTTGCCAACCCCGTTCGGTCCGACAAAAGCCACACGATCACCGCGCTGCACCAGCAGATCAAAATTCCGAACGATCTGCTGGTCGCCGAACCCTTTGGCCAATCCTTTGGCCTCGATCACCTTGCGGCCCGATTTTGGACCGGCCTCCAGCGCCATCGCAGCGGAACCCTGACGCTTGATCTGTGCCGCCTTTTCGGCACGCAGCGCCTGAAGGGCCCGCACCCTGCCCTGATTGCGTTTGCGCCGTGCGCTGATACCCTCAACCGCCCATTTGGCCTCGGACTTGATAAGACGGTTCAGCTTGTGACGCTGCTGGTCTTCTTCTTCCCAGATCTTGTCCCGCCAGGTTTCAAACGCATCAAAACCTTGCTCCTGCCGTCGGACAGCGCCCCGATCAATCCAGAGAGTCGCCCGTGTCAGTGCGCGCAAAAAGGCCCGGTCGTGCGAGATCAGCACAAAAGCCGCACGTGTTGACCCAAGCTCGCGCTCCACCCACGCGATGGCTTCGATATCCAGATGGTTGGTGGGTTCGTCCAGCAGCATCAGATCCGGCGCTTCGGCCATCAGTTTGGCCAATGCCGCGCGCCGCCGCTCTCCACCCGAGGCCGTCTCAATTGCGCGTGAAGGGTCGAATTTCAGCCCCTCGCCTGCCCGTTCAACCTTGTAGAGTTCGCCTGGCTCCAACCCGCTGGACGCATAATCGCCCAATGTGGCAAAGCCCTCCATCGTCGGGTCTTGTTCCATGTAACCCACGGATTTTCCGGGCGGCACAACGATTTCGCCGCGATCAGCCTCGACCAGACCGGCCATCACTTTCATCAACGTAGACTTGCCCGACCCGTTGCGCCCAACCAGCGCCACGCGGTCACCTGGCTGAACCACCAGATCAAGCTCGGAGAACACCGGATCGCCCCCGAAGGTCAGGGAAATGCCGGACATCTGCAACAAAGGAATTCTCGCCATGCCTGCCAGCTAAACCGGCAGTCGCACTGCGTCAACGCCCCGTCTTCACCTTTTCAGAAATACTCGGGCTAGTCGGCCACCGTTCGCAACAGGCGTTTACGCGCCGGCGGAATTGCCCCGATTTCCACCCCTGTGAAAACGTGCAGCGTGTTCATTTGGCGGTCCACCACTGCATGGTCGCTGACCCAGCCGCCCATCATCAGATAGGTCCGCAACAGCGGTGGCATCCGCAGCATGGCCTTTTTCGTATCCGGCCTGCGCCGCAGACGCGTAGCAAAGCGAAACACATCCGGAGCCTTTACCCGCGGCAGCCACCGTTTCGGGGCAAGATGGCGGTGTTTGAGCATCGCAAAGGCATCCAGATACTGTTCTGTCTCGGTTCCGGCAAATGAGGAACATCCAAACAACATCTCGACGTTGTTGTGGTCGACGTAGGATGTCATTGCCCCCCACGCGACACGCAGAATGTCGGGATCGATTTGGTTCGGGTGAACGCAGAACCTGCCCATCTCGACCATACGGCCACTGAACCCTTCCAGCGAACTCAGGTCGTAAAACTGTGCTGAATAGCTGCGTCCGATTTCGCGGCCATGATCCATTGTCAGCATCCGAAAGCAACAGACCAACCGCCCGGCAGACCGCATATCCTCAACCAGGATATGACTGCATCGTGTGTCGAATGCGTCACTGTCCAGTTGCCGGGTGTCGAACGCCAGTGTTCGCAGGTTTTGTGCGGCCCTGATATCCTCAGATGATTGCGCCAGACGGGCGCGATAGCGCCCTTTGCTCAACAAAACTGCCGTCGCCACGGTCGCGTCCTCCACGGGTGCCGACCCACAGGTGCCAGCACGACACCGTTAGCACAAGACATGTGACTGCCTTGTGACCATCGCAAGGCTCTGGCGCAGATTAGTTGGCGCCGGGAATATTGGCCGGGTTGAAGTTGCCGATATTGCCCAACAGCTGACGCAGGAAGCCTTTGTCCTGAACGTTGGAATCGGTGACACGGCGTTCCAGCGGAATCACGATGCCGTCTTCCAGACCAAAGCGTTCGATATTGCTGACGACACCGCGCTGATCAAAGCTGATGGCGACCAGTTCGCGTGCCACCACTTCGGGCCGTTTCGGGCCGTAGTGACGCACCCGCGAGCGGACATAGTAATAACCCGAATCCCGCACCACACCTGACGCACCCGGTGCCCCGATGGCTTCTTCCACACTGTCACGCGTATCCACGCCCACTTTGATTTCGGCCAACTCTTCGGCTGGCGGCACGTATCCGTGATTCTTGAAGATGGGCGTACAAGCCCCGGCCGCAGCCAGACAGGCAACAAACACAAGCGATTTCGTCGCTGGTTTCAACCGGTTCACTACCTTCAACATGCGCACCCTCTTGCCTTGGCCTCTTGCGGCTTCTATCCGATTACAGAAACCGCTGCCACGGTTCAACACATAGAAAGGCTCTCGAATGAGCAACGTTACATCACTTCGGGTGGCTGACCTGCCCCAGAACGCCCCGACATCCTTTGATCTGCGCCCTGCGGCCGCTGCTTTGGATGAGATCAGACAGGACCTGGGACTGCTGGGACTGCGCAAGCTCAGTTTCTCTGGCGACGTGCAGGCCCGGGGCAAGCGCGACTGGGTTCTGAACGGCAAACTCGGTGCAACCGTGATCCAACCCTGTATCGTGACGCTCGAGCCGGTAACAACCCGGATCGACATTCCTGTGCATCGCACATTTCTGGCCGATTGGAACGATCCGGACGAACCGGAGTTCGAAATTCCCGAAGATGACGAATCAGAGCCTCTGGGTGCCGAGATCGACCCGGCCCGGGTAATGGTCGAGGCGCTGTCACTGGCCCTGCCACAATACCCGCGCAAGGACGGGGCTGAACTGGGACAGGCAGACTTTACCGAACCCGGAAAACAGGCGATGACCGACGAAGACGTCAAACCCTTTGCCGGATTGGCGGAATTGCGCGACGCACTCAAAAAAGACGAGTGACAGATGACAGATTTCCTGTCATAGCAGGCGGTCAGAAAAATCGCTTGAACATACCGAGAATCGCAGTATTTTCGCGCGCTCATCGGATTTTGGGTTGGACATTGCGGGGCTCGTCGCCTAAACGCGCGTCAAACCACGATAAACGAACTACGAAACCCGGGTCGGCAGCGATTCTGCGACCCCTAGTCAGACAAAGGTTGAGACCATGGCCGTCCAACAGAACAAAGTTTCCAAGTCGCGTCGCAACAACCGCCGCGCACACGACGCTCTGGTTGCTGCAAACCCGAACGAATGCCCGAACTGCGGCGAGCTGAAGCGCCCGCACCACGTTTGCGCATCCTGCGGCCACTATGATGATCGCGAAGTCGTCGCTCAGGCCGACGAAATCGATCTGGACGAAGACGCAGCCTAAGCCTGATCGAGTGCAGACCAAGGCATGACTGAACAGCCCACGCACGCCGGACGGATCACCATCTCGGTCGACGCTATGGGTGGGGACGCGGGTCCCTCGGTCGTTGTTGCCGGTCTTGCGAAATCGGCCGACAAGAACCCGGATATCAGGTTCTTGTTACACGGGCCCGAACAGGTATTGCGCAAGCTTGTCGCCAAACGGCGTGTCCTTGAGGGGCGCGTCGTTTTTCGTGATTGCCCCGGCGTGGTCACGATGGAAGACAAACCCAGTCAGGTTGTGCGCAACGGCAAAGAGACCTCGATGTGGTCCACGCTGGAAGCGGTACGCCAAGGCGAAGCCCATGGCGCGGTTTCCTGCGGCAATACCGGTGCGTTGATGGCCCTGTCGATGATGCGCCTGCGCAAACTGCCGGGCGTGAATCGACCGGCCATCGCGATACTGTGGCCCTCGCGCAACCCTCAAGGGTTCAACGTAATGCTGGACGTCGGCGCTGATGTGCGCGCCGACGCCAAGGATTTGCTGCAATACGCGCTGATGGGCGCGTCCTATGCACGTAACGGTATGGCCTTGGGCCGCCCCCGGATCGGACTGCTGAATGTCGGCACCGAAGAGCACAAAGGGCGTGCCGAACTGAAAGAAGCGCATTCAATGATTGCGGAATTCGCGGAGCAGGCGAATTTCGACTTTGTAGGGTTCGTCGAAGGCAGCGACATCCCGGGTGACAAAGCGGATGTCATTGTAACCGATGGGTTTACCGGCAACGTTGCGATCAAAACCGGCGAAGGAACGGCAAGCCTGATCGGGGACCTGTTGCGTCAGGCCTTCAAGTACTCTCCCCTATCCCGATTGGCCTCGATTCTGGCTATCACGTCGCTGAACCGTTTGAAGAAACGGATCGACCCGCGGCGCGTGAATGGTGGCGTCTTTCTGGGGCTGAACGGAACCGTGGTGAAATCCCACGGTGGCGCTGACGCGACAGGCGTGTCAGCTGCAATCAAACTGGCCTTCACTCTGGCGCAGTCCGGCTTTTCCGAAAAATTGGCTGCGCGGGTTGCATCCACTGCCCAGCTTGCACAAGATGCCGCGCAATCAGCGCCGCAAACAGATAAATAACAAAAAAGGCAGTACCCTAAAATGGCAGGCCGTTCAGTTGTAGCAGGTGTCGGGCATTATTTGCCCGAACGCGTTGTTCCCAATTCCGAGTTTGAGAAAACCCTGGACACGACCGACGAATGGATCAAGACCCGCTCGGGGATCGAACGCCGCCACTTTGCTGCCGAAGACGAGACGACATCCGATCTGGCCACCAAGGCCGCAGAAGCCGCGCTGGCTGACGCAGGTCTGACGGCGGATGATATTGATGCAATCGTTCTGGCGACTTCAACAGCGGATCTGACCTTTCCTTCGGCTGCCACCATGGTTCAGGCACGGTTGGGCATGACCAAGGGCTTTGCTTTTGATGTTCAGGCTGTTTGTGCAGGATTCGTTTTTGCCCTTTCCAACGCAAATGCGCTGATTGTTTCCGGTCAGGCCAATCGCGTGCTGGTAATCGGAGCGGAAACATTCTCGCGGATCATGGACTGGACCGACCGGTCCACCTGTGTGCTGTTCGGTGATGGCGCCGGTGCTCTGGTGCTGGAAGCGCAGGACGGCACAGGCACTGCGGATGATCGCGGTATTCTGGCAACCGACCTGAATTCAGACGGGCGTTTCAAAGACCTCCTTTATGTCGACGGGGGCGTTTCGACCCAATCCACCGGGCACCTGCGCATGCAGGGCAATCAGGTCTTCCGTCATGCCGTTGAAAAGCTTACGAAAACAGCGGAAACAGCGTTGGAACGAGCGGGGCTGAGTAGCTCGGACGTGGATTGGATCGTGCCGCATCAGGCCAACATCCGCATCATTCAGGGCACGGCCAAGAAAATGAACCTGCCAATGGAAAACGTGGTTGTGACCGTTCAGGATCACGGAAACACGTCGGCCGCATCCATCCCATTGGCCCTGTCCGTGGGCAAGCAACGCGGACAGATCAAAACCGGCGATCTGATCGTGACCGAAGCCATTGGCGGCGGTCTGGCCTGGGGCGCGGTAGTTCTGCGCTGGTAACCGGCGCAAACCAGCTTACACAGCCGCCCGCAATTCATTGATATTGACAGCGAATTTGCCATACCCATATGCTTCTACAGCAACAGGGGAAATGGCATGGGCGACAAAACACTGACTCGAATGGATCTGAGCGAAGCTGTCTTTCGTGAGGTAGGTCTGTCACGAAACGAAAGTGCGCAGCTGGTTGAAAGCGTTCTGAACCATATGTCCGATGCATTGGTAAGCGGCGAGCAGGTGAAGATTTCGTCTTTCGGCACCTTTAGTGTTCGGGACAAGACGGCACGTGTCGGTCGCAATCCTAAAACCGGCGAGGAAGTGCCAATTCAGCCGCGCCGTGTACTGACCTTCCGTCCGTCGCATCTGATGAAAGATCGCGTCGCCGCCGGGAACCGTAAGTAAGTTCAGGACGTCCAGGTTATGAGTAAGTCCCCCGATGCCTTTCGCACCATAAGTGAAGTTGCGGACTGGCTCGGTGTTCAGGCTCATGTTCTGCGATTCTGGGAAAGCCGATTCACTCAGGTAAAACCAGTCAAACGCGCAGGTGGACGCAGGTATTATCGCCCCAACGACATGCGTCTGTTGGGAGGAATCAAGAAACTTCTCCACGAAGACGGTATTACGATAAAAGGCGTCCAGCGTATCCTGCGCGAACAGGGCGTCGCACATGTCGCGGCGCTGTCCCCGTCTCTGGACGACCCCGTCCCCGCCCCGATTGAGCCCGTCCAGGACACCGTGGTACCGTTTGAACCTAAGCCTGCAACCGCCAAGAAGCAGATTCGTATGGATCTGGGCGAACCGTCCGAGCATTCGGAGAAAGAAGGCCCGCAGGCCAACGCGCGTACATCTTCTGCGGCACAGCCGGAACCAGAGCCCGAACTTGATGCCGCACCTTTGATGGGTGGAATCGCGTCGCTTGCGTGGAAACAGACAGATTTTGATGATGACCTGTTGCGGCGCATTGCTCCGATTGCGAAAGACCTGCGCCGCTGGCTGGACCGTGTCGAAACACAGGCGACGGGTTAGGACAAAAGGCATTGTTTTCCTCTTGCCCCTGCCGGGAAAATCTTTATGAACACCCCAACGTCGGGCTATGGCGCAGCCTGGTAGCGCGTCCGTCTGGGGGACGGAAGGTCGCAGGTTCGAGTCCTGCTAGCCCGACCAAATTACACCGACGTTTATGGCATACAGGCCAGATCCCGCTCTGGCACCAGGGGGGATCGAGATGACAGGTGTTTGCCCGAACCAACAGCTAGAGGCGATGATCTCGCGCGGTGAGATCACAGCCGACCCAGAGGTTCTGTCTGCGCAGATTCAACCCGCCAGCCTTGATTTGCGTCTGGGAACAGTGGCTTATCGAGTACGTGCCTCGTTCCTTGCGGGCGAAGGCCGGACTGTCACGGACCGGTTGGGAGAGTTTGAGATGCACCGCATCGACATCTCGGCCGGTGCGGTTCTGGAAAAAGGCTGCGTCTATCTGGTGCCCCTGATGGAATCGCTTGCCCTGCCCGACAACATGAGCGCTGTGGCCAACGCCAAAAGCTCGACCGGGCGGCTCGATCTTCTGACACGGACCATCACCGATGGCGGCACCGAGTTTGACCGGGTGCCCGCAGGGTACACAGGCCCGCTTTATGCCGAAATCTGCCCGCGCTCCTTCTCGGTTCTGGTTCGTCCCGGGATGCGCCTGAACCAAATTCGTTTCCGACAGGGCCAGGCCGTGTTGTCAGATGCCGAACTGAGATCCTTACATGCCGAATCTCCGCTGGTGGACGGACCTGCGGTCATTCAGGACGGTCTGGGCTTTTCGGTCGACCTGCAACTGCCTGATACCGATCTCGTCGGCTATCGCGCCAAACCGCACACCGGGGTGATCGATCTGGATCGAATCGGTGAATACGACCCGCAGGACTATTGGGAAGAGGTCCGGACCAAGGATGGTTGCATCATCCTGGACCCCGGCGCGTTCTATATCCTTGTCAGTCGCGAGGCGGTGCATATTCCACCATTGTACGCGGCTGAAATGGCACCCTATCTGGCGATGGTTGGTGAGTTCAGAGTGCACTATGCAGGCTTCTTTGATCCTGGTTTTGGCCATGCCGCTGCCGGGGGTGCCGGGTCCCGTGGCGTGCTTGAGGTGCGCTGCCACGAAGCGCCATTCGTGCTGGAGCACGGGCAGATCGTCGGACGTCTGGTCTATGAGAAAATGACGGAGATGCCGACGCAACTATATGGTGCGGGCATTGCCTCGAACTATCAGGGTCAGGGCCTGAAACTGTCAAAGCACTTCAAAGCTGTTGGCTAATCCCTAGAATTTCATGAACCGGCGCATTTGCCGGGTCACGCGCTGTGCCTGCCGCATGTTCTGTGCATGGCGTGGTGCGCTGGCTTTACTGGTCTCATTCGATGCGCCCGATCCGTTGCCCTTGCGGCTGGCCAAATCGATGCCTTTGTTCACACCCTTGTTGACAAGACGGCGCATGACCTGACGCACAATCATGTCAATGATCCGGTTTGCATTCATGGCTCAACTCCGTGTCCTTACGTATATAGATACGCGCTTTATGCGGCAACAAAAGGGCTGCGCGATCACTCTTCCTCGAACAGTTCGGTCTGGTCTTCGTCGCTCTCGTCCTCGCGGCCTTCGCCCAGTGGGATGGCCCCCGGAGGAGGACGATTCTCCAGCAATCCCGCTGCCCGCAACTCTT
Organism: Ruegeria sp. AD91A; assembly: GCF_003443535.1. Classification (GTDB taxonomy): domain Bacteria; phylum Pseudomonadota; class Alphaproteobacteria; order Rhodobacterales; family Rhodobacteraceae; genus Ruegeria. The sequence goes on along the minus strand of NZ_CP031946.1, from coordinate 769,269 downwards.
TTAGCCCGGGCAAGTCACGGGCGTTCTCAAGCCCAAAATGATCCAGAAACTCAGGTGTTACCACAAACGTCACCGGACGACCGGGAGTCATGCGGCGGCGGCCCAGTTTGATCCACTCCATCTCCAGCAACTGATCGATTGTTCCGCGCGAAACCGAGACACCCCGGATTTCCTCGATCTCGGCCCGCGTGCAGGGCTGATGATAAGCCACGATGGCCAGAGTTTCGATCGCAGCGCGGCTGAGCTTGCGGGTCTCGACCGTTTCCTTCTGCATCAGAAAGCCCAGGTCAGGGGCCGTGCGGATGGCCCAGGCGTCTCCTACGCGCACCACGCGTACACCACGGCCCTCATACCGTTTCTGAAGCGATTCAACTGCTTGTGCCGCGTCGCTGCCATGGGGCATCCGCGCTTCAAGATCCGCAATTGTCACCGGATCGGCGCTGGCGAAAAGAACGGCTTCGACCATGCGTTCCTGTTCAGCCAGTGGAGGGGCCTCGAACAGCGTACCGGTCTCTTCGGGGGCATCAGTCACGTGTCTCGGTCCTCTTGCGTAAATGGATCGGAGCGAATGTCTCGCTCTGCTTGATTTCCATATGTCCTTCTTTCACCAACTCCAGCGAGGCCGCAAAGGTCGCCGCCGTTGCCGACCTGCGCCGTACCGGGTCGGAATCCCAGCCATCGGGCAGGTAAGTTTCCATATCGGTCCATGTCCCGGCAAACCCGATCAGCGGGCGCATTCTTTCCAGCGCCTGTTCCATGGTGAATACCGAATCGCGATCCATCACAAACGGGCGGAATTCATCACGCGTGCGGATCCGGGCATAGCCCTGCATCAGATCCAGCAGCGTGGCGGAATAGGTCACGGTTCGGATGCGGGTTATATCTTCGCCCTGCCCGCGTTTGAAGAAATCGCGCCCCAGCTGATCACGCGCCATCAGCCGTGCGGCAGCATCGCGCATCGCCTGCAAGCGTTCCAACTGAAACGCAAGATGTGCGGCCAGTTCCTCGCCCGAGGGTCCCTCGTCATCCGGGTCTGGCGGCAGCAGCAAGCGGGACTTGAGAAACGCCAGCCAGGCCGCCATCACCAGATAATCGGCGGCCAGTTCAATACGCAGCGCCCGCGCCTTTTCGACAAAGGCCAGGTATTGCTGCGCCAGCGCAAGGACAGAGATTTTCCTCAGGTCAACTTTTTGCGTGCGCGACAGGGTCAGCAGAACATCCAGCGGGCCTTCGAACCCATCGACGTCAACGATCAGCGATTCGGCCGCAAGACGATCCGCGACCGAGACAGGGTCTTCGCTAAAAAGGTTATCGTTCATATACCTGCCCGCCCATTAGGGCAGATAGTTCCGCTTCGACGGCAGGGATGTCAAGTTCCAGCGGGCGTTTGCGCATCGCCAGCGCCCGTTCTGCGCGGGCCTGTGCCACATCAGACATTTCTCCGGCAGCTTCCATCACCTGGGCGCGCTCGGCAAAGCTTCCGTTGCAGTGCAGAACGACGTCACAGCCCGCGCTTATGGCTTGCCGCGACACGTCAGCGGGCGTTCCGCTAAGCGCTTTCATCCCGATGTCATCGGTCATGATCAGCCCCTCAAAGCCAATCCTGTTGCGGATCACATCCACCATGGTTACCGAGATGGTGGCAGGCTGCGGGTCAATCCGATCATAGACCAAATGCGCGGTCATCCCCATCGGCAGGTCGTTCAAGGCCAGGAACGGCACAAAATCGCTGCGCTCAAGCTCCTCCAAGGGCAGATCCACATGCGGCAAGTCATGATGGCTGTCCAACGTGGCACGTCCATGGCCCGGGATGTGTTTGAGCACCGGCAGCACACCGCCGTCCAAATGGGCCTGCGCCACGGCTTTCGCGATTCTGGAAACTCGTTCAGGATCAGTGTCATAGCATCTGTTTTTCAGGAACTTATGCGTCTCCTGTCGCGCGACGTCCACCATGGGCGCACAGTTGCTGTCAATTCCCAGGCCAAACAGTTCATCAGCAGTCAGGCGGTACCTCAGATACATGGCGCGCTCGGCCTGTTCTCCGGCATTGGTCACATGGTCCAGCGGAGGCAGCCATTCGCGGGCCAACGGCGCCCGCAGGCGCTGCACGCGCCCACCTTCCTGATCGATGGTGATCGGGCAATTGCGCCCGACCGCCTCGCGGAAATCATCACACAAGGCGCGTACTTGTTTGGCGTTTTCGATGTTGCGGGCAAACAGAATGAACCCGAACGGGTTCATCTGGCGAAACAGATCTCTTTCCTTTTGCGTCAGGCGCAAGCCCTGAGCATCGGTGATCGTGGCACCGAATTTCACCGAACGGCCACCGGGATACAATCAGCCCCCTGCGCGACAAGCGCAGCACAGAACTGACGCGAATCGCTCAGGTCTTCAAAGCCCAGCACGCGCAGGCGGTAAAAGGTGCGTCCGCCGCTTGAAGTTTTTTGAATAACGCGCTGTTTTCCCGCCATATATTCGCCGAACTTTCCATTCAGGCGATCCCATTCCGATTGCGCCACCTGGGTGCTGTCATAGGCCCCAAGCTGTGCCAGACGCGTGCCCTTCTCCAGCGTATCAGGATCGGCATCCAACCCAACCGCAGCTTTTACCGCCGCATTGATCGCCTCTTCGGAATTCTCGCTCGGCGACACCTGGCTGCGAGAGGCACGCGCCGGACGGGTCAACGGGCGCACGGATCGGCGCACGCCCGGCAATTCGGCAATGGCCGGATCCGGCAAGGCCGCTGCGAAATCGGCCGGATCAATTGCGGGTTCTTCCTCGGGGGTGGTCAACGATGCCACCTGCACGCCATCTTCAAATTCTTGCTGCGTTTTGGCCGCCTCACCCGCCAGTTCCGCAACCAGCGCATCCACTGCGTTCTGGCGCAATCGAGCGGCTTCCTGGGTCGAGATCGGCTTTTCCACCACATGCAGCGCTGGTGTCGGCTTCAGATCAGCGGCGGGTACGTCTTCATCCGTCAACGAGACCGGCCGCGGCGCAAGGATCAGGCGATCCGCCGGAGCGGCAGCACTGCCTTTGGCGGCCACCGCATTGACGGCCAAGCCCTGATGATCGGCGGGTGTTCCGCCTGGGTTTTCGGGCTGCACCCGCATCGGCCCTTCGGCCGCGCGCACGACCGGCACGCCGCTGACATCCCGCATGACAAGCTGGTATCCCCAGATACCGACACCGGCGACCAGTGCCAGCGATGCGACGGCACCTAGGAAATTGACGGCCCGCCCCAGTCCGAACGCGCCAAGTGGCGCATCATAATCCTCCATGTCTTCGGGATAGTCATACGCATCCTCGGAATGCGTTTGATTCGGGTAATGAATCTGCTCGGGGCTTTGGTGCCCCGAGTAATCGTAACTCGCCATGTCCGCCTCACTGCCCGTTTCGCGCCAGAAAAAAGGCGCGCGGGTCATTTCTTGCCTACCTCGTACCGGCGGTTCGGGCGGTATTGGTTACCGCATCTCCTGCGCCGGGGTAACGCCAAGAATACCCAAGCCCGCTGAAATCACAACAGAAACGGCACGGGCCAATGCAATTTTCGACTGGCTTGTGGCAACATCGCCATCCTGAATGAAACGCAATTGGGTTTCGTCATTGCCCTTATTCCAGAGCGCGTGAAAATCCCCTGCAAGTTCATACAGATAGAAGGCGACGCGGTGCGGTTCGTTGGTCCGCGCAGCGATTTCGACCAGGCGTGGCCATTCGGCCAGCTTCTTGGCGACAGTCAGTTCCGAGCCGTGATCGTTCTTGCTCAGATCCGCGCCGGCAAGCGTCACATCATCTGTTGGGATTCCTGCCTCGGCGGCACGGCGCAGCACGCTCATCACCCGGGCATGGGCGTATTGCACGTAGAACACCGGGTTCTCGCGGCTCTGCTCCAGCACCTTGTCAAAATCGAAATCCAGCGGTGCGTCGTTCTTGCGGGTCAGCATCACGAAACGGGTCACATCCGGACCAACCTGATCGACCACATCGCGCAGGGTGACAAAGTTCCCGGCCCGTTTGGACATCTTGAACGGCTCGCCGTTTTTCCACAGCTTCACCAGCTGCGTCAGCTTGATATCCAGCGGCACCTTGCCATCGGACAGAGCCGAAACGGCAGCCTTCATCCGTTTGACGTAGCCGCCGTGGTCCGCGCCGAACACGTCGATCAGCGCGTCAAAACCACGTGTCACCTTGTCATAGTGATAGGCGATATCCGGGGCGAAATACGTCCAGCTGCCATCAGATTTCTTGACCGGGCGGTCGACGTCATCGCCGTGCTCGGTGGATTTGAACAAGGTCTGCTCGCGTGGCTCCCAATCCTCGGGCTTCTTGCCTTTGGGTGGTTCCAGCACGCCTTCGTAGATCAAGCCCTTATCGGTCAGGGACTTAAGCGCAGCCTCGATCTTTCCGGTGCCATAAAGCGATTTTTCGGAATAGAACACGTCCATCTCGACACCCAGCGCCTTCAGGTCGGCGCGGATCAGATCCATCATAGCGTCGGTCGAAAACTCGCGCAGGTCTTTCAGCCAGTCGCTTTCCGGCTTGTCGATCAGGCTGTCGCCGTACTTCTCTTTCAGCGCTTCTCCGATCGGGATCAGATAGTCGCCGGGATACAGCCCTTCGGCAATCTCGGGGCTGAGGCCGTTGGCCTCGCGATAGCGCTCATAGGCCGACCGCGCCAGCACGTCCACCTGTGCGCCGCCATCGTTGATGTAGTATTCGCGGGTCACGTCATGGCCCGAATAGGCCAGCAGGCTCGCCAACGCATCCCCGAACACCGCGCCGCGAGTGTGTCCGACATGCAGCGGGCCGGTCGGGTTGGCCGAGACATATTCGACATTCACCTTCTGCCCCTGCCCCATGGTCGAACGCCCGTAATCGGTGCCTTTTTCAAGCACCGCCGCCAACACGCCTTGCCAGACGGACGGCGCAAGACGCAGGTTCAGGAAACCGGGGCCCGCCACTTCAGCGCTTGTGATCCGATCATCCGCCGCCAGTTTCCCTGCCAGCACATCCGCAATGTCGCGCGGCTTCATCTTGGCTGGTTTCGCCAGCACCATCGCGGCGTTGGTCGCCATGTCCCCATGCGCGGCATCACGCGGAGGTTCGACCGCCACGTTGTCAAAGCTCAGCCCTTCGGGCAGTGCGCCTTCGGACTGCATCTGCGCCAGCGCGTCAAGTACAAGGCCGCGGATCTCGGAAAACAGGTTCATTTCGGATGTCCTTTTGCTTGTCGCGGGGTTTACCACGCAACGCGGCAAGGTCAATGGACGCCTAATGTTTCAGCTTGGTTTGGCGGAACAACTCGCTAATCTCGGGCATGTTCGAGATACCGGAGACCGTTGATGCACCGCCCCTTGTCTATTGCCTTGCTTTTGTCCGCCGCCCTGCCTGCACTGGCCGACCTACCCCAACCGCAAGGCCATGTGCTGCTGACGCTGGGCGGCGCGGTCAGCGAAACAAACCTGCCCGCGCGGGGGGAGAATGACGGCGGTCTGTTGGGCTATCTGGAGGTCACGCATGACGGCGCGGCAGGGTTTGATGCTGCCATGCTGGACGGGCTGGAGCAGCTCGAGATCACAATCCCGTATGGTCCTCCGGGCAATGAGCGTGATTACAGGTTCTCAGGCCCGCTTTTGTCAGACGTCATGACGATGGCAGGGGCCGAGGGGAAAACCGCTCTTCCCATGGCGCTGGATGGGTATCAGGCTGCAATCGACTGGAACAGCATCACCACGCATAAACCGATCATAGCAACGCATTCTGATGGCGCACCGATGGGGATCGGTGGTTATGGCCCGGCGATGATCGTCTTCCCTCCGACAGAGAACGTCGATCAGTCCGCCAAACAAGCAGCTCAGCAAGTCTGGGCCATCGCCTATATCGCTGTGGAGTGATCAGCCGGTCAGCCGGGCATGGTCCTGCAAGGCAAATCGGTCGGTCATGCCCGCAATGTAATCGGAAACGATACGCGCCAAACCTGTCTCGTCCCCGGCAGCTTCAATGTCATCATGCCAGCGCGCAGGCATCTGCTTGGGATCATTCAAATAAATCGGAAACAGATCTTCCACGATCTTTGCCACCTCCTCCCGCACTGACATCACACTGGGAGCGCGATACATCCGGGTGAACAGAAACGCCCGGATTTCGCGCAGTTGCGCCCGAACCTCATCCGAGAACTGGATGACAGGATACCCAAGATGACGAACTTCTTCGACGGACTGCGCGCCAGACACGGCAATAAGATCGTGAGAGGTGTTGATGACATCGGTCACCATGACCCCGAAAACCCGCCTTAGCGCTTCGTGACGCCGGCGATAGGAATCCAGCCCGGGGTATCTGGCATCCACCTCGGCGTAACAGACACCGACGATCGGCAGGTCTTGCAGATCGTCGTCCGAGAACAACCCCGCGCGCAACCCGTCCAGTAGATCGTGGTTGTTGTAGGCAATGTCATCGGAAAGGGCCGCAACCTGGGCTTCCGCGCTGGCATGGGTGTGCAGTTCAAGATCGAAATCCTGATTGCATTCGGCCAATGCCCATGGCAGATCGCCCGTAACCGGCCCATTGTGCTTGGCTATACCTTCCAGGCATTCCCAAGTCAGGTTGCACCCGTCGAATTCTGCATAGTGGCGCTCCAGCTTTGTGACGATCCGAATGGCCTGAGCGTTGTGATCAAAACCTCCGTAGGGTTTCATCAACGCGTGCAACGCGTCCTCGCCGGTATGTCCAAAAGGCGTATGTCCCAGATCATGCGCCAAGGCCACGGCTTCGGTCAGCTCTGGGTTCAACCCCAGAGCACCGGCAATGGTCCGCGCCACCTGCGCCACCTCAATGGAGTGGGTCAGGCGGGTGCGGTAGCTGTCACCTTCGTGTTCAACAAACACCTGCGTCTTGTGCTTGAGGCGCCGAAAGGCACTGGCATGAATGATCCGGTCCCGGTCGCGCTGAAAGCATGATCGGAAACTGCTTTCCTCCTCGGGCACAAACCGCCCCCTGGTGCGGTCCGGATCCGAGGCAAAACTAGCTCTGTCCAAATGGCCTGTCCTTGTCGCCTGTCCTTGCGCTATCTATATTGTATGGCGTAATGGAAGGAAACCATTGGAGACCGGCATGAATCTGCCCCCATCAGTCACGGAACGCGCCTTCGAACGCCTCGCCGAAATCGGCGCGGCGGATCAGGGTCAGGCATTGCGCGTCGCAGTGGAAGGCGGCGGTTGCTCGGGTTTTCAATACGAAATCGCTTTGGATACGCCAAAAGAAGATGATCTGGTCCTTGAAGGTAAAGGGCAAAAAGTCATTGTTGACACCATTTCGCTGCCCTTCCTGGAAAACGCCGTCATCGACTTCACCCAAGAACTGATCGGCGCGCGATTTGTGATCGACAACCCCAACGCCACCTCTTCCTGCGGTTGCGGCACATCTTTTTCGATGTAACCGTGGGGGCTTTGCCCCCACACCCCCAGGATATTTTCAGCCAGATGAAGCAGCGGTCCGCCCTCTGACCGAAAGACCAGAGGGCTTCACCTGGCGCGGTCATCGGCGTCCCCGCCTGTACCGCCACTTCAATTTGAAGATATTCAGTTAAAAATCCGTTTCTTCATCTGGCCAAAAATATCCCGGAGCGCGAGGCAGAGCCTCGCAAATCCGATCTCTAGCTTGCCGTTGGACCCGTTCTGAGCGATAGGTTGCACCAAGTCTTCGGAGGATCGCGCATGAAAATCGCCACGTTCAACATCAATGGCATCAAGGCGCGGGTCGAGGCCCTGCCCCGTTGGCTGGACGAAGCGCAGCCGGACGTTGTGCTGTTGCAAGAGATCAAGTCGGTCAACGAAAACTTCCCGCGCGAGATATTCGAAGAGCGTGGATTCAATGTGGAAACTCACGGGCAAAAAAGCTTCAACGGCGTAGCAATATTGTCGAAACTTCCACTCGAGGACGTGTCGCGCGGCCTTCCAGGCGATGACGCGGATGAACAGGCCCGCTGGATCGAAGCCACTGTCGTTGGCAAAAAGGCTCTTCGGCTCTGTGGATTGTATCTGCCCAATGGCAATCCGGCACCCGGCCCGAAATACGACTACAAACTGGCTTGGATGGAACGACTTTACGACCGTGCCCGCACTTTGCTGGCAACCGAAGAGCCTGCGTTGATGGCGGGGGATTACAACATCATCCCGCAGGCGGAGGACGCCAAACGCCCCGAAGCATGGCTCGAAGACGCATTGTTTCGCCCTGAAAGCCGCGCCGCATTTCGCAAAATCCTGAATCTGGGCTTCACCGAAGCGTTCCGGGCCGCCACCCAAAGCGCGGGACACTATTCATTTTGGGATTATCAGGCCGGGGCCTGGAACCGAAACGACGGAATTCGGATCGATCACTTTCTGCTGACCCCACAAGCGGCGGATCTTATGCGGGATTGCCAGATTGATGCAGCCGTACGCGGGCATGAAAAACCCTCGGATCATGTGCCAGTCTGGGTCGATCTGGACATATAGTGTTTCAGGCCGTGACGTCGTAGCTGTATATCCATTCGTAACGGCGCGACAGTTTCCCCCCGATTGCCATAAGCGCACATTGGGCCGCCAAACGGGCGGGGCCTGAAAGGTGGAAATTGCGTGCGTTCGACCCGGCAGCGGCAACCACGCTTTCTGCCCTTGGTCGGCGCGTTTTCTCGTAGGCTGCAAGCGCGCTGGTGACACCCGGGTGCTCGTCGAATGATCGCGCAAGCGTCCAGGCATCTTCCAGCGCCAGGCAAGCGCCTTGCGCCATGAACGGCAAGGTCGGATGCGCCGCGTCCCCCAGCAATGCCAGACGACCGTTCTGCCATTTTTCTGCGACCGGGCGCAGGAACAAAGCCCACAGATTCACATCGGAGACCTTTGACAGAATCTCACGTACCGGATCGCCGAATCCTGAAAAACGTGCGCGCAATTCGTCCGGATCACCCCTTAGCTTCCATCCCTCTTCCCGCCAATCCGAGCGCTCCTCGACCGCAACGATGTTCATCATGCTTTGATCGCGCAAAGGATAGGTCACGACATGCCGACCCGGCCCCATGGTCAGGGATGCCGCCACCACGTCTGAATCTGGTTGCCAGGGAATGGTTGCGCGCCAGGCGACCTGGTGCGTAAACGCGGGAGTTTCGGGCCCGTTCAGGGCCGGGCGAATCGCGCTTCGACCACCGTCGGCGGCAATGACACATTCGGCGCGCAGCCGCTCGCCGCTCGCCAACAGGATTTCAGCTTCGTTGGAGTGTTTTTGCACGTTGGAAACTTTGGCCCCCAGGCGGACATCCACACCGGCCTTGCGGGCCGCAGAATGCAGCAGATTCAACAAGTCGGCACGGTGAAAATAAATGGTCGGACCAGCCGACGGCCCAGGCAGTCGGCTGACAACGCGCCCTTTGCGGTAATCACGGACGATCGTACCATGGGATTTCTGACCGACAGACAGATCCGCCACCCCAAGCGCGCGCAACACACACATCCCGTTTTCACTGATCTGCAGACCTGCGCCGACCTCGGTCAGTGCCGGGGCTTGCTCCAGCAGGGTGACCTGCGCCCCGTGTTGCCGCAGCGCCAACGCAGACGCCAAGCCACCGATGCCACCGCCAATAACGCAGAAATTCAACCGATTGATCTTCATGCCCTACCGCTTAACGCAAAAACGCCAGAGCCACAGGCCCCAGCGTTCGAAATTCTCAAGTTGCACCCGGCGATCAATCGTCGCGGTGGACTTTTTCGCGGCGCTCGTGGCGCTCTTGCGCCTCAAGCGTCATGGTTGCAATCGGACGTGCATCAAGACGTTTCAGCGAAATCGGATCGCCGGTCTTTTCGCAATACCCGTATTCACTTTCTTCGATCCGACGCAGGGCTGCGTCGATTTTGGCGACCAGCTTGCGTTGACGATCGCGTGTCCGCAGTTCCAAAGCGCGATCTGTTTCCTCGCTCGCTCGGTCTGCGACATCCGGGATGTTTCGGGTGTTGTCCTGCAGCCCTTCGATCGTGTCGCGGCTGCCCGCCAAAAGTTCATTCTTCCAATCCAACAGCTTGCGGCGGAAATACTCAAGCTGACGGTCATTCATGAAAGGTTCATCTTCGGCCGGGCGGTAATCCTCCGGCAGAAAAACTTCCTGTTTCATATTTGCTCCCTCGGTATGGCCAGAAACGTCGGTCGCGGTTGTTTCACCTGACATTTGGCACCCCCTTCTGCGCAGCATTTAGCCGACGAGCGTGGGATTGTCACTACACAAACTTTGCTTCAGCACGCCCAAGCGCTGTTTTGTCTAAATATGAGACAAACAACAACAAAACCCTATTTTTCTATGAAATTTAGCGGGCCTTTTTGAGGCAGGCGTTAATCAGCAGGACACATTCCCGCACGCGAATCAACCAAAAGGGCTTGGAGTTCTTACTAAAATCGCCTCAACCGACGCATGGACGCGGGTTGTCAAAATCGTTGGCCGTCTGTAACCCGGAAAACACAACCAGCCCACGGATCACGAAAAACCATACGAGAGGCCCATGACAGCACGCTTTCAAGGTACAGCCGAATATGTCGCCACTGACGATCTGACAATTGCCGTGAACGCCGCCGTCACACTCGAGCGTCCATTGCTGGTCAAGGGCGAACCCGGCACTGGCAAGACAGAGCTTGCCAAACAGGTGGCCGGCGCGCTGGGGCTGAGGATGATTGAGTGGAACGTGAAATCCACCACCCGCGCGCAGCAGGGCCTGTATGAATATGATGCGGTCAGCCGTTTGCGGGACAGCCAGCTGGGTGAGGAACGTGTTCATGACGTGTCGAACTACATCCGCAAAGGCAAGCTGTGGCAGGCCTTCGAGGCCGACGAAAAGGTTGTTCTGCTGATCGATGAGATCGACAAGGCGGATATCGAGTTTCCCAACGACCTTCTGCAGGAACTCGACAAGATGGAGTTCCATGTTTACGAGACAGGGGCAACGATCCGGGCCAAGAACCGCCCTATCGTTATCATCACCTCGAACAATGAAAAAGAATTGCCGGACGCGTTCCTGCGCCGCTGTTTCTTTCACTACATCCGCTTTCCGGATGAGGCTACGATGCGTCGAATCGTCGAAGTACATCATCCTGGCATCAAGGAGGCGCTGCTGACCACAGCCCTGACCCAGTTCTATGAAATCCGCGACACGCAGGGGCTGAAGAAAAAGCCATCGACATCCGAGGTGCTGGACTGGCTGAAACTGCTGCTGGCCGAAGACCTGAGTGCCGAAGACCTCAAGCGTGGCGGTACCGACGCGCTGCCGAAACTGCACGGTGCGTTGCTGAAGAATGAACAGGATGTGCATTTGTTCGAACGTCTGGCCTTCTTGGCACGCGGCAAGCGATAGCCGGCAGGTAAAGGGACGGTGATCATGGCTTGCCTTGGGACGACCCGAATGTCAGCATCGGCCTATCTGGCGAGACAGAGCTTCGCCCCCACAGAACTGGATGTATCGCTTGGCTAACGCACTGACAATCCGCACCCTGCGTGCCGAGGACAAAAGCCAATGGGCCGACATGTGGCGGGATTATCTGGCATTTTACGAAACGGCCCTGCCCGATGACATATACGAAACAACCTTTTGCAGACTGCTGGGCGACGACCCGCAGGATTTTTCCTGTTTCGTTGCCGAGCAGAATGGCGCTCTGGTCGGACTGACACATTACCTGTTTCATCGTCATGCCTGGAAGGTGGAAAAAGTCTGCTACTTGCAGGACCTGTTCGCACGACCCGAGGCAAGGGGTTCCGGCGTTGGGCGGGCCTTGATCCAAGCAGTCTATGATGAGGCCGATCGTCAGGGCGCGCCATCGGTTTATTGGCTGACCCAGGAGTTCAACCATACTGCGCGGCAATTGTATGATCGCATCGGAACACTGACACCGTTCATCAAGTACGCCCGCTCATGAAGCGATTGAGTGCCCTTTTTCTGGCACTGGTTGTTTCTGGCTGCGCGACGGTTGAAACAATCGAGCTTCCCGGTCAGGTCCAGTCCATCGAAGCGACTTTGCCGCCTGCCAAATCTTTTTCGACTGCGCATCCCTCGCCGCCCGCTCGGTCCAACAAAAACATCGCCTCTGACTTCTTGTCCTTGCATTTCGAGCTGGAAAGTGGGGCCGCCCTGCCCGTTTTCACGCGATTTGAGACCCCGGTCACAGTCCGTCTGACCGGATCACCGACCGCAAGCATGCAGCAGGACCTGACCCGGTTGCTCAATCGCCTACGGCGCGAGGCCGGGATCAATATCCGGCAGGTCAACGAGGGTCAGGCCAATATCACCATCGAAGCCGTCAGTCAGAAAGACATTCTGCGCATTCTGCCCAACGCGGCGTGTTTTGTGGTCCCCAACTCGTCCAGCCTTGAAGAGTATCGACGTGACCGTCGAAAGATCAAAAGCAGTTGGACCGAGCTTCGAAAACGCGAACGGCTTGGGATTTTCATCCCATACGACGTCAGTCCGCAGGAAATACGTGATTGTCTGCATGAAGAACTGGCACAGGCCCTTGGTCCGCTGAACGACCTCTACCATCTGCCGGATTCGGTGTTCAACGACGACAACATCCATACTGTTCTGACCGGATTCGATATGCTGATCCTGCGGGCTGCTTATGCGCCGGAACTGCGCACCGGCATGACCCGAGATCAGGTCGCCGCTGTCATTCCCGGAGTTCTTGGCAAGCTGAACCCGCAAGGGGACAGAGTGGCCGTTCAACCCTTCACGGATACGCCGCGCGAGTGGATTGACGCGATTCAGAAATCACTGGGGCCCGGGTCGGGTTCGCCCAGACAGATGCGCGCGGCGCGAAAAGCGGCACGGATCGGTCAGCAACAGGGTTGGACAGATCACCGCCGCGCCTATCCCCATTACCTGATGGGCAGGATGGAACAATTCCGAGACCCCAACGAAGCCCAGCGCCAGTTTCAGATTGCGCAACAGTTCCTGAAGGCCACGCCCGGAACAGACGTGCATCAGGCCTATGTAACGACTCAAACCGCAGCGTTTGCGCTGGCACAGGATAAGGGGCCCACTGTTCTGCCTGAACTGGACAGGGCCATCGATGTCATGACCCGAGCTGAAAATGCCTCTTTGCTGGCCACATTGTTGTTGCTGAAATCAGAGGCACTGAGACAGGCAGGACAGATCCAGAAGGCACGCGCCGTCAGGCTGGACAGCCTGGGATGGGCGCGGTACGGGTTTGGTTCGGATCTGGTGGCCCAGTCGTTGTCGCAGGATGGTGGCCGAAGAAACGCCGATAGCACGAAAGACGGATGACACACATATGTTGGTAGTTCTGGGAATGGCGGCACTGGGTGCAACCTTGGGCGCCCTGACCGCGAAAAAGCGCAGCGGCAATCGGGCCGATATGGCGCAATATGCAGCCGGGTACGGCATAGCCTTTGCGCTGGTGGGTCTGGTGATCTCGCTGGTTCTGGTGCGTTTGGTGGCCTGACACGATGTTCCTGCCCTTTTTCGAAAACCTTCGCAAAGCTGGCATCCCGGTATCGCTTCGGGAGTATCTGACTTTTCTGGAAGGCATGAAAAAGGGTCTTGCCACCTATGATGTCGAGGCGTTCTACTATCTCGCCCGCGTTTCGATGGTGAAGGACGAACGCAACATCGACAAGTTCGACCGCGCCTTTGCCGCCAGTTTCGAAGGGCTGAACGAAATCAGTTTCGATCAAGTTCTGGAGGCCGTCGATATCCCCGGTGATTGGTTGGCCAAACTAGCCGAAAAACACCTGACGGATGAAGAAAAAGCCGAGATCGAAGCGCTTGGCGGGTTCGACAAGCTGATGGAAACACTGCGCGAACGCCTCAAGGAACAACAAGGCCGTCATCAGGGCGGAAACAAGTGGATCGGCACAGCCGGAACTTCTCCGTTCGGGGCCTATGGATACAACCCCGAAGGGGTCCGCATCGGTCAGAAGGAAAGCCGCCACCAGCGCGCGGTCAAAGTCTGGGACAAACGGGAATTCAGGAATCTGGACGACACGGTTGAACTGGGCACGCGCAACATCAAAGTTGCTTTGAAACGCCTGCGCCGCTGGGCGCGCGAAGGCGCTGCCGAGGAACTGGATCTGGATGGCACCATACGCGCCACCGCCGAACATGGCTATCTGGATGTCAAAACCCGCCCCGAACGCCACAACGCAGTCAAGGTACTGCTGTTTCTGGATGTCGGCGGATCAATGGACCCGCATATCAAGGTGGTCGAGGAATTGTTCTCAGCCGCGCGAACCGAGTTCAAGCATCTCGAATACTACTACTTCCACAATTGCCTCTATGAAGGTGTCTGGCGCGACAACCGCCGCCGGTGGGATCAGCAGACCCCGACCCACGAGGTTTTTCGCACCTATGGCAGTGACTATAAGTGCATCTTCGTCGGCGACGCCTCGATGAGCCCCTATGAGATCGCCTATCCCGGCGGCGCAAACGAGCATTGGAACGCAGAGGCAGGTCAGGTCTGGCTGCAACGCGCGCGGGATCAATGGGCATCGAACCTGTGGATCAACCCTGTGCCCGAGAAGTACTGGGAATACACCCATTCAATCGGCATGATCCGTGAAATCTTTGAAGATCGCATGGTGCCAATGACTCTGGCCGGTCTGGAACAGGGCATGAGGGAACTGACTCGGTAGCCAAGTTAAGACTTCAAGCTGCGCCCGGTTGTGTCCAAAACAAAAACAAACACCTCAAATACCCCCCACACAATGTTTACAAATAGCACACAAAAGGCTTCATAAGACTCGTCGAATTCCCATCTCGTGATAAGGTGCAAGCGCGTTAAAGCTGGGGGGGAGAGATGGCCAGCCACAATTTGCGAAATCTTCTTGCGTCTGTGGCAACCGCCACATCACTGAGTGTTGCAGTCGCAGCAGCAGCGACTTTTGCGCTCGCGCCGGATGCAGCTTTCGCAAAGAACGACAATGGAAATGGCAAAGGGAATTCCGGAAAAGCCGACAATGGCAAGAGCAATGGATCCAATGGATCCAATGGAAAAGGGAATTCCTCAAAGGGCTCCCAGGCCAACGGTGGTGGAAAAAACAACTCCAAGGGCAAAGCGTCAGCTTCGCAGAAAAGCGCCGGATCCAAAAAGCAACACGCTGCAAAAGCAAAAAAGTCTAATACAGGCACCGGCGGAAACCAAAAAGTCCGGCGTGTCTCGGTTGGTGAATTTGGACGAGAGTTCAAGAAGGATGTCCAACAGCTTTTCGGGAAACAGCCAGCGAAGAAGTCCAGCAATAAACCTGCAAAGAAAACTCGTACATACAAGACTGTTTCGGTCAAACCGATCGAACGCTCGTTACGCCCGGTAGCCCGGCATGACGGCACTCCTGGTTTGGATGGCCGCAAGAAACACCGCCACCGTGACCCGCTGGCAGCCGCGATCACCGATCCTAATGGCTCGGATAAACTGCGCAATCTGAACGCGTCGAAAGCGGCCTCCCCGGCATTTCGGAACGCTGCGGCCAACAGCAATGTAGGAAAGATCGCCGCTTATCAGGCCGCTGCAGCGGAGTATTACGACCTGCGCGGACAGCTCTATGATACACGACGCGACTTGCGGGATCTGAACGAAAGGTACGACGGGCGAAGCAGTGAACAGATTGCCGATGACATTGCAGCGCTTGATCCGTCGGATCCGGAATACGACAGCAAACGTGAAGCATTGGAATCCGAACTACGGGACGCTGAAACATATGAAGAAACCCGCGACGGTTTGCGCGCCGATCTGAAAGATCTTGGGCACCAGACAAAGGATGCCCTGGAAGAAGCAGAAGACGCTTTCTTTGACGCCTCTAAGGGGCGCTCTCTGACAAAGGACGCGTTGGGCGATTATCATGACAATCTTGGGCTTCCGCAACCAAAGAGCCACCCGAAAGACGAAGTGACTGTACAACCAGTGCCTTACGATCCGACCTATCACCAGTATTCAGAGACTCTTCAATACCGCTCCAAGGATACCAATTTCCGCCTTCGCTACGACGCGTTGCACCATGACGGCAAGAAGCACCGATACAAGGACCCGCTGGCAGCCGCGATCACCGATCCCAATGGTTCGAGCAAGCTGCGCAATCTGAACGCGTCGAAAGCGGCCACCCCGGCCTTCCTGAACGCTGCCGCAAATAGCAATGTCGGAAAGATCGCCACTTATCAGGCTGCCGCAGCGGAGTATTACGACCTGCGTGATCAGTTACACGATGCACGGAGGGGCTTACGGGATCTGAACGAAAGCTATGACGGCCGGAGCAGTGACCAGATCGCCGATGATATTGCTGCGCTTGATCCCGGAGACCCAAGCTACAATGACAAACTCGATGCATTGGAAAGCGAACTGCAAGACGCACAGACCTTTGAGGAGGCACAAGGCGAACTCCGTGCCGATGTCAGAGATTTGAGAACGGACAGCCTGGTGGCGCAAAAAGAAGCTGAGCACGCGTTTTTTGATGCGTCCAAAGGGTCCACACTTACGGCTGAAACTTTGGCTGACCTACATGAAAATCTGGAGCTTCCTGCGCCCGGAAAACAGTAGCAGCATCAGCGGTTTCTGGTGCTTTTTGAAGTGGCCAACAAAACCCGACACATGAAGCCCTGCGAACCTGCGGCCCGGACTACATGTGCATCTTCGTCGGCGACATCTCGATAAGCTGCTATAAGACCGCCTACCCCGGCGGCGCAAATGAGCATTGGAATGCAGAGGCCGGGCTGGTCTGGAACAGGGTATGAAGGAGCTGACCTGTTGAGGTCTGCCCCTGAATTTATCCGGAAATTGCCTGAATCCCAAGAAACAGTACCGCCGCCAGCATCGCTGCGGCGGGAACCGTGATAACCCACGCAGCAATGATGGTCAGGAAATGGGACCGGCGAACCAGTTTACGGCGACGGCGCTCCTCCGGTGCGAGACGGGGGCGCTCGGGAACAGTCAGGCTGGCCCGTTTCAGCCTTCGCTCTGCATCCCATTCACGAAAGAATCCGACCCCGAACACTGCACCAACCGCGATATGTGTCGAGCTGACAGGCAGACCCAGCCAGCTTGCGACGATCACCGTGATTGCAGCCGAAAGCGCGACGCAATAGGCCCGCATCGGGTTGAGCTTGGTGATCTGGCTGCCAACCATCCGGATCAGTTTCGGGCCGAACAGGAACAGGCCGAACGAAATGCCGAATGCACCAATGATCATAACCCAAAACGGGATGCTGACCGCCTGAGTAAAATCGCCAGAGGCAGAAGCCTGCACAATCGCGGCCAACGGCCCCACCGCGTTGGCAACGTCATTTGCGCCATGCGCAAAGCTCAGCAACGCGGCTGAAACGATCAGTGGAATTCCAAACAGAATTTTCAGCGATTTGTTGCGGTTCTCAAGTCCCTCAGACTGGCGGCGGATAATCGGGATCATCACGGCCCAGATCAGCCCGCCACAGACCGCACCGATCAGCAACGCCGACGCGAGATCAATTTTGATGATTTTCTTGAGGCCCTTGAGTGCCAGGTAAGATGCAAACGCGCCCGCCATGATCCCAACCAGCATCGGCACCCACTTGCGGGCCGCGGCGATCTTGTCTTCCTGATAGATGATCCTGGCCTTGATGAACCACAAGAAGCCAGCTGCGACCAGGCCCCCCAGAACTGGCGAGATTACCCAACTGGCTGCGATTTTGCTCATGGTGCCCCAGCTTACGGCCCCGAACCCGGCAGCGGCAATCCCTGCCCCCATGACACCGCCCACGACCGAATGCGTGGTGGAAACCGGCGCGCCAATCCAAGTCGCCAGATTGACCCAAAGCGCAGAGGAAAGCAGCGCCGCCATCATCGCCCATATGAATACATCCGCCGTTCCCATGCTTTCCGGCGCGATGATCCCTTTGGCAATGGTCGATACGACATCGCCCCCGGCGATGAGCGCTCCGGCACTTTCAAAAATAACGGCAATCACGATGGCTCCGCCCATGGTAAGCGCATTCGCCCCCACGGCAGGTCCCATATTGTTGGCGACGTCGTTGGCGCCGATATTCAGCGCCATATAGGCCCCGAACATCGCCGCGATCACGACGACAAGCGTGTTGCTGCCCTGACCGAACAGGAAAGCAGCCAAGAGACCCGCGATGACAATGAATGCAATGGCGATACCTGATCCCACAAAGGGTCGCCCAGCCTGAGCGGTCGCCAATTCTAGGCGTGAAAAGCGACGCAGGTCCCGGTCGAGCGTTTCCAGGTGACGCGCTTCATGGTTCTTGTCGGTCATGGGTCCCCCATCGATAGCGCCCCGTGGGTTAAGTGGGATCGATGCATTAATCAATAGTTCATATCAGGAAATCACAACTTAGCGAAAGTTGCGCCGATTTCGTCGCCCGAACATGCGGGTCGCGACAAACATCCCGCAGGTGTGACTTGCGCAATGCCAATGTTCGGACCATATCTTTAACATGCTCCGATTGACCCCGATCCTTCTTGCAATTGGCTACGCCATCGTGATGTACCGGATTTCCGTCTGGCGCACGCATCGTGAGTTGGACGCAAAGTCGACCGAACTGGCCGATCCGGCGCTGAAACGAATGACGGACCGGCTGGCGGCAGCTTTGGGCATCGATCGGGTGCCGGTTTACATCTATGAGATCGATCCGGTGAATGGGCTGGCTGCTCCGGATGGTCGAATTTTCATCACGCGCGGGTTTTACCGAAAATTCCGCAACGGAGAAGTTTCTGCCGAGGAGATGGCCAGCGTGATCGCACATGAGCTGGGTCACGTCGCCCTGGGTCATGCGCGGCGGCGAATGATTGATTTCTCGGGCCAGAACGCAATGCGGACCGCTTTGATACTGGTGTTGAACCGTTTCATCCCATTCATCGGTGCGATGATCGCCAATGCGCTGACTGCCCTTTTGGCCTCGCGCCTGTCGCGAGGGGATGAGTATGAGGCGGATGAATATGCCGCGGCTTTGCTGACCAAGGCCGGCATCGGGATCGGACCTCAGAAGTCACTTTTTCACAAGCTGGAAGACCTGACGCAGCAACGGGCGGGTGTTGTGCCGGCCTGGTTAATGAGCCATCCGAAAACAGGCGAACGAATTGCAGCGCTTGAGAAACTTGAGCAGCGTTGGGCGCGTGGCTGAGGCCGCGCAGCGAGAGGCCAGCCTCTCGCGCTCTCCGGGATATTTTCAGCCAGATGAAGCTGAGTCCCGCTCAGGCACTCAGGGCTTTGCCCAGACGTGGCAGCCGGGCTTTTTTCATCAGTGCCCGCAGGGTCCATTGATCACCTGAGAGGCGGCTGGCCTCGGCAAGGACCTGAGCCGCGAGCGTGTTCATACCCTTTGGATCAGCTTGCCAGAAACCATGCAGCAGGCTGTCGGGATCTCTGCGGACCAGGCCTTCTTCCGCCAATATGTCTTTGGGAAAATCCTTGGCGTTCACCGTGACGATCATATCGGCGGACGCGGCAATCGCCGTCGCCAGCACGTGGATATCGGCGGCATCCGGCAGCCAAAGACGGTCGTGCAGGCCTTCATTCGCAGTCCGCTCGGCCTTGGGCCAGCCGGCTTGTGTCAGCGCGATTTCGGCCCGGGCTTGCACCTCGCCCGTTGGGCCAAGCTTGCGCGCGGCGCGGGCCCATTCTTCGAGGATGCGCGCGGACCAGATCGGAGTGAAATGACCCAGGCGGGCAGCGCCCAAGAGCATCTCGCGCATCACGGTGGGATAGATGACGCAGGTGTCGAGCACGGCTTTCATAGGCGATAGAACACCGCTTTGAGATAGCCGCTTTCCGCCAGTTGCGGCAATTGCGGGTGATCGGGGCCTGCAAAGCCGGTGTGGATCAGTTGGGCTTGGCGCCCGGCGCGGCCAATCCCACGGGAGGACGCATCACGAAAACGGCCTAGATCAGCGGCGTGCGAACACGAACACAGGCCCAGGTAACCACCGGGTTTGACCAGAGGTGCCGCCAGTCTTGCGATACGTTCATACGCGCGCAGACCCGCATCCAGCGCCTGCTTGGAAGGCGCAAAGGCGGGTGGATCGCAGACCACCACGTCAAATTGCGCACCTTCTTCGCCCAACTGGGCCAGCACGTCGAACGCGTCGCCTTGTCGGGTCTGTAACTTATCAGCAAGGTTCGACGCTTTGGCCCCTTTTTTCGCCAGGTCGAGCGCGGCGGCTGAGCCATCAACGGACAATGCCTGCCCCGCACCGCCTGCAAGCATCGCCAGACCGAAGCCGCCCACATGGCTGAACACGTCCAATACCTGCGCATCGGGATGAACCAGGCGCGCGGCAAAGGCGTGGTTGGGGCGCTGGTCATAAAACAGCCCGGTTTTCTGACCGCCTGTCAGATCCGCCATGTAGGTGGCGCCATTCATCGGCACCGGCAGGGGCGCATCAGGCGCCGTTCCGCGCAAAGTTTGATTGACGTCGTCCAGCCCCTCCAGCCCACGCGTGCGGCCAGAGGCGTTCTTCAGCACCGTAGTCACGCCTGTGACTTTGACCAGAGCTTCTGTCAGCAGGTCCAGGTGCGCCTCGGCCCAGGCCGCGTTCGGCTGAATGACACAGGCCTCGCCAAAGCGGTCGATGATAACGCCGGGCAAGCCATCCGCTTCTGCATGGATCAAGCGGTAATATGGGGCAGCAAACAGGCGCTCGCGCAGATCAACGGCATGCCGCAAACGGCTCTCGAACCACGCCGCGTCAAGCTGCGCTTCAATGTCACGATCCAGCACCCGGCACATGATCTTAGACTCGGGGTTGACTGCCACCAGCGCGATGGGCGCGCGTTTGTCGTCTTCGAGTACGGCCAAGGCGCCCGCTGGAATCTTGCGGGTGCGGCGGTCGGTGACAATGTCATTGGCGTAGACCCACGGGAAGCCATGGCGCAGACCGCGCGCATTGGCTTTGGGTTTCAGGCGGATACGGGGGCGGTCGGCAGATTGGGTCATGGCGCCCTCATAGTCCTGAACGCGCCGGTGGGAAAGCCCTAGCGGTTACGGGATCGCCACCCGCCGCGGCGTTTCGGTGCCTGAGCCGTCTGAAGGCCTTCGGTAAGAACCTGCGTCATCGGATGATCGGGGTTCTGCTCGGCATAGCCCGCTTGCAGTTCTGCCAGCGCTGTGTTCTGGTCGCGATCCGCAGGAAGACTGAGTGCCCAATCCAGAAAGATGCTGCGGCATTCCGGCAGGGTTATGCCCTCGATTCGATAGGCTTCGCGGATCAGACCCTTATGGTCGTTGGGATCAGTGCTGCGCGCCATCTTCGTCCCCCTTGATCACACCCCCGATCAGATCGGCTGCGGTCGTATAACTTTCCAGCAAAGCCGCCTGTAGCGCCTCGACCTGTTCGAACCCGGTGGCACGGCACAAAAAAGCAGTTCCGCCTTCGCCGATCTTGTCGGCTTCGATAGCCTTGCCCGAAAGCAGCCGCGCCGCGCATTGCACGGACCAGCATAAGTCATAGCAAGCTTTCAGAGATTGCGCCTGTGCGACATCCAGCAACCCGGCTGCGACGGCGCCATCCAGACCAGAGGACACATCACGCTGTGCGGACCCAGCCAGCAAGGCGCCGGTTTCGGCCATCAACTCGATATCCATCAATCGGCCGGGGCCGTTCTTGGCGTCCCATATGCCAGCGGGCGCCTTGGCCGCGGCTAGGCGCGACCGCATTTCGGCCACGTCGCGCAGCACTTTGCCCCGCTCTCGCGGGTGCGACAGAAACTCGGTGCGGAAGGCTTCGATTTCCTCGGCCAGCCCGGCATCCCCGGCAACAACATGCGCGCGGGTCAGGGCCAGATGCTCCCACACCCAGGCTTCGTTCTGCTGATAATTGACAAAGCTGGCCCAACTGGTCGCAACCGGCCCCTGATTGCCCGAAGGGCGCAGCCGCATATCGACCTCATACAAGCGTCCCTGCGACATCGGCGCGGACAGCGCTGTGATCAGGGCCTGCGTGAACCGCGCGTAGTAGGTGCGCGTGGCCAGAGGGCGCGGACCCTCAGACATGTCCTGATCCAAGGGATCGTAGATCACGATCATGTCCAGATCGGATTGCGAGTTGATCCGGCCTGCCCCCAGCGACCCCATCCCAAGCACGGCAGCGCCGCGCCCCGGTGCAGGGCCGTGTTTGCGGGCGAAATTCTCGGTGACATGCGGCAGGATGGCCGCGATGACCGATTGTGCCAGTTCGGCATATTGCTGACCCGCCTGCGCCCCGTCGATCAGGCCGCGCAGGTGATGCACACCAACCCGGAAATGCCATTCCTTGCACCAGCGCCGTGCAAGATCAAGCTGGGTTTCATAGTCTGTTTCTTCCGACAGAGCCTGCGTCAATTCCGCTTGCAACGCCTCTTGTCCCGGCCAATCCGCAAAGAAACTGCCCCCGATCACCGCGTCAAAAACAGACGCGTTGCGCGACAGATGCGAGGCCAGAGCATGCGACGTGCCAACGATATCGGTTAACAGCTCGATCAGTTGCGGATTCGCCTCAAACAGCGAAAACAGCTGCACCCCGGCTGGCAGGCCTGCCAGAAACCCGTCCAAAGCCATCAATGCTTCATCGGGCTTTGCGGTTTTAGCAAGACGCGACAGCAGCTCGGGCCGCAGACGTTCAAAAATCCGCGCGCCGCGCTGGGACCTCAGGGCCGGGTATGTCGTCCAGCGGGCCAAAACGCTTTTATCGAATTCCACATCCTGCACTTGGACCGGTGCCGCACCCGGTCCTGGGGCAAAGAATCCTTCGGTCAACTCATGCACTTCGGTCAGGCGATTTGTCAGGTCTTGCGTCAACTCGGCACTGCTGATCCCCATCAGACAAGCAACCCGCTCGATCCCATCAGACGAACTCGGCACCTTGTGGGTCTGCGCGTCATGAATCATCTGGATGCGGTGTTCGACTTCGCGGTGCGCGCGGTAATGATCGGTCAGCTTATTGGCAACATCCTGCGGCACCCACCCTTTGGAGGCCAGCGCCGCCAGACCGGGAACGGTACCACGCACCCGCAGGTCAGCATCCCGGCCGCCCGCAATCAACTGACGGGTTTGTGTAAAGAACTCAATCTCGCGGATACCGCCCTGTCCCAGTTTCATGTCGTGCCCGGGGATCGACAAGGACCCTCCGGTGCCTTTGTTTTCGCGGATGCGCAGACGCATGTCATGGGCGTCCTGAATGGCGGCAAAATCCAGATGGCGGCGCCAGACAAAGGGTCGCAGGCCGTCAAGGAAACGCTGCCCTGCGGACAGATCACCGGCACAGGGCCGTGCCTTGATATAAGCGGCGCGCTCCCAGGTTCGGCCCAGGCTTTCATAATACCGTTCGGCGGCCTCCATCGCCATGCAAACCGGTGTCACGGCGGGATCGGGGCGCAGCCTCAGATCCGTGCGGAAAACATAGCCGTCCGCCGTCTTATCACTCAACGTCGCACAGAAGTTGCGCGTGGCCCGAACCATGCCCTGCCGGGCCTCGTAAAAGTCATCCGGATCAAAGCGCGTCTCGTCAAACAAAACGATCAGATCGATGTCCGAGCTGTAGTTCAGCTCATGCGCGCCCATCTTTCCCATCGCCAGGATGACCAACCCGGCTGCGGTTTCGACATCTTCCTCGGTCATACCCGGCAGCTTCTTGCGCCGGATCAGCGTTGCGATCTCGGCCTTGGCGGCAACATCGGCGGCTAGAGCGCCGAAATCGGTCAGGGCCGCAGTAACCTTCTCTAGTGGCCACGCACCTGCAATATCGGCCAACGCCGTAAGCAGGGCCATACGCCGCTTGGCCTGCCGCAATCCGGGCTTCAACTGGTCCGGCAGCAGATCGCGCGCGGCGGTCATCACGTTATCCAGCGCCTGATCCGGGTGCATCAGAGCCTCGGGCAGCCAGCCCTTCTCTTGTTCGATCAAGCTTTTCAGATAGGGGCTCGAACCGGCGGTGCCCGCCACCAATTCCCCCATCTCAGCCGGCAAATCTGGCATCAAGGCCCGCGCTTCATCCCCGAGGGATGGATCGAAAGCATGCGGAAGTCGTAAAATGTCAAGAGCGTCAGTCATACGCGCAAACTGCGCATCGCAGCGCGTAATCGTCAATGGGGCATTCTGATCAGGTTTTCTGAACCGGCGTGTCCTGACTGAAACTGTTGACCCAAACGTCGTTTCTGCGTTCCCACAACGACGAAATCAGCATCGCTTCGCGCGTTGTCGCACCCGGGCGCAGATAATCGGCACGATACGACAGCAATACGATATCCCGTGTCAGAACGCGCAATCTCGCGTCGCTCAGATCAAACGCGGCCATTGTCGGCGCATCCGCGAATTGCCCAACGTGGTCGTCACGATTGGCAAATCCCGTGGGATACACACCAAGAAAATCTGCACTCAGCAAAGCCCGATCCGCGCTTGCATTGCCGTCCACCAGCGCCATCCAGACCTGCTTTTCCAGGTCGAGTATTTCATTAAGCGCAGGTGCCGTCCTGTGTTCTGTCATTTCCATTCCCGCAACCTGCGACTGAAGATGTCCATCGTCAACCGAATTGCAGAATGTAAATCTTTTTCACATTACCCCCTTGCAACCCCCATCAACGACCCCATCTAGACAATGTGAAAAGAATTTACATCAACCCTGGAGAGCTCAAATGACCGCACTGTCCGACCCCGCCGTCCCCGCGAATCCGGGATGGCTTTATCGAATTGAGGCCTGGCTGGATGACAAAGGCAAGGGGGCGTGGATCGCCGCCATGGTCCTTGGTTTCATCTTCTTCTGGCCAGTTGGCCTGGCCCTTCTGGCTTACATGATCTGGAGCAAACGCATGTTCAGCAAATCCTGCAGTCGCCGCAAATCCTGGCACAGCCACATGAGCGCGATGAAGCCGTCCGGCAACAGCGCGTTTGACGCCTACAAGTCAGATACTCTGGCTCGCCTTGAACGCGAACAACAGGACTTCGAGGCGTTCCTGCGCCGCCTGCGCGATGCCAAGGACAAGGCCGAATTCGACGAGTTCATGGACGAACGCGCCCGCGAGAACCATGAAGACGACGGTAAAGCCACGCCTGCCTGATTGACCTTGCCCTGTCCCGGCATTCCGGGACAGGGTACCCTGACCCACTTTTTCGGACCTGACGAATGAACCACCTGCCTGACCCGGATACCCAACCCGATTTCTACCGCTCGGTGACGAGCAAACGCTTTGTCGCGTGGTTGTTTGATGTCGCCTTCATCTCGCTGCTCTGCACGGTGGCGATTCTATTGAGCGCAGGCCTCGGTCTGTTTTTTCTGGCGGCGATCTATGCCGTGATCAGCTTTGTCTATCGCGTTGTCACCATAACCAACGGCTCGGCCACACTGGGCATGCGGTTCATGGGAATCGAATTGCGCGACGCATTCGGAGAGCGGATGGATATGGGCAAGGCCATCGCCCACACTGCCGGTTATTTCGTCAGCATGGCGGTCGCAGTGATTCAGATCATCTCGGTGATCATGATGCTGACCAGCGCCCGCGGCCAGGGACTGACCGACAGTTTTCTGGGCACGGTCATGATCAATCGACGGGCCTGAGGCCCGGTTGCGTGAAACACTTGGCGGCCTCGGGAACGGTTGCTATCATCCCACCCGAGGCTACCTGGGAACTTCATGCGACACACGCTGCCAATTGCGCCACAATTCTATGTCACGGCCCCGCAACCCTGCCCTTATCTCGACGGCAGGATGGAGCGTAAGCTGTTCACCGCACTACAGGGCGAAGGCGCGGAACAGTTGAACAATTCCCTGTCGCAGCAGGGATTTCGCCGGTCACAGAATGTACTCTATCGCCCCTCTTGCACCGATTGTGCGGCCTGTCTGTCAGCCCGGATCGACGTTTCGGCGTTCCGCGCAACAAAGAGCCAGAAACGCGCGATAAAACGCAACGGATACCTAGAACGTCGCGCGACGTCGCCCTGGGCAACGGACGAGCAATACGAACTGTTCCGCCGCTATCTTGACACCCGGCACGCCGATGGCGGCATGGCTGATATGGACGTGTTCGAATTTGCGGCGATGATCGAAGAAACTCCGATCCGAAGCCGCGTGGTGGAATATGCAGATCCGGAGACCGGAGACCTGATCGCTGTCAGCCTGACCGATGTGCTCGATGATGGGCTGAGCATGGTTTATTCCTTCTACGATCCGAACCAGCCTCAGAATTCTCTGGGTACCTATATGATCCTGGATCACATTGACATCGCGTGCGAAGCTGGCCTGCCCTATATCTACCTGGGCTACTGGGTCCCCGGCAGCCCCAAGATGGGCTACAAGGCAAAATTCTCTGGGCTGGAGGCTTATATTCAGGGCGAATGGCAAAAGATCAAAGATCCGAACGCCTTCTGCGGTTCATCCCGGCATCCCCTTTCCACCGCTCCGATTGCCGAGCAAGTGGCCAATATTCAGCTTCCGGACCGCCACCCGACCAAGGGTTGACCATCCCATGAAACAGAACCTGCATGCCGTCACACTCGTGGTGCCGGATTACGATGACGCAATCGCGTTTTATACGGAGCGACTTGGTTTCCAGCTTTTGAAAGACATCGATCTGGGAGACGGAAAACGCTGGGTCTTGATCACGCCACCGGGCTCAGACGGCAGTGCCCTTCTTCTGGCCAAAGCCGACGGACCCGAACAGCGCGCCGCCATCGGCAACCAGACAGGAGGCCGCGTGGGTTTCTTCCTGCAAACCGAAGATTTCCAACGCGACTACACACAAATGCGTGCCAACGGGGTCCAATTCGAAGAAGCCCCCCGCATTGAGCCCTACGGCAGTGTCGTCGTCTGGCGCGATCCCTTTGGCAACCGTTGGGACCTGATCCAATTCGCCTGATCCGCCTCTTCATCTGGCAACACATACATCGGGAATGAATTGGCCGCAGGCCAGAAGGGGCTGGCCCCTTCCCTGATGCCAAAAAAGAAAAGGGGGCTCTCAAGCCCCCTTTGCATTTGATTTAGTCTGATCAGTTCGGGATCAGATCAGGCACGATTGTGACAATTGTCGGGAAGAACCACAGAATCGCGATTCCGACGACCTGGATCAGGACAAACGGTATGATGCCGCGATAGATATGTCCCGTCGTCACCTCTTTTGGCGCCACGCCTCGCAAGTAGAACAAAGCGAACCCGAACGGTGGCGTCAGGAATGACGTTTGCAGGTTCACCGCCACCATGATCGTCACCCATTTCGGATCGAATGACCCGCCATAGATCACCGGGCCCACGATTGGGATCACGATGTAGATGATCTCGAGGAAGTCCAGCACGAAGCCCAAAATGAACAGCACCAGCATCACGATCAGGAAGACCGTGAACTCATTGTCAAAACTCTTCAGGAATTGCTGGATATAGTGTTCCCCTCCGAATGAAATCACCACGAGGTTCAGCAATTGCGATCCGATCAGGATGGTAAACACCATCGAGGTCACTTTGGCCGTCTCGCGTACCACCGGTGTCAAAACGCCACTGGAATACAGCACCCAGCACCCGAACAGCAGCCCGAACAGGGCATACAGGTATGACGCATAGGCAATGATGAACGCGATCCAGGTTTCAACCGTCACATTACCCTGATTGATGCGCAGATCGAAGTTGACCCCCATCAGCAACGCGATCATCACGGCAAAAGTCGACCAGATGATCACTTTGCCTGACCTGCCCTGATCCTGCAGCTTGCGATAAGCCGCCAGCATAATCGCGCCACCCGCACCCAGCGCAGCCGCCGGTGTCGGGTTGGTCACGCCACCCAGGATCGAACCCAGCACGGCAATGATCAGAACCAGCGGCGGGAAGACCACGCGGATCAGATCATTGGTGGCACAGCGCGCCGCAGCTTCCTTGCAGCCATACATGGTCAGCGCAAATGGCAAGGCGAGCAGCAGGAACGTCGCACCCGAAGATGTAATGGGCGAGATCAGCAGTATATCGACCAGCACCATCAGAAGCAGCCCGATCGCACCCAGGATCAACGGCTGCGGCGCGCGCGACGGTGCGATCCCACGGCCCAGAACCAGGGTCAGACCCAACAGTAGGACGACAACGGCCACACCTGTTCCAATCGGTGCTGCTTCTGCGATCCTTTCCTGCTGGGCTGCTGCCAGTTCTTCCTCGGTCAAGCGCTGCGATTCCGCTGCACCACCTGCCGCGTCAATGGCTTCCTGCTCGGCCACGGCCTGATCCCATGCGGACTGACCGTGCAAATCGATCATTGCTACCTTGCATTCTTCCGACACGTTGGTGCGCAAGGACGCCCCCTGCCCGATATCCGAGAAGGCCGAGACAGAGATGTTCTGGCTGCCGATAACACCGACATTTCCCAGCAGAACGGCTCCGACAATCAACGCAACCGGTGCGCCCAGCAGCCAGGTCAGACCCTCAGACCGGGTGATTGGCTCTCCAGACCCACCCGACATTGCAACGGCAGGCGCCTTGTCCGGATTCAGGAGCGCATATCCAAACGCATAAAGAGCATAGAGCAGCGCCAATAGGATCCCCGGCAAAAGCGCCGCCTGGAACAACGTCCCGACCGACACAACCGCAGGCTCCCCCAAATAGGTCAGCGCGTCGGTACACCCTGCCTCAACAGCCCGCGTCTCCTGCGCTGTCGAGTACAGATCGCCCGCCAGTGTACCCAGCAGAACGATCACGATCGACGGTGGAATGATCTGTCCCAGCGTACCCGAAGCCGCGATCACGCCAGTTGCGAGTTCTGGCGAATAATTGTTCCGCAACATGGTTGGCAGCGCCAACAGGCCCATGGTCACAACGGTCGCACCAACGATACCGGTTGAAGCCGCAAGAAACGCCCCCACAACCACGATCGACACAGCCAGACCACCCGGAAGCGGTCCAAAGACGCGCGCCATCGTCGTCAGCAGATCGTTGGCAATCTTCGAGCGTTCTAGCGTGATGCCCATCAGAACGAACATCAACACGGCCAACAAGGTCTCAATGGACTGCCCTGCCAGTACGCGCTCGTTCATGCGGTTCACGATGAAAGAAACGTTGCGGTCCAGCGCAGTTTCCCAGCCAGAGACAAAGACCGGCTCGGCTATCCTTGGTAAGTCCGGGTATCGGAATACCGAAATGACATCAGGTTTTACCCCGGAACTTACAATATCCCGATAGGCTTGCGAGCCTGTGTCGATTGCCTGGTGGATCAACAGCCCAGCACTGTCGAGCGCCGCGATGATCCCAAAGGAAATCACTCCGGCACCGCCGATTGCAAAGGCCACCGGGAACCCGGAAAGGATGCCCCCAAAGAGGCAGAAGAATACAATAATGAGGCCTATCTCGACGCCATCAAGTCCGAATAACATAGTCTGGGTCTCCGTCCCTAATGTGCGCCTTCGTAGGCTTCTTCACCCTCACCAAGGCTGTCCTTGTCGAGGTATTTTCCAACGCTGTCCGGCCCTTCCACGTATTCCAGATACGAACGGTACAGGAAAGCGATCGCGTGAAGGAACACCATGGCCGCAAAGGCCACCAGCAAGATCTTGAACAGGAAGTAGGCGTTGAATCCGTTTGGGCTGAACCCGATGGTTTCCACGTTCCAGCGCAACGCGCGGGACTTGGCCACCAGACGATCCAGCGTGTCACTGGCTGATGGGTTTGGCACGATCAGGTGCCGCCACAGGAAGAACCAGCCATACATCCAGGTCAGCACCGCCATCGGCATCATGAACAAAACCGCACCGCACATATCCACCACCCGTTTGGCCCGGTGGCTGATGCCGGCATAGATAAGGTCAACGCGTACATGCCCACCCTGCACGAATGTGTAGGTACAGCATAGGCAGACGACCATCGCGTTATAAAGCTTCAGTTCTTCCGCGAACCAGCTGATGTCCATCTGGAACGGAATACCCAAACCAAAAGACATATCGGGTCTGGTAAAGACCCGCTGCATGAAAACGATCACGATCTGCTGGACCACCATCAGAAGGCCCGCCCAGGCAAAGAAGCGTCCTGTGGTGTTGGCGAACCCCTCAAGGCCTCGCACGATGGCCCACATGAAATTCCGGTAGTACAGCCCGATGGCCGTCAGAACCAGAAAGAACGTCAACACCACAAAGAAGAACTCGACCGAACCGCCGTAATAGACAAAGCGCATGATCGACGCCTTGTCGGACCAGTCCAGCCAGAGCTGCGGATGCGTGATGGCGTATCCGAAATTATAGAAAGCTTCGGCAATGTTCTGAATGAACCAGACCAGTCCATTCCACAGGGCGCCGAAGAACGAGATACCGTTTTCGTCCTGCATGTTGTCCCCAGGTCGTCTTCAGTTGCGCATGGATTATTGTTGCTTGCCCAAATCTTCAAGCGCAACGGGAAAGGTTCCCCCGCCGCGCGGGGGAACCGGTTGTCCTTGGATCAGAAAGGCTTAGCCGCGAACACGGTCACGCTGAGCTGTGTAGACACCCGACGACAGGTTGTTCCAGGCAGACGAAGCAGCCATGGACGTCATGGCGCTGTCATGGATCTTCTTGAACAGCTCATCGCCCATGTTCTCGTCCAGAACTTCCTGGCTTGCCTGACCAAACGCGTCCCAGACACTGTCCGGGAATTCCAGAACCTTGACGCCACCGGCCTGCAGACGCTGCAGTGCTGCGCCATTGTTGGCGAGGAACTGCGCCAGGTTCCACTGGTGCGCTTCGGCGGCAGCGATCTCGATGATCTTCTGCTGCGCCGGGGTCAGTTCATTGAACACGTCGCGGTTGGTTGCCAGCGACAGACCTGCGCCCGGCTCGTGGAAGCCCGCAGTGTAGTAGGTCTTGGTGATTTCCTGGAAACCGGCCTTTTCGTCTGCCCATGGACCGATCCACTCGGTACCGTCGATCGCGCCGGACGACAGCGCCTGATACACTTCCGACCCCGGAATGTTCTGTACGGACGCGCCCAGTTTACCCAGCGCCTTGCCGCCCAGACCCGGCATACGGAACTTCAGACCGTTGAAGTCTTCGGGGCTGTTGATCTCTTTCGAGTACCAGCCACCCGCCTGCGCACCGGTGTTACCGGCCAGGAAGGACTTCAGGCCAAAGATTTCGCCCAGCTCGTCATGCAGCTCCATACCGCCGTCATGATAGTACCAGTTCACCAGTTCCTGTGCCGTCATACCGAAAGGCACGGCCGTGAAGAACGCATAGCCCGGGTGCTGACCTACAAAGTAATAGTCGGCCGCGTGATACATGTCGGCCTGACCTGACGACACCGCGTCGAATACTTCGAACGCGCCAACCAGTTCGCCTGCTGCCTTGATTTCAACATTCAGGCTGCCATCCGACATGGCATTGATGCTGTCGGCACAACGCTGCGCACTGTCAAACACACCCGCCAGACCACGACCCCATGAGGTCACCATGGTCAGAGTGCGCTGACCCTGCGCATAAGCCGGTGCCGCCAGTGCGGTCGCTGCAGCCGCCGAGCCGCCCAGCGCGGATTTTTTAAGAAATGAACGACGATCCATATGAGTGTTCCTCCCCTTCATAGTCACGGTCCGGCAAAACCGGACCTGTCGCATTCAGTGCGCGTCAGCCTAATGTGGCCGAAGTGAAAGGGAATACCTACTACTGCGTAGAGAATCGATTTCTTTGCTTTTTTCGACCAGAAATCGGGCGGTGAAGCCCGGCAATTACAATGATTATCGTTGTATTTGCCAGGCAAAGCCCAATCTTTTTGCATTTTCGCCGCTGCTTGCGTATCGATTCGTCCATGCAAAGACTCCGACATCTGGTCTCGCTGACCTATGCGCAGAAATTGTCACTGGTGGCGGCAATCCCGCTGGTGGTGGCCGTGGCGGCAATCGCTGTGCTTGTGGCATACGAGGCGCGCGCGACCGCCGAGCGTGAGATCAAGGCGCTGGAACGCAGTCTGATCGAAGCCAAGAAGGAAGAGTTGCGCAACTACGTGACACAGGCACGCAACGGGTTCGCGTACATCTATGGCCGGGCCGAGCCAGATGACGAGGTCGCAAAAAACCTCGTGTCCCAAATCCTTTCGGCAATGATCTACGGTCAGGATGGGTTCTTCTTTGTCTACGACTATGACGGCAACAATCTGGTCAGCCCTCGCCAGACGCAATTCATCAACCGAAACTGGGAAGGGCTGACTGACAGCGATGGTACCCCCATCGTCGATGAGTTCATCCGTCTCGCCCGCCAGGGGGCAGGTTGGCACAGCTTCATGTGGCAGAAGCCTTCGACCGGGGAAGAGGCACAGATGATCGCGTATGTCGTCGGGCTTCAGGACTGGCGCTGGGTTGTGGGCACCGGGGTTTTTATCGACGACATCGTCGCAACGGTGGCCAATGCAAGGGCCGAGGTCGAGGCCCGCGTTCAACGCACCTTCATGTATATCGGCGCGATCGTCGTGGCGGCAGTGCTCATTGTCTTTGCATCTGGCATGTTGCTGAACATCCGCGAGCGGAGACTTGCGGACGCCAAGTTGAAGGAACTGACCCAGCGAGTCTTTGATGCCCAGGAAGAAGAACGAGGCCGGGTTGCCCGTGAATTGCATGATGGCATCAGCCAGATTCTGGTCGGTGTTCGTTACGCGCTGGACAACGCGCGGCGGCGCCTGTCCCGTGGCGATGACGCGGGCGCACGCGATCCACTGGACAAAGGGATTGACCATCTTGGCACCGCCATCACCGAGGTCCGCCGCATCAGTCGCGACCTGCGCCCCGGCGTGCTGGACGATCTGGGCCTCGGGCCTGCGCTGAAAGCCCTGACCGACGATTTCCGGGACCGAACCGGGATCGAGACCGAATTCTCGACCGTGGTATTCCGCAACCGGCTGGATCAGGACAGCAAGATTGCACTGTATCGTATTGCCCAGGAAGCGCTGACCAATATCGAGCGCCACTCGGGCGCCACACATGTTACGATAGACCTGCGCGGGCACAAGAAAGGTGCGACCATGCGGATCACCGACAATGGCCGGGGGTTGCGGACCGATCCGGGCACCCCCAGCACCGGGATCGGGTTGCGCAACATGCAAGAGCGCATCGAACAGCTTGACGGGTCCCTGCGCATTCTGTCATCACGCGGACCGCGTGGCGGCACTGTCATTGAAGTCAGCCTGCCGCTGAGCCACCTTCTGCCACCGCAGGAAGACGCAACTCCGAACCGAAAGGCCGGCACATGAGCGCCGAAAGCATCCGAGTTCTTATCGTCGACGACCATCCCATGGTGGCCGAGGGCATACAGTCCATCCTCGAAAGCTATGACGAGATCGAAGTGGTCGGTACGCTCGGCAGCGGACAGGCGGCAGTGGATCAGGCTGTTGATCTTGCCCCGGATGTGATCCTGATGGATTTGAACATGCCCGGCCTCGGCGGTCTCAGCGCCACGGAAATCATTCTGGAACGGCTGCCGGCAACGCGTGTCCTGATCCTTTCGATGCATGACAGCCCGGAATATATCTCGACCGCGCTCAGCCACGGTGCCAAAGGTTACGTGCTCAAGGATGTACCCACTGAAGAGATCAAGCAGGCCATTGATGCGGTGATGCGGGGTGAACAGTATCTGTGCACAGGCGCCAGCGGATCACTGAAGCCCAAAGGCGACAACGTTCGCGAAGCGCTGACCGGACGTGAACAGACCATTCTGCTGGAACTGGCGCAGGGCAAATCCAACAAGGAAGTTGCACAAACGCTGGATATTTCCGTGCGAACGGTCGAAACGCACCGCAAGAATATCAAGCGAAAACTCGGCATCTCCTCAACCGCCGGGCTTACACGCTACGCGTTGGAACACGGCGTACTGCAAGGTACTGGCGTCGGTTTCTGAATTTCGCGGGGCCGCAGCGTGCAGCGCTGACCGGCCCAACCAGAGGATACGCGCCGCAGGCGTGTTGACGATGGGCGGGAGCACTACGCGCCGGGTTAGATACCCTCACCAAAAAAAACCAGTGTCCCGTCTTCGTCCAGAACGTGGAATTCACGCTGCTTGTACGGCTGGTTGAAGGGTGGCCTTACACGACCGTCGGGTAAGTCAGCCAACCCTTCACGCATGCTGTCATACAACCCGTCGATGTCTTCAACATCAATGTAGAATGACTGATCATCGCCCAGTGGCTTGCCGTCATCCCGGGGTGGGCACTCCAAAAGGCGGATCGCAACAGGACCACGTTTCAAAAAGGCATAATTGTCTTGCGTGAACCCACATGTGAACCCAAGGCGTTTGCAATAAAAGTCGATCTGGTCCTGCAGGGACGAGCACAACACAAATGGTGTTAGTTGTAAAATCTGAGGCATCTGACTCTCCGGGCAAGAAACAGATGCATTCTACCAAGGCTGAACTTTCAATCCAGCAATTGATCTTTTCGCAGCCCCGCACGCTTGTAATGATGCGGCAAAACGCGGCCATACAACTGCTGAGTCCGCTCGACGCCACCGCACATGCCTTCAGCCTCGACAAAGGAAAAGATGCCGACATAACGGCGGCGCTTGCCTCTGACAGGAGCGACCCGGTGCAGCGAATACCTTCCCTTGAAAATCTGCAAATCCCCCGGCTGTAACTCCAGCCGACGAACACGTGCCATGTTCCCATCAAGAACCGAGGCCACGAGTTCAAAGTTTTCATCCTCTGCCGAGCGCAGGTTGGGCGCGTATTCAAACGCACCGCCCACCTCTCCGTTCTGGATGGCCAGCGTCACAGTGTAGTTGTTGGTATCAAAATGCCAGGGAAAGCCCTGCCCTTCTTCCACGACATTGATGATCACGTCCGCCAACGGATCATCATAGCGAAAGAAGCGGTCCTCGGGTTCATTCAGGGCATCCCGGACAAAGGGAAGAAAACCGTCGAACTCGTAAATACGACGCAGCGGTCCGGATTTTGAAAGATTGTCCGCCGGAACAAAGGCGTTCGAACGATCATAGAACCGGCGGATCGGGTGAGCGATGCCAAGCCTAGGATCGTCCTTCGTGAAATAGGCGTTTGTTCTATTGAAAGACCGGTGCGCCTTGGGCGCGACCTCATCGGCTTCTTGCACCAGAAGCTCGACCCCTGTCTCGTGCACGAAACCCGGCAGAACAGCACATCCATCCTGTTCCAATTCGCGTCTCAGATCTTCGATCAGTCGATCATAAGCCGGAGAATCCGGACGATCGATCGGATAGCGTCCGAGATCAACCAGGTTCTGCAACATTTTTCGCCTCCGATTTCTACCCCTGCACGGTCAGCGTGGCGCAGAAAAACGCGTCGATCATGCCAGTTTCGGACATCGGCCTGACGCTTTCAGACCGTCACATCCGCGCTTGAAACCGTGAAACCGCAGGCTCAATTCCCGGAAATTCCCGACATGCGGCAATCTGCGCAATAAAATGTCGCAAAATACCGCCTCTGAGATAGAAAATTGGTGCAATTGCCTGTTGACGCCCCTTCCCCCCGAACATAATGTCCCCTCCAAGCAAAAAGGAGCCTCTGGCGATGAGAACGCTAGTCGTAATCGTAGGAACCACGCGCATGGGCCGGTAACGGTAAACCATAATCGAACCCATGCGCCTCCGAAAATCTCGGGGGCTTTTTTTTGTCGAACGCAAGACACATGTCGCGAACGGAGCAAAGCAGATGACACGTGAGATGACCGGCGCAAAGATGGTGGTTCAGGCCCTCAAGGATCAGGGCGTGGACACGGTATTCGGATACCCCGGTGGCGCCGTGCTACCCATTTATGATGAGATCTTTCTGCAAAACGACATTCGCCACATACTGGTGCGTCACGAACAAGGTGCGATCCACGCCGCCGAAGGCTATGCCCGATCGACCGGAAAACCGGGCGTCGCGCTTGTAACGTCCGGCCCCGGTGCCACCAATGCAGTCACCGGCCTGACCGATGCGTTGCTGGATTCGATCCCGATTGTGGTTCTGACCGGACAGGTCCCGACCTTCATGATCGGATCGGATGCGTTTCAGGAGGCCGACACCGTTGGCATCACCCGCCCCTGCACCAAGCATAACTGGCTGGTGAAGGATACGGACTCTCTTGCTGAAACCCTGCACGAAGCTTTCCACGTGGCCACCTCGGGACGTCCTGGTCCGGTGCTGATCGATATCCCGAAAGACGTGCAGTTCGCTTCTGGTGAGTATGCCAGCCCGAAACCTTCAACCTCGCATTACCAACCGACGATGAAAGGTGATCTGGAAGAGATCACAGAACTGGTTGCGGCAATAGAAACCGCCAAGAAACCTGTTTTCTATACCGGTGGCGGCGTTATCAATTCCGGTCCCGCGGCCAGCCAGTTGCTGCGTGAACTGGTGGACGCAACAGGCTTTCCGATCACGTCAACCCTGATGGGCCTTGGCGCCTACCCTGCTTCAGGCGAAAACTGGCTGGGGATGCTGGGGATGCATGGTCTCTACGAGGCCAATATGGCGATGCATGATTGCGATCTGATGATCAACATCGGTGCGCGGTTCGATGACCGGATCACCGGGCGTATCGATGCGTTCTCGCCGAACTCGAAGAAAGCACATATCGACATTGATCCGTCCTCGATCAACAAGGTCATTCGCGTGGACATCCCGATCGTCGGCGATGTGGCGCATGTGCTCGAGGATATTCTGAAGATCTGGAAGTCGCGCGGGCGCAAGACGGACGCTGCGAATGTCAAGCAGTGGCAAAACCAGATTGCGGAATGGCGCAAGATCAACTGCCTGGCGTTCACCAACAGCGAGAAGTCGATCAAGCCGCAATACGCACTGGAACGTCTTGAAGAACTGACGAAAAAGCATGATCGCTACATCACCACCGAGGTGGGTCAGCATCAGATGTGGGCGGCACAGTATCTCGGGTTCGAAGACCCCAACCGCTGGATGACATCCGGTGGTCTGGGCACCATGGGCTACGGCTTCCCCGCCTCGATCGGCGTTCAGATGGCACACCCGGACGCGCTGGTGATCAACGTCGCCGGTGAAGCATCATGGTTGATGAACATGCAGGAAATGGGCACCGCCGTTCAGTACCGCCTGCCGGTGAAACAGTTCATCCTGAACAACGAACGCCTCGGCATGGTCCGTCAGTGGCAGGAGCTGCTGCATGGCGAGCGGTATTCACATTCATGGTCCGAGGCCCTGCCCGATTTCGTGAAACTGGCCGAGGCCTTCGGGGCCAAGGGGATCATCTGCAAGGATCCCGCCGATCTGGACGATGCGATCATGGAGATGATCAATTACGACGGTCCGGTGATCTTTGATTGTCTGGTCGAAAAGCACGAGAACTGCTTCCCCATGATCCCGTCGGGCAAGGCGCACAACGAGATGCTGTTGGGCGAGGCCGAGACGCAGGGCGTGATCGACTCCAAAGGTTCGGTGCTGGTTTAACAAAATTCGACGGATTTGGTTGGGCGCCGCGTTGCGCCCGACATCTCATGGATGATGAAAGGGACATAAATGTCTGCCCTACATATCAAAAAAGGCTCTACCCGCCATTCTGCCTATAACCTAAGGCCCACCTTCTCGGACGTTCAGGAACGCCATACCATCGCGGTTCTGGTAGAAAACGAACCGGGTGTGCTGGCCCGTGTCATCGGCCTGTTCTCGGGACGTGGGTACAACATTGAAAGCCTGACGGTGGCCGAGGTTGATCACACCGGCCACCTGAGTCGCATCACCATCGTCACCACCGGCACCCCGCAGGTCATCGAACAGATCAAGGCGCAGCTTGGCAGGATTGTTTCGGTGCGTGACGTGCATGATCTGACGGTCGAGGGCGCATCAGTCGAACGTGAATTGGCGATCATCAAGGTCGTCGGCGAAGGTGACAAGCGGGTCGAAGCACTGCGACTGGCCGATATCTTCCGCGCCAATGTAGTCGACAGTACTCTGAATTCTTTCATTTTCGAGATCACCGGCGCGCCGGACAAGATCGACGCATTTGCCGATCTGATGCGCCCGCTGGGGTTGATGGAAATCGCCCGCACCGGCGTTGCTGCCCTGTTGCGTGGCGACTAAAGACCCATCCCGCCTTGGGGTCATTGTGGCATCCAAGGCGGGAACACTTTTTAGGCTGAAGCAGCTCTAGGGACTCAACCCAAACGCACTCTATGCGCCAAAATTGCCATAAGGCCAGCTTTTTCAGATAAAGATCAGGCATTTCCAGATAAAGCCTATTGCCTTTACGCATAGGGCCGTTAGCCTTGTTGCCGCAACGCGACGTGGGGATACGTTGCTTGGGGTCATTCTGTACGATTTTTCGATGCGCACCGGGCTTTGGCTTCTGTGCGATGATGGTTTCTTCCGAAAACTGAGCAAGACGTGGGCACCCATGACCGACGACATTCGCAGTCCTGCTGAGCTTCGCGCAATGTTCGGTGCGAATCTTCGGCAATTGGCACGGCGATACCGATCTGTTTCGGCACTGTGCCGCAAACTTGGCGTGAACCGCACCCAATTCAATAGATACCTTTCGGGTGAAAGCGTACCCAGACCGGATGTGCTGGACCGCATATGCCGGTTCTTCGACGTGGACGCCCGCATTCTTCTGAAACCATTGGATGAGATCGAAAAGATCGAGGAACACCCCGCAACTCCGGCCCTGACCGAGTTTCTGGGTTCTGGTGCGGATGCAATCGAGAAGTCCCCGTTTTTACCCGGGTTCTACGCGGTGATCGAAAGCCTCTCGGCTGAACGCCGGATGACCCTGTTGCACGCCCGCCCGCTGGCCCAATGCACGTTGATCCGTGGGTACGTGTCTCGCGCCGCGATGCCCGACGCAACACCAAAAGCACGGGAAATCCAAGGGATAGCGGCCTCAAGCGGTGACACTGTCTATATGCTGACTTCCCAGCGGGAAGGTCAGAATAGCCGGGTCTATCTGATTTCTCCCGACCCTACGGGAACGGCAGTTCAGTGGCGTGGGTCGGTCATCAGTCCAACAAACGCAACAATACCGGAACCCGTTGTGCTGAAATATCTTGGGCATGACTCGACGGCCATTTTTGCTGCTGCGCGATTGTCGACCAACAATGTGGCTCAGCATCCGTAACCAACGTCTCAGGTTGGTGTTTCCCCTTCATCGTTCTGCGTGATCTGCCGGTACAGATGCCAGCTGGCATGCCCCAGCAGCGGTAGGACCACCAGCAACCCAAGAAACCAGGGCACCATCGCCAGAAATGTCAGCACCGCAATGAACGCGCCCCAGGCCAGCATCACAGGGAAGTTCTCTGACACGTAGGAGAAGCTGGTAATCATTGCCGTTACAAAGTCCAGTTCACGATCCAGCAGCAACGGAATCGACAGAACCGTGATCATATACAGAACGGTCGCAAAAACCGCCCCGACCGCCGTGCCCACTGCCAGCATTGTCAGGCCATTCAGCGTCAGAAACACTTCGAGCGACGTCGACACATTGGTCATCGTCGCCAAACCCATGAACAGGGCAAAGATCATATGCCCCAGAAAAAACCAGAACAGAAACACGACGACTATGATCGCGCAGATCGAGGGCAACTGTCTGCGGCTTTGCTGCAGCACGACCCCGAAGATCGCGCCAAAATCGAGTGGCTCGCCTTGTTCCAACCTGTGCGATACCTCGTACAGACCAACAGCGGCAAACGGGCCGATCAGCGGAAACCCGATGGCCGCCAGCACCAGCCAGAAGGTTGTTCCGGTCTGGACGGTTACCCATGCCATCGCCCAGCCAGCCAGCACGTAAACTCCGGCAAAGATCAGGCCGATTAGCGGTGCGCGGCGAAAGTCGGCCCAGGCACGCTTCAAAGCAGTGCGCAGCATGGCGGTATCGACCGGTCGCATATCCGGAACACCAAAGGGTTTGTCCATGTTGTCTTCCTCCTCCCCGACCGGCGTTATGGCATCGCCGGCCTCTTGTTTGGCCAGTTGGTTTCGGCGTGATATGACGCTCCGACCGACAGTAGTTTCTGGTCCGAGCCTCTGGGTCCGAACAGTTGAAACCCCATGGGAAGCCCCTGTGCACCAAATCCCGCAGGCGCAGCCAGACAAGGCAGGCCGATCAGGCTGACCGGTACCGTGACATGCATCCATCGGTGATAGGTATCCATGGCCCGGCCAGCGATCTCTGTCGGGTAAGGCAAATCAACCGAAAACGGCCAGACCTGAGCAGAAGGCAGAACCAATGCGTCAAACTGTTGGAACAGTTTCACCGCGCAACGGAACCATTCCGAGCGGATGACACTGGCGTGGTGCACGTCCATCGCACTCATCGCCAAACCTCGATCCAGCTCCCATTGTGCCGTGTCTTTCAAATGCTCTTTTTGCGAAGCCAAAGGTTCGAGCCCTGCGGCTACGCTGAACGACCGCAAGGTGATCC
Organism: Ruegeria sp. AD91A; assembly: GCF_003443535.1. Classification (GTDB taxonomy): domain Bacteria; phylum Pseudomonadota; class Alphaproteobacteria; order Rhodobacterales; family Rhodobacteraceae; genus Ruegeria. The sequence goes on along the minus strand of NZ_CP031946.1, from coordinate 728,985 downwards.
AGCTGGTCCATAGTTTTTCAGCATCGAAAGGCGGGGCGATGTCCTCGACCCGCGCTCCAAGAATTTCGAAAACGTCCATCGCGTCTTTGCAGATGTCGAGAATACCGGGCTCGGTCGGAAAAGCGCCTCCCCAGTCGCCAAGCCACCCGATCCGCAGCCCTTGCAAGTCTGCGGCGGTCACCGGGGATACCGGGGCACTTTTAGCGGCCAACGGCAAGCGCGGGTCCGGACCCGAGATAACGTCGAGCAGAACACCTAGATCTTCGGGGCAGCGCGCCATTGGGCCCAGTGTCGACAACTGATGCAAAAAACTGTCGCCCACGGGATCGGAAGGCACCCTGCCCCAGCTTGGACGAAAGCCGTAAACATTGTTCCAGCCCGCCGGGTTGCGCAAGCTGCCCATCATGTCCGAGCCATCGGCCAATGCGACCATGCCGGTCGCCAGTGCAACCGCCGCCCCGCCGGACGAACCACCGCAGGTGAAATCGGCGTCATACGGATTGCGCGTTGCGCCATAGACCGGGTTGAAGGTGTGTGAGCCCAGCCCAAATTCCGGCGTATTGGTCTTGCCGATCAGGATAGCACCTGCGGCCCGCATCCGGGTGGCAATCAGATCGTCAGTGTCCGGCACGAAGCCCTTGAACATCGGTGAACCCTGAGACGAGACGACACCAGCTACATTCACAAGATCCTTAACCGCAATCGGCAGACCGTGCAGTGGACCGGTGACAGGGCTATTGTCGCAGGCCTGCGCCTCGGCCATCAAATCACCTTCATCCCGCAGTGCGACGATGGCGTTCACTTCTCTGTTGACCTTGGCGATACGATCAAGTGTGGCCTGCATCACGTCCGAGGCTGAAACCTGCCGGCTGGCCAACTGTTTCAAAAGGTTTGAAGCCGATATCCGGGTCAGGTCCATGGCACGCCATTCTGCTGTTGTTTCCAGCAGCCTAGCGGGCAGTTCAGATCATTTAAACCCACTGTTTGGATGTATCTTTTCAATAACGTCCCAGACGGCAATGTCAGCGGGCTGCTCTGCGAAAATGCAGGTTACTGTCGACCCCAAGCCAGTGACGCAGGCAAAAAACAATCGCCATGCAGCTGAGCACCAGCCAGATCCCGCCCCACAACATGGTGGAGCCGCCGAACTCCTCGGCCAGCATGAATGCATCCGAACGCGCACCGGACCGTCGGATCGTGTCATCGAAGATGTCGAAAGGGACATAGATCATGCTGGTCAATCCGATCACGCGCAGCACCAGATCGCTCACATCCGGGCGCAGATACCACGCCGTAGCGATCATCGCAGCCCCGGTTCCGATGCTGAAAGCCAGGGCGAACGGATCGCGGATATACAGAACTGCTACAAGACACATGACGCCGCCAAAACCCGCCAGAACTGCGCGGTCGGCCTTTGTTCGCAAGGCAAGGATCAAAAGGGCCATGCCGAGCAACAGTGAGCCAAGATATCCGGCAGACAGGCTGAGAAACCGGTTGCCGCCCCGGCCGACGACCACTCCGCCCTGATGCGATGAGATCGAAAAACTTTCGACAGAGCCGCCGGTCAACAGGATCGTCACGGCATGGGACAACTCATGCAAAAAGACGACCAGTATCTTCAGCGGAACCACGACCGGTGTGTTCCAAAGCAAAAAGACCAAAGTTGTGATCAGGATAAGCTGCCAATGCCCTTTCAGAAGGTTCAGGAAAGGGCTGCTACGCTTCACCCTAGCTGTCGCCCTGCGCCTCGGAGCGGCTCTTGCCTGCAACGTTCAGGGCCAGTGTGGCCGCCATGAACCCGTCCAGATCGCCGTCCAACACACCTTTGGTGTCCGAGGTCTCATAATTTGTCCGCAGGTCTTTGACCATCTGGTACGGCTGCAAGACGTATGACCGGATCTGGTTGCCCCAGCCCGCATCGCCCTTGGCTTCGTGTGCTGCGTTGATGTCGGCGTTCCGGCGGTCAAGTTCCAGTTGATACAAACGCGATTTCAGAGCCTTCATGGCGATATCGCGGTTCTGGTGCTGCGACTTCTCGGATGAGGTCACAACAATCCCGGTCGGAATGTGCGTGATCCTAACAGCCGAGTCCGTGGTGTTCACGTGCTGACCGCCCGCCCCCGATGACCGGTAGGTGTCGATGCGGATGTCCGCAGGGTTCACCTCGATCTCGATATTGTCGTCCACCACCGGATAAACCCAGACCGAACAGAAGGAGGTGTGCCGCTTGGCAGCGGAGTCAAAAGGTGAAATCCGCACCAGCCGGTGTACGCCGCTTTCGGATTTCAGCCAGCCGTAAGCGTTGTGGCCGGAAATCTTGTACGCAGCAGATTTGATCCCTGCCTCTTCGCCCGGGGTTTCGGACTGAAGCTCGACTGTATACCCTTTTTTTTCGGCCCAGCGCACATACATCCGCGCCAGCATCGAGGCCCAGTCGCAGCTTTCAGTTCCGCCCGCGCCCGAGTTGATCTCGAGGAAGGTGTCGTTGCTGTCGGCCTCGCCGTCCAACAGTGCCTCAAGCTCTTTCTTTGCGGCTTTGCCACGCAGCGCCTTGATCGCGGCCTCGGCGTCCTGGACGACCTCTTCGTCCTCTTCCATTTCGCCCAGCTCAATCAGTTCGATATTGTCGCTGAGATCGGTTTTGATGGACTCATAGGTCTCGATCGCGTCGACCAGCATCTGCCGCTCGCGCATCAGTTTCTGCGCCTTTTCGGGATCGTCCCACAGGTTGGGATCTTCGACACGCGCATTGAATTCCTCAAGGCGATGCGGCGCGGTCTCATAGTCCATGCGCTGCGCCAGCAGCTCCAGCGACTTTTCGATTTCCGCTATGATGTTCTGGGTTTCGGCGCGCATGGTCTTGTCCCAACTTGCTCAATCAGGCCTGCGTGATAGCAAGTGGTGCGAGACACCACAAGACAGGCTGGAAGGATGGAGCGACTCTCGTGACTCACTCGGAAAGATGTGCGATTGCCCGAATTTCAACCAAGGCACCCTCCCGTCGAAGTCCCGCAACTTCAACTGCGGTCCAAGCCGGGTAAGGCGCAGGCAGAACCTCAAGGCGCACACGGTCAAACAGATCGAAATGTTTTCGCATTTCAACATGGTAGGTCGTCATCTCGACCACAGACTCCAAACCTTGGTTCGCTTCCTTTAACACCTCGGCAATCTTGGAAAAGGCGTTCCGGAACTGTAGTTCCGGATCATACGGCATTGAACCGTCTGCCGCGCTCCCGGTCATACCGGTGAGAAACACGTGCCCGCCCGAGATGACACCTGGGGAGATGCTTAGCTGCCCGGGCGTACCCAGCAAAATTGGCGGAATCAGGGGTGTCTTACCCAACTTGATCAGTCCCTGTCAGTAAAGACCACCGGTACTCAGATCCCCTTGCGTTGCCTTGGGCCCGACCGTGATGGTTTCACCCGTTGACGTCTGAACCTGAACGCCTGCGCGCTGCACTTCCTCGAACAAAGGCAGGTCGGAACCAATTGCAAAACCACCGTCATAGACACGGTCGATAAACCCATCGACGCCGTCGCGGAAGAATTCGGCCACGACATAGTCGCCGCTGGCGTCGTCCGGCAGACGGGCACCACTGAAACGGTCGATCTTTATGAAATGACCACCTTCCGGAACCTTAAACGGACCGCCGCCGTATTTCTCAACAGCTTTTTCCATGAAGCTCTGGAACACCGGGCCACACAGTGTACCGCCATAGGCCCCCCGACCCATCGGGCGCGGACGGTCATAGCCGATGTAACAGCCCGCAACGATGTTCGAGGTAAACCCGATAAACCACGCATCCTTGGATTCGTTGGTGGTTCCGGTCTTGCCCGCTGTCGGCACCGGCAGGTTCACAACGCGCGATGCCGTCCCGCGATCAACTACGCCTTTCATCATCGACGTCAGCTGATAGGCGGTGATGGCATCCATGACCTGCGCGCGATCTGTAACAAGAGTCGGGGCCTCGTCGGGCTCCAGCCAGGTCGAGTTACAATTCAGACACTGACGGTCATCGTGACGATAGATGGTCTTGCCGAGCCGGTCCTGAATACGGTCTACCAGAGTGGGTTCAACCCGCTCACCGCCGTTCGCGAACATCGCATAAGCCGCGACCATTTTGTACAGCGTCGTCTCTTCGGACCCCAGCGAGTTCGCAAGAAACGCCCCCATCCGGTCATAGACGCCAAAGCGTTCGGCGTAACCTGCAACCACCGGCATGGTGACTTCTTGTGCCAGACGGATGGTCATCAGGTTCCGCGACTGCTCGATCCCGGTACGCAAGGGCGTCGGCCCGTAGAACTTGTTCGACGAGTTCTTGGGCCGCCACAAGCCCTGCGGCGTGTTTACTTCGATCGGCGCGTCCACAACGATGGTTGCGGGGCTGTATCCGCTGTCCAGCGCGGCAGCATAGACAAAGGGCTTGAAGCTGGACCCCGGCTGGCGCTGCGCCTGCGTGGCGCGGTTGAACACGGTGTCCTGATACGAGAACCCGCCCTGCATCGCCAGAACGCGGCCCGAGTTCACATCCATCGCCACAAAGCCGCCCTGAACTTCGGGCACCTGACGGGCAGACCACTGCCCCTCTTCGCCCTCGACAACAAGGATCACATCCCCGCGCTTGAAGTTCGCAGCAAAATCACCCTGCATCCACTTGATATCGGACCGCGGAATGACGCCATCCGCAGGTCCGTTTTCGATCCCGACGGTAAGCTGTTGATCCGAAACATTCAGAACCACGGCAGGATACCAGCGGGTCGGCAGCACCACATCGCGCGGGGTTTCCAGGATCGACAGCACCTCGCGCCACTGCGCCTCATCTGCCAGTTTCTCTTCCGGAATCACTTCGCCGGTGCCGCGCCATTTCCCGCGAGACCGGTCATATTTCTGCAACGCCGTGCGCAGGGCCTTTGCGGCCTCGACCTGCATTTCCTCGTCCACCGACGCACGAACCGTGAAGCCCCCGGTAAAGAATTCACCTTCACCAAAGTCTTCGCTCAGTTGTCGACGGATTTCATCGGTGAAGTAATCGCGCGGCGGCAAAGCGGTGCGGAAGCTTTCGAAATCACCGTTCTGGACCGAGCGCAACGGCATGTCGACCTCTGACTCATAGGTCGCCTGATCAATGTAACCGTTCTGGTACATCTCCCGCAGCACATAGTTTCTGCGGGCCAGCAGGCGTTCCTTTTGCCGAACCGGGTGATAATCCGACGGCGCCTTGGGCATCGCAGCCAGCATCGCCGCCTCATGCGGGGCCAGTTCCTGCAAGGTCTTGTTGAAATAGGTCTGCGCGGCGGCCGTCACGCCGTACGAGTTCTGACCCAGAAAGATCTCGTTCATGTAAAGCTCAAGGATCTGCTCTTTGTCCAGGGTATCCTCAAGCCGGGTGGCGAGGATGATTTCCTTGATCTTTCGTTCTGCCCGGCGGTCGCCCGACAACAGAAAGTTCTTCATCACCTGCTGGGTAATGGTTGACGCCCCCCGCACGGTGCCACCTTTGGTGCGGACTGCTTCAACGCCTGCTGCAATAATGCCGCGCGGATCATACCCCTGATGAGTGTAGAAATTCTTGTCTTCCGCCGAAATAAACGCCTGTTTCACCAGATCAGGGATATCCTCGGACGGTGTGAACAGGCGGCGTTCCTGCGCGAATTCGTCGATCAGTTGCCCTTCGCCCGAATAGATACGGCTGATAGTCGGGGGCTTGTACTGGGCAAGAGATTCGTGGCTGGGAAGGTCACGGCCATACATCCAGAACACCGCACCAATTACCAGTGCGACCATGAAAATACCCAAGGTGACGATGCTGAAGATCGCCCCGAAAATCGAAAGAATGAACCGGATCACGTTACTGCCTTTTTCTCGCGGTGGTGCCTATATAGTGTTGCACCGCCCAAGGGTCAAAACACCAAGCGTATTCTAGCCGTTTTGCGTCGTAAGGTCACTGGCCAATCAGGGATTTGCGGATCACATCCTGCTGACGCCAGTCTTCGAGCCCCTGAAAAATCCCCAGCGCCATTTTGGCCCGCCATTCCGAATCTCTTAGGTTTTCCCGGTCTCTGGGGCTGGAAAGGAACCCAAGCTCGATCAAAACAGACGGGATATCTGCCGCCTTGAGCACAGAGAACGACGCGGTCCGCAACGGTTTGCGATTCATCGGCCCGCCCTGCTGGGCCATTCCGTTGGCGATCGCGCCGGCCAACAGCTTTGTCCGCGGCACCGTTTCCTGGCGTGCAAGATCCAGAAGAACATCGGCCACCTGATCGTCGGCGCCATTCAGATCGATACCTGAAATCAAATCCCCCCGATCATGTCGTTCGGCGAGTTTTGAACTTGCCACATCGGATGCATCCGCAGACAGGGTGTACACCGCCGCGCCATGCGCCTGCCCTTCGGACAGGGAATCCGCGTGCAACGAAATGAACAGATCCGCGCCGGCCCGGTGCGCCAAGGTGATCCGCCGCTCCAACGAGACGAACTGGTCGTCAACGCGGGTCAGGACCACTTCATAACCACCTGATCGCAATAGAACTTCGCGCAATTCACGCGCAAAAGTCAGCATCAGAGTTTTCTCATCAACCCCGTCTATCTCGGCGCCCGGATCGATACCACCGTGCCCGGGATCGAGCATCACGCGCAATGGTCGGTCCGCAGAGCGCGAAGGTACCTGCGGCAGGTCTGCCGGTTCCGGCAAGTCCCAACCCGGATTGCGCGGCGCACCCGCAGTTGCGTTGAACGTGTCAAAATCCGTGCCCTTGAGGTTGAGGGACAGCAGCGCAGCCCCCGAATCCTCGGCAACCGACAGCTCGGCAGTGTCCACGGCCATTGGCGCGCCCAGTTCCAATACCAGCCGCGACCAACCCGGAACATAGGCCCCGAATTGCACGCCACTGACACGTTCTGATTGCAGGAAATCCGTTCGGTTCAGCCCGGTCCAGTCCACTTCGTTGAAGTCCAGAACCATCCGATACGGATCCTGAAGGGTGAATATCCGGTACGGCACCCCCTGACTGAGGCCGATATCCACCCTGACGCCGGTTCGCCCTACATCCGTGATACGGCTTTTGTCCGGATGAATGCGTGCCAGCGCACTGAAGTCCTGCGCGACGGCACTACCGCACAGCGCCCAGATCAGGGCGATGCAAAAGATGATCCTGCTCATGGCCTCAAGTTTTCCCGAGATCGTTTGTCCGGCAGCCTATACCACAAGGGGTGATTTGTGAACGGCTCAGGCAGGTTCCCCGATCACCTTCCGCTCGGTCATGAACACGCGCAACCGTTCCAGCCCGTCCTGAATGTCGACCGTTGAACGCGCATAGGAAAACCGCAGCGTCGTATGGCCGCGTTGCGGATCGAAATCCAGACCCGGCGTGACCGCGACACCGGCCTTGTCCAGAATCTCGGCCGCAAATGCGCGGCTGTCACCGGTCAGATCAGACACGTCGGCATAGACGTAAAACGCCCCGTCCGGCGGCGCGATTTTCGTGAAGCCGGCCTTTGGCAGTCCTTCCAGCATCAGGGCGCGATTTCGGCGGTACACGTCCAGATTGGCCTGCAGCTCATCCTCGCAGTCCATTGCGGCCAGTGCCGCGACCTGACTGGCATGCGGCGCACAGATGAACATGTTCTGAGATATCCGCTCGACCACGCGCACCTGATCCTCGGGCACGACCATCCAACCCACGCGCCAACCGGTCATCGAGAAGTACTTGGAGAACGAGTTGATCACATAGCACTCATCCGTCAGTTCCAGCGCCGTTGCGGCCTTGGCTTCATATTCCAGACCGTGATAAATTTCGTCGCTGATGAAAGACGCCCCCTGCCCATGTGCGGCTTCGATCAGCGACCCCATGGCGGCGTGATCAAGCATCGTGCCGGTAGGATTCGCAGGAGACGCCACCATCAGACCCTTCAGGCCCATTCCCTGAATATCCGCTGCAACGGGTTGCAGACGGTTCTCGGGCGCGGTCGGCAAATCGACCGGTACCAATCCAAGTGCACTGAGAATCTGGCGATACGACGGATATCCCGGCGCACCGATTCCAACCCGATCCCCGCTGTCGAACAAAGCAGTGAAGGCCAGCAGAAACCCGCCGGACGATCCAGGCGTGATGATCACGCGCTCGGGGTTCAGGTCCACATCGTACCAATCGCCATAAAGCCGCGCGATACGCTTTCGCAGCGCAGGCAACCCCAGGGACACCGTATAACCCAACGGGCTTTGATCCATCGCCTTCGCCAGCGCTTCGGTCGCGCCCTTGGGTGCGCCGGTTCCGGGCTGTCCAACTTCCATGTGAATCACATGGCGGCCCGCTTCTTCCGCACGGCGCGCGGCCTCCATCACGTCCATCACGATGAAGGGATCGACCTCGGACCGGGTTGAGTTTCTCATGCCCATCTCCCATGTTGCAGCCATGGCTTTTGAACGCGTATCCCGGCTGACGTCAATCCCGGCTCTGATACTGTCGGTTGTCGTCTGGCTGACGGCGGCAACGCAATCTCATGGGCAAAGCCTGATCCGCGACCCCGATATCGAGCATGGGCTGCGCGAGTTGGCGTTTCCAGTGCTGCGTGCCGCAGGTCTGAACACCAACCGGGTTCAAATCCTGGTGGTCAATGACAACACGTTCAACGCATTCGTCATCGACTACAACGCGATCTATGTGAATTACGGGCTGATTCTAACGGTTGAAAGCCCCGAAATGCTGCAAGCGGTGATCGCGCATGAGGCTGCGCATATCGCGAATGGCCATCTGGCCCGCCGCGCCGAAAACCTGAAGGCCGCGCGGCGCAATGCTGGCCTTGGCACAGCTTTGGCGCTGCTTGCGGCCGCGGCAGGCGGGGGTGAAGCCGCCATTGGTATTGCCGCTGGCACCCAGGGCGCTGCAATCCGCAGCTTTCTGGGTCATACCCGCGCCGAAGAAGCTTCGGCTGACCGAAGCGCCGCAAGCTATCTGCGATGGGCTCAAATTTCTCCCAGCGGCATGGTGGAGCTGCACAGGAAATTCGCAGGTCAGGAATTGCTGAGCGTCGCCAACCAGGACCCGTATATGCGGTCGCACCCTACCAGCCGTGAACGTTTGCGCGCCGCCGAAGCCTTTCTGGACGAGTTTGGCGACAAGGCAATTCAGAATGCCAATGCCGATTACTGGTTTGCCCGCGTCAAAGGCAAGCTGTCGGCCTTTTTACGCTCACCCAGTTGGACATTACGGCGCGCCAAAGAGGAAACCGCCCAGGACATCCGCCTGATGCGAGAGGCTTCGGCCCATCATCAGAACCGTGATTTGGGTCGCGCGCGCAATGCGATCGACGAGGCCCTGGTGCTGCGCCCAAACGACCCGTACTACTATGACCTGAAGGGGCAAATTCTTTTGGAAAACAGGCAAATAGGCGCGGCTATTGAAGCGTACGGAAACGCTGTTGAAATGGCTCCGAACGATGCGCTGATCCTGGCTGGATACGGGCGGGCGTTGCTGGCGCAGGGCCAAACCAAACAGGCCCTGAGCGTGCTGGAAAAAGCCCGCGCCCGGGATTACCGGAACGCCAGGCTGTTGCAGGATCTTGGTGTTGCCTATGCTCAGGTTGGTAATGATGGTATGGCGTCGACCGTGACGGCGGAACGGTATGCGCTGCAAGGGCGGCTGGGAGATGCCGGAATCCACGCGAAACGCGCCGTGGCGCGACTGCCCGAAGGCTCACCGGGTTGGCAAAGGGCGCAAGACGTGTTGATTGCGTCGGAACGACTCAACAAAGACAAAAGGAAACGGAAATGATCCTCAGACATGCTGCACCCGCCCTTCTGGGGCTTTCCATGGCGGCAACCTCGGCGCAGGCGCTGGACCTGAACGCGATGAGCGATGCCGAGAAAACAGAATTTGGCGCTCAGGTGCGTGAATACCTACTGGAAAATCCCGAAGTGATCGTAGAAGCGATCAACATTCTGGAACAGCGCAATGCCGTCGCCGAAGCCGCTGCGGATAAAGAGCTGGTCGCCGCCAATGCGGATGAGCTGTTCAATGACGGCTTTAGCTGGGTTGGCGGCAACCCGGATGGCGACATCACTCTGGTCGAGTTCATGGACTACCGGTGTGGCTATTGCCGCCGTGCCGTTTCCGAAGTGGCCAGTCTGCTGGCCGAAGACGGCAATATTCGCCTTGTGATCAAGGAATTCCCAATTCTGGGTGATGCGTCCGTGCTATCCTCACGCTTTGCTGTGGCCACCAAACACGTGGCGGGCGATGATGCGTACAAGCAGGTTCATGATGCCCTGTTGGAATTCACCGGTGAGCCAAGCGAAGTTTCCCTGCGCCGCATCTCCGACGGGTTGGGGCTGAACAGCGACGAGATCATAGCGGCGATGGACAGCGATCGCGTCACGGATGAGATCACCCGCACCCGCGCTCTGGCCCAGAGGATGCAGATCTCGGGCACGCCTTCGTTTGTTCTGGGCACCGAAATGTTGCGTGGCTTCTTGCCATCCGATCAGATGCAGCAGATCGTTGACGGTATACGTGCCGAACGCGGCTAAAGCAGGGTTGGTCGGCGGCCTGCCATGAAGCGGCGAGGATTTCTTATGGCCGGAGGAGCGTTGGGCATCACATGTTTCTCTGGCCAGTCTATTGCGCAGCCCGCGACTGGCTTCTACGTCCCGGCCGAAGAAGCCCGGCATGATCGTACTTTCATGCAATGGCCGGTCAGCCGCACTGTCCATCCCGACCCCGTTTTTCTGAAGATGGTGCAGAGGACCATTGCCGAAATCGCAAACACGATCTCTGCTTTTGAGCCCGTCATAATGCTTGCCGGATCAGAATACCACGCAGATATCAGCAAACAGCTTTCTGCGGCGATCGAGATTTGGGATGTCCCGACCGAAGATCTGTGGTGCCGGGACGCAGGCCCGGTGTTCGCGATCAACAACCGTGGCGAGCTTGCGGTCAAACAGATCCAGTTCAATGGTTGGGGGCGAAAGCAGGTTCACGCACATGATGCGAGAATTGCCGACAGAGTGGCCGAAAGGCTGGGACTGCCCCTGCAGCCGACCGGACTGATCGGCGAAGCAGGTGGTGTCGAACAGGATGGGCATGGGGCACTTATGGCGCATGAAAGCTCGTGGGTGAATGACAACCGCAATCCCGGCCTCGCTCGCGACGAGATCGAAGCACGGTTGTTGGCGGCCTATGGGGCCAAGCGAATGATCTGGTCCGAAGGTGTCTGGGGCGAAGATATCACCGATTATCATATAGACAGTCTCGCCCGCTTTACCGGCCCCGGTCGCGGCATCATCAACTTGCCGGATAGACCGGACAATCATGATCCTTTCCACATGGCCGCGTTGGACACCCATGATCGTCTGGTTGCAGCGGGCATGGACATGGACGTGATACCCGAACCACATTACCGCCGCGTCAAGAACCTGGACTTCGTCGCCGCTTACGCCAATTACTACGTCTGCAACGGCGGCGTGATTGCGGCCCGGTTCGGAGACGCGGAAACAGACCAGATCGCATCAGAAACGCTTGCAAGTCACTATCCCGGACGAGAAGTCGTAACACTTAACGTTGATGTGCTGGGAGAACTTGGCGGCGGCATCCATTGCGCCACGCAACAAATGCCCACCTCATAGCATTGCTGAATAGATAGATAGACTACTCTGCCGCCTCGGCCGCAGCATCCAGTTCAGCCGCTTTCTTTTCGACCTGCTCCACGATGTGATCGATCATCTGCTCGTTTGACAACTTGTGGCTGGCTTTTCCGGCAAGGTAAACCATACCGGATCCTGCTCCACCGCCGGTGAAACCGACATCCGTCATCAGCGCTTCGCCCGGGCCATTGACCACGCAGCCGATGATCGAAAGGGACATCGGCGTCTTGATGTGTTCAAGGCGATGTTCCAGCGCCTCGACGGTTTTGATGACATCAAAACCCTGTCGCGCGCAGGACGGGCATGAGATGATATTGACGCCCCGATGGCGCAGGCCAAGAGATTTGAGGATTTCAAACCCAACCTTCACCTCTTCCACCGGATCAGCAGACAGGCTGACGCGGATCGTGTCGCCGATCCCCATCCACAGCAGGTTGCCAAGGCCGATGGCCGATTTGATCGTACCGCTGACCAGCCCACCCGCTTCGGTAATGCCTAGGTGGATGGGGGCGTCCGTCGCCTCGGCAATACCTTGATAGGCCGCGGCGGACAGAAACACGTCGCTGGCTTTTACGCTGATCTTGAACTCGTGAAAATCATTGTCCTGAAGGATGCGGATATGTTCCAGCCCGCTCTCGACCATCGCCTCGGGGCACGGCTCGCCATATTTCTCAAGCAGGTGCTTTTCCAGACTTCCTGCATTCACGCCGATCCGGATTGAACAGTTGTGGTCGCGCGCAGCCTGGATGACTTCTTTCACGCGGGTTTCGTCACCGATGTTGCCGGGATTGATGCGCAGACAGGCAGCGCCCGCTTCGGCGGCTTCGATGCCGCGCCGATAGTGGAAATGAATGTCTGCCACGATGGGCACGGGGCTTTCCCGGACAATCTCTTTCAGCGCTTTGGACGACGCCTCATCAGGAACCGAGACACGCACGATATCTGCACCGGCCTCAGCCGCCGCCTGCACCTGCGCCACGGTCGCCGCCACATCGGTCGTCAGCGTGTTGGTCATGGTCTGAACGGCAATAGGCGCATCGCCACCAACGGGGACGTTACCGACCATTATTTGACGGGATTTACGACGGTAGATGTCGCGCCAGGGGCGTACGTGATTGAGGGACATAAGGACGGATCCGCGTCTGCCTGAGTTGCGACTGTAGATAGTTCGGCAACCGAGTTACCGCAATGGCTAGATCACTCGGCGGGCGTTTCTGTCGCCTCGGTTTGCAGTTCCGCCACCAGTTGCTTGAGCGCGCTGTTCTGTTCCGCCTCAAGATCGGCGACGGCATAGGCCTCGGTCACGGCGTCTTTCGACAGAACGACACCCTTGGCGACAGTGCCCGGAGCACCCGCCGGGCCGTAGTGCTTACCGTTCATCGAAAAATAAACTGATCCGGATGCGCCGGCACGCAATGACGGTGGTTCTTCGGTCAGGGGCACTTCGAACACACTGCCCTGCTCAACGGTACCCAGTGTGCCTTCGAAAATGACGCTTCCATCCGCAGCTGTCACGCGCATCCATGCCGGATCAACAGCCACGATCTTGAGCGTGGTGTCGATCTGTTCGACCACTTGCGGCAGGGCAGGTTTTTCAACTGTGTGCAGTTCGGCCACTTCGAACTGCGGCAATTCGGGCGGGCGGAAAGTTCCAACCTCGCGCGGATCAAGCGTAGAGATCGGAGCATCCCGCGCAACCAGCACCGGGACATCCAGTGCCTGCGGACGATAGAGACGGTCCAATGCTTCGGCACTTGCCACCTGTGCAGCATCATCTGACGCGTTGCTGCGCGCCGCATCCAGCGGATCCAGATCAGACAAAACCACCGGAGCTTGTTCAACCGGGCTGACCTGTACTTGCTGAATTCTGTTCAGAACAGCCCAGCCGCCATAGCCGATGCCACCAATCACCGCCAGCAATACCAGTGACGAACCAATGGCACGGGGTTCGATCTGGCTGACCAGAGGCTCCTTGCCCGGAATAAAAGGCGTGTTGGGAGAGATGAACGGGTCACGCCCCATTGGGCCGCGTGCGGGCAGAGCACCTGAAGGCTTCCGCACCACCGAGGCTTCGGCGGACATGCCATGCGCGACCTCGAATCCGCTTTCCTGGCAGAAAGACGCAAAGGTCTCATCGGGGTTCATGCCCAGATAGCGTGCGTAGGAACGCACATACCCGGCGATAAAGCCGGGTGTATCAAACGCATCGGGGTCGGCGTTTTCAATTGCAGCGATATAGTTGGCTTTGATCCGCAACTCGCGCTGAACATCCAGAAGGGATTTGCCCATCGTAGCGCGTTCACCGCGCATCTTGTCGCCTAGGCGAATCTCATAGTCATCAAACCCTTTTGGTCTGACATCTACGTCCTCTTCGGAATCGCGCTGAGATCTGCGCCCAATCATCCCTGCTGCCCCATTCTGCCTGTCGCGTATTTCGCGTAAGTGGCGAATCATCCCCACAATGATTCGTCTACTCGTTTTGTTAACGTAAGCTTAACACGCGGCAAACTCGTTGCACACTTTGGCGTTAGGTTATCCGGCAAGTTCGGCGCGATTTAGCGCACAATGTGACCAAAGTTCGTCCATCGCCTGCACCAGACGGTTCATTTCGTCAGGTCCGTGCACCGGAGACGGGGTAAAACGCAGACGCTCGGTTCCGCGCGGGACGGTCGGGAAATTGATCGGTTGCACGTAGATGCCATAATCGTCCAGCAGCATGTCGCTGAGCTTTTTGGTGTGCACAGGGTTGCCGACGATCACGGGCACGATGTGGCTGCCGTGATCGATCAGCGGCAGGCCCATCCCCTTCAGCCGCAGCTTGAGGATCTTCGCCTGGGTCTGGTGTTGCTCGCGCAACTCAGACGCGGTTTTCAGGTAAGCAACGGATGCAGCAGCCCCCGCGGCAACGGCAGGCGGCAACGATGTCGTGAAGATAAAGCCCGGTGCATAAGACCGCACGGCATCGCACATCTTGGTACTGGCCGCGATATAGCCCCCCATGACGCCATAGGCCTTGGCCAGAGTGCCATTGATGATGTCGATCCTATGCGCCAGGCGATCCCGCTCGGTCACGCCGCCACCGCGCGGGCCATACATGCCCACGGCGTGCACTTCGTCGATATAGGTCAGCGCGCCGAATTCATCGGCCAAATCGCAAATTTCTTCGATCGGCCCAAAATCGCCATCCATGGAATAGACCGACTCGAAGGCGATCAGCTTGGGCGCGGCAGGATCGTCCGCCTCAAGCAATTCGCGCAGATGCGCCACGTCGTTATGACGGAAGATGCGCTTGGCGCCCCCGTTTCGGCGCACCCCTTCAATCATTGAAGCATGGTTCAGCGCGTCAGAATAGATGATCAGCCCCGGGAACAGCTTGGGCAGCGTGCTGAGGGTGGCGTCATTGGCAATATACGCGCTGGTAAACAACAGCGCGGCTTCCTTGCCATGCAGATCGGCCAGTTCGGCCTCGAGCTTTTTGTGATAAACCGTGGTGCCCGAGATATTTCGCGTGCCGCCCGAGCCCGCACCAGCCGCATCGACCGCCTCGTGCATGGCATTCAGTACAACGGGGTGCTGGCCCATGCCCAGATAGTCATTGCCGCACCACACGGTGATGTTCTGCTGCGACCCGTCCGAGCGTGTGCGCACCGCGTGGGGGAAATGTCCGTTGCGACGTTCGATATCGATAAAGGTCCGGTAACGTCCTTCTTCATGCAGCCTGGCAATCGCTGAATCGAGCTGAGCAGTATAGTCCAACGGACCCTCCTTGAATGCCCGTTTCCGGTTTCCCTTGGGCAATTAGTCTGCCACATCTCACAGCTTAACCTGTTTCCGCAGCTTTGTGTTCCTTTATTCAGCTGGTTACAGCCGAACAGGTGAACCCAACTTTGATTTGCATCAAATATAAGCTTGCAATCCTCACGGCAAGTATAGTTCCGGCCATCGGACGCGTGGAAACGACGCAGCCGCGCTGCATCATTCGCGGTTCTGTCTTGCGTGCAGAATTCAGATCAACCGCTCTGGACGGCGCTGTCAACGCTGCTAGGGTTCGCCCGAACACAGACAAGCAGGAGATCCCCATGTCGCTAGACACCGTGCTGAACCGGATTGACGAAGATCTGCAAACATCGATCGACCGCCTGATGGAGCTGCTGCGCATCCCCTCGATCTCGACCGATCCCGCTTACAAGGCCGACGTCAGCCGTGCAGCCGACTGGCTGGTTGCCGACCTGAACAGTATCGGAATCGCAGCAGAAAAACGGGAAACCCCTGGGCACCCGATGGTCGTAGGCCATGTGGGAGAGGACCCGGATGTACCTCACATCCTGTTTTACGGCCATTATGACGTGCAACCCGTCGATCCGCTGAACCTTTGGACACGCGATCCGTTTGATCCCGCCATCGAAGACACCGAGCATGGCCCTGTCATCCGCGGGCGCGGGGCGTCGGACGACAAAGGTCAGTTGATGACATTCGTCGAAGCCTGCCGCGCATGGAAAGCGGTGCACGGATCCCTGCCCTGCCGCATCACCTTTTTCTTTGAGGGCGAAGAAGAATCCGGCTCACCCTCGCTGGTCCCCTTCCTCGAAGACAACGCGGCCGAACTCAAAGCGGATCTGGCGCTGGTCTGCGATACATCCATGGTATCGCGAGGTGTTCCGTCGATTGCCTCACAACTGCGCGGCATGCTGAAGGACGAGTTCACCATCATCGGACCCCGCATCGATCTGCACTCCGGCCATTACGGTGGCCCGGGCCTGAATCCGCTGCGCGAACTGTCGAAAATCGTTGCCTCATTCTATGATGACGAAACCGGGCGTGTCGCGGTCGATGGTTTCTATGAAGGCGTTCATGAAGTGCCTCAGGACCAGCTGCGTCAGTGGCAAAACTGCGGCTTCGACGAAGCGGATTACCTGAACTCGGTCGGATATACCCAACCGCACGGCGAAAAAGCCTATTCAACGCTAGAGCAACAATGGGCGCGCCCGACACTTGAAGTGAACGGGCTGTGGGGCGGGTACAATGGCGCTGGTTCAAAAACCGTAATCCCTTCGGAAGCACATTGTAAAATCACGTGCCGTCTGGTCGGCGACATGGATCCGGACGCTTTGCGCACCAAGATCCGCAAACATGTCGAGGACCGCCTGTCCCCGGATGCAAAAGTTGTCTGGGACAACGATCTGGAAGGTTCGCCCGCTTCGGTCATGAATATCGATCGTCCGGAATTCGAAGCCGCCCGCAAAGCACTGTCGGACGAATGGGACCGCGAAGCGGTGTTTACCGGCATGGGCGGCTCGATCCCAGTCGTCGGGTACTTCAACACTGTTCTGGGGCTCGATTCGATGCTGGTCGGTTATGCCAACGAGGACGACGCCATCCATTCACCGAATGAGAAATATGACGTCAAAAGCTTCCACAAGGGCATCCGTTCCTGGGCCCGAATTCTGGATGCTTTGAACAGGTAACGGCTTTCAGCGAGGCTCTGCCTCGCGCTCCGGGATACTTGCAGCCAGATGAATAAAAGACCTCTGCTTCATCTGGCCCAAAATATCCCGGGGGAGCCGCGCGCAGCAAGGCGGGGGCAGAGCCCCCTGCCTGACCGGAACGTGCGCACGACCTTACATATGGATCACGCGGCCATACGCATCCAGTACGCTTTCGTGCATCATTTCTGACAGAGTCGGGTGCGGGAAGACCGTGTTCATCAGGTCTTCTTCGGTCGTCTCCAACTGCCGACCCACCACATAGCCCTGAATCAGTTCAGTGACTTCTGCGCCGATCATATGCGCCCCCAGAAGTTCACCTGTTTTGGCGTCGAACACGGTTTTGATCAGGCCTTCCGGTTCACCCAGAGCAATGGCCTTGCCATTGCCGACGAAGGGAAAACGACCAACTTTGATGTCATATCCCAGCTCTTTGGCTTTTGCTTCGGTATATCCGACCGAGGCCACCTGAGGCTGGCAATAGGTACATCCCGCGATGCTTTCGGGTTTGACCGGGTGTGCATGCTGGCCTGCGATCAGATCGGCGACCATGACGCCTTCGTGACTGGCTTTATGTGCAAGCCAGGGCGCGCCCGCGATGTCCCCAATCGCATAAAGGCCGTCGACACCTGTGCGGCAATATTCATCCGTCACCACATGTGTGCGATCAATCTTTACGCCCAGAGCTTCCAGCCCGAGGTTATCGACATTTCCTACAATCCCAACAGCGGAAATCACGGTGTCGAACTCGTGCTTCTCAACCATGCCCTTGACCTCGATATGAGCGGTCACCTTGCCTTTGCCACGATCCAGCTGCTTGACCATGGCTTTTTCCATGATGGTCATGCCCTGTTTGGTGAAGGCTTTCTTGGCCAATGCACTGATTTCCGCATCTTCCACAGGCAACACGCGGTCCATTACTTCGACCACAGTCGTGTCAGCCCCCAACGTGTTGTAGAAGCTCGCAAACTCGATGCCGATCGCGCCCGAGCCGATGACCAGCAATTTCTTGGGCATCCGGGGCGGTTGCAGCGCGTGCTTGTAGGTCCACACCAGATCGCCGTCAGCCTCGAGACCGGGCAGTTCGCGGGCCCGTGCGCCGGTTGCGAGAACGATGTTCTTGGCCGTCAGTTCTTCGGTGCCCTTGTCGGTCTTGACACTGACCCTGCCTTTTGCGGTGATCGTCGCCTCACCCATCACCACGGCGACCTTGTTCTTCTTCAGCAGATGGCCGATGCCGCCCGAAAGCTGCCCGGCAACGCCACGGGATCTTTTGACGACCGCGTCCAGATCGTAACCGATCTTGTCGGCTTTCAATCCGAAATCCTTGGCGCGTTCCATCAGATGGAACACTTCGGAGGACCGCAGCAATGCCTTGGTGGGAATGCACCCCCAGTTCAGGCAGATGCCACCAAGGTGCTCGCGCTCGATCACGACGGTTTTCAGACCAAGCTGGGCCGCACGGATGGCGGCGACATAGCCACCGGGGCCAGCCCCGATTACGATCAGATCATAGGATTGTGCAGCCATGTGTTCCTCTCGGCGCAGGTGATGAAAATTTAGTTTACCATTAAACTATTTTCAGAAACGCATCAACAAGCGTTCCCGCGACAAATGCGACGCAGGGTAAACCATACCTGAATATGCGGATTTCAGCCTATACCCCGGCCAAAGCTATGGCTAGAACAGAAACGCCGACGCCGCTCGGACATTTGTGAACACATTGAAATCAAGGAGTTTACCATGGCCAAAACACTAAAAGATCTGGCGCTTGCTCTGCTAAATGCAACTTTGATACTTGTGGCCCTGTGCCTGTTTTTGGGCTGGAAGCTGGCTTCGAAAGTCGAAAGCGTCTCGGCAGAGTTCTCAGAGACCGTACAGGTTCTTGCCCCTATTCGGGATGAGGCGAAGGGCATTCGGGGCGAACTTTCCGCGTTGCGCGGTGAATTGGCGACGCTGATGATGGAGAACCAGATCACAGACAGTCAAACCGCGCAAAACATCCAGGCGACATTGCGCCGCCTAAACGCTGTTGAACAAAAGCTGCAATCTACGCAGGAGCGGTTCACTGAACTTGCAGACACGCCAGAGGTTCTGATCGCTCAGACCATACAGACCGGAGCAGACATCGCATCCGAGCGTGTCTTGGCGCTCAAGGGGTGTGAGCCGGAGTCCTAAGGGCCCCTGCTCTATCGGTTATGGCGCGGTTCCATAATCTGTCTCGGCGATCTCAGGCTGTCGCTTGCAGCTCACGCACAGTAGAACCGTAGCCACCCATGTCGACATAAGCCTCTTCGTGAGGGGTCGAATTGCGCGACAGTGCTTCGTTCCGATAAGGAAAACGACCGAACTTGCGGATCACTTCACGATGCGCTCGGGCATGAAGCAGATTGCTTGTATCGCCGCTCATGTTTTCGCAGATCAGACGCACGCAGCGTTCCTGATCGCACAGATTTTCCGAATGCATCATTGGCAAGTAAAAGAACTGCCGGGCCGGTTCGTCGATTTTCTTGTCCCAGCCCCTGTCGACCGCGCATTTTGCGGCGGCCAAAGCCGCTCGGTCCGTCGCGAAAGCACGCGCCTGCCCCCGGAACATGTTGCGTGAAAACTGGTCCGTCAGAATAATGTAAGCCAGTGACCCGCTGGGATAGGTCAGCCAGAGCGAAAACTTGCCCTCGGCCGCAGCCTCCCATGTTGATTGAAAACGTGCGCGAATATTTGAATCCAACGCTTCATCCTCAATATACCAGCCCTTTGGACCCACCTCATCTAACCAAAAACTCAATACTTCTTCAGGCGTTACCATTGCCTTAAACTCCGTCTTGTGCCCGCATTTGGGACGTAACGTCATTTAAGGCCGTTTTACAGAACTGTTACAGTAACATATTGCAACACTTGCGACATAATCCTGTGTCCTAGGCATCTTCCTGCTCAGCCTGCTCGGCCTCGGCGGCTTCGATCGCAACCTCCTGTGCCACTTCAAGCGCAACTGGCGAGGATGTTGGATACAGCGTCGACATTGTGCCGGTTTCGTCCACAGGGATCGAAGCACGCTGTGTCGTTCGATAAAGTGCGTAGAGTGCCATTGCGAGTAACAGTGCCGCAATAAAGAGAAAAAAGCCCGACGGCCCGAAAATGGCATCACCCATCAACCAACCGGTTATCAGCGGCCCGGCAATCGCTCCCAGACCGTTGATAAACACCAGTCCGCCAGATGCTGCCGCCATATCCTCGTATTCAAGAAAGTCATTCGCATGCGCGATCAGCAGTGAGTAGAGCGGGTTGGAGGTGCCGCCGATCAGGAAAGCCGAGGCAAGCAGAATTGGAAACGATCCACCCATCATCATTGCGATAGTTGCGCCGCCGGCACCGGCGAGCGCCACAAGAAGGATCAGAAAGCGTCGATCCATGCGATCAGAGAACCAGCCCAACGGATATTGCAGAACAACTGCTCCGATATAAAACGCCGCAACGAAGGTCGAAATTTCTACAAGCGACAGCCCGGCCCGAGCGCCGAAAACCGCCGCCATACCGAACTGCGCCGAAAACACGCCCCCCAGCAGAAACATGCCCACACAGCCCAGAGGCGAGGTTTCCAGCAGTTTCTTCAGGGTCATCGGTTTTGTGGTATCAAAGGCTGGTGTTGGCGAGATTGACAACAAAATAGGTGCGAAAGACACCGAAACCAGAATCGAGGCGATTACAAAGGTTTCGTATCCAGCGGGGTCACCGACCAGAACAAGCGCCTGCGCACTGATGATACCCGTCATCTGGACAATCATATAGAGCGACAGCGCCTGCCCGCGGTTCTCATTGCTTGCCGCGTTATTGAGCCAGCTTTCCGCGGTGACGTAGACGCCCGAAAAACAGAACCCGATCACCACCCGGCCAAGGGCCCACGCGATCGGGTCTGTCAGCATCGGATACATGATCATCACGGCCGAAATGAACGACGCAAGGGCCGCAAAGACCCGTACATGGCCGACGCGCCGGATCATCTCGGGTGCGAGGCGTGAACCGCCCAGAAAACCCAGAAAATAGGCCGACATGACAAATGACATCTCAAGGGTCGAAAAGCCTTCGATCTCACCCCGAACGCCCAGGATAGTGCCCTGCAGGCCGTTTCCGACCATCAGCAACCCCATGCCGAGCAACAACGCCCATGCGCTGGAAAGGACCTGAATCATTGGGGCCTCCGACTAATGCCAACCTGATTTTAGTGTCGTTCTGCGATCAAAGACCGCCTACGTCGCGCTTGTCTACGACATTCCCGATCCGTGATGCTGTATACGCGCCCTTCAGGGGATCAAAAGCGACGCGTCGCCATAAGAAAAGAACCGATATTTTCGTGCTATGGCATGCGTGTAGATATCGCGCATCCGATCCTGCCCCATCAATGCCGAAACCAGCATAAGTAAAGTGGACTTCGGCAAATGAAAATTGGTCATCAATGCGTCTGTGACATGGAATTCGAAACCGGGATAAATGAAGATATCAGTGTCGCCTTCCCAAGGTTCGATCTTTCCTGACCTTGCAGCACTTTCGATCAGGCGCAAAGCTGTTGTCCCCACCGGGATCACACGCCCGCCAGCCGCCTTGGTTGCCAGTATCTGTGCCGCGGCCTCCGGGCTTACCTGTCCCCATTCAGCATGCATCTTATGGGTTGTGACATCCTCAACCTTAACCGGAAGAAAAGTTCCTGCCCCCACATGAAGCGTCACATGCGTGAAGCTTACACCTCGCTCGGCCAACGCCTTCATCAGCGCATCATCGAAATGCAACGATGCGGTCGGGGCGGCCACGGCGCCGGAACGGTTTGCCCAGATAGTCTGATAGTCCGTTTTGTCCCGTTCATCGGCCGGGCGTTTGGCTGCGATGTAGGGCGGCAGAGGCATTGCTCCGGCCTGATCCAGCGCCGCGTCGAAATCCTCGCCGCTGAGATTGAAGCGCAGATACGCCTGGCCGTCAGCAACCCTGTCCAGTGTGGCGCTGAGATCATCTGAGAAGACAATCTCTTCCCCAAGCTTCACCTTTTTGAGCGGCTTGATCAACGCAGACCACGTGCCGTCGGCCTGCGGGTCCAGCAAGGTTGCCTCGACCCCGGCGGAAACCGGCCCTTGCGCGCTGTCGCGATGGCGCCGACCGTTTAGCCGCGCCGGGATGACACGGGTGTCATTCAACACCAGCCGGTCGCCCGGCTGCAGATACTCAGGCAAATCGATCACATGGCTGTCGGTCGTCGCGTTCCCTTGCGCTACCAACAGGCGCGCAGAGGACCGCGGGCTGGCAGGCCGCGTGGCGATCAGGTCTTCGGGCAGGTGGAAATCAAAATCGCTGAGTTTCATGCCCGCGCCTTACAACCCTGCATCAGATTCGGCCATATCCTGTCAGCGGTCACTTGGGGATGATCCAAACGTGGGTTTTGGTTCATCAGGTTTCTGGGGCACTGCGTTCGGGCCATCCTGAACTTGCGGTGCCGGGGCACGCAACAGGTCGCGTAGGAACAGAGGAGCAAGACCGGACAAAGGATTTACCGACACTTTGGGCGAAGCAAGCGGACCGGTCAGGGTGTAGTTGAAGCCAAAGACGCCCTCGCCCTTGCGCGTGAACACGCTGCCAACTGCGTTGAGGAGGTATATAGGCGAAATTGCACCGCGCAGGTTCAGCATTCCGTTCACCGTATCGATGGTACCGTCAAAAGACAGGCCCATGGATGGCCCGACGGCACTGCCGCTGAGCACCTTGATATCCGTCGGCGTGATCCGCATCCGGCTGTCGATTGCTGCAAAAAAGATGCCCTGCCCGGCCATTTCGTCCAAAAGCCCCACAAGGCTGATGGCATTCAGCAAGGCTGCCATGGCCGGAGCGTCGGTGATCCGCGTATTGGTGATTTTCAATATCACGTCATAGCTGCCGGGTGCGGCCACAGGCTCAAGCTTGAGGTCCATTTCTCCGCCCCGCGCCTGTGTCAGAACCCCGGCCGATCGTAGCACGGCACCCGCATCTTGCGACGTCAGGTCAACAGCACTTCGTTTCCCTCTGGGGCTGACCTGCCCTCTGACCGGCGCGCCGCCATTGACCCGCGCGTTGAAGTTCCCTTGTATTCCGCCGGTCGTCTGAAATGCGCCCTGGAACCCGGTCAGTGCGACGGTTTCCGTCACCTGAAGGCGATCCAGCGACACGTCCAGTTTCGGCCCGGCTCCGCCCCCGCCGCCTGATCCGCCACTTTCGCCGAAATTCGCGCGGCCCATATCAAGTACGCCGCCAAGAACACGGATATCCGGCATGGCGCCCCCGCGCCCGATCAGCTCTGCCGGGACCGCCAGCCAGTCGCCCAGGTCAAAAGAGCTGAAGCGAACCCGATCATATTTGCCATTCTCACGAAACGTAATCGAGGCAGAGGTACGCAAACCCGCCGCATCTATGCGCAGGCTGTCCACTTTCAGTTGCGATCCCAAAGTCGTTTCGGCTGTCAGAGATCCTGTCGAATTAGTTCCCTTTCGCCAACCAAGCTCGGGTATGGCCAGCCCCACGCCTTGCAAATCAGATGAAACTGACAGTTTCGGAGGAGGTCCGGCACCAAGCCCCAATGTGATGTCCGCAATCCCTTTTCCGGTCAGCATGCCCGGAGGCAAACCCGCACCGATCTCATCCATCAATCGCGGCGACAGCTCGATCTGACCCGTCAGGGTACTTCGCTGTGCGGACTTGCCATCTATCGACTGCCGCCAGAGCGCCGTCAGCGGTACGTCCCCAAACTGCCCCAGCCCCTGAATCTGAACGCCGGACTGATCACCCGAAAGATCCAGCAGATCAGCGCTGACGGTAAAGCCAGGCACCAACCTGTCACTGAACAGATTGGCCAGCCTGCCATCGAAATGGAACTCGGTGTCCTCGAACTTGAGATCTTTTTTCAAGGGCAAGGACAGAGTTCCTGCCAACGACACCGTTCCCTTCGCCACATCAACGGGCAACCCCGCCTTGCTAAGCAATTCGAGCGGAGGCCGGTCCAGCAAGGATAACGCGGCCGTCACACTGCCACTGGCCCGGATGCGCGCAATCGCGGGCGCAGATTTCTTGATATCCGTGTCGGGTATGATGAAGGACGTTCCCGTTGCATCCACCGCACCGCCGTCATCCGCAATCACTACACCCTGCTGCGCAGTGACCGTGAACCTGCGGTTGATCAGGCTGGCCTGACCCTGCGCCTGTTCGATCGGAGGCAGCGTTTTGACAAACCGGATCTTCGCCTCTTCAAATCCGAAATCCAGATAGAGATCCGGTTTCGAACCGGGCAAAAGGCGCAGGGCAAAATCCATATCCGACAGAACCCCTTCGTACAGGTTTTTGGTCACCCATTCTCTCGGTTTCGGCGCCAGACGCTCGGGCCAGTATCCGAGAACCTTGTCCGACGTCATTTGGTCCAGATGTGCGTCCAGCTCGACCGCCCAGCCATCCGGTCGCCCGTTCAGGACACCAAAGGCACGCACCGTATGGCCCGGATCTTCGATGGTCATCTGACCGAGCCGCAATTGGAACGGGTTGATCGCCATCTTGAAATCTAGGCTGGCCCGCGAAAGCTGAATAGGCTGTGGGAACAGGTTTGCAGGGTTCACATTGATACCGGACAACTGCAACTGCGCAGACAGGCTGTCCAGCACGCCATCTTCCGCACCTTCC
Organism: Ruegeria sp. AD91A; assembly: GCF_003443535.1. Taxonomy (GTDB): domain Bacteria; phylum Pseudomonadota; class Alphaproteobacteria; order Rhodobacterales; family Rhodobacteraceae; genus Ruegeria. The sequence goes on along the minus strand of NZ_CP031946.1, from coordinate 704,180 downwards.
AAAATCGCCTTCCCGTCAGCCTGCACCTCGCCCCAGGCCGAGACAACTGAAACTTCGTTGAAGTCCAGCATCTGCCCTTTGGGGTCATAAGTGAAATACGTGCGGGCAGATTCGAAGGGGACCGGGCGTGTTTCGGGGTTTGGCTGAACGGCACCCGCCCCCAGATTCAGAGTTGCGTATACGGTACCGATAGCTCCTTTTTCATCGACTCCACCCCGCAAGGCACCCGAAATCGGGGCCCGCAGAACCTGCAACCAAGCAAGGGCGGGTGTTTGGCCCGCGATGTCCTCGGCCGGCAAGTCAGTGACCGATATCCCGAATTGTGCCGCAGGAGTCCCCAGGACGCTTGTATAATTGGCCTCGATTGCACTGACATAGTCACGCCCTGCCAAAACCGAGAACCCCGTCGCCAAACGCACCTCGCTGCCGCTCCGGTTGGCCTGGATATGTCCACCGTCCAGAATCCAGGACCGTCCTTGCCGCAGATCTAGATAATCCAGTGTGATCGCATCAAGCTCGACAGACGTCAGTGCAGACAGGGCCGGAGACAGGAAGACCTGATCCGAGGCTTCGATAAGCTGTGCTAGGTTCGGGGCTTCCTGCACGGGCGCGCTGCCGGATCCGACCGTAAGACTCAGTGCCCCGTCCTTGTTCCGGGTCACGGCGATTTGCGCACCGCTCAGAATTATTCTTTTCGGGCGGACGTGCCCCCGCAACAAAGGGCGCATGGCCAGACTGGCGCGCATGTCGGACACCTGCGCAATTTGCTGACCAGCCGCATCGCTGATGAACACATCGGTCAGACGCAGACGCGGTCGCCAACCCTCGTGAATGATGAAACTCACGTCACCAAACCGGATTTGCAGCCCGCCCAAGGCCTTTTCAAGCCGCGCCTCGACCCTGTCCCGCAGCCAGACAGGTGCGTGCATTCTTTGTCCGACAAGCATGAAACCAGTGAACAACGCCAACAGCACCAGCATGAAAGTGCCGCGCATGGCCCATAGTCCGGCGGCCCGGCGGCGAGACCGACGGCGCGCGGGCTTTTCCCGCTTTGCTCCATCGTCGTCTTCGTGCTGCTTCAAATTGCTATCCACGCCTTCCAACCCGCACGTGTTGCCCTATGATATCAGGCAGCCTTTTAAAACCTTTAACGGAGTTTCCAATGCCCGACGTTTCAGACATCGCCCCTGACTTCACTTTGCCGCGCGACGGCGGCGGCGAGGTGACGCTTTCGGCGTTGCGCGGTGGCACCGTGGTTCTGTTCTTCTACCCCCGCGATGATACGCCGGGCTGCACCAAGGAATCCATCGGTTTCTCGGAACAACTTCAGGCCTTTGCGGATGCGGGCGCTCAAGTTTTCGGCATCTCCCGTGACAGCGTCGCCAAACATGACAAATTCGTCGCCAAGCATGGGCTGACAACACCGCTGTTGTCGGATGAGAACTCGACCGTCTGTGAAGACTACGGGGTGTGGGTCGAAAAGAACATGTACGGGCGCAAGTCGATGGGGATTGAACGTTCGACGTTTATCATCGACCCCGAAGGCAAGATTGCCCGCGTTTGGCGCAAGGTCAAAGTTCCCGGCCACGTGGATGAGGTGCTGGAAGCGGTGCGCGCGCTCTAACGCTCTCGACCGCGGTCGCCATCCGGTTTAAGAGCCACAGGAATAACCAGGCGGAGAAACATGGTGTCCAAATCGCTGACTCAGATGGCGACCGAGGTTCTTGAAACGGCCGATGGTCGGGAAAAGACCACCCTGTCCAAACAGCACGCCGCCGCGTGGTTTGCGTCGCGCAAAGGCGACGCCCGCCCGATCGAGATCGGTACCGCGTCACCGCCGCTGAAACCCGCGCGCCCGGACCAGCCCGAACTCCTGTCTCCGCGCGAAGTACCAAAGCGAAAGCCGGGCACCGAAGCGGGACGCATCGCCCTGTTGCATGCCGTGGCGCATATCGAACTGAACGCCGTCGATCTGCATTGGGACATCATCGCCCGCTTTGGCCATGTGTCGATGCCGATCGGGTTTTATGATGATTGGGTAAAATGCGCCGAGGAAGAATCGCGCCATTTCGAGATGGTCTGTGATTGCCTTGAACAGATGGGAAGCTACTACGGCGCCCTGCCTGCCCATGCAGGAATTTGGCGAGCGGCCGAGGACACCGCAGACGACCTTATGGGGCGGCTGGCGGTTGTCCCCATGGTGCTCGAAGCGCGCGGTCTGGACGTCACCCCCGGCATGATCGAGATATTTCGCAAAGCCAGGGCCGAGCAGGCCATTGCAGCGCTTGAAGTGATCTATGCAGAAGAAGTCGGCCATGTCGCCTATGGGTCCAAGTGGTTCCATTTCCTGTGCGGCCGGGAAAATGCCGACCCGAAGGATGTGTTTCACACTCTGGTTCGCCGGTATTTCCACGGCGTCCTGAAACCGCCCTTCAACGAGGAAAAGCGTGCAGAGGCCGGACTGCCACCCGACTTTTACTGGCCGCTGACCGAAGACCTGCCCGCGCCCGGCGAAATCACAAACTGACGCTTGGACACTGATATCGGCAATTTCCCGCCGATCTTTGGGGGGATTTCTGCGCTGTTGGCCACTGACGGGTCAACAAACTTGCCCGAACGCTGCCTGCCCTTTATGCAATCGGCCCAAGGGGCGGCAGGCACTCACGACCGGTCCCGATCTTGGGGATGAGAGGTAGGACGCGTGCGAACACGTCTGGCAATAAAAATACACTCGGTACTTGAACGGTACTTCCCGGAACGCCGGGTCTTTCTGAAATCTGACAAAGATACACGCTTTATTCGTCTAAGTTCGGAAACGCAGGTGGTCGCGGTGGCCGGTGTTGCCGTCATGGTCGGCTGGACTGCGGTGGCAACTGCCATTCTGCTGATGGACAGCATCGGATCGGGTAATTTCCGGGAACAGGCGAAACGCGACCAGGCCACCTATCAGGAACGTTTGAATATCCTGTCCGCTGAACGCGACGCGCGTGCGCAGGAAGCCCTTGCCGCCCAGGATCGTTTCAACGCCGCGCTGGAGCAGATTTCCGCCATGCAGTCCGAACTGCTGGCATCGGAAAACCGACGTCGCGAACTTGAGACGGGGATCGAAGTCATCCAGACCACGCTGCGCACGACCATGAAACAGCGGGAAGATGCACGGGCAGAACTGGCTGCATTGAAGCAGGAAACCAGCAACGCTGACATGTACGTTGCAGCCTCCAGCGCCCCGGTGCAGATGGCGTTCATGACGGACGCTCTGGCACGCACGGCCGAGGAACGCGACAAGATCGCTGCAGACGCCCGTGACGCACTGGGTCAGCGGGACGATCTGGAGCTGGAAATCCGCCTTATGCAGGAACGCAGCGACGAGATTTTCCGCCAGCTGGAAGAAGCCATGGTGATATCGGTCGAGCCGCTGGACAAGATGTTCCGTCAGGCGGGAATGCCAACAGACCGCATCATCGAAGAGGTCCGGCGCGGATATAGCGGTATGGGCGGTCCGCTGACCCCTTTATCCCTTAGCACGCGTGGTGAGGTGGACGAATTGTCCGCCGAGGAAGCCCGCGCGAACACATTGCTGAAACAGATGGATCAGCTGAACCTGTATCGTCTTGCGGCGGAAAAAGCCCCCTTTGCCAATCCTGTACATTCGGCCGTGCGTTTCACCAGTGGCTACGGCAACCGGCGCGATCCCAAATCCGGTGGTCGCCGGATGCATAACGGTGTCGATTTCGCAGGGCCGCAAGGCACGGATATCTTTGCGACCGCGGACGGCGTCGTTACCCACGCAGGCTGGCAATCCGGTTTCGGGCGGCTTGTGAAAATCAAGCACGCATTCGGAATTGAGACACTTTACGCTCATAACACCAAGATCAATGTGAAGGTTGGTCAAAGGGTCTCGCGCGGGGATCATATTGCTGATATGGGTAGCACCGGACGGTCGACCGGCACGCATCTGCACTATGAAGTGCGAGTGAACGGAAAACCCGTAAACCCAATGACTTACATCAAGGCTGCGAGAAATGTTTTCTAAAAGCAAAATCAACGAACCCGCATCCAAGGCACCTGAGGCGGCCAAACCCGCCGCTCCGGCGACCCCAGCGGCCCCTGCACCGACCGAGTCGAAACCTGCGACAGCGCCCAAGCCCAAACCGCCAGCATCGGTTCTGTCTTCGGATCTGCACATCACCGGCAACATCAAGACCTCTGGTGACATTCAGGTGGAAGGCACGGTTGAAGGCGACATCCGCGCCCACCTGCTGACCATTGGTGAATCGGCGACGATCAAGGGTGAAGTCACCGCAGACGACGTTGTGATCAACGGCCGCATCGTTGGTCGCGTGCGTGGCCTCAAGGTGCGCCTGACGTCGACCGCACGCGTTGAAGGCGACATCATCCACAAGACCATCGCCATCGAAAGCGGTGCGCATTTCGAAGGGTCGGTACAGCGCCAGGACGATCCGCTGAACCCGGGTCGCAGCGCCAAAGCCGGATCGAACCCGGCGGCGGACGTCAAACAATAATTCGACCTCTCAGGTCAGACCGGAGACGCCGCGGGGAGACCAGCGGCGTCTCTTTTTTGGGGCCGCAGCCCTTGTCCGGGAAACTTGTTTTGATCCCGTCGGGATCACGTTAGGGTCGGGTCATGTTGATTTTCCTGACACTTGTTGCAGTGATCGCGGCAGGTCTGACCTTTTACTTTTGGTCCAAACGACAGGCGCGTCACGCCCTGTTGGCTGCGCCGTTGACGGACAGTCAACGGCACCTTGTTGACGCTCAGGTCCCGATCTTGCGAAGGCTTCCGCAGGGCCTGCGCGCAAAGCTGGAAGGCAAGATCAACTTGTTCCTTGATCAGGTTGAATTCACCGGGTGCGACGGTCTGGACGTTACCGAAGACATGCAAGTGTCCATCGCCGCGCAAGCCTGTCTGCTGGTTGTGAATACCGACCTCTGGTATGACAACCTGACCACCATCCTGATCTATCCCAGCGCTTTCAAATCCAGGCAGAGCCGGCACAGCGGTTATGTCGTCACCGAGAAGGAAATCGTGCGCACCGGGGAAAGCTGGAACCGCGGCCCGGTGATCCTGTCCTGGGCCCACAGCCAGCGCGGCGCCATGAATGATCATGACGGGCAAAATGTTGTCTTTCACGAATTTGCCCACCAGATCGACGATCTGACCGGGTCGGCCAACGGGGTGCCTGTTCTCAGCAACAACCAGAGTTTTTCAGAATGGGAGTCCGCGTTCCTAACAGCCTATGATGCGCATGTGCGCGCCGTTGAATCCAGGCAGCCAACTATAATCGACCCCTATGGCGCGGAAGGGCACGAGGAGTTTTTTGCCGTTTCGGTTGAAGTGTTCTTTGAGCGCCCCAAGGCGCTGCGCAACTCGGACCCGGGCGTTTACAAACAACTGTCAAAGCTGTTCCGCCTGGATCCTGCTCAATGGACCTAATGGCTTTCCGACCCAAGGTGAGAGGGTATCCGGGAAATTCCCCGTTCGACACAATTTAACAAAAGTTAATTTATGAATTACACTTAAGCGCATTGCATTGTGGAGGAAATTTCATGTCATCAAAACTACTGGCCGAGTTCTTCGGCACCTTCTGGCTGGTTCTCGGAGGTTGCGGCAGTGCCGTATTGGCAGCGGGCGTCGCGGATGTCGGAATAGGGTGGCTTGGCGTGTCCTTCGCCTTCGGCCTGACGGTTCTGACAATGGCCTACACGGTTGGCCATATCTCGGGCGGACACTTCAATCCGGCGGTCAGCCTGGGCTTGATGATTGGCGGGCGGTTTCCGGCCAAGGATCTGCTGCCGTATTGGATCGCTCAGGTCATCGGAGCCATCGCTGCCGCAGTGGTTCTGTATCTGATTGTCAGCGGTGCGCCCGAGTTCTCTGGCGTCGGAGGATTTGCGTCAAACGGATATGGTGAGGCCTCACCCGGGGGGTATTCCCTGATGTCCGCTCTGGTGATCGAAATCGTGATGACCGCTTTCTTCATCCTGATCATTCTGGGCGCGACCTCGGACAAGGCACCGGCGGGTTTCGCCCCCATCGCGATTGGTCTGGGATTGACCCTGATCCACCTTGTATCAATTCCGGTCACCAACACTTCGGTCAACCCGGCCCGGTCCACAGGCGTCGCCCTGTTTGCCGACGGCCCTGCCCTGTCGCAGCTGTGGCTGTTCTGGGTGGCCCCGCTGATCGGCGGCGCGATCGGAGCGCTTATCTGGAAAGCAATGTCACCGGACGATTGATTCTCTTGCAATCAACCATATAAAAAAGCCCGGCGTTTTGAGGAGCGCCGGGCTTTTCACGTTCACTCGGTAACGGTAACTTTTTTCATCACGTCCGGCTGGCCGATAATGGCGCCGTTCTGGCCCTCACCGCGTTTGATCGCGTCGACTACGTCCATGCCGTCAGTCACCTGACCAACAACCGTGTACTTGCCGTTCAGGAACGGGCCCGGTTCGAACATGATAAAGAACTGTGAGTTGGCGCTATTGGGGTCTTGCGCCCGCGCCATGCCAACCACGCCCCGGTCGAATTCGAAATCCGAAAACTCTGCCGGAAGGTCTGCACGGTCGGAACCACCGGTTCCGGCGCGGCGCATGTCACCACCCAGGCGGCCATGTTCCACGTCGCCGGTCTGCGCCATAAAGCCGTCAATCACGCGGTGAAACACCACGCCATCGTACTTGCCTTCATTGGCCAGAGCAGCGATCTGCTCAACATGTTTCGGAGCAATATCATCGAACAGGTCGATGGTGACAGTGCCATTGGCTCCCTCACCTTCGATCTCGACCTCAAGACCCGTGGCCAGCGCAGGGCTGGCCAGCAAGGCAAAAGCGGCGGCGAACTTATACATCAGCCGCCACCTTGACGCTGATCATGCGGTCAGGGCTCGCTGGCGGCTCGCCTCGTACGATGGCGTCCACATGCTCCATTCCGTCGATGACACGGCCATAAACAGTGTACTGGCCGTTCAGGAAGTGGTTGTCCTTGAAGTTGATGAAGAACTGCGAGTTGGCCGAATCCGGGTTCTGCGACCGCGCCGCGCCCAAAGTGCCGCGATCATGGGGCAGCTTGGAAAACTCTGCCGGAACGTTCGCCAGCGACGAACCGCCGGTCCCAGCCATACGCAGGTTGAAACCGTCTTCCATATCGCCATGCTGCACGTCGCCGGTTTGCGCCATGAAACCGTCGATCACACGGTGGAAGGCTACGTTGTCGTACTGTCCGTCGCGGGCCAGTTCTTTCATCCGCGCGCTGTGCAAAGGCGCCACATCCGGCAGCAGCTCGATGACGACATTGCCGTCTTTCAGCTCGATGATGATTGTGTTTTCGGGATCCTTGATCTCGGCCATGAGGCCCTCCTGTCGTTTATCTTGCGCAAATACCTATGATGCACGCGTACGAATGCCAAGTGACGCATTGACCTGAGGGCAAAATGCAGGAAAAGAACCGCCTAAATCATTTGCAAATGACGAGGATTGCGCGATGGGCTGGAAAACGCTGGACGATATGGACCTGAACGGCAAACGCGTTCTGGTGCGTGTGGATATCAATGTGCCGGTCGTGGATGGCGTAGTTACCGACGCCACTCGTATTCAGAGGATCGTGCCCACTGTGCGCGACATTCTGGCCGCAGGCGGCAAACCGATCCTTCTGGCCCATTTCGGTCGCCCCGGTGGGGAGCGACGCGAAAACCTGTCGCTCAAGCAACTGGTCCCCACCCTCGAAAGCGCTTTTGGCGCCAAAGTCCTGTTTGCCGCCGATTGTGTTGGAACCGAGGCCGAACTGGCAGCAGAGGCGTTGCAGCCCGGTCAGGTACTGTTGCTAGAGAACACGCGTTTTCACGCGGCAGAGACCAAGAACGACACCGATCTGGCCGCAGGCATGGCCAAGCTGGGTGACGTGTACTGCAACGACGCGTTTTCAGCGGCGCACCGGGCCCACAGCTCGACCGAGGCCATCGCGCGCCTTCTGCCCGCCTGCGCCGGTCGTTTGATGCAGGCCGAGTTGCAAGCTCTGGAAAACGCGTTGGGCGCGCCCAAACGCCCGGTAACAGCGGTTGTGGGCGGAGCCAAGGTCTCGACCAAGCTGGAATTGCTGGGCAACCTGATCGACAAGGTCGATTATCTGGTGATCGGTGGCGGCATGGCCAATACATTCCTCGTCGCACAGGGCATCAGTGTTGGTAAGTCACTGGCCGAGACTGCGATGAAAGACACCGCCGCCGAAATCCTCGCCAAAGCCGAAAGCTCTGGCTGTCAGATCGTTGTGCCACGCGATGTTGTGGTGGCCGAAAAGTTTGAGGCCAACGCCCCTCATCAGGTCCTGCCCGCAGATCAATGCCCCGAGGACGGCATGATCCTGGATGCGGGCCCCGAAAGTATCGCCGCGATCACAGGGATTTTTGACAAAAGCAAAACCCTGATCTGGAACGGTCCGCTGGGTGCGTTCGAACTGGAACCGTTTGACGCCGCCACCAATGCCGCCGCCTTGAAGGCGGCCGCGCTTAGCCGTTCGGGCCAGCTCATCTCGGTCGCCGGGGGTGGAGACACGGTTGCGGCCCTGAATGCTTCGGGTGCAGCCAAGGACTTCACCTACATCTCGACCGCAGGTGGTGCATTCCTGGAATGGATGGAAGGCAAGACGCTGCCCGGTGTCGCGGCGCTGGATCAATAGGCGTCACTTACCGCTTTTGATCGCCTGATAGGGTTCATGGTATTATCCCTTTTTGAACGGGGGATTTTACCGTGAAGCCAATTTACCTTCTTGTTCTTACCATCCTGCCCTGCTCTGCCGCAGCTCAATCCAGTTGCGGCGGTCAGACCCAACTTGACGCCAATTTCTGCGCCAAAGAACAATGGTAAATCGCTGATCGCGAACTCAACCGGCTGTGGGCACAGATCAAACCCGCAGCCGCTGCACGCGGCGAAGGTGATGCTCTTCTGACCGAACAACGCGCCTGGCTGAAAGCCCGAGACGCAACCTGCGACAAAGAACTGTCGGGAGGCGGCAGTGCTGCCCCGATGTTCTACTGGTCCTGCATGAAAGAGCAGACCGAGGCACGAAACCAGGCGCTGCAAGCGTGGCGCTGACCTGCACCAGAGCAGGCATAAATTACTGATGAAAAATCGAATCAGGGGATTCACAACCCGAATCACCTGTGACATAGTGTGTTCAGATGTCCGCAAAGGGCACATTTTTGAGGCAAGTTTTCATACGGCGGTAAACAGAGTGTCCCGTTCCCATCGGCCCGGTCTGGGCTCAATCGTCTTCTTCTCGGTGGCTTTCATGCTTGGTGTGTATTTCACCTTTGCCGCCGTGCAAGGTGACTATGGCCTGTTTCGGCGGGTCGAAATTGCTGGGGAACGGGACGCCCTGTCACACGACCTGGAAAAGCTTAATGCCCAAATCGCCGAATTGGAAAATCTGACCCGGCGCCTGTCTGATACCTATCTGGATCTCGACTTGCTCGATCAGCAGGCGCGTTCGGTTCTTGGTATGATCCGGGCAGATGAAATCGTAATCCGCTGATCCTTTCTGGTCGCCGTAATTCTTCGGCACATCGTTGCACCGCTTTGCATTTCAGCTCAGCCGCGCCCGAGCGGACGCTGCGTCACATTTCCCCTCGCCAGAAAGCCCCAAATGCTTTATGAGATAGTTTAACGCTAAACTATCTTGCCGAAAGGGGGAGATCGCCACTATGGCTGCGCGAAAAACCACAAAGAAACCAAATGTTTCTGCGGAAGAACTCAAGACATACTACCGCGAGATGCTTCTGATCCGTCGATTCGAGGAAAAGGCGGGCCAGCTTTACGGCATGGGTCTGATCGGCGGGTTCTGCCACCTTTACATCGGACAAGAGGCGGTTGTTGTTGGGCTCGAAGCGGCAGCTCAGGACGGCGACAAGCGGATCACCTCTTATCGTGACCACGGCCATATGCTGGCCTGTGGCATGGACCCGGGCGGCGTGATGGCCGAACTGACCGGGCGCGAAGGCGGCCTGTCCAAGGGCAAGGGCGGTTCGATGCACATGTTCTCGAAAGAGAAGCATTTCTATGGTGGCCATGGCATCGTTGGCGCGCAGGTTCCGCTGGGTGCCGGTCTGGCCTTCGCTGACAAGTACAAGGAAACCGGCGGCGTGACCTTTACCTATTTCGGCGACGGTGCCGCAAACCAGGGTCAGGTCTATGAGACCTTCAACATGGCCGCCCTGTGGGATCTTCCCGTGGTTTTCGTGATCGAGAACAACCAATACGCCATGGGCACAGCGCAGGCGCGTTCAACCTCGTCACCTGATATCTATGTGCGCGGCGAAGCGTTCGGCATTCCCGGCGAGATCGTCAACGGTATGGATGTGCTGGCCGTCAAAGCTGCTGGTGAAAAGGCTGTTGCCCACTGTCGCGCCGGCAAGGGCCCTTACATCCTTGAGATTAAGACCTACCGCTATCGCGGCCACTCGATGTCTGACCCGGCCAAGTACCGCACCCGCGAAGAGGTTCAGAAAGTCCGCGAACAAAGCGATCCGATCGAACATGTGCGCGAGCTGCTGCTGACTGGCAAACACGCGACCGAGGATGACCTGAAGGCGATCGACAAAGAAATCAAAGAGATCGTGAATCAAGCTGCCGAATTCTCGAAAGAAAGCCCCGAGCCCGCCGTTGAAGAGCTCTGGACCGATATTTACGCCTGAGAGGACGAATAAGACATGGCAACCGAAATTCTCATGCCCGCCCTTTCGCCCACCATGGAAGAGGGCACGCTGGCCAAATGGCTGGTCAAGGAAGGCGACACTGTATCAAGCGGTGACATCCTGGCCGAAATCGAGACCGACAAGGCGACAATGGAATTTGAAGCTGTCGACGAGGGCATCGTCGGCAAGATCCTGATCGCCGAAGGCACCGAAGGGGTCAAAGTGAACACCCCGATTGCGGTTCTGGTCGAAGAAGGCGAAGATGCCTCGGCCCTGCCCACGGCTGCGCCCGCAGCCGCTGCGGTGGCCGAAGCCGCCCCAGCGGCGATCGAGGGCCCCGCTCCTGTCGCCGCAGCCCCGGCCGCTCCGGTGGTGGATCTTTCGCCCGACTGGCCGGCAGATGCCGAGATGAAATCCGAAACCGTTCGCGAAGCGCTGCGTGACGCGATGGCCGAAGAAATGCGCAACGACGAAGACGTCTATCTCATGGGCGAAGAAGTCGCGGAGTATCAGGGCGCCTACAAGATTTCCCAGGGTCTTCTGGACGAGTTCGGGCCCAAGCGCGTGATCGATACGCCGATCACCGAGCATGGTTTCGCCGGTATCGCCGTAGGGTCGGCCTTTGGCGGTCTGAAACCGATCGTCGAGTTCATGACGTTCAACTTCGCCATGCAGGCGATCGACCAGATCATCAACTCAGCCGCCAAGACGCTTTATATGTCCGGTGGTCAGATGGGCTGTCCGATCGTGTTCCGCGGCCCCAATGGTGCCGCCGCACGCGTCGCGGCCCAGCACAGCCAGGACTATGCCGCTTGGTACATGCAGATCCCCGGCCTGAAAGTCGTCATGCCCTATTCGGCGGCAGACGCCAAAGGATTGCTGAAATCAGCCATCCGCGACCCAAACCCGGTGATCTTCCTGGAAAATGAAATCCTCTACGGTCGCTCCTTCGACATGCCACAGGTAGACGACCTGACCATCCCGCTGGGCAAGGCCCGTATCTGGCGCGAAGGCTCGGACGTGACTATCGTCAGCTTTGGCATCGGCATGCAATACGCGTTGGAAGCCGCCGACAGGCTGGCCGAAGAGGGCATCAGCGCCGAGGTGATCGACCTGCGCACCATCCGCCCGATGGATACCGGCGCGATCATCAATTCGGTAATGAAAACCAACCGTCTGGTGACAGTTGAAGAAGGCTGGCCGCAAGGCTCGGTCGGCAGCTACATCAGTTCGGTCGTGATGCAGGAGGCGTTCGATTACCTCGACGCCCCGGTCATCAACTGCACCGGCAAGGACGTTCCGATGCCCTACGCCGCGAACCTCGAAAAACTGGCCCTGATCACTACGGACGAGGTGATCGAAGCCGTCAAACAAGTGACCTACCGGTAAGGAGCGACAGACAGATGCCCACCGAAATTCTGATGCCCGCCCTTTCACCGACCATGGAGGAAGGCACGCTTGCAAAATGGCTGGTCAAGGAAGGCGACACCGTCTCCTCCGGCGATCTGCTGGCCGAGATCGAAACCGACAAGGCCACGATGGAGTTCGAAGCCGTCGATGAAGGCACCATTGGCAAGATCCTGATCCCCGAGGGCACCGAAGGGGTCAAGGTCAACACCGCCATTGCGGTTCTTTTGGAAGACGGCGAAAGCGCTGATGATATCTCGACCTCGCCCGCCGTTGTTCCGGGGGCTGCCCCCGCAGCCGCTTCGGGCAACGAGGCTGCCGCGCCAGCGGTATCCGAGGCGCCTGCCCCTGCCCCGGCCGCCCCGGTCAAGGCAGATGGCGGTCGTATCTTTGCGTCCCCTCTGGCCCGCCGGATTGCCGCGCAGAAAGGCCTTGATCTGGTGCAGATCGCAGGCTCTGGCCCGCATGGTCGCATCGTCAAAGCGGATGTCGAAGGGGCAACTGCAACCGCACCGGCACCAACTCCTGCGGCCGCAGCGCCAGCGGCTGCTGCAGCTGCTCCCGCTGGACCCTCCGCGGATATGGTCGCGCGGATGTATGAGGGCCGCGAGTACGAAGAGATTCAGCTCGACGGTATGCGCAAAACCATCGCTGCGCGTCTGGGCGAGGCCAAACAGACCATCCCGCATTTCTACCTGCGCCGCGACATCAAGCTGGATGCACTGCTGAAGTTCCGCAGCCAGTTGAACAAGCAATTGGAAGGCCGTGGCGTGAAACTGAGCGTCAACGACTTCATCATCAAGGCCGTTGCCAACGCGTTGCAACAGGTTCCCGCCTGCAACGCCGTCTGGGCCGGCGATCGGGTGCTGCAACTGAAACCTTCGGACGTAGCCGTCGCGGTCGCAATCGAGGGCGGCCTGTTCACCCCGGTCCTGCAGGACGCAGACATGAAGTCTCTGTCAGCCCTTTCTACCGAGATGAAGGACCTCGCCGCCCGTGCCCGCGAGCGCAAGCTGGCACCGCATGAATATCAGGGGGGCACGTTTGCAATCTCGAACCTGGGTATGTTCGGCATCGACAATTTCGACGCCATCGTGAACCCGCCTCACGCCGGTATTCTGGCGGTGGGAACAGGCGTGAAAAAGCCGATCGTCGGGGATGATGGTGAGCTGACGGTGGCAACTGTGATGTCCGTTACCATGTCCGTCGATCACCGCGTTATCGACGGCGCGTTGGGGGCAGAACTGCTCAAGGCAATTGTCGACAACCTTGAAAACCCGATGGTCATGCTGGCCTGAGGACCTGAAACATGCACTCGCCCCTGATACCCGGGGCGAGTGCAGTCTCATCTCTTGGCACTGAATTGAACTTGCGTGATCGGGGCACCGTTTGCCCTGTGTATCAAGACGTCCCACTTCCTTCCTTTAGAAGCCGACGGAAGGCAGGTGCGCGATACTCTCAAGAAATCTCATTTTCAGCCTGATTGTCTTGGCGTTTCCGGCAGCCACGGCACCTGAATTTGCCATGGCAATACCCAACAGCTATCCAGGTGAGCATTCTAAGTTCAAGCCGAACGATCCGGCCGCGATTGCCCAACAGAAAGCCGCACAGGACAGACAGCAAGAGCTTCGCAAACAAAAGCGGGAAGAACAGCGGCGCAAGCGGTTGGACAAACGCGCCAACCGCTCCCGCTGAATTTTTACTGGTCCTTGCCCAACATATGATCCATCGAGATCGACGGCTGGTCGCACCCGGCTTCCCCCACGATCTTGGCGGGGATACCGGCGACCGTCTTGCAAGGCGGCACTTCTTGCAGAACCACTGACCCGGCGGCGATGCGGCTGCAATGGCCAACTTCGATATTGCCCAGGACCTTGGCCCCTGCCCCGATCAGCACGCCATTTCCGATTGTAGGATGGCGCTGTTCTTCTTCCTTGCCGGTTCCACCCAGCGTCACGGAATGCAGCATCGATACATTGTCGCCCACCACTGCCGTCTCACCGATCACGATGGAATGGGCATGGTCGATCATGATTCCTTTGCCTATCTTTGCGGCCGGATGAATGTCGATGCCAAAAATCTCGGACGAACGCATCTGGAAGAAATACGCGAGATCGTGACGACCGTTGCGCCACAGCCAATGCGCCACGCGATACGCCTGCATGGCCTGGTAACCTTTAAAGTACAGGATCGGCTGCAGCAACCGGTGGCAGGCCGGATCACGTTCGTAAACGGCCATTAGGTCCGCGCGGGCGGCTTCGAGCAAACCCGGATCGTCGGCATATGCCTCATCCACAACTTCACGCAGGACCATCATCGACATTTCGTTCGAGCACAGCTTGGCCGCCACCCGATATGAAAGCGCGCGTTCAAGGCTGCGGTGATGTAGGATACAGGCGTGCACGAGTCCCCCCATGAGGGGTTCTTTCTCGACGGCCGCATGGGCCTCGGATGTGATACGGTTCCAGACCGGATCAACCGGTGTCACATGGCTGCGCTTTTCGAACATGGTTTTGATCCTTTGCTGCGCCTAGAATGCCATTTAGTGGCAAAAAGACCAAACGCAAACCCATGATCGGTCATGTAACGAAAATGAATGAGTCAGAGCGCACCCATTTCGAAACACGAATTCGCGAACGATTGGCGGAATTGCAAAAGGTGTCAGCCTCGGGACAGCAGGCTCAGGCCATTGTCCAGCTGGATCAACAGGCCGTTGGACGGCTGAGCCGCATGGATGCACTGCAAAACCAGGCCATGGCCAAGGCACAGCAGGCCAATCGCGATGTAGAAACACGCCGGCTTCTGGCCGCGTTGGCGCGGCTTGACGACGGCGAGTTCGGATATTGCGAAGACTGCGGCGAACGTATTCCGGATGGGCGGCTGAATCTGGATCTGGCGGCCAGCAAATGCGTCAGCTGCGCGTCCGGATAGCCTGAAATCTGGCAAGCTGGTGCATAACCACCTCAAAACACTGACAATATTGCAGATCATCAAACCCAGGTTCATCTGCCAGGACCCTGTTTCGCGCAACGGCCATAAGTGAACCATTGCCGTAAATCGGGTGGAGCTTGCCCGTGCGCTCCAAATGCCTGTCGGCCAATTCCGCCTCGTGGATCATCCGGGTACACAAAGCCTCCCGGTCCGGCTGCGGCACGACCAGCAAGGCGCGCGCCGCAGCACTGACATCCCCATGAAGAACCGGCCGCATCAGGCTGCTTGGCCAACCACAAGACGCGACCAAGCACCCGGTCCGAATACAGCAGATACCTGGGCCACGTCGACCTCATAGCCCCCTGTCAGACCATCCGCCGCTTTCATGGCTGTCGAATAGGTCCACCTTGGTTCGGATGTCAGTTCTTCACGCAGAAGGGTTCCACCCGCAATGACACGGACCAGATAGGATTCGCTTTCTTCTCCCAAGGGGATCTCCAGCCCCGACCAGTCGTCCGCATCTGTTCGGGCACGTCGAATCCAGGTAAGCTCATCAACGGCGGCACCAGACCGAAGCCGCATGTGCACTGGCGCGTACGGGCGCAATCCGTTGCCATCAAACGAGGCAATCAGGTGTTGATAGGACGCGTCATCATAGCCGCGGGTTGCAGGCCCTATGCGATAATGCTTGGCAAGACGCCTTTCGTTTCGCAGCAGGCTGATCTGTTGCACCCTGTCATTCAGCAGAACGAATACTGATCCATCCGACCAGACATCAGGCATCAAAGCGTCTGTTCCCAGTTGCCCCCTGAGCCGCCCGGACAATGCGTATACGTCCGGGGCCTCGAGCGCCGCGTCAGAGAACTGAAAAACTTCCCAGTTACCGGGTGTTCCATCACCGATTGCAGCGAGATTGACACCATTCATTACCGAGCTGCGAGGACGGGATTCCAACTGACCCGCAAGCAGTCTGACCTTCAAGGCAGGGCCCTCATCCCAGACACCGACACTGGCGCGCCTCAGCGGTGTTTCGGTTACGCCGACCACTGCCCGTTGGGCAATGACATCGCTCAGGCGATAGCTATCGTCACTGGACGAGGAATAGACCGTTGCAGCCCCAGGCCATGGGTCTCCGGTAACCGCCAGATAGGGCGCGTGAGGGGCCTCGGCCCCGGTGATCAAGGGCAGGTCCAGAAAGACCGGCAGCACGGGAACCGGCGCGGCATACGGTCTGACCGTTGCCGGGTCGTCATTCAATTCGGATGCCTTGTACACGCCCTGCTCGATCCGGACCGCTTCAACCAGTTGCAGGTCAGCGGATTCCAACCGGTCAATCCGGTACACCGGCCCGGTTTCAGCGTCTGTCAAACGAACCAGATCTCCTGCCCCCAGGTGCACTTGAGACGGCGGAAGCGCAAACCGAACCGTATCGCGGGAAACTCTGGCTTCGCTCAACCAACGTTCGGCGGTTTGCCGCCCTTCGGTGCGGGTCATGGACAGGGGCATCTCATTCACCGATACGGAATGGGTGCGATCATCGGGCAAAACCGCCTCTTCCGCGACGACATCATGATCCGCGTCCGACTGAACAAAACGCAGGCGAACGCGCCCGGTCATCTCGGCCTCGGCCTCGCGCCGGTATTCGAGCGAGCTTTCAAGATCGCTGCTGATCGCCAGATGATCGGGGTTCAAGGCAACTGCGCCGTACCCGTCGCGCATCTGGAACTTCAACACTCCATCCCTTTCGATCGCATCAAACCCATAGCGCAGCATCAGCGGCTGCAAGGCGGAACGGGCGTTTGTTACATCTTCGATGACATACCCGCGGACCACACCGTACAGACCAGAGACATCGATATCCGTGACACCTGCGCCGTGGCAGATCTCGGTCACCACGGATGCCAACGTACGAGACCCGGACCGACCGTTCAGCCAGTGCCCTCTGGGATAGTTCTCGCCATCGCCCCACTGGCTTCTCAGGTTTGGAAAGGTAGGAAATGGACGGGTATCCCATGCCCAGACATACGCGTTTGCCATATCCAGCATCGGCGCGTTGTAGATGTCCGAGATCGGATTGACCTTCGGATCGCTCCAATAGCCAAGCATCGCGGCCAGATACTGAACCTGGATGAAGTCGTCGCGCAGCCCGATTGAATACGCAGGCAACAGCGATTCCGATGACTTTGGGTCTAGGAACTTGTTCGGCTGGTTCGTGCCCTTGTCGATTGCCGCACACCCCAACTCGGTGAACCAGATCGGTTTCGAGCCGGGCACCCAATCGGTCGGGTTGGGTTGACGCACGCCTCCGATCCGTTCGTGATGCGGATTCGACCACCAGTTGCGCAGGTCCTTGTATCGCCAGATCCACGGCTCGTCATGCTCCTGATCTTCGATCGGAGTTCTGATCTGCGCTTCCGCCTCTTCCGGAGAGGCGTAATACCAGTCATATCCTTCACCGCCTTCAATATTGCTGCGAAGATAACTCAGGTCGTAGATCGAAGGCGCGCCAGCCTCGGCGTCCAGATGGTGTTCACCATTACGCCAATCGGACAACGGCATGTAGTTGTCGATGCCGATGAAATCGATGTTGTCGTCCGCCCAAAGAGGGTCGAGGTGAAAATACCTGTCGCCGGTGCCTTCTGGCTGGTATCCAAAATACTCACTCCAGTCCGCTGCATAGCCGATTTTCGTGTCCGGCCCCAGAATCTGACGGACCTCGGCCGCCAAGGCGCGAAGCTGCGCAACCGCCGGAAAGCCCGAAGCCCCCCTGATCTGGGTCAGGCCCCGCATCTCAGACGATATGCAGAATGACGAAACACCGCCGGCAGCCTTGCACAACATGGCATAGTGCAGAATGAAACGCCGCAGGCCCCATTCCTGAGGGCCAGAGTATTTGATGATTTCTTTGGCCGTTACGCCGCTGTCCCCCAGCAGTCCGCCAAGGTTACCGCCCCCGGTTACCCAGGTTAAACCGGTATCCCCTCTGTCGTCAGGTCGGCCACCCGGTCTGGGCCTGACCGGACCACCCGTGCCGCCGCCGGTACCGCCCGATCCGTTCGAATCCTGGTTGATCGCAAAATCCTGTGCACGTGCTGATCCAAAGAACGCAGCGACCTGTGCATCGGCCCATGCCGTCTGGTCCGAAGAACCCGGGTGCCCCGGCGCCACATCCAGGGTAATCCGCCCACGCCATGGCAGGTGAGGCTGACTTGAAGCATCCGACCAGGGATCAGGCAGCCCGTTCCCCGGCAATTGCTCCATCAGGATGAAAGGATAAAACATCACCCGTTTACCGGATTGGTTCAGATGGCGGATCGCCTGGACCACTGCCGCATCGGCCGGAGTCCCCCCATAGACCGGTCGGTCGTTCTGCCGAGCCACAAGCCCCGCGTCGCTTCGGGCCTGATCAGACACGATCCAGGGCATATCGTTGCTGTCTATCTCACGCTGTTCGATCTTGGGCCGAATTTTGCATTGCCCGCATCTCAGATCGTCGCCGAACCACGACACCACCAGTGATGCGGCATCACAATTGGGCAACTCGCTTTCCAGAGCACGGGTCGAGGATACAAGATCCGAGGCACCAGACGCGGAATGTGCGTTGGCTGGCCAGCTTTTACCAGATTGTGAATAATTCACCTGAGAGCTGGCCAGAGCGTATTCTCCGGTCCCCGGTATCATGGCGACCCCGCGCACGATCTGAGACACCGCGCTGTCATGATCGGGCATGTCTCGCTGCGTGGGGCGAACAATTTCAAATGAAAACTGCGGCACCCGGTTGCCGAAAGCGCCGAGCGGGAAGTCCTCGATCACGACATAGGCCGTTCCGCGATATGCCGGAACTGTTCCAGCACCTTCAATTGCCTCGATCAGCGGATCCGGCAACTGATCCCGCGTGCCATGATAAACCCGCATGTTGAGGCCGGATCGATCTTGTTCTTCTCCATCCGCCCAAATGCGCGCGACATCGGCAATCTCACCGGCGCCAACCGCAATTGCCAGCGAAATCGAGTAACTGTACGTGACGGTAGTCACCTCAGGGGTCTTGGGTTTTCCTTTGCCACCCCCGCCACCACCCTCTGTGGTCGTCGTCTGGGTCTCCAAAAAGTCCGAAGCCCAAATGACCTGACCACCCACACGCATACGGCCAAACACGGTGGTCACCGGCGCGCCTTCGCCGGTTTCCGTCAACCGAAATCGATCCATGCGGCCGGTTTCGACGACTTCACTGCCACTGCCCATAACGGACTGGTTAAAGAACTTCTGATCAAGGACCCGCCCGACCGTCGCACCGACGGCCCGACCGATAACTGCGGTTGAAAGGCCCGCGACCGTGCCCCCAATCGAACCGCCCAGCGCAGCCCCGGCTGCGGAAAGAAGAATAGTGGCCATCAATACATCTCCATCGGGAATTCGAAACAGGAAACGATACGGCGGTACCAAGGCCTGCTCAGTGCGTTTTCCACCACGCCATGGCCGGAATACGCGTGAATAAAGCGGGGCTCGGGTTGCGTGGTACAAACGATGCCCAAATGCTTGGCGACGCTTGTGTCGCGCATCCGAAACAACAGAACGTCCCCCGAAGCCATCTTGCCTATTGGTTTTTCGACCAGATGCCGCCTGGCAGCCACCCACATACGTTCCTCACCCTGCGGCTCGGACCAGTCCATGCTGTATGCCGGAACAGATTCAGGTTCCTGCCCGATCACAGCGCGCCAAACGCCCCGCAACAGGCCCAGACAATCCGCACCGGCACCCTTGAACGAGGCCTGATGCACATAGGGCGTTCCAAGCCAATTGCGCGCCTCGGCCACAATATCCTCTCTACACGTCGTCACCGTATGCTGCCTCCGCTATTGGCTTTGCTTTTCTTGGGAACAGCCATGACCCAGTCTTCGCCCGGAAGATCTGGGAACCCTTGAAAATTCAGAAAGTTGTCGAACTTGAACTGGCAGGTTTCCATGCGCTTGTCGCATCCTGCCCGCAGTTTAACACTGTCGCCAATCGCCAGGCTTGCCCCGAATCCGGACCAAAGTGTGATCTCTCGCCCTGTTGCAGTCTGCCTGTCGTTCTTGATCGACGACCACAGCCCCTTGGCAGAACCGGAAACAACATCAACGCGACCCCGTTCGAACCAGCCTTCTTCAATGGTTTGACCCCCTGCAACATGCAGAAGGGTGCCGCCATCGAAACCCGAGATCACACCTTCGAACCAATAGCCCGGTGTGTCGGTGTTGAACCGGCAGGCCCGATCCCCCAACACAGCCGTGCAGGGCTTCTGGTAAACACGCCCCAAGGGGCGGTTCAGCAAGTCGGTCAGGCCACGCAATTCCGCATGGAAAGCGCCGCCAGAGCGGCGCAACTCACCAATTGAACCACGGAACTGAAGGACGCGCTGATCCAGATCGGCCCAGTTGACCAACCAGGCGCGCACCTCGGCCCCGTCAAAACGTCCTGCCTCGATATCCTCGTCGCGAATGGCCGCGTCAGACAGAGCGCCCATTGCTTCCGTGTTGTCGATGGACAGGCCCGTGGCCTGCTCGATGGCAGCGGCCGTCAGGCCGGTACTGGCCTTGAAGGTCAACCCGTCAAAACTCAGCTCCATGTCGTGGTCGGTAAAACCGTATTCCTGACCGTCCTTGCGTTTGATCGCCCAACAACGGCAGACCGTTGTCATCCCGCTCTGCAAATGCGTGTGCAGGCCCTGTATATCTTGAGCCATCAGATGCGCACCTCGACCACGGGAACGTTCGGTACATCACCGGCCTGAAAACTGGCGACACTGGTCTGGATTTTGTCGGTGTCAAAGCGCACCGGCACATCAAACTCAAAACCCGCGGTGATATCGATCTCTTCCGGCGGCGGGTCCGCAAACGTGACCTTGCCCGTCGTCAGTTCAACATCAAAATCCACGCCCTCGCGGACCTCATCCTGATCCAGACCCAGACGCACTGTACCCAATACCGGCTTTACGATAGGGCGCGCATAGCTGACCCCGCCCGAATGGTAGGTCTTGATCAACTGAAACTCGGTGCGTGTACCGTCGCCTTTGGCGATCACCTGATCTCCGAAACTGGTGTCCACCGTGGCCTTGCCGGATTTGAAATCCGACCAGTCTTTCCAGCGAAAGCCGAACATCTGACCCTGTCGTGCTTCGAAGAACGAAATCAGCGTCTCGATATCGTCCAGCGAACGCATCCCCAACCCCGCATCATATCGGCGGCGCGAATGGGCCCAGGGCGTGTTGCGCTCTTCAAAGCCATTGGCCAACGTCACAATGTCCGTCCGCCGTTCCGGGCCGCCGACCGAGCCAAAGCTTAGACTGGCGGGAAATCTCACCTCGTGGAAATTCATCAGCTGCTCCCTGATTTATCTATTGCGATTGCCACGCCCCAGCGCGCGGCTCATCTGGGCCGCTATCTGCCCCTGAGACCGGCGGAACCCTTGAACGTCCGGTGTTGAAATGTTCATCACCACATTCACAGCACGCCCAGCACCCTGCGTCCGCACGCCCAGCTTGCCATCGGCCCCACGCGTCAGCGGCATGATCGCCTCAGGCCCGGCTTCTCCCATCAGCCCGGTGCCGCCGCGCATGGGAAACGTTGTCGGGCCGCTGACCACACCACCATTGGCGAAGGGCATCACCCGGCCCTGGCTGAAGCTGCCGCCATCAGCAAAAGGCAGAATTCCCTTCACCAACCCGCCAACCGTGTTGGCTAGCATTCCGCCAAAGTGATCCGTCACCGGCTTGATCGCAGCCGCATAAGCCGTTTGGATCAAGGAGTTCTTCAGGACATCCAGCGCGCCGGAAAGACTCATCCCATCCAGAACGACACCATCGAAGGCCTTGCGCAATCCGCTGGACATGCCACGCTCCAGCGTGGCGACATCCTTGCCGGTCTCTTCAAATGCGGCACTGATGCGCTTCATCTGGCTGTCAAACGCCGCCGCCATAGTCGCAGCATCGCCGAGGGAATCGCCCAGCGCTTCTCCACGTTCTTGCAGGTCATCAAACCCGTCACGATCTGTCATCACGCTCTCCTTGTGTCTTGTCCGGATAAGCCGCCAGCAAAGCATCCAACCCCGCCCGGTTCATTGCGGACACGCCGGACCCCTGCCCCAGCATCAGCCGCAGCTCTGCCGGGGTCAGACGCCAGAATTGATCCGGCGTCAGTCGCAGCCCCAAAAATCCGGCCCTCATCAGGGCAGGCCAGTCGAACCCGCTCATGTGCCCTCCGGCACCATGAAGGCGCGCGCCAACAATTCGGCTCCAGTTCTGGCTGCAGCCATGGGGCCGCCTTCGATCTCGGCATGCATCAGGTCGGCCCGGGCAACGTTCCAGCCACCGCCTCGCAGACCGGCAACGATGAGGGCCAAAACATCCGCACTGGAATACGCTCCGCCCTCAAACCGTTGCACCAGCTCAACCAGCGATCCTGCATTCAGCTCCTGCTCCAGCTCCGCCAAAGCACCAAGCGTCAGCTTGAGCACCCGCTGCTCGCCATCGATGGTCAGCGCCACCTCGCCTGTCCACGGATTGGCCATCGGATCAAAGCGCCGTAAAGGTCAGAGCACCGGCACTGGCCATGCTCATCTCATAGGTCGCCTCACCGTTGTGCGAACCTGCGTACTCGATGCTGGTGACCTGAAACCGACCTTCAACAACCCCAAAATCAGGGATGATGACCTGAAAGGCCGGAGTTTCACCATCAAAGAACAACTGCCGCGCACGCTCATCAGTGCCGGCATCCCTGAATACACCGGAACCGGAGATCGAAGCTGATTTGACCCCCGCCCCAGACAATAGCTCGCGCCATCCACCCTGACTTTCCAGGCTGGTGACATCCACACTTTCAGCATTGAAACTGATTCGCGTGGCCCGTAGCCCCGCGATCGTCTGGAACAGGCCGGTGCCGTTCATATCCACTTTGACCAAAAGGTCTTTTCCGTTCTGGGCAGCCATGTGCTCTCTCCGTTGATTGCTTAGTCATCTTCCACGCGAGCGCGGAATTTCAGGTCGATCTGGCGGATGGTGCCGCCCGTCCCGGTACGCCGGGCCGAGGCGCGCTCGAACCACAGCCCTACCAGCCGACCGCGATCCAGGTTAAGTGGCGCGTTTTCCAAGGCGTCACACACCGCGCCGGCCAGTGTCTTAGCAGCGCCAAATCCTGCCGCCTCGGACACAACTGAAACGGTGAAACGGTGTATTGCGCCCGTGCCTGATCGGTCCGAGGCGTCTCGCACCTCTTCCGGGCCCAGCATCACATAGGTCTGCGGCACGGTTCCTGCGGGTACTGCATCATAGATCGCGCCACCCGATTGACTGCTGACTGCTGCGTCCGCTGAAAGCTGCTGATACACGGCCGCCTGCAAAACGGCAGAAACGCCATAGCTCATGCCACCACCTCTTCATCTGCGAAACAGGTCAGGTACTTGCCGCGGGCGTCAAGTTCGGCCACGGCCCGGATTACAAAACGCCGATTGCCCTCGCGAAACCGCTGATCAGGCGCGGGACGCATCGAAGACCCCATGCGCGCCCCACGCACCACGATGCGATACCCGACACGCGACACGGATATTCCAGCGATCTGCCGTTCTGCTCCACTGCGCGCCGTCACTTCGGCCCACAGTGTCCCCATCGCAGCCCATGTTTCGGTATAACCCCCCGACCCATCAGCACTTCGCATTGGCGCCTCCAGCACCAGTTTACGGTTCAGATGCGGCGTTTTCATTGCGAAATCCCCGCCCCGAAACGCACCATGCGATAGCGCTGGATCAGGCTGGTGACACCAAAGGGCATACAACCCGCGCCCAATGAGGTTTCATCTCGGTATTCATAGTAATGCGCCGCCAGCAGCAATACCGCCTGCCCCAGATCAGCAGGCAACCCGCCCCAATCCTGAGCCATCCCCGCGACAAAAGAAATCTTAGCAGAACCACCCGTTTTGATGGCAGGCAGGCTGGATCCCATAGGACGCACCCGGGGCCGTTGGCTATCATGCTCCAGCCGATAAGTTGCGGCGTCTGCAGCCGTTTCAGCGCCGCTCTTGTCGGTCAGCGTCAAAGCCAGCACTGAAACCACCGGGGCCACGGGCAACACCTCTCCCGATGGGTCGCGCCACCTGTACAAACTCCACGAGAAGTTCCGCGCGATCAGAACCGTGCCGGTGCGTGCCTCGATCGCCGCAATGGCGGCTCGCAGGAACCCCTTCAACACTTCGTTCTGCACATCATCCTCGGCAAAACCCGTGCCCAATCTCAGATGCGCCTTGAACTGATCCACCGGCAGCGCCGCATCCGCGATGGCGGCCTCTTCGATCAACATCATCCACTCACTCCGCAATCTCGGACCCCTCCGGGGCCCCATCCTTGGAAAATGACGGACACGCGCCGCCCCACGTTGCTCGGACGGAGGGGAGCAGCTAGACAACGCAGAGGATCTCACCCCGGCCCGCGCCCGCCGTCCGAGGGGCCAGCGCCCCCCGGATTCAGCCCGCGTTAGGCGGTGCCGAATTTCACCAGCTTGATCGCAGCGAAATCGCTGACATCGCCGCCGACGCGTTTGGTCGCATAGAACAGCACATGCGGCTTGGCGCTGAACGGATCGCGCAGCACGCGCAGATCAGGACGCTCGGCAATGGTGTAACCAGCCTGGAAGTCACCAAATGCAATTGAGAAACTGTCGGATGCCACATCCGGCATGTCCTCGGCGATCAGTACCGGATACCCCATCAGACGCGCCGGCTCACCTGCGGCCAGACCATCAGACCACAGGAAGCGGCCATCGCTGTCTTTCAACTTGCGGATCAGACCTGCGGTCTTCGAATTCATCACGAAGGTACCATTGACCCGGTATTGCGCGCCCAGTGCATAAACCACATCGACAATCGCATCCGCGTCAATACCTGCATCAATACCAGTCGCAACATAGCCCAGGCTGCCCCAGGACCACGCATCATTCGGTACGGCTCGGTGGATCATCAACCCTTTGGGCTTGTCGACGCCATCGCCGTTGATGAAAGCCGCCGCCTCAGCGCGTGCAAATTTGTCGGCAATGCGCCCGGCCAGCCAACCTTCGACATCGAAGGCGCTGTCATCCAGCAGACGCTGCGACGCCTTGGGCAGTGCGCTCAGCTCGTGCAGCTGGATCGAGATGCGATCGATCGACGGGGTTCCGGTTTCCGCCGTGGCCGAGTTTTCATCCGCCCAGCCCGCACCTACATCGGTGTGATCAATCAGCACGTCGAACGAATTTGCCTCGACATTCACAACCGATGCAATCGACCGGATAGATGCCGTCGAGTTCAAAACGGACTTGATCGTCTCGGCGGTCTGCGGATCAACCAGATAGCCACCATCGCTGTTGACCGCTGAGGACAGCGATTTGGCTTCCATCTCGAGGCCGCGCAGCCCGTCATCTTCGCCAGACCGCACATAGGCATCAAATGCCTTCTGATGTGGGGCTCCGTCCTCGATCGAAGCCGCAAGATGCGGGCGTGCCGCGATAGTTGATTTACGATCCAGCATGGTCAGTCGCTCTTCTGTCTGTTGCAGTTTGGTTTTAACTTCGGCTTTCAGGCCCCTGAATTCATTTACGAAGCCAGCCATCGCCTGCTTCACCTCCTGAACCAGGGGCGCACCCTCTCCGGTCAAGGCCGGGGTTTCGGTCTTGCTCATCAGCATGTCCTGTTCTGAGTGGTTTTGAGGCGCGCTAGTTCCGCGCCAGCTCCTGCCGGGCATCGTTGAATACGTCGGCAATACAGCGCAGGGCCTCCTCGGCGTCAGGGTTTCGCCCCTTCGCCGCCACCCGCGCACTGGGCAGCATCGGGAACGTCACCAAGGACACCTCCCACAGCTCCAGTTCGGTCAGGACCCGCTGGCCCTTGTCATTCTTAATGGCCCGTTTGGTGCGATAGCCAATCGACAGACCATCCATCGCGCCTGCCCGGATCAGTTCCGCCACCTCGCGGCCCTTCTGCGTGCTTTCCAGCAGACGCCCCTTGACCCACAGGCCCTTGTCATCCTCACGCACTTCGTCCCACACGCCGATGGGCTGGGACGGATCGTGCTGCCACAGCATCTTGACCCGCTGACCCGCCTTGGCCAGCCCGTCAAGCGAGCCGCGATAGGCTCCACGCTGCACCACGTCACTGCCCTGATCGACCTGCCCAAACAGGCTTGCATAGCCCTCGATCACCGCGTCATCCGTGACCGACAAACCGTCGCCGAACCGTGCAAATTTATGCTCCAAATCCATGAACTTCTCCATGTAACCCATTGAACTTATGGCGCCACCACCAACAGAGACTGAAACGCCTGTGCCAGGATCACCGCCGCCACGCCATAGACCGTCAGCCACAACCGGCGTTCCAGCCGCTCCATCATCTCTTCGATCTGATCCAGCCGCCGACACAAATGCGCATGCTGAATCTCGGCCACCCGCTCATGCGCGGCCAGACGCAGGCCCGGCGCGCATTCGAACGGAGGATACCCGTCACCCATCCGCACGCTCCGGCAGCCCCAGCAGCGCGCGTTTCTCAGCATCGGTCAGGAATTCGGCCCCGCTAACCCGCGCCCATTGCGCATCCCGCTCCGCCGACAATGCAGGCACTTGATCCAGATCGGGCTTCAGCACCAATTCCTCACCGGTAAAGCCCGCCAGCCATTCCGACACCGCCGCCGCCACCCGCGTCACCAGAGGCAGCACGGTCAGGCGATAAAACGCCCGGTTGGCCTCCTGATAGTTCGAATAGGTCGCGTCGCCTTGTATCCCCAGCAGCATCGGCGGGACCCCAAAGGCCAACGCGATCTCGCGGGCGGCGGCTTCCTTGGTCTTTTGAAACTCCATGTCAGAGGGCGAAAAGCCCATCGGCTTCCAATCCAGCCCCCCTTCCAGAACCATCGGTCGCCCCGCATTGCGCGCCCCGCGATAGTTCTGCTCAATCTCATCGGACAGACGCCGAAACTGATCCTCGGCCATCACCCCATGGCCATCACCGCCCTTCCAGACCAGCGCCCCCGAAGGCCGCGCCGCATTGTCCAGCAGTGATTTCGACCAACGAGACGCGCTGTTATGCACATCAATCGCCATCGCCGCCGCCTGCATGGGCGAGAACCCGTAATGATCATCCTGCGGGTGGAAGGACTTGATGTGACAGATGGCCTCTGCCGCAAAACGGTGTGTCTTGCCCCCCGCCGTATAGTCATACGCCCTGGGCCAGCCATCCGCCCCCGGCACCACGCTCATCCGGTCCGAGCGCAGAACATGCAGTTCAACCGGCAGCCCCTCCTCGGCCTGCACCGCCTCGACATACGCATTGCCCGACAACAGCAGCTGCCCGAATACGGCCTCCATCAACTCCGCCCGCCCCTGCGCCGCATTCGGACGCCGCATCAGGCTGAGCATGGGATGCGCCTCATAGCGCTGCGCCTGATCCTGCAGGGCCAAGGGCAAAGCCGCCGCCGCCTCGGCAATCAGCTTGACCGAGCGAAACCCCACCGGGTTCCCCGAAAACCCCGTCCGCGTCAGCGACACCGCATCCCGAGGGCTCCACGCCACGCGACCACCCGTCTGCCACGCCACCACAGGCCCCGCCGCGCTCGCCTTTGCCTCCGGCGCTTCCCCAGCCGATCCACGACGCAAGAAATCGAATACCATCTGTTCTCCTTTCTGCCGCCGCTCTGCCCGGCTCGTTGAAAGGAGTTATGAGGGAAAGAAGTTTAGGGCTTGGGAATGGGGCGTACGGGGGGTGGGCAACGGTAGTCTTGATCCTTTGCTACAAGCCCAATTCAGCTACGAATTCAAATGGTGTCGTTGCAGATAGAGCCGATCTTGACGGACACAAGATCAATCAAGGTGCTTTGGGTAGAATCTCTCGTTGTGATATGCTCGATTCCAAACAATATTGTTGGTCCGGAGTTTTGATGTTTAGATTTGCATTTGTCGTGGGCTTTGCATGTGCCCTCTTCGCTTCTTCTGTAGATGCAAATCCGCTGGATAAATGGCGCATTTCTTGTGGTGTGGACAAAGGCTCAATCACAAAAAAGGGTCGAACGTGGACGTTCAAGACCAGCAGCAACCATTGTCCTGGTGGTATATTCACGCAACGCGCGGAAATATACACTGACAAGGTTTCAGCAACGCATCGTGGTGCATATCTTTTTACAAGCCGCGTATCCATGACAGGCGAAAAGGGTCAGAAATTTGGGCTGTTTCAAATTCACGACGGCAGGCATGGTTGCGCGCCACCACTAAAGATCGATGTTACAAAATCGGGACACTTGGCACTCATTAGCGACATAAAAACGGGGCCGGGGGAGTCTTGTATTCGAGGAAAGCTTTCAACTGCAAAATCCCCCGGTCGCTTCGTGCTAGATGGTAAAGAGCGGGAAGTGAAAGTTCTGGTAGTATTTGATGGAGAAGGAAATTTCGACACAACGATTTGGCTGGATAACAAAGTCCAAGCGACCGGGCGCTATGAATTCTCCAAGAGTGCTGGTGCATTTCAACCTGAAAAGTACTTTTTTAAGCACGGAGTATATTCTCAATACCCATTTCGCTACGAAATGGTTTCCCGAGATGTACGGGTTAAACGAGTAAAAATCTCCAACTAATTCCAGTACATTTACCGGGGCATAGTGCGATCACAGGCTTCTCAAATCTCAAAAGCAGTTGTTTGACTTCTGAAACTGAAGAAAAAAGTCCCTCACAAAGCCCGCACCCTAGGCCGCCGATAGGCCCCCGCAGGCCCCACAACCAACTCATGCAGCGCCCAGACCAGCGCGTCGACCCGGTCAGGCGAGCCCTGCCCCTCGAACCCGCGCGCCGTCATCTGGCACATCTGCTCCTCCAGCGCGTGCAGCCCGGCGACATGCGACACCCGCCCCTGTTCGTACAACGCTGCCACCGGCTCCGCCCGCGCGACCTTGCCACGCGACGCACGCACCGCCCGGAACGGGACCAGAGGGTCCACCTGCCGCACGACCTCCTCAACCAATTGCCCGCCCTGATTGACCTCGGCCACCAGCCGCTCGGCCCCGAGCTCATCCATCGCGTCAATCGCCGCCTGCGCCCAGCCCGCCGGGCCAACGCCCTGCACCGTCCGGTCAGCCAGCACGAACGCCCGCCACTCCTCGGGTGGCCCCTGCAGTTGCGCCCCGACCACCACGATCCCGCAGGCATCCGCATCTGATCCTGCCGTCACTGCCGGGTCCAGCGCCACCACAATACGGTCCAGATCGGGCACCCGGTCGACCCGCGCCGCCTCCAGCATCGAGCCCGTCCACAGCGCCCCCTCGGCATCCGACAGCAACACCCCGTCCAGTTCCTGCCGCCCCAGCCGCGTGCCCGCATAGCGCGCACGGACCTCGGCCAGAAACGACTCCGCCAGATTGGCCCGGTTCGCCTCTGTCGGCGCATGGGTCGTCACGGTGGACGGGGACGCCAGCAACGCCTTCAGAACCTTCACATTCCGCGGCGTGGTCGTCACACAGACCCGCGGCCGATCCCCCAGCCGCAGGGCAAATTGCAACATATCCCAGGTCTCGCCCGCCTTCTTCCATTTGGCCAGTTCATCCACCCAGGCCGCATCGAACTGCGGCCCGCGCAGCCCCTCAGGGTCATGCGCCGAAAACGCCTGCGCCTCGGCCCCGTTGGGCCAGATAAGCTTGCGCTCGGATGCCTTCCACGTGGGCCGACGATCCGGCGGTGAGCATTGCAATATCCCGCTATCGCCAAAGATCATCACATCGCGCACCTGATCAAAGGTCTCACCGACCAAGGCCACTCGACACGCCTCGCCGCGATCCAGCGGCAAAGCCCCCTCAACCACCTGTCGCACCCATTCGGACCCGGCCCGCGTCTTACCAGCACCGCGCCCACCCATGATAACCCAGGACCGCCAGTCGCCTTCGGGCGGCAACTGA
Source organism: Ruegeria sp. AD91A (assembly GCF_003443535.1). Classification (GTDB taxonomy): domain Bacteria; phylum Pseudomonadota; class Alphaproteobacteria; order Rhodobacterales; family Rhodobacteraceae; genus Ruegeria. The sequence goes on along the minus strand of NZ_CP031946.1, from coordinate 674,211 downwards.
TGCGGCAGTGCCCAGAACTCGAACAGGAAAGGGAGGGCGCACAGCCCCCCCTCCCCGATCTCACTTAGAAATCTGTTCTGCACCGCAACAGGCGCGGAGGCGAGCCAACCTGCACCCGACTTCAAACCGAGCTCGGTCAAGATCGAGCGCGTACCCTCCTTGGGCAATTCCGGCTTGTCTGTGATGTTGTTCGACAAAGCTTGTCTCCACTTTCTGACAACTTCGGATCAGCCCCTCTAACTGCCCGAGTTGCTTGGCTGAACCAGCAAGATCTGCATCCTCCCCGGCTCCGATCTGTTTGCGCAGTTCTTCCGCTGCTTGCCGCAGATCTCGAATGGACCTCTCAAGCGACTGCAACAAGTCAGCCGTCTGGGAAATCCGCTCTTCCGGGGTAATCAAAGTCATGTTTGCCTGTGACCTCATGCGTGAGTTTTCTCCGCACGAGAGAAGCGAAAAACGGCCACCGGGTCGCCCCGGGGCCGTCGCCCGCCTCTTCTAGCATGACATAACTAGTACGGAATTACGTACTTAATGTCAATAAGTTACGCAACACTAGCGCAACGCAGGGCGACCGCTGTGTTGAGTATTCCTTTACCAGATGCTCTCAGCCCTGGCCTGTCAAATCCTGCGCCAACATCAGCGCATTCCTGTCCGGATCATAGAACGTGGCCGTGCTGACCATCCCCTCAATCGTTTCCGTTTCACCGTCAAATTCCACTCCAGCCGCCTCCAACTTTCTGCGCGCATCCACGATATCCGCGACTTCGAAGACAGGCACGCAATTCCCCGGAGAGGCTTCGGCCTGTTCGCCCAGCCCCAAAGTGACTCCGTCGACATTCGTCCGCATTTCGCTCCATCCCGCTTCATCAATGTGGTGGATAAGCTCAAACCCGAGATTGACGGCATACCAATCTGCGCTGGCATGTCGATCCTGCACGGACATCGCAAGTGTTATAGTGTTTTTCAATGAAACGAGAGGCATAAGGCTTCCTTTTTTTCAAAAATATAGCTACTATACTTTATGGACATCAATACACTTGTCAAGCTGACATCTCGGGCTTGGTCACTGAACATTCTTGCCCTGCTGCACGCCAAAGTTCCGGGCCGACAAGCCCCGCTTTTGGCCGCAACCAACGCAAGCCGAACGGCCTTTGCAACCAGCCTTGCTCATCTTATTGAACTAGGAATGATCGAAAGAAATCCCGGTCACGGGCATCCTCTACGTTCAGAATTTCGACTGACTCCAACCGGAATCGAAGCCGCGTCAGTCGCCAGCAAGATAATTACAACCGCCCGAACTGAGGATGAAACCAGACTTCTACGAAAAACATGGACTGTGCCAGTTCTGGCGCTGGCAGGCACCCCTCATCGTTTCTCGGCAATCAAATCGGGCCTCACGATCATTACAGATCGGGCGCTGTCCTCATCCCTTCACCAGCTGGAAGAACGAAACTGGATCCAGCGCAACATTGACACTGCCGAGAGGATGCCATTTCCAACCTATCAGGCCGTGAATGCTGGAAAAGAGATCAGCAGAGCAGTTGGCTTGCCACTGTGATCACCTACTGCCTGCCGCCTTGAACAGTGCCTTTTTCAACCCGGAAGATCACCCGAATTTTTAACCGCGCTTGACATTCCACCACCGAACCCTCATGTGCCTACCATCACTGCGCTGAAGCGTGAGCCCGAGCGGACCTGGTCCGCCCCACAGCGCCAGTTTATCATTCCAGTTCCCCATCACGCAGGGTTCTTGACGCGACGGCCGGATGGCGCAGGATGCACCTGCTCGTTCCGAGGTCTCGCACAACCCCTGCCGGTCGCCCACGAGCGACCCTTCATGACCTGTCCGCGGGCCAACGCCTCGGGCTGTAAAGGATAGTTATTTGTTCGACTTTGATATGCTGGGCCTTGCCCCGGCACTGAACGAGGCACTTAAACGCGCCAATTTCACTCAACCCACACCGATCCAGAACCAGGCGATTCCGCTTGCTCTGAATGGTCACGACATTCTGGGACTGGCTCAAACCGGCACCGGCAAGACACTGGCTTTTGGCCTGCCTCTGATCGATCACCTTCTGGCCCAGTCTGGTAAGCCAGATCCGAAAACCTCCAAGGCGCTGATCCTGGCGCCCACCCGCGAACTCGTGAACCAGATCGCCGACAGCCTCCGTACCCTGACGAAGGGCACCAAGCTGCGCGTGGCCACCGTTGTAGGCGGCCAGTCGATCAATAAACAGATAATGATCCTCTCTCGTGGCACTGATATTCTGGTCGCCACACCGGGTCGCCTGATAGACTTGATGGAACGTGGTGCAGTAAATCTCGGAGCGGTACGCCATCTGGTGCTGGACGAAGCTGACCAGATGCTCGACCTTGGCTTTATCCATGCACTGCGCAAAATCGCGCCGGCACTGGGCACTCCACGCCAAACCATGCTGTTTTCGGCCACCATGCCGAAGCAGATGGAAGAACTCAGCCGCGCCTACCTGACCAACCCGCAGCGGGTGCAGGTCTCGCCTCCGGGCAAAGCGGCGGACAAGATTACGCAGTCTTTGCACTTCGTTTCCAAACCCGGAAAACCAATCAAGCTGCGTGAAATCCTGTCGAAAGATGTGGATGCCCTGACACTGGTCTTTACCCGCACCAAACATGGTGCAGAACGGCTGATGAAGGGCCTTGTAGCTGACGGCTATAACGCCGCATCCATCCACGGCAACAAAAGCCAGGGTCAGCGCGATCGCGCGATCAAGGCGTTCCGCGCGGGTGAAATCAACATTCTGGTGGCCACCGACGTTGCGGCCCGAGGCATCGACATCCCGGGCGTCGCCTACGTGATCAACTTTGACCTGCCCGAGGTGCCTGACAACTACGTCCACCGTATCGGGCGCACCGCCCGAGCTGGGCGCGAGGGCGAAGCCATCGCCTTCTGCTCCCCGGAAGAAGTTGATCTGCTGCGTCAGATCCAAAAGCTGATGAAGATCGAGATCCCAGTTGCCAGTGGCTCGATGCCAGAAGCTGTGCAACCTGAAAAACCGGCGCGCCGCCCGAGCAACCGCCGCCGGGGGTTCAAACCCAAACCCGCCAACGGGGAAGGAAAACCCGCAGCAAACAAACGGCGTCGCCCACGCGGCAAACGCCCTGCGGCGTAAGGTCGGCCTGCACAATAAAAGGCCAACGCCGGGTCACAAGCCGGCGTTGGCGTAACACTAAGAACGAAACCAGATTTCGTTCCGGTTAATTCCCCGAATTCCGCTCTGCTTCAATCTCGCGCCATTTGGCGACATTGCGATTGTGTTCCTGCAAAGTCTCGGCAAACGCATGGCCGCCCGTACCATCGGCAACGAAGAACACGAAGTCCGTGTCATCCGGCGCAACAGCAGCTTCAAGGCTGGCCAAGCCCGGATTGGCAATCGGCGTCGGCGGCAAGCCGTCGATCTGGTAGGTGTTCCATGGCGTTGGCCTGTTCAGCTCGCTGCGACGCAGCCCGCGGCCCAACGTGCCTTGCCCCTTGGTAACGCCATAGATGACGGTCGGGTCCGTCTGCAGCCGCATCCCCTGTTTCAGCCGGTTCACAAAAACGCTGGCCACTTTCCCGCGCTCTTCCGGAACTCCGGTTTCCTTTTCGATGATCGACGCAAGGATCAGCATTTCTTCGGGGCTTTCCAGCGGCAACCCGTCCTGGCGGCTTTCCCAAACGGCGTTGATCCGCAATTGTTGCTTGTCCTGCATCGCCTGCAGAATGACGTTACGGTCCTGACCAGCCACAACATCGTAACTGTCAGGCGCCAGCATACCCTCAGCAGGTATTTCGCTCACCTCACCTGTCAAAGCGTCAAATGCCTTCAACGCCTCGACCACCTGCCACGAGGTCACACCTTCGGCCAGTGATACGCGGTAACGCGTGTCCGCCTCATTGCGTTTCTCGTTATAGGCCTCAGGCACCTCTTCTCCCGACGGATCAAACGACGCGATTTCGACGAAATCCAAGGTCGCAGGGTTCAACTCGCGAACACGGGTCTGAGCGCGCGTCACACCGATACGATACTCAATCTCAGACCCACAGGTGCTGGCACCGCTGCTGGTGATCTCGTCGATGATCTGCTCCATCGACGCACCTTCCCGTACCAGAAAGCTACCGGCTTTCAACTGCTGCGCCCGATCCGTGTAGTCAGCCGCCATCCGAAAGATCGTGGCACTGCTGATGGCGCCCTGCTCTTCCAGCTGCTGACTGACACGCGTCATGTTCGATCCGCTTCTGACCTGAAGGCAGATTGCGGTTTCAAGCGGGCCCTCGGCCTTGTACTGGCTCTGCCCCCAAAGGATTAGCCCGCCCATCATGAACAGGCCGACCACCAGAATGGTCAGCGCGTTCGAAGCAATGGCCCGCCACATTTAGCTGGCCTTTCCGAAGATCACGCTGGCATTGGTGCCGCCAAACCCGAACGAGTTCGACAGGGCCACATTGATCTCACGCTCACGTTTTGCGTTCGGAGCCAAATCGATCGGGGTCTCCACTGCTGGATTGTCCAGATTGATTGTCGGCGGGGCTACCTGATCACGGATCGCCAAAATCGAGAAGATCGCCTCGATCGCGCCCGCAGCACCCAGCAAGTGACCGGTTGCCGACTTGGTCGAGCTCATGGTCGCATTCCCGGCATGATCCCCCAGCAAACGCTCAACCGCGCCCAGCTCGATCGTATCTGCCATGGTCGAGGTGCCATGCGCGTTGATATAGTCCAGATCTTTTGGCTCCAGCCCCGCACTGCGCAGCGCCGCCCGCATCGAGCGTTCAGCCCCGTCGCCATCTTCTGAAGGCGCGGTGATGTGATAAGCGTCACCCGACATACCATAGCCCAGCACCTCAGCGTAAATCTTCGCACCGCGGGCCTTGGCGTGCTCATAGTCTTCCAGAATGACGATGCCTGCACCTTCGCCCATGACGAACCCGTCACGGTCCACGTCATAAGGGCGGCTGGCCGCCTTGGGGTTATCGGCATATTTGGTCGACAACGCCTTGCAAGCGTTGAACCCGGCGATGCCGATCTCGCAGATGCAGCCTTCGCCGCCACCTGCGACCATAACGTCTGCGTCACCTGCACGGATGATACGGCTGGCGTCGCCGATAGCGTGGGCACCGGTGGAACACGCCGTCACGACCGAATGGTTGGGTCCCTTGAAGCCATGACGGATCGACACCTGACCTGACGCCAGGTTGATCAGAGCACCTGGAATAAAGAACGGCGACACCCGGCGCGGGCCCTTGTCACGGATCAGATTGGCGGTGTTGGCGATCGAGCCCAAACCACCGATGCCTGAACCGATCAGAACACCTGTTCGCAGGCGGTCCTCTTCATCTTCGGGCAACCAGTTCGCATCCTTGCAGGCCATTTCTGCGGCCGCGATGGAATACAGGATGAAGTCTTCAATTTTGCGCTGCTCTTTCGGCGGCATCCAGTCATCAGGATTGAACGTTCCGTTGGTACCATCCCCGCGCGGCACCTCACAGGCGTAGGTCGTGGTGACGCCACTGCCTTCCGCATCAAAATGCGTGATAGGACCAGCGCCGGACTCTCCGTCCAACAGCCGCGACCAGGTTTCCTCGACCCCGCTGGCCAAAGGAGTGACCAATCCAAGACCGGTAACAACGACTCTGCGCATGAAGTGCCTCTTGCCTGCTTCCTGTTATGAGAACCGCTCTTACCCCGGCCCGGGGTGCGGGGGCAAGAGCAACGGCGACTTCAAGGAGGCTTCCCGCCGCCTATCACCCGAAACTATACTGTTTTCAACGATTGGAAGAGGTGCCCGCCCTTTCACGCGTCCTGCTGAAAGGGCGGAGCGGTTTATTGGAACTGTGCCACCGGCTCATGTGCCGATTTTGCCATTTCCAGAGCATCCGTCAGGTCAAGTGTCTTGTGAAACAATGCACGCCCTACGATCGCACCCGAGATATTGGGAATATACGCCAGCCGCGAGATATCGTCTGCAGTGCGCACAACCCCGCTTGCGATCACCGGAGTGCGCGAATGTCCGGCAAGCCCCGAGATCAAACCAAGCTGAGCCTCGACGTCATCCATGTCGCTGTCGATATCCGTCACTACGATGGCGGCAAACGGCGCATCTTCGAACGCGTCGATAAACGCTTCGGGCGTGAATGCGCTTTGGCTGCGCCAGCCATCCGTCATCACAAAACCTTGCCAGACATCAACCGATAGCACGATTTGATCCGGGTAAAGCTTGGCCAGTTCCTTGACCAGATTCGGCTCGCGCGCTGCCAGCGTGCCGATCACGACACGACCGACCCCTTTGTCGATCCAGCGTTCCACCTGTTCACGTGTCCGCATACCACCCGCCAACTGAACCGGAATTTCGGCCGCTCGGATAATCTCTTCAATCAATTCGACGTTGGTATCTTTGCCCTCAATCGCGTCGAAATCGGTCAGGTGCATCCATTCGGCACCCGCCTCGGCCCAGCTTCGCGCTGTCTCAACCGGGTTTACATGCCAAATCATAGAGTTGTCCAAACGACCTTTGTCCAACGTGACACACCGGCCGTTCTGCAGTTCCATAGTGGGGTATATCCTCATGAGCTCGGTCCTCCGCTCAATCGCTCTGAAAATCCTCGGCAGCATACACTTGGAACGCCCTCCCAATATTACCGGGATCGGCACAGTTTGGCCATTTTGCGGCATACTGTTGAAGTGGCGGATTTACGCGAACGCAGGTGGGCCGTTGCGCCTTAACAAGTGCACCGGGGTTTCATTATACACCCCTTCACGCATCAATACATAGCCCAGCTTTTTGGCAAGCTTCTGCGACGAGGAATTCGACGCGTTCACCATCGCGACCAAAGGCCCGGGAATCACCCGGTCAAACCAGTCATGAGCAGCCTTCGCCGCCTCATATCCCAAGCCCTGCCCCTGTACCTCAGGGGCCAGAACCCAGCCTGCCTCGGGAAAGCCGTCGAAATCCTCTCCCATCCGACGGTTTCCGTAAAAGAAACCGGCCTGTCCAATCAGCTTTCGATTCGACTGCTGAAGCACACCCCATTGACCAAACCCGGCCATCTGCCAATGTCCGGCGTTGCGCAAAAATGAATCCCACGCCTCGCCACGTGAACGGGGTGAGCCGCCGATGTGCTGGACAACGCACGGGTCCCGCCAGATCTCGGCGAACCGGTCAAAGTCCTCCGGGCGCATGGCACACAGTGTCAAACGCGCGGTATTTATCATGGGAGTGGATCTTATCATGCCCTGTCCACTTTGAATTTTGCCTCAATGGAAACAGTGCGTATCCGAATATAAACGCGCAAGCATGAATTTTGAGCGGGCACAAAAAAACGGCGCCTCCGTTGCCCGGAAGCGCCGCTTTTAATCAGAAGGAAACGCTTAGGACGCTTCGCTGATGAACTTGACCGCGTCGCCGAAGGTCTGGATGGTTTCGGCTGCATCATCGGGGATTTCGATGCCGAACTCTTCTTCGAAGGCCATGACCAGTTCAACGGTGTCCAGGCTGTCTGCGCCCAGATCATCGATGAAGGACGCGTTTTCCGCGACTTTATCTTCTTCAACACCCAGGTGCTCAACAACGATCTTCTTAACGCGATCTGCGACGTCGCTCATGTCTATTCCTCATTCCTTTACAGGGCGGTCTGCCCGATTCTGCCCTTGCCCGCACGGGTTGGCTTTGATTTGCCCGTTTCGGGCGGTTTGGGTCCCGGCGAACCGGGAAGTCGAAGGCCGACCTGAACAACCGGCCCCGCATAGATGCGCCGCCTATAGCATAGTCGACGCTAGAGGCAAACGCTTTCGCGCCGCCCCTGTGGCGATCACAACATGGCCATACCGCCGTTCACATGCAAGGTGCTTCCAGTAACATAGCCGGCTTCTGGGCTGGCAAGATACAGAACCGCCGCCGCAATTTCTTCGGGATCACCCATGCGACCCGCCGGAACCTTCAACAGCAGACCCTTTTTCTGTTCCTCGGTCAGCTTCTCGGTCATTGCCGTCGTGATAAAACCCGGCGCCACGGCGTTAACCGTAATTCCGCGGGTTGCAACTTCGTGCGCCAAGGCCTTGGAAAAACCAATCATTCCGGCTTTTGACGCCGCATAGTTCGCCTGACCCGGATTACCGATTACGGCCACCACGGACGAGACATTCACGATCCGACCCCAGCGTGACTTCATCATGCCCCGGATCACACCTTTGCACAGTTTCATCGTCGAGGTCATGTTCACGTCTATCACGCTCTGCCATTCCTCATCGGACATGCGCATGAACAGGTTATCGCGCGTGATACCAGCGTTGTTCACAAGGATGTCCACCGATCCCATTGCTTCGATCGCTTGCTTTGGCAACGCCTCAACGGCTTCCGGATCGCTCAGATTGCACGGCAACACATGCGCGCGTTCGCCCAGTTCGTCTGCCAGAGCCTGCAGAGGTTCGACCCGTGTACCGGACAATCCAACCGCTGCGCCAGCACCATGCAACGCGCGTGCAATATCGCCTCCGATGCCGCCCGAAGCACCAGTGATCAGCGCATTCTTACCTTTCAAATCAAACATTCGGTTTTCCTCTTGGTGCGCCGGCCACGACGCGTTTTGAGCTTACGATTCGGCCTGAATGGCCTTTTGAACATCTTCCGGGGTGCCGACAGCCTTGCCTGAAATGGCACGATCGATCTTGCGGATCATGCCGGACAGCGCTTTGCCAGCACCGATTTCCCATGTCTCAGTCACGCCTTGCGCCGCCATGAACTGCACGCTTTCACGCCAGCGAACCGAACCCGTCACCTGTTCAACCAACAACTGGCGGATCAGATCCGGATCACTGACTGCTTGGGCGCGTACATTGGCCACCAAAGGTACCGAGGGCACCTTTACTTCGACGGCAGCAAGCGCTTCCGCCATGACATCTGCCGCAGGCTGCATCAGCGCGCAGTGAAATGGGGCACTTACAGGCAACATAACGGCACGTTTTGCGCCTTTCTCTTTGGCAATCTCGGCGGCACGCTCGACAGCAGCCTTGGAACCGGACACAACGACCTGAGTTGGATCGTTGTCATTGGCAGCCTGACAGACCTCTCCCTGCGCGGCTTCTTCTGCTACGGCGCGTACCGCCTCCAGATCCAATCCAAGAATGGCCGCCATTGCACCCTCGCCTACGGGTACGGCACTTTGCATCGCCTGACCACGGGTGCGCAACAGGCGCGCGGTGTCCGCGATCGACAAAGCCCCTGCAGCTGCAAGAGCCGAGTATTCGCCCAAAGAATGGCCCGCCACAAAAGTCGCCTTATTGACCGAAACACCTTCGGTTTCCAGCGCTCGCATCGCCGCCATGGATGTTGCCATAAGAGCCGGCTGAGCATTCTGAGTCAGCGTCAAATCGGCGATGTCGCCTTCCCAGATTACGCTGCTCAGCTTTTCTCCCAGTGCCTCGTCCACCTCATCGAAGACGGCCTGTGCCGCCGGATAGGCATCGGCCAGTGCTTTGCCCATACCGATGGTCTGGGCGCCCTGCCCCGGAAAAACGAACGCGAGTGTCATTGCAACCTCATGGATGATGTCAGGTTGCGGCGGGGTGTAAACTGACTGATCGTCTGGCACAAGCACTGCCTGTGTTCTGCATTCTGGCACCTTGGCTGTGCACAAGCGCTTACTTGTGCCGACCTCCGATAACCTTAACTTGGGCGCAGCACAGAATCCCGGAGCGTTGCACCCATGGCCTCGACCAATTCCTTCTCAAGCTACGGAAGTGTCGCAAAGACGTTTCACTGGCTCACCGCGTTGCTGATCTTCACGGCCCTGCCGCTCGGCTGGATCGCGGACAACCTGGCCTACGCCGTATTGCATGCCCCCACAGCCCCAAGCGAGGCCGAAATCGCACGCGCGGCGCGCATATTCTCATTGCACAAAACCGTTGGCGTCACCGTGTTCTTCGTTGCTTTGGCTCGGATAGTATGGGCCTTCACGCAAACCAAGCCCGGCCTGTTGAATGCCGACAACAAGCCCGAGGCTTTCGCCGCCGAAACTGTCCACTGGCTTCTCTATGGGTCACTGGTGCTTGTGCCACTCACCGGTTGGGTGCACCACGCCGCAACCGAAGGGTTTGCTCCAATCCTCTGGCCCTTCGGCCAAAATCTGCCTTTTGTACCGAAATCAACCATTGTGGCCGAGGTGACAGGCGTTCTGCATTGGCTGTTCATGTGGACGCTCGTCGGCGCGCTGGTCCTGCATGTTGCCGGAGCGTTGAAGCATCACGTCATAGACAAAGACAGCACGTTACGCAGGATGTTGCCGGGTGGGTCTGACGCACCGGAGCCTCCACGGCAGCACCATTCCCTTGTCCCCGCCGTCGCCGCGGTGGCCGTTTGGGCGCTTGCCCTCACCGGCGGCTGGGTCTCTGGCGAGTTTGCACGTGAGGCCGACGATGATGACGCCGATGTCCAACTGGCCGAGGTGCAATCAGACTGGCAGGTTCAGAACGGCACCCTGACCATTACGATCTCGCAATTGGGCAGCCCTGTCACCGGCTCGTTCTCCGACTGGACGGCCGCAATTGCTTTTGACGAACCCACTGACCCCGGCCCGGCCGGGTCCGCCGAAGTCACGATTGCAATAGGATCTCTCAGCCTCGGAACCGTAACTGAACAGGCCATGGGGGCGGATTTCTTCGACAACGCCCAGTTTCCGACGGCCCAGTTCACAGCTGACCTTTTCAGAACCGAAAGCGGATACGAAGCACGCGGACCGCTGACAATCCGTGACAAGACGATCGATATCACACTCCCCTTTTCGCTGGACCTTCAGGACGGCACCGCGACCATGGCTGGCTCGGTTGACCTGAACCGGTTGGATTTTGACGTAGGCACATCACAGCCCACAGAAGACTCGCTCGGCTTCACCGTAACAGTGACCGTAGAACTCGCTGCGTCTCGCGGACAGTAATGCAAAAAAACCGCCGGTGATCCTATCACCGGCGGTTTTATTGTTCGTTGTCTTGCGATTATTCGGCTTTTTGCGCTTCGACCGAGATCTGCACCTGCACTTCGTCGCTGACAAACGGTGCGAACTGGCCCAAATCAAACTCACTACGGACCAGAGTTGTGGTGGCGTTGAAACCGGCCCATGGCTTGTTTGCCATTGGATGGGTATCAACCTTGTTCAATTTGGCATCCAGAACAACGGACTTGGTCACGCCGTTCATGGTGAGGTCGCCGGTGATCTTGGCAGTGTTTTCACCCGTCACTTCGATACCCGTCGAGGTAAAGGTGATCAGATCGCCCTCAACCGCACCAAAGAAATCCTCGGTCATGAAGTGATCTTCACGCGGTTTCCAGCCAGTGAACATTTCCAGTACCGGCATGGATACGCTTACGCTGGAGGCGGCGGGATCTTCCTGATCAAACATGATTTCGCCCTCAAAACCCGAGAACATGCCGGTTGTGGTTGAAAAGCCCAAGTGGTCATAGCTGAAGACAACCTGACTGTGGCTCGAGTCCAACACGTATTTCTCGGCGCTGGCGAATGCCGTGGTCGCCGACACGGCCAGTGCAGCAGCAAGAAGGGTGGATTTCATAACAATCTCCGCGTTTTTGTGAATGCAAACCGTCTGGGTTGCTTACAAACAAAATGTGCCGCCTATCGGCGGCACACAACCTTTTTCGAGTCACAGCATCTGTTCCTTTTTGAACAGAATAAAATTCAGCCGAAAATTGTTACGCTCTTGCTCAGCTGTCCCTTCAGCGCTCGGCTGACATCCGCCGATTCAAGGGGCAGCTTCATCAAAAGGCTTCCGTCCACATCAAACAGGTGAACTTCGTTTTCTTCAAAACGTGCGCCACCCAGCGACTCATAGCTGCGGCGCAACACCGTCTGCGGACGCCCGTCCTCGTTCTTTTGCAGAACACGGACTTCACGACGTATCGGATCAAAATAGGCATCCGGGCGCTGATCAAGGACTTCAATCGTCAGCAAACTGACACCGACGATCAGAAACAGCATCGAGGCCACCATCTTGATCGGCCAGACATCTGCGCCAACGATCGAACCCGGCATGAGCCACATCGAAAACGCCGAAAAGATCAGGAACGCTCCTACCAACCGCGCCAGGATCAAACGGGCCTTCCAGTTTGGCGCAAAGGCGATCATTACCGGCACCGAATGCTCAAAGCGCGAGCTTGCCGCTTCTTCCCGGTATGTGTTTGTATTTGTCGCGGTCATAACACTTCACCCTTTATCAGGTTACTGTCGAATTTCAGTTTCGTTCCGGGTAACGTCCGGTATGCAAAACAACTTTGAGCCGAAAAGCGTCAGCAATTGGGCGGCCCAAAGGAAAATGGGCGGCGTCTCAAAGGCACATGTGGCAGGGCTTGCTCCTGTAGTTCAAACGTGTATACGGGGCCATCCTTCGCAATCAAATGAATCGCGCAGCCTCTCGTGGCAGGGTCGCGAAGGACCGGATGGCCCCGCCTATGAAATGCGCCTTGATATAAACAGGAGTGCACATGCCACTGTATGAGCATGTAATGATCGCGCGTCAGGATCTGTCCAACGCGCAGGCGGAAAGCCTCGTCGAACATTTCGGCACCGTTCTGGCTGACAACGGCGGCAAGCTTGTCGACAGCGAGTATTGGGGCGTCAAGACGATGGCCTACAAGATCAACAAGAACCGCAAGGGCCACTATGCCTTTCTGAAAACCGATTCCCCCTCGGGTGCGGTTCAGGAAATGGAACGCCTGATGCGTCTGCATGACGATGTCATGCGCGTTCTGACCATCAAGGTCGATGGCCACACCGATGGCCCGTCGGTTCAGATGCAGAAGCGTGACGAGCGTGGCGACCGCCGCGAGCGTCGTTGATCAACGCCTGAGAAAAGGACACTAAACCATGGCCGCAAAACCATTTTTCCGCCGCCGCAAGGTCTGCCCGTTCTCGGGTGAGAACGCGCCGAAGATCGATTACAAAGACACCCGTCTGCTGCAGCGCTACATCTCTGAGCGTGGCAAGATCGTTCCATCCCGCATCACCGCCGTTTCGGCGAAAAAGCAGCGTGAGCTGGCCCGTGCTATCAAGCGCGCCCGCTTCCTCGCCCTGCTGCCCTACGCCGTGAAGTAAGGAGAGATTGACATGCAAGTTATCCTTCTCGAACGCGTTGCGAAACTGGGTCAGATGGGCGACGTCGTTGACGTAAAGTCCGGCTACGCCCGAAACTTCCTGCTGCCCCAGGGCAAAGCCCTGAGCGCATCGGACGCCAACATCGCGTCGTTCGAAGCCCAGAAAGCGCAGTTGGAAGCACGCAACCTGGAAACCAAGAAAGAAGCTGAAGCACTGGCTGAAAAGCTGGACGGACAGCAATTCGTCGTGATTCGCTCTGCATCAGATGCAGGTGCTCTGTACGGCTCGGTCACCCCGCGTGACGCCGCAGACGCTGCAACCGAAGCCGGATTCACCGTCGACAAAAAGCAGGTTATCCTGATCAATCCGATCAAGGAGCTGGGCCTGCACTCTGTTGCAGTCAAGCTGCACCCCGAAGTCGAAGTCGAAATCAAAATGAACGTGGCGCGTTCGGAAGAAGAAGCCGAACTGCAAGCCTCGGGCAAATCGATCCAGGAACTGGCCGCAGAAGAAGAAGCAGCCGCTGAATTCGAGATTGCTGAACTGTTTGACGACATCGGCTCGGCCGCGTCCGAGGACGAAGAGCTGGCTTCGGAAGCAGCCCCTGCTGAGGAAGACGAAGCCAAAGCCTGATCCGGCGACGCTTCGAATACTATTAAGGCCGTGCTTCAGCGCGGCCTTTTTTGTGTTTCCGAGCCAAACCAGCAAATTTCAGCCCAACTCCATCCACAATCTTGCAGCAAAATACTCAGGCCATATCATTGCCACTCGAAGTCCGGAGAAAAAATGTCCTCGTTCACCCGTCGCAATTTCTTGGCACTCTTATTGACAGCACCGATGGCTGCTTGCAGTGCAGGAGTAGTATCCAAGGCAGAAACACCGCTATTCAACCCTCCGCTTTATCCAAACGAAACGCCGGAACTTCGCGCGTCGATCAACAAATGGGCAGACCACTACCAGCTTCCGCGAGAGCTTGTTCACAAGCTGGCTATTCGCGAAAGCACACATCGCCCCTGGGCCGTCAACCGCCCCTATTACGGCCTGCTACAGATCCTTCCGGCTACCGCGCGCTCTATGGGATACACCGGAAACGCCAAAGGCCTGTTGGACGCGGACACCAACCTCGAGTTTGCCGGGAAATACCTTCGCGGCGCCTGGCTTCTGTCTGATGGCAATCAGGATCGGGCCATATTTCTCTATGCCAAAGGGTTTTACCCCGAGGCCAAAGCGCGCGGGTTGTTGGTGGAAACTGGACTGAAATCCGCCAACTGACGGTGATTGGCGTCAGAAAGCCGCGTGATTTTAGCACTTTTTACCGAATAGTGACAAAAATGTTCTATTGAATGTCTCAATATTTTGAAATGCGCAGACAATTAGTACCTCGCCTTGTCATGTTTAGGAAAGTGTGGTGTTCTGACTCGGTGAGGTAAACGGGTTCCACTCTGTGTTATATGCATGCTCGACGACACCATCGAGCTGTAAGATGGGCCGCAGCTAGTAGGCACCACATGGAAATTGTCGATCTGAGCACACTGCCGGATTCCGAGGTTCGTTACACCGAATTTCTAAGGCAAATCTGTGAGAAGCATGACATGGATCATGCCGCTTATGCTGGCATGAACCCTGCTGCTGGCACGGTGGCCGGCTTTGTGACGTATGACGATGCCTGGAATGAGCACTACACAAACCAGGGTCTGATCATGATCGACCCGACCATCCATATGGCCCGCCGCAGCATTGCGCCAGTGGATTGGAGCCGCTTGGAGCGCAGCCCTGACTTCCAACGTGTATTCCGGGATGCCCATGATTTTGGACTGCCCAACCAAGGCGTTACAATACCCGTGCGCGGTCCCTACGGGGATATCGGCCTGTTGAGCGCAACGCGCAACTGCAGCAAAGAGGAATGGCGCAAGCTATACACGCATGTCATCAGTGACTTGCAGTCCATGGCGGTGCACATCCATGACAACGTCGTTTCGTCGGACGAATTGACCAGCGCGCTGTATCATCCAACGCTCTCCAGACGTGAAACAGAGATTTTGCAGTGGGTCGCGGCAGGGAAATCGCAACAGGACATCGGCGATATTTTGTCTATTTCGCACCGAACCGTAGAAGTGCACTTGCGTTCCAGCCGAGAAAAGCTTAGTGCGCTGACCACCCCTCAGGCCGTTGGCCGGGCGATTGCAATTGGGCTTATTACCCCAAGTTAAACAAAAAAAACGCCAAATTTCGCCAAAATACGGGAAACCCCCAATAGAAAAACTCCCCGAGTCCGGTAACTTCAAGGTTACCGAACAACCACTCGAAGGGGGAAGAAATGATCATCGTGGTAGATGGCCTGAACAGACATTTGTTCAGCGAAGTTCTTGACGAAATGTTCGAGTTGAGAGCACGTGTTTTTGGGGGACGTCTAGGATGGGACGTTAACATTCAAGACGGAAAAGAAATCGACGAGTTCGATCACCTGGACCCGGCATATGTAATCGGACTCGACGACGAGGGGAATGTCGTCGCAGCCGTGCGTGCCCTCCAGACCACCGGACCTCACATGTTGTCGGATGTCTTTTCGTCGATTCTTTGTGGCGAAGCACCACTTCGCAGCGCAACCATGTGGGAATCGACCCGCTTCTGCGTAGACACGCAACGTCTCACTCGTGGCAAAGAAAAGAACTCGGTCTCATACGCAACGTGCGAGTTGATGATAGGATCTTTGGAATATGCAAAGAATGCAGGTATTCAGGACATCATCACCGTGATCGATCCGGTCATGGATCGGGTGCTGAAGCGTTCGAACTGCGCTCCATACGACTATGTCGGCAAAACAGTGCCAATGGGCAAAGTTCATGCCTTGGCCGCTCTGCTGGACTGCACGGAAGAACGCATCGCCGGCCTGCGTGAGTTTGCGGGCATTCACAACGATGTCTTTATGGACGAAGAAGAGGCGTTGGATCTGTTTGCCGCGAAGAAAGCCGCAGAACAAAACCCGGCGAACCAGGATCACAAACCACTTACCGACCTCGAGAAATACTTTGTGGAACAGATGAGCGCTGCAAAAACGGAAGCTGAACGGCAGGACGTCCTTAAGCTGATCGAAGCGCTCACGGATACTTTCACGCCAGAGCAAAGAACCGCTCTTTTAGAAACCCCCCGTGCTTTTGCTCATGAGGCCTGACCCCCTCACCTCATAGATACAAAAGCCACCCATGCGGAGCCGTCTGATTTCAGGCGGCTCCGTTTTTTTGTCCCTTCTCCTGATGAAGGGAAGGAAGAGGATTATTCCTCTTCCAGTGCCTCAACAGCTTTCTGCAGGTCGTCCTTGCTGACTTCCTTGTCAGTGACCTGAGCCAGTTCCAACACGTAATCGACAACCTTGTCTTCAAAGATCGGCGCTCGCAGTTGCTGTTGCATCTGCGCGTTCTGCTGCACGAACTCAAAGAACTGACGTTCCTGACCCGGGTACTGGCGCGCCTGGTTCATGATCGCCTGTGTCATCTCGGCGTCAGTAACTTCAACCTCGGCCTTCTGGCCCAGTTCAGCCAACAACAGGCCCAGACGCACGCGGCGCTCGGCCAGCTTAATGTGCTCGTCCGTGGGCTCGATCGGATCGTGGTCGTGGCCTTCGACTTCAGGATTTTCTTCGTGCCACAGCTGATGCGCAATCTGCTTTGCTTCGGCTTCAACCAGCGACGGCGGCAGATCGAACGAGACTTTCTCATCCAATACGTCCAGCAGAGCACGCTTCATCACAGCGCGCGACGCGCCGGCATATTCGGCTTCCAGACGTTCTGCGATCTGGCCTTTCAGGGCTTCCAGGTCTTCGGCGCCAAATTTCTTAGCCAGTTCGTCGTTCACTTCCGCTGCAACCGGTTCTTTAACTTCCTTGATGGTGCAGGTGAAAACAGCGTCTTTGCCGGCCAGATGCTCGGCACCGTATTCCTCAGGGAACGTGACGTTGACGTCTTTTACTTCCTCGGCTTTCACACCAACCAGCTGCTCTTCGAAGCCCGGGATGAAGCTGTTCGAGCCCAGAACCAACGGGTAATCTTCTGCCGAACCACCTTCGAATTCTTCGCCATCAACCTTACCGACGAAATCGAACACGATCTGGTCTCCGTCCTTGGCCTTCGACCCCTTGCGGCGCGCTTTGAAGTCCTGAGCGGTTTCGGCCAGGTTGTTCAGCGCTTCTTCGACGCCCGCATCATCAGCTTTGACGATCAGTTTTTCCAGCTTCACCGATTTAAGGTCGACTTCCGGGATCGCTGGCAGCGCCTCATAGGACATGGCGACTTCAACGTCATCGCCTTCTTTCCAGTCCTCATTGGTCATCTTGACCTCGGGCTGCAGCGCGGGGCGGTCACCGCTGTCTTCGAAATGCTTGTTCATGGCGCCATCGATGGTTTCCTGCATCGCCTCGCCCAAAAGGCGTTGGCCAAACTGCTTTTTCAGCAGCGCCATTGGCACTTTACCTTTGCGGAAACCTTTCATTTCGATTTCCGGCTGCGCTTCAGTCAGCTTTTCGTTGACCTTCTCGTCCAGCTCGGCTGCGGACACAACGATGTTGTAGCCACGTTTCAGACCTTCGTTCAGCGTCTCGGTAACCTGCATTATGGTAGTCCCCATAGGATTCGGGGCGCGCAAAAAGGGCGCGCCGGGCAAATTTGACGCCTTCTATTTGCCCAGCCGCCCACGCGCAAGGGGCAAAGGCTGAATCCAGTGGTATTTGATCACCAAAACCGCAAAAAAGAACGCCCCGGAAACCAGGGCGTTCGCGCTTGGATCAGTCAGACGATCAGAACTTCCAGCGTGCGCCCAGAACCCATGCTTCGTTGTTGTCAAAGGATGTGCCGTCATCGAAATCGTGGTTGCGGTATTTCAGGTAAACATCCGTATTGAACGCCTCGACCTTCTGCACGACCGCGATACCCCAGGCTTTGGTATCCGAGCCGTTGCTCTCGAAATCCGAGCCATCATAATAGTCGATGCCGACGCCGGTCTTGCCCCAGGACACCCAGTTGCCTTCGTACGAGATCTTACCATACCAATAGTTCGGATCCGTAGCACCGGCCTGGTCATCGTCGCGCGTACCGCCTGCAACCGTAAAGCCCAAACCGCTGGGCAGCAGAACAGACGCCGAACCAATGGTGTCTTTGCGGTCGCCCGAATTGTCATCGCGTTCGCGCACCGAATAGGCAACGGCTGCCGCGAATTCCACACCGCCAGCAAAGGTGTTTTCATAGAACAGGCCGACGTCGTAATAATCGTCATCATCGCTGCTGGACAAAATGTTCTGACCATAAGCAAAACCGGCCGAAAACCCGTTGATGGCTGGGGTATCATACCGCACCCGTCCACGGCGCGCGCCGTCAAAGTTGCTTGAGCTGTCGCCAACCGTAATACCGCTCAGAAAACCGGTCGTGTCGCGATAGAAGAACCCTGCATTTTCATCGTTGGTAAACGAATACAGCGCGGTTCCGACATATGACAGATCAACCTCTGCGGCTCCATCAGCGACCATGCTGCCCTGACCTGCCGAAAACTTGCCGTAGCCACCTTTCAGCGAAAAATCCACGTGGCGAATGTCTTCACGATTCCAACCATCTGCGTTGGTTCCGAATTGATCGGCCGACGCCGACCCCGGCAGGCCAAGGCCTGTTTCAAACCAAAATTGGAACTCGTTACTTCCATATGGCTGCACAAGACGCAGGCCGACACGGCTGTTCGACAGATCGTTGTCGAGAACTCGGGTCTCGGTATCCTGTCCGTCATCCACCGAGATCAAGGCGGGGTGCAGCTGTCCATACAGCAGTACATATCCGCCGCTATTGTTTTCGTACTTCATTTCCGCCACAGCCGGGATGGCGGTCGTCGCAGTCAGAACAGCGGCTACTGATATCGGTTTAATGTTAAGGTTCATTTCACTCACCATGAAAGGTTCGGGGTTCAGGTAATGTCCAATTGTTTACTAACTGCGAGCGTTCCAGTGGTCCGCATTCACTCCCTCGCAAACATTGCAAATTCGCAACAGATCTCATCGAATACGCGACCATTTAACATTATAAATCATACAGTTACGAATCTTACCACAAGTTTACAGCAA